>JAZRPV010000061.1:0-12625 GCA_045649455.1 Bacilli bacterium | reverse complement strand
ATCAAATCTCGAGAAAACTCGTCTCTAAAAGCCTTAAACAATTGTCTGTGAACTATCTAGTCAAGCACATCCTTAAAAGCTCTTGTATTACGTTCTTTATTTTAACACTCTCGTAATACACGTTACCTAGTTTATAATTTTAACTTCTTTTTATTCGGTTGCAATATTAACAGTTCCTATAAGGTTAGTTACTATCCATTCATGATCAGCTATTTTTTCCATAGTTATTAACGAATTCATACTATCAAGATTAATTTTATTTCCTGTACTAGTATTAAAATATCTTATATAATCATTTGCTGGCATTTGTATAGATATTCTATAATTTAGTTTTTCATTAATAAATGATACTTTGTATCCAATAGGTAATGTTTCGTATAATGTTAAAGTTCTTGAACTTGTAAAGTTGATATTACTAAAAATAGAATAAAGTTCACTTGATTGTATATTCATAGAGTAATTACCTTTATATTTATATTTTTCATAAATATCAGTAAATTTTATATTATCACCATAAATAGCAAGAGATAAATTTGCTTGTTTATTTAACGGATTTATAATATCTATATTATTACATCTATTAGTATTTGTTGTATCATAAAAGGTTATTCCTCGTCTATTTGTTTGAATCATACTAGTTATAAAAGGTTCTATTATACTAACTCCGCCTAATTTATCAGTTGTATCTCCATTTGTTGTATAACATCCAATTCCACATACATAAGCAGCTGTTATACTTGTATCGTAATTACAATTAATTATTTTAGGTTTTATTATTAAAACTTTATCTATTTCATTATCAAAGCAATCTCTAAGATTTATTCCTGTATTGTTATTTTCTAATAAAGCATTTTCAGTTATTATTGAATGTCTTATTGTTGCAGGATGTGTTATTTTTTCTCCTGTTATACTTCCTTTATCATGATGATTTATTACTTTAATAGAAACAGGGTCGCTTGTAGAATCTAAAGTAGCTAAATGGATATCTACTCCACACCCATTATTATTTTCTGTGTATAAATTTTCTAAAATAACATTTTTAATAAAATCAGCTGATGTGTTAGGTTCTATATCTATTCCACTTTCTGGAGCTGTTCCATTAGTATTAATAAGTTTATCATTTAAAGAATGATAACCATCTACTCTAATAACAGAGATTCCTTGTCTACGATTATTATCACAAATAAGATTTTGAGTGTTTATATTAACACCTCTATTAATATACAAGCCATCACCCCATGCATCTTTTAAAATCATATTTTTTAGAGTTATATTAGAACTATTAGCAATTGTAACGCAGTGTCCCCATTCTCCTGTTTCTCCTGTGTGAGTTGATCTTTCTCCTGCTATAATTCCTCCCTCTACAATAATATTAGTATTGTTATTAATAAATAATACATGGTAATTAGTAGAGCTATTAGTTATAGCTTTTAAAGTAGCATTTACTAGTTTTATATAACTATTATCTTGAGGAGTTACTCCAGTTATAGCATTTACCATATAAACACCATCTTTAATTAATATGTTATGGCAATAATTAAATGCTTTTTGAATAGGAGTTGTATCATCAGTTTCTCCATCACCTTTAGCTCCGAACATTTTAACACTCATAACATCCTTTTGTATTAACTCAGCTACTAAAGTAGGATCATTTAAAGCTATTAAAGTAATTTCATCAACTACATCAGTATTAATAAGTGTACGAACTTTATAATAAGCTCCACCACCATCATTATAAGTATAAAATCCACTAGTTCTTGCGTAACTACCATCTATTAAATTATTAGCAGTTTTTAAATCTGCAACGGAATTATAGACATAAGTAGTAGCAAGTTGTATATATTGACCGATTAAATTTTCTAAAGTTCCATCTTCTGCCATTTCATCAAGTTTATTATTAACTTCATCCTGTAAATCTAAATTCTTTATATATTCTTGAAGTTCGATAATTGCTTCTGCATTATTATTTACAGTTGGTATAACTGTTTTTTCTAGATAATTACAAAACCAAATTAATTGTTCTTCATAAGTCATACTCATCAAATAACTTGTTGGAAGTTCACCAATTGTATAAATAAATCTTGTAAATGGACGTAATTTTCTAACATTTATTTCAAGTTCTTCGTTCATTTTATCATCTCCTTATATTAATATTATATCATAATTCCTTATTTTAATAAAGACCCATGAATAATATATTTAATTCTTTTATAATCTTTTTATCAATAGCTATAATATTTTCACGATATTGAAGTACCATTTTTTGAGCTGTTGCAGAAACACCAGAATTACCTTTAACACGTTTTTGATATTCTTCAGTAGTATTTCCTTGTGTAGTTGTATTATCTTTTATACTTGCTTCATTTTCATTAGCAGAAGTACTTGAAGCATAATTACCTTGTAAAATACCTTTTTTACTAATTTGTCCTTGTGGTGTATTAGAACCTACTACTAAACCACTTGAATTATTTGTTGAGCTAGAGTTACTAACGCCTTCAGAGTCAGCAGTTCTATTAAATGTTTCAGTATAATCAACGTTTACTAATGGATCATAATATATACTTGCAGAATATATTAAAGGTAAATATTCTTCCATTAATTCTTGCATTAAAACTTTAGCATAATGCTTGAATAATCCAATAGTTTCAAGACCACTTTCACGCATATAATAATGATCAACTATTTTACGAGCTAGTTTATCTTTATTCCAAATACCAGCACTATTAATCGTATCAATTTGTTCCTGCGTTAAGTAATCAGAAAGTTCATAATCTTTAAAGAAATCTTCAACTTGACTTCTTGTATAAATAGGTGGATTAAATTTAATTGGTTCAAATAATTCTCTTAATTCAAAAGTATATTTAGCCATTTTCTACCACCTCTTCAGCAATTTTTTCATTAAATAAATCATCCAAATTTAGATCATTTAAATAATCTTTAGTGATACTCATTTCTTTTTTAATTATATTATATAAATCACTTCTAACACGAACAGAAATTTCTTTGTCTGTTCCTGTTAATCCAAATTTATCATTAAATTGACGACATGCTTCCTGACGTGGTGCTAAAAAACTTTGTAAGTTAAGATTAATTAGTTCATTATTAGAATTAGCTTCATCAGTAACTAATCTTTCTTTTTTTTCTAGCATAATATTATTAATTCCTAAAAATGTAAGAGCTTCATTCCATATCTCTTTTTTATATTCCATTATTTTATCAGCTATAAATGGAGCTTCGGTTGAAATTGATTTAATTGTTTTATCACCTAATTGGTCTTTATCACCAAAGATAAAAGGTTGATTTCCATTATATTGTTGGTATAGGTTTTCTAAGGTTAATCTTTGTGTTTCATCAGCAATTAGTAAGACTGGCGTTTTTTGGGCTGTAATATTGACATCACAAACTCTTTCAGCATTATACATACGCCATGCGAATAATTCCATACTAGATACTGTTGGAAGTGCTTCCCAATTATTTTGAACTAAAATACATTCTTCATTTTCTTTACTTTCACGTTCTTCTTCATTATTAAATGGATTTAATCCAATATAAAGTTTTCTTTTACTATTAAATGAATAACTATAACAATTAAGTTCAGTTGGAAGTCCATATATATTAACATAACCAGTACCAGCACATTTTGTATTAATAAAGCCATATTTTTTATCTTTTAATAAAGCTGCTTTACCATTATAATATAAGCATAATTCTAAATATCTTGAATTCATTGTTTTAGGTAAGTTAACCCATTCGAACATTGATAAAGCTATACGTCTAAATCTTGCTAAATAATCCATATATGTAGCGTTATTAATTTCCATACTATCTAAAAATTTATAGTTATTTCTATCTTTTTTTCTTCCTATATTTTTTATCATAATTTATCCTTTCTAGCTAACAATTGTATTACTTTGAGAATAATCTAAAAATGTACTTGGATTATGCCAAAAAGTAACACCGTTATTAAACATATCTTTTATTTTTTGTAAATCTTCTTGTGGTATATCACCAAGCATATTACATCCTATTGTTTTTACATAATTCCAATTCGTTCTTCCGTAGATATTAGGAAGTTTTACGCTATTAACTTTATATCCAAACATATCAAAATATTTATCGATAATAGTCGCGTATTCTTGTTTTATACTCATTTGATATGCTGTAAAAGTTGTTTCTTCCATAGAATACATAACATCACCAGAATTTAGATTACCTTCGGCTTGTGGAGTAGCAGTATCACGTTTATTATATAATTCCATAACACTACCAACCAAACCAAGTAAACTACTTCCCATACCTACTAAATTTTTTTGAGCTAAATTTGCACTAGCATTATAACCTTGGGAAAGTAATCCAAATTTAATATTAGCGCTATTTTGCGTTATCCAGTTGGTATAAGCGTCGCTATTCCATGAACACATTGGAAATTTACCTAGTGGAAGCCCATCCATTGTTGTATAAGTATCACTAGTTGTTTTATATTTCCAAGGTCTTAAAAATATTGAAGCTCCGGGACAAATCGCATGATCAATTTTAAAGTAAATAAGATTGTCAGTATTTTTGAATAATTCATAATGATAAACAGCATTTCCACCAGCTCCATTATTCATCAATAAATAACAATATGGATAAGTTAATAATTTTTTATTTCTTGGAGTATATCCGTTTAAAGTGGTTGGTCGTGTAATATTTGCAGTATAAGTATCACTAAACATTTTATTATAACTTCCTTGTTTCTGTTTAACTGAGCCCCAATATCCTTCATTTGGATTTTCAAGTACCTTTTCAAAGCAACTATCTGGACAAGCAAATAACATATAAATAGCTTCTTTTTGTCCGCTATTGCAATAAGCTTGAATAGTATTTTGAAGTCTTGTTATTCCATTAGCTGTATTAGTATACCAAAAATATTCTAAACCTGATAAATTACTGTTATATACATTGCACATAGCGGCGTTGCCACCAACTAATTCCCAATAAGGTTCTTGTTGTGTTCCTGTATTTTGAATATAAGCGTACATTGTAGTTGCTAATATAAAGCATATATTATCAGAACCATATCCGGCTTTTTTAATTTTATTATCTATTACATATTCACCTGTTTCTAAGTTTTCTGGAATTGTATGTTCACCTACAAGATCACTATTAACGTGTTCTCTTTCTATAAAAGAATTTTTTAATGTTATATCAAACATCCAAGTTTGCCATACATCTGTTTCAAGTGTTATATAACTCATACCAGGATTATCGAAAGTAACTTCTTTAACAAAAGCATAAAACCATTTATTAGACCATTTGTCATTTTGATACATACAATAGTTATATTGTATCAAATCATCATAAGTAATACCTTCCATGTTCGGATCAGTAGGAAATCTTACAACTTCATCTTTTCTTTGATAAGTAGCTCCTTCACATTCTAATTTTGTTAAGCCACTAAAATATGTATATTGAGCTTCTAAACTTGAAAAGGTAAGTTCATTCATATAATCTATTTCAATCGGATTTTTTAAAAGGATTATTTTTGAAGTTGGAACAATTAACATAATATCACTCCTTTCTTTTTTATTAATAAAATAAGGACTAGGGAATAATCCCTAATCCCTATTTGGATTTATATTTTTATTAAGCGTCAGCGGCTGTAACTGTAACTGTAACTGTTGCTGTTACTTCTCCGGCTGTTGCTGTAATTACACTTGTACCGGCAGATTTTCCTGTAACTTCAACTGTACGATCATCAATTTTTTCTACTGTTGCTTTACCTACTGTTCCACTTGTAAATGTAACTGTTTGAGTTGCACTAAATGGTGTAGTAGTAATATGTAATGTGATTTTTTCATCAGCTACTACAGTAGGTGAAGTTTCATTGAATTGCATTGAACTAATATTTAATGTAGGTAAAGCTTTAACTAACATTAATGCATTAGCAAATAATGAATAATTGAAGCATTTAATTACATTTAAGTAACTTTGCCATGAGCGGTTGTTGGCGTTATAGAATTCATCCATGAACATATCTTTTTCACGAATTTTGAACCATCTCTTATCACATATTAAAGCGATAATATTTGATCCATCAAATTGAACGCTGCCGTCATCATCAACTAAATCGAAGTCCTCAACATAGTAAACTCTTCCCATTAAATCAGTTTTACTCATATTAAATGCGCTAGCTAATACTTCAACATCTAAAATAGAAGCCATAGCATTAGATACGAATACAACAATATTTTCTGGTTTTGACCATGAAACTATTGATTTACCATATCCACCAACTTTTTTCCAAGCGTTATATTTTGTACTTGGTACCATGAAATCTAAATAAGCTTGACGAAGTCTAGCTGTTAAAGATCTAAGTTCTGCTGCTGTTGGTTCTGTTCCTGCAAAAGTAACTGTTTCCATTTGAACAGCATTTCCACGGTAAGCATTAGTAATTAATCTCTTGGTATATTTGTAATCATCAATATAAGCACCGTTATAAAGTGAAGTTGAAATTCCCATTAAGAAACTTTCGAAATCACCCCAAGAAACAAAAGCCTTTTCTAATTCCTTTCTAATAATAGTAACGGGATACTGAACATCAAAATTAATTTCAGTATATTCTGCTTTAATATCACTTTCGTATTTAGCAAGTAATCCTGCGAAATCGTTAATATCATATACTCTTCCTCTTGCTGGATTAACATAAATCTCTTGACCGATTGCACCTAGTGGTAAATCATCACCAGCAAGCTCTCTCAAAGGATTTTCAAAGTAATCCATCATGAACCTAGTATAAGCTATTCTATTTACTAGTGATTGAATAAATCTATTTCTTAAATCACTTGGTAAATTTAATAAACTTTGTCCGTATGCTTGTGAAGAAGTATAATCATCAACTAAAGGAATTTGAGTTTGATACAAAGTGTTATCAGAAATTAAAGTGTTTCTAATTTCATTCAAAGCAGTTTGTAAACCTTGTGATGGGTTCATAATTTAACATCTCCTTTCTTTCTAGTATCTTCATAGATACTTGAAGGAAAAATTGTTTGTGAGAATTTCTCCTTCAACTACCTACGAAGGTAGTTTTATTTAAATAATAGATTACACCTATTACGGACTATCTTTTAAAGCCATTCTTATCGAAAACTGTTTTGAAATCAAAATTTTTAGGCTCTTCAACTTCTTTTTTAGGTTCTTCTTCACGACCTAGTGGAATTTGTTGTAAAAGATTTCCATTAGCTTCAATTAACATTTCTTTATCTTTTTTTAGCTTTAAAATTTCTTGGTCTTTATCTTTAATATCTTTTTGAAGTCTATTATCATACGTTAGGATATTTGCTAAATCATCAGCGATTTTTCCAGCTTCATCACCTAATTTTTCTTGAATTTTATTTGTATATTCTTCAATTTTCATAGTTTCCTCACTTTCATTATAATACATTTTATGTCAATTTGTCAATTTTTATTATATTAATTTGCTTCATATTCTGCGACTGTTTGTACATTAGTAAATCTTGAAAAATTAGTAGTAAACCATTCTTTTTGTGTTGCGTCTTTTACGATGATCAAGCAATTATCAGGCACATTACTTGACGCATTTCCACCGAACATACCACTAAAACCATAACTTATAATATTAGTAAAAGTAAAATTAGACATATTAAGTTTAGTTAAACTAGTACATCCTGTAAACATATCAGTACAATTCAAATCTGATTTTGTAGGATTAAAATTAGATAAATCAAGTTCCGTTAAAGCCGAACATCCAGAAAACATTTGTTGAAATTTTGTTACATTTGATACATCATACTCTGAAGCATCAATATAAACTAATTTACTACAAAACATAAACATACTTCTAACATCAGTTAAAGCACTTGTAAAAGTTAATTTAGCGACATCCGTTAAATTGCTACAAAAGTAGAACATCTGATTAGTAGTTGTAGCTATTGAAACATCAACTGAAGGAAATACTTTTAATGTTGTATTACTAGCATATTTATTTGCTAAACTAGCGGCTGGTTCCCAATTTTCTTTTATTTCTAAAGAATAATCATAAATATCTTGTACGCATGTTGGAGGAGTATCAAAACCTAAGGTAGACCAGTCTAAACCAGTCGTTCCGCCTCCACCTTCCCCGCTAGAGGCTTTTTTACCCATTAAATAACTTAACACATCCATTATTCTTCACCTTCTTGTTCTTCTTCATCACTTGCTTCTTCATCGCTTGACGGATTAACCCATGTTGTATTTTCTTCATCAAAGAAATAAATATCTTGTGTATCGATTTCAATAAATACACTACCATTTAAAATAGTTCCACCATTTATAGTTGATGGTTTTTCATCTGTTGAAAGTCCTCTTAACTCAACTAAAAATTTACCACCATTTCCTAACTTTGATTTTTCTACTTTGTAAATTGATACCATAATTATCACTCCTTTCTTTATTTAATTATGTTATATTTTGTTGCCTTGCTCTTATTTTATTTGCATATAATACCCATTTAAAATGAGTTTTTCGATACTCTGGCGTTGGGCCAGGATGTCCACCTTGATATGTTTTCCAGTTATAATTATAATCATTTATTATAACAGTGTCATTAATATAAAACAAATTATATAGGTGTTCTCTATTATATAAATCACGTCCACCATTAATCCATCCTTGAAATATTCCATTGCAACCTTGCATATGAACATGATCGCCTGTTACTGGTGTTCCACCCGGTGAAGTTTTAGTTCCTGTATGACCTATTACTTCACCTTGATTTTTATTTGTTCCTAAAGCTGGCGGATTTTCATCGTGCATAACAGCAAAAGAACAAAATTGTAAACCTTTAGGTGTTACTACTCTATTATTACTTTGCCATACATTATAATAACTTGCATGTTGTACTACATGACAATCAAAAGGTGCATAATAGGGGCAATTTAATATACGCCCGTTAGACCCCCATCCTAAAAAGTCAATAGCCCAACGCCCCTGATGTGAATAGCTTCCGCCTTCACCTTGAGAGATATTCATATATTCCAAAGGAAATAATGCAACTTGATTTCCTGCTTGATCATATAATGTTTGTCCAGCTCTCATATAATCACTCCTTTAGAAGCTTTTTTAATTGTTTACTATCTAATATTATTACTTTATCATCATGTGCCATAACATAATCAACAAGTCCATTTAAATCAATTAAAGTAAGTTCACCTTCATATTTCTTTTCATCTTCTTTATATAATGTAATATAACTTTCATCGCACCATCCTAAATCACCAGTTGTATTATATGGATGTTTACTTCCTTGCGCAATTCTTGTTATATTAGTTATTTTATCACTTGTTAGTTTACTAGAATAATTTGTTGCGTTACTAGATTTATAAAGTGGCGTTCCTTTTTTTAAAATTACTTTATCACCAATTTTAAATTTCATGTTTAACACCTTCCTCTAAAGTTTCAGCTTCGCTTTCTATTGCAACATCACTATCTACCATATTATTCCTTCCTTTCTAGTTTATCTTCTATAATTGAAAGACGCGTGTTAATTCCATTTAGTGTTTCTATCATTTTAAGTAAAGTGTTATTCATATCTTTCATTGTTGTACTCTGAAAATAAATTAAATAACCCACACATAATGTACCAACACCATATTGAAAAATATAATTTAAAATTTCTTCCATAGCTTATTCTCCTTAATTATATTATATCATAGTTTTTAATATTTTTAACTAGTTTTTTATCAGATTTAATTGTAAATTCTGTTTCTACTAGCTTTACACCACCAACAACATGCTTAAATGTAAGTTTTCCACCACAGGTAAAACCTTCTTTAAACTTTTCCCATTCAACATATTTATAGCATTCTTTAGGCATTCCTGCACATGTTATTTTAATTTCATTATCAATACTTTCCAGATAACATTTTTGTCTTACAAATCTACCTTTCTTAAATGTAGATTCATGTTTCCATTTACCTAAAGCTACATCATCAATTTCACAAAATCGTTTTAATTCTTCAATTGGCAATAATGTGTGAATCGAATCTGTATCACTATAAATATACATATCTTTATCATATTTTTTAATTGAATAATCTTTTATAGCTTGAGATGTACGAATTGTCTTTTCTCGTGCATAACTCGTAATAAATATTCCAATAGGTAAATATAATCCTTTTCTTTCTTGTTTATCAGACAAATAATATTTTACTATTCCGTTTTCTAAATAAGGGTATTTACTTTGAATATCTAAACTAGTTGCAAATTTACCATATAAAGAGTTAAGTGCAATTTTTGCAATTTGTCTCATTCCTTTATTACCACTTTTTGTTGCTTCAATTTTAACTTTAATCCATTTATCAATATATTCAGTAAATATTCCATTCATAGATTTAAATTTCCAGCCACATTCATAATGAAGTTCATATACATTATACTGTTCTAAAAATAATTTTAAATCAATATTAGATAAAACTAGTGTTAATATCTCCCCATCACTTGATGTAAGATATTCATTTTCAATAAAATATTTGTTATTCTTTATTTGAATTGTTGGTATCTTTCCTTCCTTAAGTTCAAAAGCACATGTAATCATTTGTATATATAAAGGATAAACACTATCATTTTTATAACATCCTTCAAAGAATATTGGTTCACCAATTGGCATTGGTTTTTCATACATAACTGAAGGGTATACCGGAGAGAGTTGACATCAAGTACAACTCCACACATCACATCCTTTTCTTTATATATTGGATTTAAGTAAGTAAATCCTCCTTTATAAGCTTGCCTCATATCTTTATCAACTTTATAATCAAGTTGTGGAAACATCCTATCAAATTTTCGTCTTGAATGAATAGTCTTAAAATCATGTAATGCATTACTTCCTGCTGTCATATAAGTTAATCCTTCTTTAAACATTGTATCAAGAGCTAAAGCCATTATTTTAACATCATTTGTAATATAATCTTTTTCATAATCTTGAAGTTTATATCCTTTTTCTCTTGGTGTATTATAATCAAGTTCTAATTTACTAATAGGTAAACCAAAACTTTTAGCTACTTCACTTACACTCATATTAAGTATTTTTAAACTATCAATAAAGGTTACTTTTTTAGTCTTTTTTCCACATACTTTAAAATATACTTCAATAGAATAAAACAATCCCATATCACTAATTAGAGTAGTAAATGTTTTGTCTCTTTTTTCTTTACGATCTTTAATAAATTCAAAACCATTATTAAATAAATAACTTAAAATAAATTCACCATCAAATTTTAACACCGGAGATTATGGAAATAAAGCGTAGAATTATAATGAATTTTACACCATTCCATAAAATCTTTTATATCACTCCCAATTTTTAAATTATCTGGTTTTCCTATTTCACATATAGCCCAAGCCCAGACATAAGTTTCATTTTCTAACCATGTAGCTGTTTCAAAATCAGCTGTATATTTACTCATAATATACCAAGCTGTTCAAGTGCTGTATCAAAAGCTTCTTGATTATCAACAAAACCGCCATACGTTTGAGCAGTTGCTTTATCTTTATAAAATAAGAATAAATCACTTATAATATCACTTTGTTTAATATACTCATAAAATCTAATTGGATTTTCTATACTTTCTAGTTTATCTTTTAACAACTTATAATTTTTATATTTGCTCATTTCTTTTAAAGCATTCATATAATTTTCTTTAAATATTGAAGCACGCCATAACTCATAATCACTTTTTCCCCAATTTTTAGTTCTTTCTTTAGTTCTTTTAAATTCACTACCTTTACGATTAAATAAATCTTCAATACTTTCTTTAGTTCTTAAAAGTTTTTTAAATTCAGCGTCACCCATTACATTTGTACTATCTTCAACTATTACTCTAGCTTGATCAGTAACATTTCCTAAAGCTCTTTTTTGAGCTTTTTTAAGTTCAGATAATTCCCATTTTGTTATTTTTTCTCCTGAAGGTGCTTCTATAATTCTCTGTTGACTAGTTTTAGAAAATCTTCTTAAAGCTTTTATAAGTCTATTTAATTCACGTCTTGAATATATGCTATCACGAAGTTCAGTATACTTAAATTCTTCTGGTAATACATTTTTATCTAACCCCTCTAGCTCAGATATTGTTTGATTAAACTTTCTAACAGCATAAGAAAGTTTTAAATAATCGCCTCTTGTCCATCTAATTACACTAGGTATTTTATTATTCATTTAAATCACCATCCTAAATTTTAATCATAACTTTAAAAGTATGATCTTCCTTTAAGTTAATTATACCATTATTTGAATAAACTAAAACCCTAAACCCTCTTTTCTCAATTTTTTTATAAAACACAACTAATAAATAATCATATAAATTAATATTGACTTTATATTTAGCTTTTAATTTATTAGTTTCTTCTTCAACAAATAAATTGTAATTACGTTCAAATCTAACTTTATTAAATTCACTTGAGAAATAAAAAATCATTTGATTCACATTTAAAAAATACTCACTTTTATTTATATCATATTCTACACGTTTCATAATTCACCATCCTTTCTAATAAAAAATGAGTTAGTTTATACTAACTCAAATCCTAAAGCCTTATTATTAGAATTTTTAACAGCTTTTTCAACTATTTTAATTTCTAATCCATTTTCAAT
>JAZRPV010000060.1:0-4866 GCA_045649455.1 Bacilli bacterium | reverse complement strand
GTTGTAAAATCTTGTTCTTTTATATTTGGTAGTTTATTATTACTTTTTGGTTTATTTATAATTAGTATTATTAAATTACTTATGATGATGGATATATAAATTATTGATATATTTTTGGTTATTAGAGAGATAGTAGAAAATAAAAATATAGGGTTTGGAAAGTGAGTGAATTTTATTAATTTATTGGATTCTTCTTCTGATATAAATTCTTTATTTTTTAAATCTTTTATTGTTTTTGGACCTGATGGGAATCCTGATATTATACTTATTAATAATATATAGATTGTTGTTGGATATTTAGTTATTTTCTTTAATAATTTTATTATTCCATAGTTTATTAATAGATCTGATAAGATATAAATTATAAATACTGAGGGAAATAGTTTTGTTATAAATATATTTGTATAACTTAAAAATTCATTTATTATTAAGTTAGAGTCTTTTATATAAAGAATTAATAAAGTAAATATAAGTGTTAATGTTAAGTGTCTTTTTATATTTTTTATCATAATTGTCCTTTTCTTTGTTATAATTAATATGGTGATAAGATGAAAAAAGTAAAAGAGTTTTTAATAGAATTAGGAGAAGCTTGTATTGAGAGTTTTAAAGAGGATTGGAAGTTTTATGTAATACTTATTTCTATTACATTAATATGTTTTATTCCAGTAGATTATTACATTGTTGTTGGTGGTGGGATAAATGATGTTTCTAGTAGAATTGAAGTAGAAGATGCGACTAAAAGTAAAGGGAGCTATAACTTGAGTTATGTAAGACAACTTAAAGGTAATTTTTTAACTTTTGGTTTAAGTTATATTATTCCTGGGTGGGATAGAGTTGAAACAGAAGATTATAAGTATGATGAGGCTGAAAGTGTAGAGGATATTGAATTTAGAAGTGATATTGATTTATTAAATGCTAATAGTTTAGCTATTATTAATGCTTATAAAGAAGCATCTAAAGATGTATCTATTAAGAGTGGACATTTTTATGTAATATTTGTTACTGATGATTATGATACTGATTTTAAAATTAAAGATAAGATTATTTCTATTAATGGCGTTAAATTAAAAGAGGTTAATGATTTTAGAAAATCTTTAAGTACTTGTGAAGTTGGTTCTAAAGTAGATGTTAAGATTATTCGTGATAAGAAAGAAATGACTATTTCATCTACAGTTTATGAACTTGCTGGTAATAAGATTTTAGGTGTTGGACTTAATTATTATTATGATTTAAACATGGATCCTAAAACAGAAATTAAGTTTAAGAAAAGAGAAAGAGGGCCTTCTGCAGGGCTTGTTACAACATTATCTATTTATGATAAATTGGTAAGTGAAGATTTAACTAAAGGTTTAAAAATTGCTGGTACTGGTACAATTGAAGCTGATGGTTCGATTGGTGAGATTGGTGGAGTTCGTTATAAAGTTATGGGTGCTGATGCTGGTGGAGCGGATGTTTTCTTAGTACCTAAAAATAATTTAGATGAAGCTCTTAAAGTAAAAAAAGAAAAGAAATTAAAAATAAAGGTATACGGTGTTGCAACTTTTAAAGAGGCAATTGAGGTTTTAAGAGAATTGTGATATATTTAAGATGGTGATGATATGAGAATAGGTATAGATATTGATGATACTATTTGTCGTACAACTGAGAAAGTTAATGAGTATATGAATTTATATGCTAAAGATGAGAACATTGATCCTCTTATGATAATGAATTATGAGGATGTAAAAGATATGTTTTTTGAAGTATATTTAGAAAATATTTATACTAGTGTTGTCGTTAAAAGAAATGCTAAAGAAGTTCTTAGAAGACTTAGAAAAAAAGGAAATAAACTTTTTATAATTACAGCTAGAAATAATAGAATGTGTAGTAAGATTGCTGATATAGAAGCACTTACTAAAAAATGGCTTGATGATAATGAAATTGAAGTTGATGGAATATTCATTGATTGTTATGGTGAAGCTAGAGCAGAGGTTTGTCGAGAACAAAAAATTGATGTTATGATTGATGATGATCCATATAATTATAAAATGATTTCATCTAATAAATGTAAATGCTTATTGTTTGATGATCGAGAAAGATTTAATTTAAGAGATGATTATGTAACTAACTGGTTAGAAGTAGAAGATTATATAGAAAAGTTAAGGAAGGTGTAGTATGACTAAGAAAGAAAAAGAAGTATTAGATATGATCGATGAAGTTTGTTCGCAAACATTTGGAATTAATCAAGTTCATATTAAAAAACTTAAAGAAAAATATATGAAGGCACCTTTTCCTATTGAAGAAATTAAAGAAATCGTTGAAAAACATTGTAAAGATATACAAGATAGAGCTATTGAGAGAATCATGTAGCTCTTTTTTTATTTCCCATAATTTCCCATAATTCTTTAATAATTCTTACATATTTGATTTGTATACTATAGGTATAAAGGAGGGAAGTATATAGATTAGGTATTTATTATTACATTACATTTGACAATTTAATTTTATATATATTTTTTAGAATAGTTCATTTTAATATCTTATTCGACAAGATGATGAACTAAATTATTCTTAGGAAAGGAGAATTATTATAAGGTGTTTAGTAATCTATTTAAGGAGGGGATGCCTATAAGTAGTTAGTGAAATATAGAAAATAGTGATATACTATTGGTGGGTGAAGTTATGTATATTATTGGATTAGTGGAAGACGAGACTGACTTATTAAAACTTATAAAAAACTATTTAGAAAAAGCTAATTATCAAGTTGTTACTTTTGAAAAAGGTAATGATGCGATTAATTATATTGGTAACAAAATTGATTTATGGATACTAGATATTATGCTAGGAGATGATGTTAATGGTTATGATATAATCAGAGCTATTAGAAAAGATAATAGTGAAGTTCCAGTTATTTTTACTTCAGCAAGAGATCAAGACTTAGATAAAATACTGGGATTAGAGCTTGGAAGTGATGATTATATTACAAAACCTTATTCTCCTAAAGAGTTAGTACTTAGAGTTAATAATATTATTAAAAGAGTATATGGTAAAACTGAAAATACTTTATATGAAGGATATAATATTGATCTTGATAAGAGATGCATCTATGAGAATGATAAAGAAATAGTACTAACAACATTAGAATTTGATTTATTTATGTTATTTTTTAAGAATAAAGATAAATGTTTTTCTAGGGAAGAAATACTTGCTTCAGTTTGGGGAAGTGATTATTTTGGTTCTGATCGAGTTGTTGATGATTTGATTAGAAGACTTAGAAAGAAACTTCCTAATATTAAATTGAAATCTATTTATGGATATGGGTATAGATTATCATGAGAAGTGGGAAGATTAGACTTAGCCAACAGCTTTTAGCTTTAGTTGGTATAGCATTCGTTTTATTATTTACCTCACTTGGAGTAGTGTTACCGCAGATACTAATTCCGTTTGCAGAATCAAATATCTATAATTATCTTAGTGAACCATTAAAAGTAATTAATACTGATTTAGATAAGTTATTATTAGATACAGAAGTGGCTTATATTTATGTTGTTAATGGAAAAAGCGCTTATAGTGATAACTTAGATGAAGTTATTAATGTTGATGACGTTAATTTGTTACTAAAGAAGATTAGCGAAACACATGGAAAATTTATTTATAATCATAAAAATTATTACTACTATACTATTAAAGATAAAGGTATCACAAAAATTGCACTAACCAATGATAAGTATATTGAAACTACTAAAGTAGCTTTAATATCAGCAATATTCCCAATAGTTTTAGGAACATTTTTAGTAATTGGATTAATACTTGTATTATGGTCGACATTATTAGTTAGAAAGATAGAAAAATTAAAATTAAAAATTGATAATATTGATAATGTTAATTTTGACCATAGTATTCAGTTTGATCAAGATGATGAATTAAGATCACTTGGATTAGCAATAGAAGATATGCGACTTTCTTTGATTAATCAAGAAGAATTTCGTAATCAAATGTATCAAAATATTTCACATGACTTTAAAACACCTCTCACCGTTATAAAGTCTTATGTGGAAGCAGTAGAGGATAATGTAGAAGATGAAAAGACTGCGTTATCTGTTATTAAACAACAAACACAAAAATTAGAACAAAAAGTACACTCACTTCTTTATTTAAATAAACTTGATTATCTCAAAAGTAGTAAGAAAGTTACAAATGAACTAGTGGATATGAAAAAAATAATTAATGACGAAGTAGAAAAATTTAAATTTCATAGAAAAGATATAGAATTTATTGTATCGATAGATGAGAAGTCTAAGTATTATGGGACTTCAGAACACTGGGAAATTATATTTGATAACTTAATTAGTAACTTTATGAGATACGTTCATACAACTATTAAAATTACAGCTAAGCAGAATAAACTTATTTTATATAATGATGGCGATAATATTGATAATGATCTACTTGAAGGAATCTTTACTCCTTTCCGTAAAGGGATCAAGGGTGAATTCGGACTTGGCTTATCTATTGTTAAGAAAACACTTAATATTATGAATTATGATATTAGTATAAAAAATGAAAAAAAAGGTGTATCTTTCATTATTACAAAAGGAACTACAAAGTAGTTCTTTTTTTTAGAATATTTAATTTATATTAGTAATATATTTTATTTTTATGATATAATGTTTTATATAGTAGAGGAGTGCAGTATGAAAAAGAATAATAAAAAATTAAAATTATTTTCATTAATTTTATTAATTATTTTTTGTTTGTATTTTCAAACTGTAGCTTATTCTGCAATTAACTCTACAATGACAATAAAAGGTGATGCTTATGCAAGAGTTGATGCAGATGTTAGAATAACAAATTTTAAATTATCAAGTTCTAGTTCAAATTCTACTT
>JAZRPV010000059.1:0-55755 GCA_045649455.1 Bacilli bacterium | reverse complement strand
AATAAAAAAATAAAAAATAATAGAGAAGTAACATACATTAAAGAAGAAAAACAAAATATAAATGAAATAATAGATTCTATTTTTAATGGAATAGGTTATTCATATAATATACCTCTTATAATAACGACTAAAGATAAAATTTATGAGACATCTCTTATATCAAGAAATAAAAAAAATATTAATACATTAGATAATCACTCAATTCCAATAAGTGAAATAATTACAATAGAAAGAAAAAGTTCTAAATAGAACTTTTTTTATTAGCATAAATCTACATAAGTATCAGGTAAACATCTAACTGCTCCAACGCAATCTAGATTGATAGTAAAGAATTCATTAGTATTTGTATATTCTCCAGTAGTTGCATCTGTAGCTAGAATTCTACAAGTACAACAATTATCATCTACAGCTTCAACTCTAAAGACAGTAGAAGTACTTTCAACACCATCTAAAGTATAAGTAAAACTCCATGGCAAACCAGTGCAGCAATTATATAAAGTAATTGGTCTAGTATTATAACACTCGAAAGTACGAATAGGTCCTAAGAATGGTTTGTCACATCCAGAAGGTATATTATTATCACAATCTTGTTTTTGAAGTAGAGCAATTCTTTTTAATAAATCTCCAATGCAGTTGTTATTAGTATCATCACAACACATAAAAATCCCTCCTTTCTATATATTGTTTACATTTACATCGTCAATACACTTTACAGCACATATACATCTAATATTTACAGTAATGTATTGATTAGTAGAAGAATAGATATCATCATTTAGAGAAAGTACTAGAAACTCTACACAATCATCTTTGATTTTATTAATACGATAGTAGGGACTACCATTAGTAGTAATTAAACTACCTTGTTTATTATATAAGGTAATTATCCTTGTATTATAAGCAATACAATTGTTTATAGAGTTGTTTTGTAAAAGTAAAATAAATTTTAAAAGATTCATTAAACAAGTATTATTTTTCATAATTCACCCCTATATAATTTCTAATATAAAATATTCAAAAAAATAAATATTGTGTTATTAAATCATATGTAAAAAATGACAAATTTGTAAAAAATAGTATAATTTTAATAAAATACTTGCATTGATTTTAAAAAAAATATAAAATGAATACATAAGGATATGGGTTCGGTCGTAAGGATCTCATTATTCTTAAAAGAAAATATGGAGGTGAACATAATGGGAAATGTTAGCTATTCAGCAGCAGATATTAACACTATCAACTCAGCTGCAGATGAAGCACTAAGTACAATGAATGCAAAAATTGCTGCATTAGAAGCAATCGTTGCAAACACAGGGTTAAGAGGAACAGCTGGTGAACAATTACAAGCTCAACTTAACGAAGCAAAAGCAAAAATGGAAACAGCAAAAGAAAAAATCTCTGCAGTAAAAACTACAGCAGAAGAAAAGGTAGCTTCAGAAGCTGCTAAAAACGCAAAAGTAGAAGAAATCGCTACTAGATAATATTTATTTAGCTAATATATAGTTAAAATCATTTGAAGGGAGAGATATAAATGTCAGATGTAAGAACTGATATGACAGCTACTGCAGTTAATGAAGCTGTTACATCATTTAAAAATGAAGCTAAAGCAATTAATGATGCTTTAGATAGCGTTAATTCAACAATTTCAGGTGTTAATTCAAATACTGAATCTGTATGGATTAAAGGATATGCACAACAATTCGCTGGTATTTTCGCAACTGAAGTTGCTGACGCTGTAGCAACTATTAATGAATCAGCTGGAAAATTAGAAGAAATCGCTGCTGCAATCACTGCAGAAGATGCAAACTAATTAAAAGTTTAATAAAACGGTTAATAAAACGCTGCGTAAGCAGTGTTTCGTAAATAGAATAGAGAAACTTCTATTTACGAAGCACTACATATAAAGTGAACAAAGAAGGAAAAGGAGATATTTTATGAAAGAAAAGTTTTTACCAATTGGAACAGTAGTACTTTTAAAAGGTGGAAAAAAAGAATTAATGATTACATCTTATTGCGTATATCCAAATAACGCTCAACAAGGTGGAGATCAAGGTGAAAGACCTGAAAAGAAAATATATGACTACGGTTCATGCTTATATCCAGAAGGTGTTATAGAACCAAATACACTTTGCGCATTTAATCATGACCAAATTGAAAAAATTTGTCATTTAGGATATGAAGCACCTATCCAAGCAGAATTATCATCGCTATTAAATAAAGGAACTGACATGTTTAAAGACAGATATGAAAATAGCGAAAATTATACAGCATAATTATGTAAAATACATTTATAATTTAAAACACGCATTTTGCGTGTTTTTTTAATTCTTAAAAAAATAAATTCAAAAATGGTAAAAAGAGTGTTAAGTAAAGGATAATTTAATAAAATACTTGCCAATAAATGAAAAAAACTATAAAATATATAATATGAGGATAAAGTATGACGATGTAATCCTTAAATTAATATGGAGGTGAATATATTAATGGCAACAATTGTTAGTTATTCAGGTAAAGAATTACAAGAAATGAAAGACGAAGTAGATTTACTTAAAGAAGAATCTGCATACGAAAAAGGAATACTTGAAGAACGCTTAAAAAATGTTGGTTTAGATGGTACGGCAAAAGAACTTTTACAGAAATCTATTACAGCAACAGAAGATATGCTTAAACAATTAGATGAAAAAATAAAGAAATTTCAAGATAGTGTAGAAGACGAACAAGGAAATGAAAAGGATGTTTTGGCGAAAGTTAAGGCAGAATGGTCAAAATAAAGGTTAGAAAGGAGATTTAATATGGGAAATGAAACAATATATTTAAATTCATCAGTAGCTGGACAAACAGTAGGTGAATTAATAGAACTTTCTCAAAGACTTGGTCAAGCTTTACAAGATTCTCTAAGTGCTATGTGTGACATTAACTCAAGAACAAGTTCTGACTATATTAAACAATTTACTCAAGAATTTATTGAATTCTTTGGAAGTGATACAGAAGGTGCATTAGCAGTACCACAACAAATTGGTCAAGCAGCAATGAAGATTGCTGAAATTACAGATGCAATTATTACAGAAGATGTTAATGGAGTAGAATAAAAAATATAAATAGAAAAGAGGAAATGCAATGGGATTAAGTTGGGGACAATTAATAAGTTCTAGCAGTATAAATAGATATTGCAATAAAATAATTGATGCAGCTAACGAAGCAAAAAAAGCAGCTAATGATACAGCATGGACTACAGCTAGTTTACAAAATGCAGTTAGTGACTTAAGAAAATCAGATACGTTAACAGTTAACGGACAAAAATATGATAAAAAATTAAATGATATTAGAACAGAGTTGAATAATGAACTTAATGCTTTAATAAATCTTTGTAACGAAATTAAATCAGCTGCTGCTAATAAACGTACTAGCGAAGTAAATAATTATTATGCAGAACAAAATAAAAAATAAATTTTAAATTTTATTAAAGTATAAAAAGAATAAAAAAATATAAAGGAGATTAAAATGAAAGAAAAATTTTTGCCAATTGGAACAGTTGTTCTTTTAAAGGGTGGAAAAAAGGAATTAATGATTACAAGTTATTGTATTTTTCCAAGCAACGCTCAATATAAAGATGGTCAATATATTAAACCGGAAAAAAAACTTTTTGAATATGGATCATGTATTTATCCAGAAGGTATTTTAGATACTAACGTAGTTTGTGCATTTGATCATGAACAAATTGATAAAATTTTACATATGGGATATGAAACACCAGAACAAGCAGAATTATCAGAATTATTAAATCAAGGATATGCAATGTACAAAAGTAAATATGAAACTGATGAAACGGAAAATCAAGAAGCTTAATTATAAATAGAAAAAGGAGGTAAAGCATGGATCAAAACTATTTAGAGTTTGAATATAATGAGGACTTAACTAAAAGCATAGTAAGCGATTTAGGATATATCCAAACAAAATATTTAAATTGTTTTAATATTTCAGGACATATTAATAATTTGAAAAATTGTATTGGATGGAGCAGATTAGGCAATAGTAGTACTTATATTTCAAAATTAAATACATATAATACTAATATAAGAAATAATTATTCTACAAAAATAGCTAAAGAAGCATCACGTATTAATAACACATTAAGCGCATTAAAGGAGATACCAAGAGATAAAGTAAAAGTAACAAATGACTGGGCATCTTTTGCAGTAGGAGCACTTGCATTTGTAGAAGGGTTATTAACTGGAGTAGAACAAGTAATTGATGGATTATTGACAGCTGCAAACTTATTAATAGGATGGATTCCTGTTGTAGGAGATGCAATGTCTTGGTTTATTGAACAAGATTGGGTAGGAATGGGATTTGACGCACTATATGCAGGTCCACTTGCAGAACTTGAAGCTCAATCTGCATTTAAACACGATGAACCACCAGCAACTTACATTAAAGGAGCCGGAGTTATAGCATCTTATATTGTAATGGCTGCATTAACCGGAGGAGCTCTTGGAGCAGCAGGAATGGCCGGAGGAGCATGGACTGGAGTTGCTAGTGTTGTAGGTGATATGATTATTACCGGATTAGGAACATTAGGAAAAGAAACACAATCTGGATTACAAGAAGGTAAAGGATTCTATGATGCAGCAGTATCTTCAATGGACGATGTATTACTAGATGTAGCATTAGCCGGAGTAATCGGAGGAGCATTCGAATTTGGACCAGGTATGTTTAAATATGGAGTGCCAGCATTTAAAGAAGCTGCTCAATCAGTAGGAACAAAAGGTTTAAAAACAGCATTTAAAGAATCTTTCCAAGGTGTTGGAAAAGAAGTCTTTGGAGAAACTGCTGAAATGGCATTCAAGAAAGCAAGTACAAAAGGAATGAAAGAACTTACTTCTACTCTTGGTAAAGAAGGAGTTGAAAACTTAACTCAAAAACTAGGAAAAGATGGAATGAAACAACTTACTGGTTTACTAGGAAAAGAAGGAGTTCAAGAATTAACAGAAAAACTAGGAAAAGAAGGATTCGAACAATTTGCAGAATCACTAGGAAAAGAAGGATTAGAAGGAGCTACAAAAGAAAGTCTTCAACAATTAGCTAAAAACTTTGGTGGTGAAGCTGTTGAAAATGTCGTAACAGATACAGCTGGAAATGCAGCTAAGAACCTAGATAATATAGTTAAGAACGTAGATGCACCAAAAGGAGATTTACCAACTGCAAAAGATTATAATATGGATCCAGCTGCATATGATGAATTAGTAGCAGATGGATTCACACCAGGAACACCAGACTTTAATGACGCAGTTAGATTAAATGGAATGGGAGATGTTCCATCAGGATTAGACGATATGGCTAAGAATTTAGATGGTGGAAATAAAGCATTAACAGCTGCAGACTATAATATGACTCAATCTGGATTTGATGAATTAGTAGCAGATGGATTCACACCAGGAACACCAGACTTTAATGACGCAGTTAGATTAAACGGAATGGGAGATGTTCCATCAGGATTAGACGATATGGCTAAGAATTTAGATAATGGTGCCAAGAATTTAGATGATCTAAATGATGGATTAAAAGGACTTGATCCAAATGCACCAAAAGCTCCAGATTTACCAAAAGCACCAGATGCAGGAACACCAGGAAAACCTGGAAAACCAAACCCAGTTAAAGAATTCTTCCAAGGACTTACTGGTAAAGGGGCAAAAGAAGGAGCTAGTGAAACTGTTGAAAACATTGCTAAGAAAGGTGGAAAAGAAGTACTTAGTGAAGGATTTGAAGCAGGAGCTAAGAAAACAATCAAAGAAGTTGCAAGTGAAACAATTGAAGCAGTTACTAAAGCAACACCAAAAGTTGTTAAAAAGACTGTTGCTGCAGGTACACCACAACTTGATCAATTATTTGGAGGTTCAGGAGAAGGAGAAACAGGAGACTATCCAACAGGTGGTGGAACTTACAAAAACGTACAATATGTTGATCCACCAATAGAACAATCAACAGGTGGAGGTCCAACAGGTGGAGAATATCCAACAGGTGGAGAATATCCAACAGGTGGAGAATATCCAACAGGTGGAGAATATCCAACAGGTGGAGAACAACCAACTGGTGGAGAACAACCAACAGGTGGAGAACAACCAACAGGTGGAGAACAACCAACTGGTGGAGAACAACCAACAGGTGGAGAACAACCAACTGGTGGAGAAAAGCCAACTGATCCATGGGATCCAGGAAAACAATGGCCAGGTGATGGTGATACAGGAACAAATGATATTCTTGGTGATTTAACTATCGGAGAAGATAGTCAATCTTCATCATTATTAGAAGAATTTGGAGATGCTGCTGATTTAGGAGAAATCGTAGATTTAGCTGGTGGAGTTAATATTCCAACAAGCGCTGATCCAATTAGAACTAAAGTAAATGCAAAAGACAACAACATGATTCCATTAATGGCAGGTCTTGGAGCAGCTGCTCTTGCAGGACTTGGAACAAAAGCATACTTAGAACGTAAAGAAAATAAAGATGAAGAAGACGAATTAGAAGCTGATGAATGGGAAGAAGAAGATGCCGCAGAATTAGCTCTAGAAAGCGCTTCACTTGAAAATGAACTTGAAGAAAGTGATTACTTATTACCAACTGATGAATATGCATTCCGACCAGAAACTGCATCTATTGAAGATGAAGAAGATGACGGAGATAGATATCAAGCTGTAAATAGTAGTGACTTACCAAGCATGAATTAATAAATTAAAAGAGTAAAGAAGGAAACTTCGATACTCTTTTTTATTGACTGAAATCACCTCATAAACTATAATTAAGATAGAAGAATAGAGGTGGATAATGTGATTGAAAACATTACATATAAAACAAAATTAGAGGATTTACTTAATCTAAATGAATTAATAGAAATTATTAATAAATATTCTTTAAATTTTGAAAAAAACTATTCAGAAAACAATCCCAATAATAAAGAAATAAAACAAGAAATAATTAAAATAAATAATAAAGTTATAGAATTAGCAAAAAATCAAAGACGTAAAGAATTAGAAAAGTTATTAGAAGTAACAACTTTAAGAATAAATGAACTTGATCAAACTCTATACAATATTAATGAAGGAATTAAAATATTACGCTCTAATAATAAAGATGAAGACTATGAACAAAAATCATATGAGCTAGATCAAATTCTTAATTTACATATTGATTTAAAAACAAAACAAGAAAATAAACGTAAAAAGATATTTGAAGAAATATCAATTCTATAGGAGGTTATTATGAATAGTGCACCATTAAACAATTTAATAAATGAACTAACAAAAATAAGTGAACAACATGATAACTTTTTAAAAGAAACTTTAAAGTTATATCAAAATCAAGATTTTGAAGATCGTGAACTAGAACCATCTATCTCTAATGTAGTAGATATTGATAGACCAATAGAATATAAAGTAGAAGAAATATATGAAGATATAATTGATATTAGATTTGATGATGAAGGTCTAATAGACGAAATAACAGGTTCTCTTAATAGTTTATTAATTGAATCATCAAGTGATATTGATATTTAGTAAAACACTAATAAAGGGGAAACCCTTTATTTTTTTATAGAAATATTATATAATTGTAGTGGTGATGAAAATGGAATATATTAAATATATAGTTATAGCCATAGTTTTAATTATCGTTTTATTAGCAATACTAAAAGCAACAAAAAAAGATGCTGGATTAGATTTTAATAAATTAGTAGAATATTTAGGAGGAAGAAATAACATTATTTCAACTGAAACAAATTTATCAAGATTTAAAGTAACGTTAAAAGATGTAACAAAAGCTAATAAAGAGGGTATTCAAAAACTAGGAGCCAAAGGAATTGTTGAAATTGATAATCAATTAAAAATAATTTTAGGTTCTGAGTCTAAACAATTAAAAAAATATATTGAAGAAATTAAATAAAATGACTTATAAAAGTCATTTTTTTATCTAAAAAAATTATTATAATTATTTCCACAACATGGATAATTATAAGGCATAGGATATATAGGTTGTGGAAAATAACCACCATGATAATTATTTAATTGATTGTTATTAGCAAGACCATATCCTAATGCAGTACCTGCAAGACCACCTACAACAAATGGTGCTAAAAAGAATCTATCTCCATCGTTATAAAGTACTTGATTATTATTTTTATACATAGATTGATAATTATTTGGTATAATATTTTTATATGAATACATAAAATCACTCCTTCAAAGTATTTTATGTAATGGGAAGGAAACGGTGAAATATGAATACAAAGAAATTAAATGATTTAGCACATACTATTGTTAATTATTCTCTTAAATTAAAGGAAAACTCAAAAGTTCAAGTAACATTCACAGTAGAAGCAACTCCTTTAGTAGAAGAATTAATTAAAGAAGCTCAAAAAGTAGGAGCAGTAATGGTTCTAGATCCATATGTACCAAAATTAAATGCTCGACTAGCAGAACATAACACAGATGCAAGATTAGACTTATTAAAGAAACATAAAGAATTTAATGTAAATAATTATGATGCATTTGTAATGATTCGTACTGGATTTAATGATTATGAAAGTATGAATGTACCAAAAGAAATGACAAGAAAACTTGGTGCAATGACTCAAGAAATTGATGATATAAGAATAAATGAAAGAGAATGGGTATTATTAAACTATCCAACTGATTTAGATGCTTATAAAGCTAAAATGACTACTGAAAAGTTCAACGAATTTGCACTTGATGTAATGACAGTAGATTATCAACAAATGAGCGAAGATATTAAACCATTAAAAGAACTAATGGAAAAGACAGACAAGGTTAGAATAACTGCACCTAATACTGATATTACATTCTCAATTAAAGGATTAAGTGCTATTCCATGTACAGGAGAAAAGAATATTCCAGATGGAGAAATTTATTCTGCACCAGTAAAAGACAGTGTAAATGGAGTAATTACTTATAATACTCCAAGTCCATATCAAGGAAATGTTTTCAACCATGTATCTCTTACTTTTGAAAATGGAAAAATTGTAAAAGCTACATGTGATGAAGATGATGAAAAATTAAATGAAATTTTTGATACTGATGAAGGTGCTAGATATGTTGGAGAATTTGCTCTAGGATTTAACCCAAAAATTTTATATCCAATGGGAGATATCCTTTATGACGAAAAGATTTTAGGAAGTCTACACTTCACACCAGGAAGATGTTATGCTGACTGTGATAACGGAAATGTATCAAGTATTCACTGGGATATGGTTCTAATCCAAAGAGAAGAATTTGGTGGTGGAGAAATTTACTTTGATGATGTCTTAATCAGAAAAGATGGAAAATTCGTTCTTGATGAATTAAAACAATTAAATTATGAAGACTAGAAATAGTCTTTTTAATTTGCCAAAACAACACTTTTTTGGTATAATTAGAACCCGGGTGGTGATAATATGGCAAAAACTTTACCAAATATAATTTTAACTAGTGACGAGTTAGAAAATATTAAGAAGAATGCATCATCTTATATAAGTGGAGCAGAAGGCATTATTATCAAAGAACCAGATAAGAAAACAGTAAGAAAAATACTATTATCAGAAGTAAAAGAAAATCCAGATAAAAAGCCAGAAGATATTGAAAGAATCAGAAGAAACAAACAAAGTAAAGTAATAAGATTAGGTGCAATGGAAACACTTCAAAATGAATTAAAAGTATCAGCAACAATAACTGATCATCAAGGAAAATTCATTGGATATGAAATGTCCTCACCAGTACCGCTTTATCCACTAGATACTAATCCATTTGTAACAGCAGATGAAAAAGTAACTTATTTAAGACAATTAAAAAGAAGATTAGAAGATTTACATAAACATGGGATAATATATGGTGATATAAAAGAAAGTAATATTTTATGGAATAGTGACCAAGGAGTAATATGTTTCTGTGATTTAGATAATACTCAAATTGGAACTTGCCCAATTGATTTAGTTAATTATTCAATATCAAATTTTGTTGATGAAAATGGATACATATCTACAGGAGTAGATGAGTATATGTTTAATATATTAACTCTTCAACAATTGTTTTTTCAAAATTTAGATTATCGTAATGTAATAGATAAATTAAAACGTCTTAAGCCGGGAGAAACTGCATCAAAAGATTTTGCTAAAACATTACGTAAAATGAAGCGTACAACTAACTATTATGATGGCGGATATCTTATTGATTATCTAAGAAAATAGTGTAAAATAAAAATAGAGGTGAAAACATGGAAAGATTACAAAAAGTAATAGCATCTTCAGGTATAACATCAAGAAGAAAAGCCGAAGAATTAATAACAGCGGGAAAAGTAAAAGTAAATGGAGAAGTAGTAACTGAATTAGGAACAAAAGTTACTGATAAAGATAGAATAGAAGTAGATAACGTTTTAATAGCAAAAGAAGTAAAAGAATATTATTTATTAAATAAACCTCGTGGAGTGGTTACAACTACATCAGATGATAAAGGAAGAAAAACAGTAGTTGATTTAATCCCAACTAATGCTAGAATTTATCCAGTAGGTAGATTAGACTATGATACAACAGGAGTTTTATTACTAACAAATGATGGAGACTTTGCTAATATTTTAATGCATCCAGCTAGTGAAGTTGAAAAAGTATATATGGCTAAACTAAAAGGTATTATAAAAGGAGAACACATTAATACTTTAAAAGAAGGTATTAAATTAGATGACCAAGTAGTAAAACCTTCTCGTGTTAAATTAAAAAAAGTTGATCAAAAAACAAATACTTGTATGGTTCAAATATCAATTCATGAAGGTAAAAATCACCAAGTAAAAAGAATGTTTGAAGCAGTAGGATTTGAAGTATTAAAATTAAAAAGAGAACGTGAAGCTTTCTTTGATTTAAAAGACTTACAATCAGGAGAATTTAGAAAACTAACTCCAAAAGAAGTAGCGAAAGTATACGGATTACAAAAATAAGAAGTCAACGACTTCTTTTCTTGTCTAATTATAAAAAATATAGTACAATAAAAAAACATTTTGAAAGGCGGGGTATTATGGAAAAACAACAACCTAAAGTTTCAATTATAATTCCAGTATATAATACTAAGAAATATCTACGAAAATGTTTAGATTCAGTAGTTAATCAAACTTTAGAAGATATAGAAATTATTATTGTAGATGACAAATCTACAGATGGTTCACAAGATATATTAGTTGAATATGCTAAAAGATACCCTAATATTAGTCTAATATGTTTAGCTAATAATGGTGGAGTAGCAATAGCAAGAAATATTGGATTACAATATGCAACAGGTAAATATATAAGTTTTGTTGATAGTGATGATTATATAGACCTTGATATGCTTGAAAAAATGTATAATGCTTGTGAAGATACCAATTCTGAAGTAGCTAGAGTAAATAGAAAACTTGTAGTTAACGGACTTAATGTAACTTTCTTATCACGTGCAGTTAACATAAGCGAATATCAAGTAATTAATCCAGAAGATTCCGATATAATAATTAAAGAATGCCCTGCATGTACTAATAAATTATTTTTAAGAGAATTTATTAAAGGAAGAACATTTCAAGAAAATATAAAATGGGAAGATTATCCATATACAATACCTTTAATAGCTAAAACAAAACAAATCGTATCAGTACCAGATACAAATTATAATTACACATTAAATTTATCAGGAACAACAATGACTGACTCCAAAAAATTTAATTCCAGAATATTAGATATTTTTGAAGGTTCTGATATGATTGCAAAAGAAACTATAACAGAAGAAACACCTGATACTATTAAAGAACAATTAGAATACGTATTTTTAATTAATTCAATGCAAAGATTAAGAGAAATTTTATATTCAAATATTCCAATTAAAGATAAAAAAGAATTAATGTCTTTGGTAACTGCCTTAATTACAAAAAAATATGGTCACTGGAATAATAATGAAATATTCCAAAGAGAACCACAAAAACTACCATATATAATACGTATGAAATTAATAGAATTTTTAATAGAACCTTATGATATATCCAAAGAAACAGAAGAATCATTAAAAGAAAAAGTAAAACATACTGCAGAAACAATAAAAAAGAATGCTGATTAAGCATTCTTTTCTTCTTTTTCTTCTTCTAAAGTAATAGCTCCTGTAGGACAACTATCAACTGCATCTCTAGTTAATTCTACTTCTTCATCACTTACTTTTTCTTTTTTTACTTTAGATAATCCTTCGTTATCAATTTCGAAAATATCTTCACATAATGCAGCACATGCACCACATCCGATACAAGCATCTCTATTTAAAACTACTTTCATTTTTATCTCTCCTTACAGAAATATTATAACTAAAAAATACTTTATCGTAAAGAAAAATTAATTCTTTTGCTTTTTCTAATGTATATGATATACTTATTAATATAGGAAGGTGATCAATATGCGACGCATGGATCGATACAATGATGAAGATACTACTACAAAATTAAGTAGATCTAATAAGAATAAAGATTTATATCAAAATGTCGGTACTAACACAAGATACGCAAACATTACTGACGTTACTAATGCCAACGCAATTGACATTACCAATACAACAACAGAGTATAGAACAAGAGAAGATTATCAAAAAATGAAAAAGTACAATGGAGATGTTCAAACTCCAAAAGTAAAAAGAGATTTAGATGAATTTAATCATATTTATAAAAGACAAGAAAATAGAGTGTATGATATAAATAATGTTTTAGAAGAAGCAAGAAAAAATAGAGAAGAAGATAATCTAGAAGAAAAAAGAAAATTAAAGAATACTAGTTATAATATTTTAGCTAGTCTAAATAAAGAAGAACTTGAAAAGTTCAGACAAGAGAAAAAAGACCGTCTGTTTAAAGATGATGAAGAACTTAGAGATTTAATTGATACAATTGCATCTAAGACACTTGCAGGAGAATTAGAAGCAGCATCTGATTTATTAAGTGACTTAATGGCAACATCAATCATTGATAAAAAGGCCTTAAAAGAAACAATAGAAGAAAATCATGACGATAATGAAGATGATGAAGATAGTATAATTATTGAAAAAGAAGAAATAATTATTACAACAGAACCTGAAGAATCAGTAGATGAAAATACTGAAGATATAGAAGAACAAGAAGTTGAAGAATATGATGACGATGAATTGTCTTTATCACAAAAGATTTTAGACAAAGAGCAAATAGAAGATTTAAAACGTTATCAAGAACAGCTATCTCAAGCAGAAGAAACAAAGGAAGAAGAAACTGAACCTGCTACTGAAATGGAAAAAGATGAAACATTCTATACAAGAAGTATGGATTTATCTGAAGAAGATTTTGATTTAGATAGTGAGTTTAATAATAAGAAAACTCCTACATTTATGAAAGTCTTAATTATAATTATCTTACTAGTTGCAATTGCAATCTCAGTATATTTCTTAAGACAATATTTATAAAAATAAAAAAAGTTGGATTTTGTTTCCAACTTTTTTCTTTTATATGGTATTATAGAAGTATATAAATGCAGTAGGGTGATAAAAATGGATGTAAAATTTGTAGTAAATGATTATGTATTAATTTGGAATTTATTATTTCAAGCATCAATATCAGAATCTATCTATCAATTAAAACAAAAATTATGGGTAAATTATAAAGATGAATACAACAACACTTATAGAGACAAAAATGCTATCTTAAAAGACCCAAAAAACTTTATACCAAATGATGATACAATTTATAATATTGTTTTAGAAACAAAAGACTATATTTCATTAAAAAGAGAAGCTGAAAAATATCGTATGACTTTAATGAAATTATGGGATTCTAATAAAAAGAAAATAGAACGTTTAGTAAAAAGAGTATTAAAAATAGATTTAAAAAAATATACATTTTTAGTAGTAAATGAAGAATTAAATGTTATAGATATTTCTGCTCATGATCAAGAAGATGGTTATATAATTGTTGGAGAAAAAATTGATAAAAAAGATCCACAAAAAACTATTATTAAAATTATCTTAGAATTAGTAAAACATGAAGTAAGAAACAAAGAAACAAAAAATACTGATATAAGAAAAGCTTTAATAGATCTAGCAGTTTTAAATGAATTCGCAACAGACATCTATGGAAGAAGTTGTTATATTTCAGGAGATCCATCTAGAAATCAATTAATAAGACATTTATATCCATATTGGTTAATGTACTTAGGAGTACCAAAAGATGAATTTGAAACATTCATGTCTAGAGATAAAATACCTTTTAATAAGGATCAATATGCATATGAAAAAGAACTTAAAAAGATGTCTCTTGGAGATATGATTGATTTTTGTATAAGAAATAGTAAATATATAATTAGAACAGAAAAAGTTGAATTAATTTAATCTAAAATTTTTAGTTAGGGGGATTAAAAATGGATAGTAAAATAGAAGTGTTATTAGGTAAAACAAATATTGATAAGGAATATTATCAATATTTTTGTGATGCAAAACTATCTAAAATTGTTGTAAATAAAAAAACAAATGATTGGAATATTTATATAGATAAGGATGAATTATTACCATTAAATGTTTTTGAACAACTACAAGAAAATAGACATTTATTAGATGAAAATAGTAATAATATTTCTATTATTTTTAATATTTCAAACCCTAACTATGAAATATATTTAGAGTATTATAAATATCTATTAAAAACACTAAAAGAAGATTTAAAAGTATTAGAAATTTATGAAGATTGCTTACGTCTAGAAGATAACTTCTTAGTATTAGTAGTATCTAATGAGGTTGAAAAAGAAAGATTAGAAGCAGTTCTTCCTAAAATTGAAAAATTCTATAAGCAAAATGGTTATAACTTTAATATTGATATTAATATTCGTCATGAAGAAAATATCTTAGAAGAAATAAAATCTGAATTAGAAGCATCTTCAGAAGCAATACCAGTATCACAACCAAAAGAAGAAAAGAAAGAAGAAACTCCTAAAAAAGAATATAGACGTGATCCAAAAGATCCAAATGCTGTTTTAGGTAGAGGTATAAAAGAAGATCCGATTAAAATAAAAACATTAATTGGTGAAGATAATAATGTAGTAGTAGAAGCTCAAGTATTTGGTTCAGAATTCTTTGAATCATCAAAAACTGATTTTAAAATTATCACATTAAAAATAACTGACTTCTCTGATAGTATGTATTGTAAAGTCTTTGTAAGAGATGACGAAGAATACGGAAGACTTTGTAAAGAATTTAAAAATGGTAACTGGTACAAAATAAGAGGTTATACAAAGAATGACCAATTCGCCAAAGAATTAGTTTTAAATGCCAGAGACATGGTAAAAATAGAAAAAACAGAATCAAGTGTAAAAGATACTGCAGAAGAAAAAAGAGTAGAACTTCATTGCCATACATTAATGAGTCAAATGGATGGAATTTGTAATGAAGAAGCTGTAGTAAAACAAGCTATGAAGTGGGGGCATAAAGCAATTGCAATTACAGACCACAATGGTGTTCAAGGATTCCCACATGTCTTTAACTTAGTAACTGGATATAATAAAGGTCTAGAAGAAGGACAAGAACCATTTAAAGTAATTTATGGTGCTGAACTTGTTATGATAGATGACTCAGTTAATATTGTAATTAGACCAAATAAAGAAGTAATGTTAGATCAAACATACGTAGTTTTCGACTTTGAAACAACAGGGTTCAATGCCGGAGGTGCTGACTCAATTATTGAAGCAGGAGCAGTAAAAATCCGTAACGGAGAAATTATTGATCGTTTTGATGAATTAATTAATCCAGGAAGACCACTTCCAGAAAAGATTATTGAAGTAACAAACATTACAGATGAAATGTTAAAAGATAAAGATACCGAAGAAAATGCAATTAAGAGATTTGTTGAATGGTTTGGAGATTGTCCAATGGTAGCGCACAATGCTAAGTTCGATGTATCATTCTTAGAAATGGCTTATAAAAAATATAATTTAGGTACATTTACTAACCCAGTAATTGATACATTAGAATTATCAAGAACAATGGATAATACATATGCAAGACATTCACTATCTGCTTTAGTAAAAAGATATGAAGTTCCATGGGATGAAGATGCCCACCATAGAGCAGACTACGATTCAGAAGGAACAGCTCTTGTATTCCATAAAATGTTAAAGAAATTATCTAATCGTAACATTGAGACAATGGATCAATTAGATACATTAGTATCAAAAGATGAAATCCATAAATATGGACGTGCTCATCATATTAACTTATTAGTACAAAATAAAGTTGGTCTAAAGAATTTATTTAAATTAGTATCTTTAGCAAATACAACTTACTTATATAAAACACCACGTATTCCAAGAAGTGTAATAGAAGAACATAGAGAAGGATTACTTGTTGGATCTGGATGTTATGAAAGTGAAGTATTTACTGAAGGTAAATCAAAAAGTGATGATGAATTATCAAATATCATCAGATTCTATGACTACGTAGAAGTACAACCACCAGAATGTTATAATCATATGATTCAATCAGGTGACTTTGGTACAGAAGTAGAATTAAGAGCACATCTAGAAAAGATAATCAGAGTAACAGAAGAAGCAGGAAAAATAATTGTTGCAACAGGAGATGTTCATCATATAAAAAGAGATGACAAAATCTATCGTGAAATTATTGTTAATCAAAAAGTACCTGGAGGAGGAAGACATCCTTTAGCAAGAAGTGGTATTAAAGAAATTCCTTCTAATCACTTCCGTACAACAGAAGAAATGTTAAAAGACTTTAACTTCTTAGGTGAAGATAAAGCATTTGAAATAGTTGTAACTAATACAAATAAAATTGCTGATACTGTAGAAATAGTAGAAGTAATTCCAGATACAGGAGGAATTCCATTCTCCCCAAGAATTAAAAGTGATGATGGACAAAGTTATCTAGATTGTCCAAGAGTAGTTACTGACTTAGTATATACAAAAGCAAAAGATTGGTATGGAGAACCATTACCATATTCAATAGAAGAACGTATCGCTACAGAATTATATGGAGATATCGTTTTAAAAACAGTAAAAGAAAATCTTGCTGATAAGGGATTATCAGAAGAAGAATTAGAAAAAGAAGCTTTTAAGCAAACTCATGATATTATTCTTGAAGGGTTTGACAAAGTAAAAGCATTAGTTCGTGAAAGAGTACTTCGTACAACTGAAGAAGAACTAGATGAAAAAGGAATTGAAAAAGCCGTTAAAAAATCATTAGGAGGAATTATTGGAGGAGGGTTCGACCCAATCTATTTAATTTCTCAACGTCTAGTAAAACACTCAAATGATGAAGGATATTTAGTTGGTTCCCGTGGTTCCGTAGGATCATCATTCGTAGCAACAATGATGGGTATAACAGAAGTTAATCCATTAGCAGCTCACTATAGATGTCCAGAATGTAAGCTAAGCATCTTTGAAGATGAAGATGGAAAGTCATACGGAGCAGATTATTCATCAGGATTTGATTTACCAGATAAAGAATGTCCACATTGTCATATTCCAATGATTAAAGATGGACAAGATATGCCATTCGCAACATTCTTAGGATTTAATGCCGACAAAGTACCAGATATCGACCTTAACTTCTCAGATTTAAATCAAGCAAGTGCGCATGCATATACAAAAGTATTATTCGGAGAAGATAATGTTTATCGTGCCGGAACAATCGGTACAGTAGCAGATAAAACTGCCTTTGGATTCGTAAAAGGATATTGTGAAGAAAAAGGTCTAGGAGAAATGCGTACTGCTGAAATTGAAAGACTAGCAATTGGATGTACTGGTGTAAAAAGAACAACAGGTCAACATCCAGGTGGAATTGTTGTTATTCCAGACTATAAAGAAGTATCAGACTTCACACCATACCAATTCCCAGCAGAAGATGCAACAGCAGAGTGGAAAACAACTCACTTTGATTACCACTCAATTGACCAATGTTTATTAAAACTTGATATTCTTGGTCACTCAGATCCAACTCAATTAAGATTAATTCAAAATCAATCAGGTACTGATATTATGAAAGTACCGTTAGATGATAAAGCAACAATGTCTATTTTTACATCAACAGAAGCTTTAGGTGTAACAACAGAACAAATTATGTGTAATACGGGAACATTAGGTATCCCAGAGTTTGGAACACCGTTCACAATTAAATTAGTTGAAGATACAAAACCAACAACGTTCGGAGAACTTGTTAAAATTTCCGGACTATCACATGGTACAGACGTATGGTTAGGAAATGCTCAAGAATTAATTAAAAACAATATCGTTCCATTTAAAGAAACAATTGGTTGTCGTGACGATATCATGGTTTACTTAATGTATCGTGGAGTTGCTCCAATCAAAGCCTTCAAAATAATGGAGTTTGTTCGTAAAGGAAGAGCATCAAAAGACCCTGAAAGTTGGAAAGGTCATGTTGAAACAATGAAAGCAGCAAACATTCCAGAATGGTTTATTGATTCGTGTGCAAAAATTAAGTACATGTTCCCTAAAGCCCATGCTGCAGCATATGTTACAAGTGCCTTCAGAATTGCCTGGTATAAAGTTCATATGCCAGTATACTTCTATGCATCATGGTACTCATCAAAAGCAACAGATGTAGATGTAGTAAGTATGATAAAAGGTTATGATGGAATTAAATCAAGACTTGAAGATATCCTAGTAAAAGGATTTGAAGCTTCAAATAAAGAAAATGGACAAGCTGAAAGTTTAAAAGTAGCATTAGAAGCAGCTGCTAGAGGAATTAAATTCTTACCAGTTGACTTATATCATAGTGATGCTACTGTTTGGGTAGCAAAAAATGATACTGAAATATATCCACCATTCAATGCTATTGAAGGTCTAGGAGATACAGTTGCCCAAAACATTGTAAGAGAAAGAGATAATCAACCATTTATTAGTATTGAAGATGTTCAAAAACGTGGTAAAGTTTCTCAAACATTAATAGAAAAAATGAAAGATATGGGTATCTTAAAAGATCTACCAGATTCTAATCAATTAAGTTTATTTTAAAAAGTCGTTTTAACGACTTTTTTCATTGCTTTAAACCTCAAAAACTTGTATAATTATATATGTATAATAGGAGAGTGTAGTGTATGAAAAAGACAAAAGGTTTTACCTTAATTGAAATAATTGCAACAGTAGCTATACTAGGAATAATGTCTGTAATTGCTATAGTCTCTGTAAATGGAATTATCCAAAAGGGAAAAGATGAACATTATAAAGCAATAGAAGAAAATGCAGCTCTAGCAACAGAGACATATGTTCAAACAAATAGAGATGACTTACCAAAGAATGTAGGAGAAAAGAAAAAAATCCCTCTAAGAGTTCTAGTAGAAAAAAATTACATAGAACCACCAGAAGATTATTACAATAAAAAATGTAATTTAGATAATTCATACGTAATTGTATATAAGCATTCAAAAAATTCATATTCGTATACAACATACTTAGACTGTCCAAGTTATAATAATAAAGAAGAATTAGAAAATCAAAAACCAGTAATAGAAATAAATATGTCTGAAGATTCAAATAATGTAAAAAAGACAAAAGCAAATATCAAGATTACTGATCCAAATAAAATATTAAGTTATACAATTACTATTTATAAATATGATGAAGAAGTATATTCAACAGGAAATATAGAAGCGTTATATGAAACAATAATTACAAAAAAAATTAATATTGATCAATATACCCCAGGAGAATTAAAAGTAGTAGTAACCGCAACTAATATTTTTGGAAATACTACGACAATGACAAAAACTAAAAAATACCAAGATAAAAAAGCCCCTGAATGTATAATTGCTGAAGAAGATACAACAAGAACTAATGAAGATTGGCAAGTAACTCCAAGAAAGATTACAGTAGGATGTAATGATGGGGACAATGGTTCAGGATGTATAAGAGAAAGTTTCACAAAAACATTTACATCAGATGAAAAATATGGATATATTACTATCAAAGATAAAGCTGGTAACGAAACAGAATGTAAGGTTGATGTTTTTATTGATAAAACAAAACCAAATGTGTGTGAAATTGCTTTAACAGGTACCAAAGGAGAAAATGATTGGTATAAGACAAATGTAAAAATAGAATTAAAAGCAGCAGATGAAATGAGTGGAATTAAAGATAAAGGATTAACAACATCTAACTCAGTAACTTATAACAATGTAATTACTTCAACTCAAACAGAAACAAAATCAGCAAAGTGGTATGGATATGTCAATGATTATTCAAATAATTCTAATAGTTGTACAACACCTCAATTTAAAGTTGATACAACACCACCAACCGCTCCAACAGGAGGAACAATCACAGTAAGTGGATCATCAAAAGATGCCGAAGTAGGAGAAGTTGGAAACTCATATGACGCAACAAGTGGAATAAAGGAATATAGATATTTAATAAAAACAAATGATTCAACAGTACCAAAAAATACTGATAAAAATTTCACAACATCAAGAGATTTCACAAGAAGTTGTGGTTCTACATATTATGCTTATGCAATAGCTATAGATAAAGCAGGTAATATTTCAGAAGTTCACTTCATTGGACAAGCCAGTGATGGAAAAGATGAATATAGTGAATGGACTAAATGTAGTAAAGAATGTGGAACAGGAACTCAAACAAGAACAAATTCTTGTGCACTTGTAACTAAAGATTTACAACAAAATTGTAATACTAGAACATGTTGTTCAAAAGTAACATATAAAGATGGAACATCTTGTTCAGCAGCATGTGGAAATGGAACTTATAACCAATTAGCATATTCTGCATACGATGGTTCTAGATGTGAAAAAGAAGATAAAACTAGTGGAGGTTCAACTTGTTTCTTAAAAAGTTGTTGTACAGAATCAACAACATACGGAGACTACTCAGCATGTACATGTAAAGGTGGAGGAAGTTGTACTAAAACAAGATCTTATTCAAAAGTAACATGTAACAATGGAGTAGCTACAACTACAACTGGAGAAGAATCAGTAAGTTGTACATATCCATCACATACTCATGTCTTTAAAGCTAGAGGTACAACATTGAAAAATACAAGTTTCACATGGACATGTACAAGAGGACACTCACATAAAACAGGATATTATATTTATTGTCAATCATGTGGCCAAAAACCTACAAGCGGAGCAACATTAGTATGTCCAACAAATCCATATGGAACAGCTCAAGGCTGGACACTAATAGATGATTAGGAGGTAAGGATGAAGAAAATATTAATTATATTAATCGCTGTAATAGCATTAGCACTAATCGGTACAGGAGTATATCTAACAATAAGTACTACTCCTGATACTGAAGAAAAGGAAGAAACTCCCAAAGAAGAAGAACCTGGTTCAGTTGACCCAGAGACAGCAACAAAAGATTTTCCAAGTATAAAAACACAAGATAATAAAATTACCTTGTCAAATACAACAGTTTATTATCGTGATGAAGTATCTGCTTTTGAAGTAGAAGTAACTTCAACAGAAGCAATGGATGAATTATATTTATTAATTGAATTTGATTTAGAAACTGAAAAACATTTACGAGCTATATATTTAACTAATGTAAATGCTAATGAAAAAATGAAGACACAAATTCAAACAGATAAAGATTTAACTAAGGCAAAATCATGGACAGTAAAGCAAGCAACTAGAGATGAAGTAATAGCTGCCGGATTTGAAATAGCAACATCAATGAAAGGAGAAAATAATGAAGAATAATAAGAAAGGATTTACACTAGTAGAAATTATTGGTGTAGTTGCTATCCTTGGAATAGTAGCAGTAATTGGTTTAGTATCAGTAAACTCTATTATTCAAAAAGGAAAAAATGAACACTATAAAACAGCAGAAAAAAACTTAAAAGTAACAGCAGAATCATATGCTCAATCAAATCGTGATTATCTACCAAAAAATGTAGGTGAAATGAAGAAAGTAACATTAAGAACATTAGTTGATGACAATTACATGGAACCAATCAAAGATTATCATGATAAAAACTGTGATTTAGATAAATCATATGTACAAATTTACAAATATTCTAAAACAAATTACTCATATCTAGCATATCTAGATTGTCCTGATTATAAGAATATTGAAGAAAATAATAGTTTAAAACCAGTTATTTCTATTGAAATGACACCAGATACAGATAATGTAAAAAATACAACTGCCAAAATTAATATTAAAGATAGTAATAAAATACTAAGTTATTCGATAACAATTTATAAGTATGATGAAGAAATCTATACAACAGGAAATATTGAAACAAATTATGATGTAGAAATTAATAGAACAATAGATATTAGTAAGCATACACCTGGTAAACTTAAAACAGTTGTAAAAGCAACTAATATTTATGGTAATACAGCAACTGCTGTAGAAACAGTAACATATAAAGATAAGAAAGCACCAAAATGTATAATTAAAAATGAAGATACAACAAGAACCAACGCCGATTGGATTACAACTAATAGAAAGATTACAGTAGGATGTAGTGATGGTGAAGATGGTTCCGGATGTGAACGTGAAGAATACACAAAAACATTTAAAACAGATATGAAATATGGTTACATTACTATTAAAGATAAAGCAGGTAATGAAACAGAATGTCGAGTAGATGTATTTATAGATAAAACAAAACCAAGTTGTTCAATTAATGATTCTGGTACAAAAGGAACAAACAATTGGTATATAACAAACGCTACTATGACATTAACTGGAACAGATGCTATGAGTGGAATAAAGAGTCGCTCATTACAAAAAACTGCAACATTAGGAACTTATAATGGTAAATCAACAGATACTCAAACAGAAGTTATTTCACAAGTATGGTATGGATTTGTTCAAGACTATGCAGGAAATACTGCTAACTGTGAATCTAATGCTGTAAAAGTAGATACAACAGCACCAACAGCACCAACTGGTGGAACAATCATTGCAAGTGGTTCATCAAAAGATGCAGAATTAGGAGCTGTAGCAAATTCATATGATGCAACAAGTGGAGTAAAAGAATACAGATACCAAGTAATTCAAAATGATGCAACATGGCCAGCAAACAATTCTAAGAACTTTACAACATCAAGAGCATTTACAAGATCATGTGGAACTTCATACTATGGATATGCTATAGCAATAGATAATGCAGGAAACATTTCTGCAGTTCATAAGATTGGTTCTACATCAGATGGAAAAAATGAATATAGTGCTTGGGGAGAATGTAGTGCTAAATGTAATGGTGGAACTCAAACAAGAACAAATTCATGTGCTTTAGTTACTACAGGATTATCACAATCATGTAACGAAATGGATTGTTGTTCAAAAACAACAGAAGGAAACTGGACTGCTTGGTCAACATGTTCTAAAACATGTGGTGGAGGAACAAAGACAAGATCAAGAGATTTATATTCATATTATGATGGAAGATATTGTTCAACAGAATCTGGATCAGATAGCTGTAACACACATACATGTTGTACAGAATCAACTTCAACAGGAAGTTGGGGAACATGTGAATGTAGTTTAGGAAATTGTAGTCAATCAAGAACAATTACATATTACAAGTGTAATGGTGATTCACAATATACAGAAACATCTACTGAATCACAATCATGTTCTGCACCAGCTCATACACACGTGTATAAAGCAAGAGGAAAAAGATTAAGAAGCTTCTCATTCAGCTGGGATTGTACAGGTGGACACGTAGGACATAAAACAGGATACTATATTTATTGTAAGATTTGTGGACAAAGACCAACAAGTGGAGCAACATTAGTATGTCCAACAAATCCATATGGACCAAGTAGTGGTTGGGACTTAATAGATGATTAAAGGAGAACAATATGAAGAAAAAAATAGTAATAATTATAACAGCAGTAGTAGCAATACTACTAGCTGCTGTTGTATTAGTAATAGTAAATAACTCATTCGCACCACAAAAAGAAAAGCCAGAAGAAGTTATTTACAAAGAACCAACAATTAAAGAATTGAAATTAAAAAGTATTTCGACAAAAGATAAAAAAGTAAAGATTGATGAAACAATCGCATACTTCACACCAGATAATGGAATATCACAAGTTGACTTACAAATTAATTGTAAAAATGATTTAGAAGAATTATTCTTACTTATTGAATTTGAATTGAATAATAAGACAGAAAACAAGATTGTTTATCAAGAACATGTATCTGCAAACGAAAAATTTAAATACATAATTCAAAGTATAGAAGATTTAACAGAAACAAAAAATTGGAAAGTTTCTCAAATTACTGAAGCAGAAGCAACAGCTAAAGGATTTATAAAAGTAGAAGAGTAAAGTCTTCTCTTTTTTTTGATTGATTTTGAAAAACTAAAATGATACAATTATTACATAAAGTAGGGTGAGAAGATGAGAAAGAAATTAAACAAAAAAGGATTTACCCTTGTTGAAATAATAGGAGTTGTAGCAATACTAGGAATTGTGTCAGTAGTTGGTCTAGTATCAGTTAACTCAATTATTCAAAAAGGTAAACAAGAGCATTATGTTGCAGCTGAAAAAAACTTAAAAATCACAGCTGAATCATATGCACAAGCTAATCGTGATTATCTACCTAAGAATGTTGGAGAAATGAAAAAAGTTACACTAAGAACATTAGTTGAAAACAATTACATGGAACCAATAAAAGATTATCATGATAAAAACTGTGATTTGGATAATTCATATGTTCAAATTTTTAAATATTCTAAAAATGGATATTCATATCTAGCATATCTAGATTGTCCTGATTACAAGAATATTGAATCAAACAATGAATTAGTACCATCAATTAGTATTGAAATGTCTTCTAATGCAAATAATATTAAGAAGACTAAATCAAAAGTGACAATTACTGACAATAATAAATTACTAAGTTATACAATAACTATTTATAAGTATGATGAAGAAGTTTATACTACAGGAAATATCGAAGCAAATTTCGATACAAATGTAACTAAAGAAATTGATATTAGTAAATATACTCCAGGTAAAATTAAGACTGTAGTTAGAGCAACTAATATTTATGGAAATCAAAAAACAGAAACAAAAACAATGACTTATGCTGATAAGCAAAAGCCAACATGTATTGTAAAAACAGAAGATAAAACTCGTGGTAACGATGACTGGATAAAAACAGGAAATAGAAAGATTACAGTAGGATGTAACGATGGTGAAGAAGGATCTGGATGTGAACGTGAAGAATATACACAAACATTCAAAGAAGATATGAAATATGGATACATCACTATTAAAGATAAAGCAGGAAATGCAGAACAATGTCAAGTAGACGTATTCATTGATAGAACTAAACCAAGTTGTACTATTTCAGATACAGGTAGAAAAGGAAATAGCAATTGGTACATAGAACCTTCAACAATTACAATAAATCCAGTAGATACTATGAGTGGTATTAGAAATAGATCACTTCAAACAACTGCAACACTTGGAACATATAATCAAATTAGTTCATCAACTCAATATGAGACAAAAGGACAAGTTTGGTATGGATTTGTAGAAGACTATGCAGGAAATACAGCAAACTGTGTATCTCAAAATGTTAAAGTAGATACAACAGCACCAACAGCACCAACAGGTGGAACAATCACTGCAATTGGTTCATCAAAAGATGCTGAATTAGGAGAAGTTGGAAATTCAACTGATGCAACATCAGGTGTAAAAGAATATAAATATCAAGTGATTAAAAATAGTTCAACAAAACCAGCGTATAATGATGCTAACTTTACAACATCAAGAGCATACAAAAGAGCATGTGGAACTACATATTATGGATACGCTATTGCTGAAGATAAAGCTGGTAATAAATCAGAAGTTCACTTCATAGGAAGTACTTCAGATGGACCAAATCAATATAGTGCTTGGGGAGAATGTAGTGTTAAATGTGGAGGAGGAACTCAAACAAGAACAAACTCATGTGCTTTAATTACTACAGGATTATCACAACCATGTAACGAAATGGATTGTTGTTCAAAAATATATCATGAAGATGGTGGAGACTGTACTGCAACTTGTGGTGGAGGAACAAGAAATAAAGTTGCTTACTCAAGTTACAATAATCAAAGATGTCCAAATTCAGATGAGACATCAGGTGGATCAGCATGTAATACATTCAATTGTTGTGATTCAGTAGATTACGTACCCGGAGGAACTTGTTCAGCATCATGTGGAGATGGATCTTATAACAGATTAGCATATTCAAAACATAATGGACAAAGATGTCCAAACCAAGATACAACAACAGGTGGAGGTTATTGTTCACTTGGAAGTTGTACAGTAGATGTTAATGCAACAAAATATGTTGGATGTGATTCATATTACATAACATCATGTACAGGAGGAACATGTACATATTCACAAAAGAATGGTTCATCAGCATCTGGAACAGTAGCAGAAAGTTCTCTTTCAAGCTCAAAACCAGGTGACTGTGTACAAGTAGCAAAATCAAAATGTAATGCAAACTTAAATTCATGTTCTGGTTCAACAGCATATTATAGTGTAACTAATGACCCAGCATGTGCAATGCAATCATTATCAACAGCATGTTCAAAGTCAAAATCAAATAATTATAAATTTAGTGCCTCATTCGGTGCAGTTGGAAGTTCATGTTCATTTAGCATTAAGTTTGAAGGGGTTTATATCTATAATGGAGTTGAACATAATAAAATTTCTTGGAAAACAGAAAGAAAAGAAACTGGAAAATATTGTACAGATGCTTGGTGTGTAACTTGTTAGGAGGAAAATAAATGGAAAATAATGAAACTAAAAAAACAAACAATTTTAAAAAATATTTAATAGCATTTATTATTGTATTAGCAATTATTTTAGCAGTAGCTATTCCAGTAAGTCTCCTATCAGGAAAAGAACCATCTAAATCAAAAGCTGGTTTAAAAGAAGCAAAAGAAGTAAAAGAATATGAATGTACTAAAAAAGGAAATGTATGTTCATTTAACGAAATGTATGAAGGTGTAGAAGTAAACGTTGAAGTTGCTAAGGGTAAAACCTACACCTTCAGCATGATTGCTAATGATAAAGATACAATGACATTAATGTTACAACAAAACATTAAAGAAAAAACTGATTGGCACGGAGAAACAATCAATATGAAAGGTCCCCAAGCATCTCTTCAAAGATTAAATGAAGCAGTTGCAACTTGGGATAATATCTCATATATTGAAAAATATTCATACGAAGATAAAGGTAAAAAAGACTTAGAAGCATATTGTAAGTCAGATAAAATAGAACCAGGATTTAAATGTCCTGCAGATGAATATGATACTAGAGGATATAAAGGTATCACTATTGATAAGGGAGATATAACATTCTTATTTAATCTTCCACAAGAAAAAGATCTTGAAGAAGGTCAAGTGATTGCAACAAAAGGTACAATTCTAGCTAAAGTAAGAGCAAGATTAATTACAATAGAAGAAGTAGAAGAATTTAATATTGATAAAGGTATGCCAAGTTGGTTAATTGAAGGATTAGATGCAAACAAAGGATATTGGACAATGACATCATCTCCATCAATGACAACAGCATATTATCAAGGAGCACTTGCAGTCGTAAATAAAGATAAAAATCTATCTATTGAAGCAGTATTCGTACAAGGCGATGACCGCTTCGAAGTAGGAATCCGTCCAGTAATTACAATTTATAAAAAATAATTAAGAGTTCGAAAGAACTCTTTTATTTTTGTCTAATAAATTATATAATTAAAAAGGAAAAAAAGAAGGTGATAGTATGAATAAAACAATACTAATAAATAAAGATAATCCGATCAAACAAAAATATATAGATAGACTAGATCTAATCGAAGTAAAAGATGTTATAAATGAATCAATCTACTTAGATAAAGAAACCTATCAACAATATAAAAAATTAGAAGAATATCTAAAAGAGAAAAATATAATTATTGGACTAGCATCTGGTTATCGTACTGTTGAACGTCAACAAGAGTTACTAGAAGAGTATAAAGAAAAATACGGAGAAGATTATGCTAATAAAATAGTAGCTCCTCCAACTACCAGTGAACATCATACATCACTTGCTATAGATATAACTCTACAAGTAGATGGAAAATGGATATTAGAAGAAAAAGATGATTATAAATACGACCATATATTTAAAGAAATACATAAGCATCTTCACTTATTTGGATTTATTCTACGCTATCCAGAAAATAAAGAAGATATAACAAAATATCCATATGAACCATGGCATATTAGATACGTAGGTGATTTTGTATCAAAGATAATATATGAAAGAAATTTAACTCTAGAAGAATATCATTCATCATTTGGTACAGTACTATTTATTAATAAAGAAAAAAATATGACATCTTTTGATGTTGTAAATAAAATATCTAAATTATTTGGAATAAAAAGAGTAGGTCATACAGGTACATTAGACCCTCTTGCAACAGGAGTATTAATAGTAGCAGTAGGTCAAGCTACAAAAGTAGTAGAATTATTAACATCTACTTACAAAGAATATATTGCTGAAGTAAAATTAGGAATAAAAACAGATACTCTAGATATAACAGGTGAAGTACTTGATACTAAAGAAGTACCAAAGAATATTAAATTAAAAGAAACATTAAACTCTTTCAAAAAAACATACCTACAAGAAGTACCAATCTATTCAGCGGTAAAAGTAAATGGAAAAAAACTATATGAATACGCCAGAAATAATCAAGAAGTAGAGTTACCAAAAAAAGAAGTAACTATTAAAGAAATAGAACTTTTAGAAGAAAAAGAAGATGCTTTTATTTTTAAAACACTTGTATCAAAAGGATGTTATATTCGTAGTTTAATTAATGATATTGGTAATAGTTTAAATACATATGCTACTATGACTGAATTAAAACGTACTAAACAAGGGATTGTTTCCATTGAAGAAACAAATACTTTAGATGATTTAAATAATAAAGAAATAAATCTTCATAATATAGAAGATGTCTTAGATATAAAAGTAATAGAAGTAGATTCTTATTTAGAAAATAAAATAAGATGTGGTCATCGACTAAATAATACTTTTTCTATAGATGACAAAGTAATATTTAAGTCAAAAAATAATCAATTATTGGGAATATATGAGGTAGAAGAAGACTACTTAAAAGTTTGGAAGAACTTCATTTAGATAGGAAAAACTTGCATTTTTCAAACAAATGTGTTATAATATAGGTCCAATAAGAGGGGGAGTAGAAAATGAATACAGAAAGATTTGAGGACTACTATGAAACGCTCGGAGTTTCCAGAAATGCTACAATTGAGGAAATCAAACAAGCGAAAAGAGTATTGTCCAAAAAATACCATCCGGATTTAACTTTGGATGAGACTCTTAAAGATATAAATGGAAATATTTTAGCAAAAATTAATAATGCCGCAGACGTATTATTAAATCCACAAAAGAAATATGAATATGATTTAGAATGGGATGCTCATAAAATGAAACAAGAACAAGATCGTCAAAGACGTAGAAGACCTTACTATGAACAAGCTGGAGCACAATATACACAAGGTTCTACACAAAGACAAGGTTATGAAAGACATTTCTATGATTATGAAACAAATCAAACATATACAAGTTATGAACAATATGAACAACAATCACAACAAAGAGCAAGACAAGAACAAAGTACAAGACAATCTACTAGAACTGAACAAACTAGAAGAGCTAAAGGATATACTTCAAAACATGCTAAAAAAGGATTCTTTGAAGATATCAAACAAGCTGCTAGAGAAGTTAGAGAAGATGAAAAAAGACGTAAAACATCTGCAAGACGTGCACATGCCAATGTTAATAACTTCGTTAATAGAAAGTTTAGTAAAAATAGAAACATTGCTGAAGAAATTTTATGTGCTATCTCTAAAGGTACATTACATATCTGTGTAAGTACATTAAGAGAGTTATCTAAATTAGGATATATTGCTAAAGATTCATTTCCAAAATTCGTAATTAGAAATAGACGTGTTGCTGCTATGGGAGCTGCTGCGGTAATCTTATTCTCATCATTTGGTATTGCTAATGATAAAGATGTAGTTATCCCTGAAACACCATCAATCACAATTTCTGACAGTACATTATCTAATGATCAAAATAAAGATCAAGTTATTATTGGAGATACAACAATAACAGATCCATTAGAAGGTGTATTCCAAGAAGAAGAAAAAGTTACAGAATATGTAGCTAAAAGATATCATAAAGTAGTTGCTGGTGATACATTATCAGGTTTAGCAGAACAAGCAGGATGTTCAATTGAAACAATTCAACGTGAAAACTATATAACAGGTTCATTAATTAAAATTGGTGAAACATTAGTTATTCCATACGAATTTACAAGTGAAGATTATAAATATGCAACAACTGAAGTACATGTTCCAACAGGAAAAACTTTAAGAGAAATTGCACAAGAGTATCATACAGATGTAGCGACAATCATTAGATTAAATGAAGATAATGTAATTCAATCTCAAGGTAATTATTATGTAATTACTGATACAGTAAGAGTTCCAAATTTCGCTACACCAAGTCAAATTAAAGAAGCTAGAGAAGCTGATTTAGCATACTCAAAAAGACAATAAAAAATGTAAAGAAACTTGAAAAAAGTTTCTTTTTTTTGTAAATTTACAAATAAACTGTAAACAATAATATTAGATATACCACTTCAAAAAAATATATTGTATAATTAAGTAAGAATAGAGTAAAAGGACGTGTGACGATGCTAGAATTAATATTGTTAATAGTTGGCTTCATAATGATCATCAAAGCAAGTGACGTATTAGTCGACGCTGCATCATCATTAGCTATCAAATTTAAAGTACCAAAAATGTTAATAGCTTTAACAATTGTAGCTTTTGGTACATGTGCTCCAGAACTAGCCATTTCATTTAATAGTGTAATGGCCAAAAACGGAACAATGGCATTTGCTAATGTAGTAGGTAGCTGTATCGTAAACGTTTTCTTAATTATTGGTTTAGCAGCCTTAACAAATAATATCAAAATAAAAGATGCAACTATCAAAAAAGAAATGCCTATATTACTCTTAGTAACAACATCATTCTCAGTATTGATGCTAGATAGTTTATTTAATTCCAATCATGATAATATTTTCTCTCGTGCAGATGGTATTATTTTAATTTTATTATTCTTAATGTTTGTAGCATACTTAGTACAATTATTTAAAAGTCATGATAAGACAAAAGATAAGCCACAAGAACCAAAATATAACAGTATAATAATATCTAGTATTATTCTAGCTTTATCAATCGTACTTATCGTTTTAAGTAGTGACTTAATTGTTGAAAATGCAACAATCATTGCACACAGACTAGGTATTAGTGAAAAGATTATTACAATGACAGCTATAGTTATAGGAACATCTCTTCCAGAGTTATTTATGACAGTAACATCTGCAAGAAAAGGTGAATTTGAAATGACTATTGGAAATATCATTGGTACAAATATATTTAATGTATGTATTGTTTTAGGATTACCAGTAGCAATCTATGGAGATATTTCATTAACAAATTTCTCAGTAGTAGATATCTTAGTAGTATTCTTAACATCATTAGATTTATTCTTATTTGCAAGAAGTGAAAAAACAGTATCTAAACAAGAAGGAGTAATAATGTTACTAATCTTTGTTGTTTACTACTTTTATTTATTCTTTTAAGTATATTTTCCTTGTAAAATATAAAAAGTATGATATAATATGACTAGAAAGGAGTGGGAAGCGATGTCCCGCTCCTTATTGTTTAGGAGGTGAATTATGAAAAAACAAGTACAAGAACTTTTAAATGATTCAATAAAAGACTTAAATGTATTTGTAGACGATGCCTTCATATCAGAAGAAGAAGGGAAAAAAGTATATAATATCGTCCTTGATAGTGAAGAAGTTATTGATTTAAATAAAGTAACTGAAGCATCAAGAATAATTAACAAAATAATGGATACAAACAACAACCTACCAGAAGATATCGATGAATTAGATATCTATTCAAAAGAAAAAGGAGTAGATGAAAATGAATAGTAAAGAATTCAAAAAAGCTTTAGATAACATCGTAAAAGAAAAAGATATTGACCCAGAAGTAGTATACAGTGCTATGGAATTAGCATTAACTTCTGCATACAAGAAAAACTTTAATTCAAAAACAAACGTAAAAGTATTATTTGATCGTGCAACAGGAGAAATTAAAGTATATTCATTCTTAACAGTAGTAGAAGATGATAAGATGACAAAAGAAGAATATGAAGATTACTTATTTGAACACTATACTGATGAAGATGAAGAAGAGGAAGAAGTTGAAGGAGAAGAAACAGAAGAAGAAGCTCCAAACTATTTCAACCCTGAAACAGAAATTAAGTTAAGTGAAGCTAAAAAATTAGATAAGACACTAGAATTAGGAGATACAATCGATACAGAAGTAACTCCAAAAGATTTTGGACGTGTTGCAGCAGCAACAGCTAAACAAGTAGTAGTACAAAAAATTAGAGAAGCTGAAAGAAATAGTATCATGGAAGAGTTTGGAGACAAACAAGATGAACTATTAATCGGAACAGTAGCTCTAGAAGATACAGATAACTACTTTATTGATTTAGGAAGAACAAACGGAATCCTACCTAAAAAAGATATTATCCCAGGAGAAAAAATTGTTATGGGATCACAAATTAAAGTATATGTATCTAAAGTTGATAACTCAGGAAAGAATATGTTAATTCTTTTAAGTAGAGCACATTACGGATTTGTAAAAAGATTATTTGAATTAGAAATTCCAGAAATTAATGATGGAACAGTTATGTTATATTCAGTAGCAAGAGATGCTGGAAACAGAAGTAAAGTAGCTGTATATTCAGAAAATCCACAAGTAGATCCAATTGGAGCTTGTATTGGAGAAAAAGGTTCAAGAATTGCTAGAATTATCGAAGAATTAGGTGGAGAAAAATTAGACGTAGTTAAATACGATTCTGATCCAGCAGTATTTATTGAAAATGCTTTATCACCAGCAAAAGAATTAACAGTAGCAATTACTGATCCAAAGAAACAAGAAGCAATGGTTATTGCTGATGGAGATAACTTCTCATTAGCAATTGGTAAAAAAGGACAAAATGCTCGTCTAGCTTCTAAATTAACACATTACAAAATTGATATTAAAACAACTGAACAAGCAAGAGAAGCAGGAATCAATTTTAGATAATAGGAGGTAACATGAAAGTAAAAAAAGTACCTTTAAGATCATGTGTTATTACAAAAGAACAATTACCAAAACAAGAACTTTTACGTATCGTTAGAACTCCAGAAGGAGAAGTAAAAGCTGACGAAACAGGAAAGTTAAATGGTAGAGGAGCATATATTAAAAAAGATGTTTCTGTATTAGAAAAAGCAATAAAATCTAAATTATTAGAAAAACGCTTAGAATGCACTATTGAAGATAGTGTTTATGAGGAAATAAGACAAATTATAGAAAAGTGAGGTGAGTCCTAATGATGAATTTAGAAGATTATGCATTAGACGTAGGAAAATCTATAGAAGAAATAATGAGATTATGTGATCAATTAGATATTCCATATCAAGACGCAACAACAACTTTAACAGATGAAGAAATTATTCTATTAGATAATCAAATTCAAGATAGTGAAGACTATGTAGAAGGTGACTTATCAATGGATGAAGATTACGAAGATGAAGAAGAAGTAATTGATAAAGCTGAAGAATTAGCAAAACATACTAAATTTGATTTAGAAAATACTCAAACATTTGAAAAAGTAAAACCAAAGAAATCAACTAAAGTAGAAAATGCTAATAATAACAATAATAAAAAAGACTTCTTAAAAGAACGTAAAAAGATGTACAAGAATCGTGAAAAATTACAAAGTAACGAACAAGTACAAGACGAAAATGTAATTTTATATAAAGAAGGAATGACTGTTACAGAACTTGCAACATCATTAGAAATCGCTCCAATCGATTTAGTTAAGAAATTAATGGGACTTGGAGTAATGGCTGCTGTAAATCAATCAGTTGATTATGATACTGCAGAAATTATCGTATCTGAATATGATAAGACATTAAAGAAAGAAGAAACAGCTGACATATCTAATTTCGAATCATTTGAAATTGAAGATAGAGAAGAAGATTTAATTGAACGTCCACCAGTAGTTACAATTATGGGACACGTTGACCATGGAAAAACTACATTATTAGACGCAATTAGAAAATCTAACGTAGCAAGTGGAGAAGCTGGAGGAATCACTCAAGCTATCGGAGCTTACTCAGTAAAATGTAATAATAAATTAATTACATTTATTGATACACCAGGACATGCTGCATTCACTGAAATGCGTGCACGTGGAGCATCAATTACAGATATCGTAATTATTATTGTTGCTGCAGATGATGGTGTAATGCCACAAACTAAAGAGGCAATTGACCATGCAAAAGCTGCAGGAGTACCAATTTTAGTTGCCATCAACAAAATTGATAAGCCAGAAGCAAATATTGAAAGAATTATGACAGGATTAGTAGAAAATGGTCTAACTCCAGAAGAATGGGGTGGAGATACAATTGTTAATAAAATTTCTGCTAAAGCTGGAACTGGAATTAATGAATTATTAGAAAATATCTTATTAGTTGCTGAAATGGAAGGATATAAAGCAAATCCAAATCGTTATGCAACAGGTGCTGTAATTGAATCTAAAAAAGATAGTAAAGTAGGTTCAACTGCAACATTATTAATCCAAAACGGAACATTACGTTTAGGAGATCCTATCGTTATTGGTAATTACTTCGGTAAAGTAAGAACATTAAAAAATGATAAAGGACAAAATATTGTTGAAGCATCTCCATCAACACCAGTAGAGGTAACTGGTATTTCAGAAGTGCCATCTGCTGGAGATAAATTCATGGCATTTGAATCAGAAAAACAAGCTAAACAAATCGCAGAAGAAAGAACTCTTCGTTCAAAAGAAAAAGATTCTAACTTCAGTGGTATGACATTAGAAGACTTATTTGGACAAATTCAAACAGGTGTTAAAGAAGTTAATGTAGTTTTAAAAGCTGATGTAAACGGAAGTTTAGAAGCAGTTAAAAATGCTTTAGAAAAAATTGATGTTGAAGGTGTAAGAGTAAAAGTAGTACGTGGAGCAGTAGGAGGAATTACAGAAAGTGATATCGTTCTAGCAAGTGCTTCAAATGCAATCGTAATTGGATTCAATGTACGTGCATCAGGAAAAACTGTTGACACTGCAAAAGAATATGGAATCTCAATTAAAACATACGACATTATCTATAAAGCTGTAGAAGAAATGGAAGCAGCAATGAAAGGTATGTTAGAACCAATTTATGAAGAAAAAGTAACTGGTACATTAGAAATCAGACAAATCTTTAAATTCTCTAAAGTTGGATTAATCGCAGGATGTCACGTAACAAGTGGTATCGTTAAAAATAATCAAAAAGCTCGTATCCTTCGTGATGACGTAGTTGTATATAATGGTTCAGTAAAAACATTACAACATGAAAAAGATCAAGTAAAAGAAGTTAAAAAAGACATGGATTGTGGTATCACTTTAGAAAACTGTCAAGATTATAAAGAAAATGATATCATTGAAATCTATGAATTAGTTGAAATTAAAAGATAATGAGAAAAACAATAAAAGCTGACAAAGAAGAAAGAGTAATCTCCGACTTCTTTGTATCAGATAATGCTTTAATTGAATACCGTCAAAAAGATGATAATACAGTACACGCTGTAGTTCGTTATGTAGAACACTCTTCAATTAAAGAAGTAACTCTATACGTAGCAAAAATGGGTGAAGAAATATATTCTATTGATATTTCAGAAGATTCAACTGCAATAGCAGTATTCAAGCATCAAGGAGATACTAAGAGATTAGTAAGATTCTATGATGTAGAAGATCATATGACTGAAACAGAAGAATTTATGGATTTAGCCTATAATAGAAAATTTCCAACTAAAAAAGTTACTGACCAATTAATTTTAAAAAAATAGGAGGTACATTCTATGGCAAACAATGTAAAAATAGAAAGATTAAATCATGCATTCCAAGAAGAAATAAGTATGATTTTAATGACTGAAATAAAAGATGAAGATATTAAATTTGTAACAATTACAGGAGTAGAAACTACAAATGATTTATCATTCGCTAAAGTTTATTTCACTGTCCTAGATGATAATAAAAAAGAATCTACTCTAGAAGCTTTAAATAAAGCAGCTTCATTCATTAGAGGTGAATTATCAAAAAGAGTAGAAATAAGACATACTCCAGAATTAAAATTTATTTATGATAATTCCATTGAATATGGAAATCATATTGAATCAATTATTGAAAAGATTAAAGAAAAAGGTGAGTAATCACCTTTTTTTCTTTTAATTGATAAAATTATATATTATTGATATAATACTAATATAGTAAAGAGGTGTTTATTATGACAAAGAAAATGACTAAAGAAGAATTACAAGAAATGTATAATGATAGTTGGATTTATATTATGTTATTATCAACAATAGTAATATTAACAGAATCATTAAAAAATTATACATTCGTTTTAACAACAAAAGTAACATATGCAATCTTTTTAATACCAGTAATATTATTAATAACAAATTATATTACAAAAAAATATGGATTTAAAAGAAGTTTACTAGCAATAGCAATATCAACACTATCACTAATAGCATTTGTCGCAATAATGTATTTTGCAATAGGAATAAACTTTTCATTTAGTATTGTATCAGGACAAGTAGTAGGATATTTAGTATGTCAATTAGTTAATTTATTTATCTATTGTTTCTTATTAAATAATACATCATCTCCATACATCTTAGTATTAATAAATTATATATTTGCATTAATTGCTTTCTATCTAGCATATACAGTAATGCAAGCTAATTTAGTAATAGGAAAAGATTTCTGGGGTGGATATTTTATAACACTAGTAATTCAATTAGTAGAAATAATAGTTATTACTTTATTTGATAAAAGTATTAAAAGAGGATTATACAGTAAGAAGTAGAATCTTCTTTTTTTTTATGTTAAACTATACTAGAGGAGAATAAATATGATAGAAGTTAAAAATGTATATAAAAAATTTAAAAAACAAATATCAAAAAAAGAAACAATAGATTTCTATGCTGATTCAAATATTTCATTTACTGCATCTCCTGGTGAAGTAGTCGGTATATTAGGACCAAACGGGGCAGGGAAGACCACATTACTTAGAATGATTGCTGGTATAATGACACCAACTAAAGGAGATATTTTAATTGATGAAAGATCTCATAAAAAAGAATCAATTTCCATAAAAAAAGATATTGCTTTCTTAACTGGAAATACAAAGTTATATAAAGACATCTCTCCATATGAATTATTAAAAATGTGTGGAGAATATTATGGATTAAAAGGACAAGAATTAGAAAAGATAATTAAAAATATAATATCTAAGTTTGATATGAAATCATTCGCACATCAAAGAATAGAAACTCTATCAACTGGTCAATATCAAAGAACATCAATCGCAAGATGTCTAATTAATAATCCAAAATATTATATATTAGATGAACCTACAAGTGGATTAGATGTAATTTCTAGTAAAGTAATATTAGACTTTGTAAAAGAAGAAAAAGAAAATAAAAAATGTATTTTATATTCAACACATTATATGGAAGAAGCAGAAAATATTTGTGACAAAATAGTAATGATTAATAAAGGAAAAGTAATCGCTATAGGTTCACCAAAAGAAATAAAGAAAAATACACATACAACAAACTTAAGAGATGCCTTCTTTGAATTGATAGGAGGAAAACATGAATAAAAATAATCTTTTAATAACAATAAAAAAAGAATTACGTTCAGTATTTCGAGATAAAAAAACAATTATTATGATTCTAGCATTTCCATTAATGATAGGAGTATTAATATTCCTATATGGATTTATGGATACTGAAGTAGTAGGGACAGAATCAACTAAATATAAAATTGGTATTAATTATGAACCTACAGAAGTAGAAAAAATCTATTTAGAAGAAATGCAACTAGAACCAAAAATATATAAAAGAGACGCTGCAGTAAAAGAAGCATATGATAATGGTAATTTGGAAGCCTATATTTTAAAAGAAAATGATACATATACTATTTATATAGATGATTCTGATATGACTGCAACAACAGTAGGAACCCTAATTGAAAGTTATTTATCATCATATAATAAATATTTAGGAGATTTATATTTATATGAAAATAATATAGATCCAGAAGTAGTATATGATAACTTACAAATAGAATTTAAAAATGTTAATGGAGAAGATACATCTGCAACTGCATTAATGTTAACAATGGTAATTGGAATAGCTTTCTCATATATCATAATTTCTATTTCTCTAGCAACAATTAATATGGCAACTTCAGCAATCGCTACAGAAAAAGAACATGGTACATTAGAAACAATTCTAACACTACCAATAACAACAAATGAATTAATTATAGGAAAATATCTTGCAACAGTAATAATTGGATTATGTTCATCAATTATGGGATTTATAATTACTTTAGTAAGTATCAAAGTTGCCTCATTAAAATTTGAAATTTATAAAGAATTTACAATGAATTTCCCAACAATTGCATTAGGTATCTTAATATGTTTAGTAGCATCATGTTTAATAGCCGGACTTGCTATTGCAGTAACATCGTCATCTAAATCATATAAAGAAGCCCAAGCAGCAGGTCAAACATTAGAATTAATATCAATGATTCCAATGTTTATCCAAGTATTAAATGTAAATACAACAACATACTTTTACTTTATCCCAATACTAAGTCATACAACAATTCTAATGGACTTATATAGTAATAATATAAATTATATGAATTTCTTTTATACAATAATTTCTACTATAATTTATACATTAATAGTATTAAAATTCTTACTAACAAAATTCAAATCAGAAAAAGTGTTATTCCAATCATAACGCTTTTTTTGTAAAATTAATTTAAAAAAAATCAATAATATTTACATTACAACTATATATGATAAAATTAAAATATAAGGAGTATAAAGTATGAAAGGTAAATTAAAAACTTTTTTTAGTAGAGATAGAAAAATATTATATATGATTTTAAGTATAGTATTATTTTCTATATTTTCATTAACAATAGTATATGCAGCTTTAAGCGTTACTTTAAATATTCAAGGTAATGCAGAAGTAGTAGCATCTACCTGGGATATACATTTAGATAATGTAAAAGTTACAAGTGGCAGTGTAAGTGGAACAACTCCATCTATTACAACTCCAACAACTGCATCATTTTCAACAACATTAAATACTCCAGGAGACTTTTATGAGTTTACAATTGATGTAGTGAATGATGGTAGTATTGATGCGATGATTGATAATGTTACAAAAACACCTACATTAACAGAAACTCAAGCAAAATATTTAAATTATATTATTGAGTATCAAAATGGAGAATCAATTAGTACTAAACAATTAGTATCAAAAAATTCATTTGTAAGATTAAAAGTAAGAGTAGAATTTAGAAAAGATATTAGTGCATTAGATTTACCAACTACATCAGAAACACTAAATTTATCATTTACAGTTAATTATGTACAAAGTGATGGTAATAGTGAAAATGTTTCTATTGAAAATAATGGTAAATTAATAAAAGTTGTTAGTGGTGATGGAACTAAAACAAGTGATGAAGTATGTATTGGAAAAGAATGTTTTTATGTTATGTCTAGTGATGAAAATAGTGTGACAATGCTTGCCAAAATGAATATTACAACTGATACTACACCAAAACAAAGTAGTAGTGCACCAACAGTAGCGTTTTCATCATCTGGATATTGGGGAAGTGTAACTGAAAACACATATGTATATGATAGTAATTCGATTATTTATAATTATGTAGAAAACTATAAAGCATATTTAGAAAATCAAGGAGTAGAAATAGAGGATGTCCGTTTAATAAAGATGGAAGAATTAAATGCATTAGGATGTAGTGATACAAGTTGTAAATCAGCTCCATCATGGGTTTATAGAACATCATACTGGTCTGGGGAGACTCTTGGTGGCACTTCTGAATCTGTAAAACTTGTAAATCATATGGGTAATATCGTCTGGACTATGTGTTACAATGATGCTGCTTTCGGTGTTCGCCCAGTTATAATCATCTCAAAATTTAATTTCTAGAAATTAAATTGAATTAGAAGTACAAGAGGTATCTAAAAAAGTTTTTCCTGGTCGTGGGAGAACGGTACAAGGGAGACTTTGTAGAAAAAATTCCCTAATTGAAATTTCAAAATTTAATAAAATTTGCTTTATAAGATGTAGAAATACATCTTTTTTTATGTATAAAAAAAGAAGCCTAAGCTTCTATAAAATTGATATAAGTACTAATACTGTATTATGAATCATATGAAACATAATAGGTGTTAGAATACTTTTAGTTTTAACATAACTAAATGCAAAGCAACTTCCTAATGCACCATAAGGTATTATAAATAAATAATCTACCCAAGAATTAATATTTCCTGATACATGAGCAAGACCAAATATAAATCCTGAAATAATTACATAAATAATTTTATTTTTTATTAAATGAGCAAAACTTTTTCTAAATACAATCTCTTCAACTATAGGAGCAAGGAAACCTGCATTAATAACCATTATCCAAGGAAGTGAAGCTATCATACTTTGAACACTTTGTTCGTTCCCAGCAACACCAGCATCAAATAAAGTGCTTATTAAGATATTTGAAGCAACCATTATAACTAAACCAACAGTCCAACTAACAATTCCTATATCAAAACAATCCCAAAAGTTCTTAAAGAAATGTTTTGCTTCCTCTCTAATACTTTTTCTATATATAAAGAATAATATAAATGCCATCATACAACTACTAAAAGCACTAAGTAAAACATTAGTAGAACCGCTTATATTATCTAAGCTTATATTAAATAAAAATACTGGTATTAATTGAAATAACCAACTATAATTAAATAATAAAAATATTAATAATACTTTTCCCCAACTAATTAGATTTTTCTCTATATTCTTCATATAATCACCATCTTAAATATACTATAAATATATGAAAAATAAAAGAAAAACTTGTCAAAACAACAAATCCATAGTATAATACAATTACTTGCCAATACCAGGTTTAAAGATATTCCGACTTTTTACTTAGTTTTGGTGGACATATAATGAAAGGAAGTGTTAATATGGCATTAACAAAAGAAGAAAAAGCAATAATCGTAAAAGAATTTGCTAAGAGTGAAAAAGATACAGGAAGTGCAGAAGTACAAATCGCTATTCTTACTAAAGAAATCAATGATTTAACTGATCACTTAAAAGAACACACTCATGATTATCATTCACGTAGAGGATTATTAAAGAAAGTAGGACAACGTAAAAATATGTTAGCTTACTTAGCTAAAAAAGATATCCAAAGTTACCGTGAAGTAATCAAAAAATTAGGATTAAGAAAATAATCAAAGTAGACACTTATTTTTAGTGTCTTTTTTTATTAAAAAAAGACAGTTTGCAAAGCAAAGAATATAACGATATAATTGTATTATAAGAAAGAGGTAGTTTATGAAGAAAGTATTTGAATTAGATTTTCATGGTCGTAAATTAATCGTAGAACATGGAGAACTAGCAAAACAAGCTGATGGTTCAGTATTAGTTAGATATAATGATACAGTAATCTTAACAGCTTCAGTAGTAAGTAAGAATGTTAACTTACTATCAGACTTTTTCCCACTAACAGTAAATTATCAAGAAAAACTTTACTCAGTAGGAAAAATTCCAGGTGGATTTATCAAAAGAGAAGGACGTGCTAGCGAAGCAGCTACTTTAGCAGCAAGAATGATTGACCGTCCAATGCGTCCATTATTCCCAGAAGGATTTAAAAATGAAGTACAAATCATTTCAACTGTATTATCAGTAGATCAAGAATGCTCTCCTGAATTAACAGCAATGTTTGCATCATCTCTAGCAGTATCAATTTCAAAAATTCCATTCAATGGACCAATCGCTGGAGTTAAAGTTGGTAGAGTTAATGGAGAATTAGTAATTAACCCAACTCCAGAACAATTAGAAGTTTCTGAATTAGAATTAACAGTAGCAGGAACAAAAGATGCAATTAACATGGTTGAATCAAGTGCAAAACAAGTAACAGAAGATGTTATGTTAGAAGCATTAATGTTTGGACATGAAGCTATTAAAGAATTAATCGCATTCCAAGAAGAAATCATCGCTGAAATCGGTGAAGAAAAAATGGAATATGAAACACTAGTTCCAGAACAAGAAATCATTGATAGAGTTAAAGAATTAGCAACAGATAAGATGGATGAAGCATTACGTATTAAAGATAAACTTGAAAAATATGCTGCAATCGATGCTGTAAAAGAAGAAATGATTGAATTATACAAATCAGAAAATGAAGATAAATTAAAAGAAGATGAATTAAAAGAATTACTAGTTAAAGTTAACATGGTAGTTTCAGATGTTGAATATGATTTATTCAGAAGTATCGTTGTTAAAGAAAAACAAAGAGCAGACGGAAGACAAATGGATGAAATTAGACCATTATCAACAGATATTGATTTACTTCCAAGAACTCATGGTTCAGCATTATTCACTCGTGGAGAAACTCAAGCTTTATCAGTAACAACTCTAGGAGCTTTAAATGAACATCAAATTATTGATGGTTTAGGAATGGAAGACCAAAAGAGATTTATGTTACATTATAACTTCCCACAATTCTCAGTAGGAGAAACAGGAAGATATGGAGCACCAGGTCGTCGTGAAATCGGACATGGAGCTTTAGGAGAAAAAGCTTTAGCTCAAGTTATTCCATCTGAAGATGAATTCCCATACACAATACGTGTAGTATCTGAAATCTTAGAATCAAATGGTTCATCATCACAAGCATCAATCTGTGCTGGATGTATGTCATTAATGGCTGCAGGAGTTCCAATTAAAGCTCCAGTTGCAGGAATCGCTATGGGATTAATTACACACGGAGATGATTATATTATTTTAACTGATATCCAAGGTATGGAAGACCACTTAGGAGATATGGACTTCAAAGTAGCAGGAACAAAAGACGGAATTACTGCACTACAAATGGATATCAAAATTTCAGGAATTACTGAAGATATATTAAGAGAAGCTTTAGCACAAGCTAAAAAAGCTCGTTTAGAAATCTTAGATACAATTAAAAATCAAATCGCAGAACCTCGTAAAGAAGTTTCTAAATATGCACCAAAGATGGTTACATTCATGATTAATCCTAATAAGATTAAAGAAGTAATCGGACGTGGTGGAGAAATGATTACAAAAATTATTTGTGAAGCATCTAATGTTACAGAAGTTACAAATGTAAATGCTGTTAAAGTAGATTTAGAAGATGACGGAAGAGTTATCATTTACCATACTGATCAAGAAATCATTGATAGAACAAGACAAATGATTGAAGAAGTAGTAAGAGAAGTAGAAGTAGGAAAAATCTATGATGCAAAAGTTGTAAAAATTGAAGAATTCGGATGTTTCGTACAATTATGGCCAGGATGCGAAGGACTAGTACACATCTCTCAATTATCACATGATAGAGTAGAAAAAGTAGAAGATGTAGTTCAATTAGGTGATGAAATCATCGTTAAAGCACAAGGTCCAGATAAAAAAGGAAGACAAAACTTCTCAAGAAAAGAAGCACTTCCAAAACCAAAGAAAAAAGAAGAAAAAACTGAAGAACCAGTTGAAGTAACTGAATAATAAAAAGTATCCAAAAGGATACTTTTTTTATTGTCCAAAACATATACTTTTCTAGGTGATAACATGAAAAAATTATTAATAATAATTCTACTTTTATTTTCATTTTTTTATACAAATAAATCTATAAGTATTATCAGAAATCAAGATCCTCTAATGAAAGAAATAATAAAAAATAAAAATAAGTTTGAAATAAAATCAGTAAATGCAATAGTAAAAGAAAATACAATAATACCAGGAAAACAAGGTAAAGAAGTAGACTTAGAAAAAACATATACCAAGATGAAACAATATGGTACTTACAATGAAGCATTAACAGTTCTAAAAGAAATAAAACCAACTATTTCTATAGATGATAACTATGATAAATTAATCACTTCAGGTAACAAAGAAAATAAAAATATATCATTAATATTCAAAGTAGAAAAAGATACTAATATAAATAAATTACTAAGTATTCTAAATTATCACAATATTCAAGTAACTTTCTTTATAGATGGATTATATATAGAAAATAATAATATAAATAATTTATCTAATCATCAAATAGAATTACTAAGTTATAACAATACGATTGATGAAATAACATTCTCGTCAGCCTTATCATACTTATCATATAAAACAAATAAATCTCCTAAATATTGTTTAGAAGATAATAATAATATAATTAATCTTTGTAAAAAGTTAAAACTTCATACCATAAGTCCAACAATTATAATAAAAAAAGATCCCTATAAAGAACTTAAAAACAACTTATCTAATTCATCAATAATTTTAGTACCAATAAACAACCAAATATATGAAAGTCTATCTACAAGTATTTTATATATAAAATCTAAAGGATATAATTTTCTAACATTAAGTGACTTATTAAGTGAAAACCTTGAAAAATAAAGAAATTATTTGTATTAAAACCTCTTTTATAGTATAATTACAAGTAGGGTGAAAGATATGTACTTAAAGGAAATAATCGCAACAGGATTCAAATCCTTTGCAGACAAAATTGATATAAAATTAGATGATAAAACTACATGTATTGTTGGACCTAATGGTTCAGGTAAAAGTAATGTAGTTGATGCTGTACGTTGGGTATTAGGAGAACAATCAGTTAAATCTCTACGTGGTGAAGGTTCAATGTCAGAAGTAATCTTCTCAGGTAGTAAAAGTAGAAATCCCTTAAACGTAGCAAGTGTTGAATTAATATTTGATAATTCTGATCATTTCCTAACAGTACCATATACTGAAATATCAATCAAAAGAAGAGTATATCGTAGTGGAGAAAATGAATATTATTTAAACAATGAAAAATGTCGTTTAAAAGATATATCTAATCTATTAATGGATTCAGGTATGGGTAAAGAATCATTCAATATTATTTCACAAGGTGAAGTAGATAGAATTCTATCAAACTCTGCTGCCGATAGAAGAGTAATTATTGAAGAAGCGGCAGGAATCTTAAAGTATAAAAAAAGAAAAGAAGAAGCACTTCGCAAATTGGATAGAACTCATAATAATATTGATAGAGTAAATGATATTATTTCAGAACTTGAAGTACAAGTAGAACCACTAAAAAATCAAAGTGAAAAAGCTAAAGAATATTTAGAAAATAAAAAAGGCTTAGATAAATACGAAGTAGCTTTACTAGCGTATGATATAGAAAACTTTAATTCTATTTTAGAACAAGAAAAAGAAAAGAAAGAAAAAATAGATAAAGAAATAGTAACAATCTCTAACGAAACATCTAAAAATGATGTAGCATTCTTAGAAGATAATACTCGCCTAGAAAAATTAGAATTAGAAAGAACTAATCTAAATAGAGAATTATTACTAATTACTCAAGAAGTAGAAAAAATTAATGGAGAGAAAAATCTATTAAAAGAACGTAGTAAAACTACAAAAGAAGAAAATGAATTAAAAGAAGAAATAAGAACACTTCTAGAAAAGAAATCTAAATTAGAAGGAAATATTTCTTTAATAGAAGAAGATATAAATCAAATAGTTATATCATCTAAACAAAAAGAAGATGAACAAGTAGAATTAGATAAAAAAGTACAAACAGAAAAACAAAGAAAAATCATGTTAACAAATGATTATTCTAAACATGATCAAGATATTATTTCCATTAAACATAAAATAGAAAATTTAAAAAGAGAAATTGAACAAGGTGCAGATATGCCTAATAGTGTAAGAAGTATTTTAAAAGCAACTACACTAACAGGAATTCACAACACTATTGGAAATATTATTTCAATTGATGATAAATATACTAAAGCTTTAAATATAGCAATCTCATCTAATAAGAATTTTATTATTACATCTGATGAAGATTCTGCTAAAAAAGCAATTAATTATTTAAAAGATAATCACTTAGGTCGAGCAACATTCTTCCCATTATCAATTATTAAGGAAAGATATGTTGACTATGAAACACTAAATACATTAAAAAGTTCTAATGACTTTATTGGTGTAATGAGTGATTTACTTTCATATGATAAAAAATATAAATCAATAATTGAAAATCAATTAGGACAAGTACTTTTATCACCAGATATTGATGCTGCAACAAGACTATCTCGTTTAATTAACAATAGATATAAAATTGTTACATTAGATGGAGATGTAGTAAATGTAGGTGGTTCAATGTCCGGAGGATCACTAAATCAAACTAAGAGTGTAATAGTAATTAAACAAGAATTAAAACATACAGAAGAAAAACAAAAATTACTAGAACAAGAATTAAAAGAAATCAAAGTAGAATTGAATGAACTAAATAAAGTAATCGCCAAACTAGAAGAAACAGCATTTGATTTATCAAAAGAAAAAGTAACTTTAAAAGAACACTTTGATTCTAAAAATAATGAACTAAGAGATTTAAAAGAATCTTTAGATCAAACAACAAAAGAGTGGGAACAATTAGAATTAATGTCTAATAATACACTTAGTGATAAAGAACAAGAATTAATTAAATTATTCCATGAAAAATCATCTGAAAAAGAAAAGATTCAAATGAAAATTAATTCTTTATCAAAAGATATAGATATCTTAAAGATGAAATTAGAAGAACAACAAGCTCAAGATAAATTAAAAAATTCTAATCTAAGAAATCTTGAAAAAACATCACGTGATTTAGAAATTAATATAAATCGTTTAGATGTTAAATTAGATAGTATGTTAGAAACTCTAAATTCTGAATATGAAATGACTTTTGAACGTGCTAAAAACGAATATGTTTTAGATATTGAACCAGAAGAAGCAAGAATAAAAGTTAATACATATAAAGCTAATATTAAACGTATTGGTATGGTAAATCTAGATGCTATTGAAGAATATGAAAGAGTAAATACTCGTTATGAATTCTTATCAAGTCAAAAAGAAGACCTTCTAAAAGCAGAAGATACATTACTTGAAATAATGAATGAAATGGATGATGTAATGAAAGAAGAATTCGCTCATACATTTGAAAAAGTAAGACAAGAATTCCAACAAGTATTTAAAGAATTATTCTCAGGTGGACATGCAGACTTAAAATTAACAGATCCATCAGATTTACTAACAACAGGAGTAGATATAATTGCTTCCCCTCCAGGAAAGAAATTAACAACAATTTCACTTCTATCAGGAGGAGAAAAAACACTTACAGCAATCTCACTTCTATTTGCAATTTTAAATGTAAGAACAGTACCATTCTGTTTATTCGATGAAGTAGAAGCTGCTCTAGATGAAGCCAATGTATCACAATTTGGTAAATATCTAGATCATTATAAAAATAAAACTCAATTCTTAATTATTACCCATAAAAAGAAAACAATGGAATATGCCAATACTTTATATGGAATTACAATGCAAGAATCAGGAGTTTCAAAACTAGTAAGTGTTAAATTAACAGATCATGAAGAGGTTTTATAAGCCTCTTTTTTGTTGACAATTAAAGTAATTAAAATCATAATATATATCACATGAGGTAATAATATGAAAACATTAAATACAAACTGCATAGTAATTGAATATGATCAAGATAAAGAAGATGAAGCAAAAAGATTAAAAGAAATTCTAGATAAAAACGAAATGTTCTTTTCTGAGTTTTTAAATGCTTATCCAATCATTAGAATATCAAATTCAAATGAACCATTAACTGATAAAGAAACATTAGAAGTAGAATCAATTGATGAATTAAAAGAATTATTAGTAATTTTAATTCCGTGTTATATAAATAAATTAAATGTAAAAGGTGATGATCAATCTCTAATAACATTTTTAAAAATACTTCTTGCAAATAAGTATAAAGCCTTTGAAAATTATGATATCAAAATAACAGAAGAACAATTACCAATGTATATAGAATCAATTTATTCATTAGTCGCTATTGATTATTATGAAACACCTGAAGAAGTGGTAGATTCATTATTTAATATGAATAAAGATGAAAAGAAAAAGTTATTTGAGTACTTAAATCAAAAGTATAGAAATAGCTTATTAAATGAATTATTACAAGACCAAGTAAGATATCTAACAGAAGTATCAGAATATAAACAACAAGATAATTTTGTAATAGATAATATAGATGAATTATTAAAACATACTACTCAAGAAATGTTGTCTATCAATTTAAATGATCAAGAAAATGTAAAAATGCCAAGTTTAACAGAAAAAGAATTAGAAAATCTAATAGTAGAATTCTTAATAAAAATAGATCCATCTTTAAAATGGTTAAAAGAATATGAAGAAATGAAGAAAAATAATCAAATAAAGCCAGGTGAAGCATGGAATTGTGCCAATGAAGACAAATGGATTATAAATACAAAATTAACACATACAATAGAAGATTTTAGATGTTTTATACATGAATTTATTCACTATATAACAGTAAAAAATCAAAAAGAAGAAGTTCTTCCAATCGCAACAAAAGAATTCCCATCAATATATTTTGAAACACTTGCAATTAAGTTTTTAGAAGAAAAAGGTTATTCAAAAGATGTAATAAATTATATGTTAAATGAAAGAAATGAATGGACCGAAGAAAATGTCTATAACTTATATTTAATGTTAGGATTATTATCAAACTATCTAACTAATGAAGAAATTACATTAGAAAACGAAGTAGAAAGAAGATTACAAATAACAGATGAATTAAAAAGAAAGATACCAGAAGATTTATCATTCTTTTATGATATATCTCTACAATCAATAAATTATTCTTTTGATATTGCTAATGGATATTTTCTTTTATATCCAGAATCAATTTATGAAGAATATCCATATATAACAGGAACATATCTAGCAGATAGGGCAGTAGAAGTAACAGAAAAAGACCCAATGTTTATTTATGATATGTTATCAATCACTGATAATTTAGAAACAACTAATCCAAAAGATATAATAGATTTAATTAATCAAAAACATAAACAACTAATAAAAAAACATGAGACTAAATAGCTCTCATGTTTTCTTTATCTTTAAAAGGATTTTTCTTATCAATCTTATCTACAAATATAATTCCATTTAAGTGGTCAATTTCATGTTGGAATGCAATTGCAACTTCTTCTCTTGCACGTACATGGATTTTATTACCATCTACATCATAACCAGAAACTGTTACACGTGCATATCTAGGAATAATTCCTTCAACATCACGATTTACACTTAAACATCCTTCTCCCATTTCAACATAAATCTTTTCTTCAGAATTACTTATGATTTTAGGATTTATAATTACATATGTTTCAAATTGTCCTTCATCAAATTCATTAACTACTACAAAGAATCTTTCTGGTATACCAATTTGTATAGCAGCAAGTCCCATACCAGGTCTTAAATCATATTTCTCTGCAAGTTCTTCAATTTGACTATTACGAAGAAATTCAACCATATCATTTATAATCTTTTTCTTTTCATCAGAAAGTGGAAATTGAACTTCTTTACTAACTTCTCTTAATCTTTTGTCTTTTTCATCTAAAATGTCTTTCATTAATAACATACTACTAACCACCTCATACTGCCAATATTTTATCAAAAATCTAACTAAAATAAAAGTTATTTCTTAAAATTTAATAATCCTTTAGATCTTAAATTATAAACACGACCAGTCATTAGAATCCAGTCTGTTAAACCTTTAATTTCTTCATCGCTGTCTGCATAATATAATAAATTAAGATATCTTGATAGAGTAGTGAAATAATTTTTACCAATAACTTCATTAAAGTCATCTCTAATAATATCAATTCTACCAGTAATTATATTATCTTCAACAACACTTCTAAATCTTTCATTATTCCAGAAAGGTCTAAAAGCTCTAATACATTGATTATAACCAATTAATAAATCAGTTTCTTCTAAATCAATTTTATCAAATTCTTTTTGTACAACAGGATCTAACTGAACTCCTTGTAATTTACCAATTTCATTCATCGCACCTGTAGTTTGGAATACATTTATAAGTTCATCTAATATTAAGTTCTCATCAATATCTTGAATCTTACCATCACTAAGTAATTTTCCACCAAATACATATAAGCCAGATCTAACAGTAAAGAAATTATGATCATTTATTTTAATATAATTCATTAATCCTTTTAAAATGTGACTTGCTTCATGAATAAGTGCATTTAATACTTCATTATAAGTTCTATCATGAGATGAACAGTAAACAATTGGATTGGCTTTTTCATATAAAACTTTACCTTCATCATCAAACCATAAATAATCTCCAGGATAAGACACTGCTGGAGTTTCTTCATCTTCTGTATCTAATTCTTCTCCATTATAAAGACCATCAGGAGTTCCTTCTGCTTCTAATAAAATATCTCTTAAAGGTTTATCTTCAACAATAAAAGTAGTCAAAGTAAAAACCTTATGAATAAGTGGTGTATAAGTATCTCCATACTTACTTACCATACCATAACACGTTAAAAATAAAGTCCCGTATAATTCATCATCATGCTCATAATTATCGTCAATAATTCGCTTAGCAATTTCTAATTTCTTTTCCATTCCAAACCAATCCCCCAAATGTGGCTATATTATACCATAAAAACGCTTATAAGTCAAAAAAGAGTATAAGTAAAAACTTATACATCTTTCTTAATTAGCAAAACGAGTACCAATAACTATAACCAATAAGATAAATAATACTAATATAATTGCATAAGTAGAATTGTTATTATTACCACAAGAATATCCTACAGGATAGTATGGCATTTGATAATTTTGACTGCATCCGCCACCACAACTATTTCCATAATAATACATAAAATTCCTCCTTTACATAATCTAATATAAAATATGTAAATTTACAAAAATTGTTAATAAAAGAATAAAACAAATAAATTTAAAAAAAATAAAATCAAAAAATATGATATATTATAAGTTAGAAGGGACTGTTTAAATGAGAAAAGTATTAAGAAACATCGACAAACCATTATTATTAGTAACAGCATTATTATTTTCGATTGGATTAATAATGATCTTTTCAGCATCAAATGTAACGGCATTCATGACAAAAGCAGAAAGCCCATATTTTTATTTTATAAAACAAGCATTTTTCCTAATAACAGGAATTATCTTTATAACAATACCGATACTAAGGTGTCCAACGAAGGCATATCCTCAATTATCTAAAATATTGATGTTTATATTTATAGGATTATTAGTTTATGTACTTGCATTTTCTGAATCGATAAATCAAGCTAAATCTTGGATTGACTTAGGATTCTTCAGTTTACAACCAAGTGAATTTATTAAAGTAATTTCGATTGTATGGTTTGCATGCTATTATGATATGATTTCTAAAATGAAAAAACCTAAAAATAAAGATGAAAAAAATCTAAAAAAAATAATTGCTCTATGGACTCCAATAGGAATGACATTTATCGTTGCAATTTTAATATTCTTTCAACCTGATTTAGGAACAACAATAATTTTCTTAGGAATATTTGCTTTAATATTTTTTGCGGCACCACAAGATAAAAGTTTTAAAACAAAAATGTTTTTTATTGCGATAGGTGTTTTACTACTGGGTGTAGTTTTATTTAAATCGGGAATTGAATTTGTTAATGAAAGACAATTAGAAAGATTTGATTATTTTAGACCTTGTGATAAATTACTTGATACAGGTAGTCAAGTATGTAATGGATATATTGCCATTAACAATGGCGGACTAACTGGAGTAGGTCTAGGTAATTCAACTCAAAAATATTTATATTTACCCGAACCATATACTGATTTTATATTCGCAATTATTGTAGAAGAATTAGGATTAGTTGTTGGTATAGGAATAATCTTATTATTTATGTTTGTATTATATAGAATTCTTTTAATTGGAAGAAGATCTTATACTGCAAGAGGAGCCCTAATTTGTTATGGAATTGCAGCATATATTTTTATCCATATAGCAGTAAACTTAACTGGTATGTTTGGTTTATTTATTTTAACAGGAGTACCACTACCATTTATGAGTTATGGAGGAAGTTATACTTGGAGTTTAATTGCAGCTTTAGCAATTGTTCAAAGAATAAATGTTGAAACCAAGTTAGAAGAAAGAGGAGAATTACAAAATGCCAATAATTAGTATTCATGAAGAAGTAGCTTTACTAATTACAAAAAAATATAAAGAATTAGATACAAATGATTTCTATTTAGGAGCTATGGCCCCAGATTCAGTAAATCTAGAGTTCTTCGCACCAAAAGAAGATCGATGGACAGCTCACTTAAGAAAAAGAGATTTAACTGATTGGAGAATAAATCTAAGAAAGTATTATGATAAGAATAAAAATAATTATCCAAGAGCGTTTATTCTAGGATATATAACTCATGTCCTAACAGATATTATTTATGATGATTTATATTATGATAATATTAAAGAACTAGAAGATGCTGATAATATTCCAGATGAATTATCTCATCAAGTACAAGGTACTGATATGGAACATTACTCATCAATTTCCAAATATAAAGATGAAATAAAAGAAAAATTAAAAGCTATCGATAAATTCTATGAAATACTAATAATTACTCCTAAAACAATGGAGTTATTTAGAAATAAAGAATTAAATAAAAACTATGAAGTAATTGAACCAAAATACATAAATGAACAATTACTTGTAGATATAACAAACTCAGTAATAGAGGAACTAGAAGACTATATGTAATATAGTCTTTTTTACTTATATTGTCTTTTAAAATTTTATATGATATTATAAATTCATTGCAAAAAACATCTTATAAAGGAGAGAACCAAAGTGAGTGAAAATGTAAGAGGATTAAAACAACTCTTAGAAAAATTATTAAAAACAACATCTAAAGTTTTCATAGTAGGTCATAAAGAACCTGATTACGACTCGATTGGTTCTTCAATAGGTCTACAAACATTATGCCAAGCTTTAGGAAAAGAAGCATACATTGTTTTAGATGAACCCGAAATAGATATAGAACCAGGTGTTAAAAAGATTGTAGATGAATGCAGTGACATGTTTAATATGATAAGCATAGATGAATATAAAAAGTTAAAAGATGAAGATTCACTACTGATAATGACAGATGTAAATAAAAGACACATGATTCCAATAACAGAAGATATAGATTCATTTAAAGAAATATTAATATTGGATCATCATGAAGAAGATTTACATACAGTAAATACACCTCATCATTTAATAAATCCAAAAATATCTTCCGCATCAGAAATAGTAAGTCAACTTCTTCATGCTTTTAGAATAAAATACTCAAAAGATGTTGCTAATTTCTTACTTGCAGGTATTGTTCTAGATACAAAAAGATTTAAGAAGAATACAACACAAAATACACATGATGTTGCTAGAATATTAATAGCAAATGGTGGAGACAATGATTTTGTAAATGATTTATTCTTAGAAGAATTTGATGCTGACAGAAAGATAAATGATTTAGTATTTAATGGAACCTTCTTCCAACATTATCAAAATATGTTATTTCAAAATCATAATATATCTTTTACCCTAAATAGAGAAAATCCTCACACATTATATCGAAAAGAAGAAATCGCTAAAGCAGCAGATAAAATGTTAAAATATCGAATAGATGCAGCCTTCGTAATGGGCTTTGTAAAAGAAGGATTAATTTCTATAAGTGCTAGAGGTAAAACTCAAGTAGATGTAGGTGCTATAATGGCTAAAATGAATGGTGGAGGAAATGCTCAAAGCGCTGGTGGAAGAATTGCATCTGATGATATTGTAGAAGTAGAAGAACAACTTATGAAAATTGTAGCGGAAACAATAGAACAAATTGATCAAAATGCACAAGAACAACCCCTACAAAAAATAAAATTACCAATCTAAAAAGAAAGTCTCTAAACTTTCTTTTTTTTGTGAATAATATAAGTAGGAGGTGTTACAAATAAGTTTTCATTATCGTTATAAAAAACAAATAATAATAACTATAATAATTATATTAATCTTATCAATATTAGGATATTTTATTTATATAAATATCCCTCAAAAAGAAGAAGTAAAAATCTCAAAAGAAACTCCAATAAAAAAAGAAGAAAAGAAAGAAGATGATGAAAAGAAATATAAAGTAGATATTAAAGGTCAAATAAATAATCCTGGTATTTATGAAGTACCAATATCATCAAGAGTGATAGATGTTATAAATTTAGCAGGTGGTCTAACAGTAAATGCAGATACTTCTGTCATTAATTTATCAAAAAAAGTAATAGATGAAATGGTTATAATAGTCTACTCAAAAGATGAAGTTACTAATTTTAAAAAGACTAAAGAAATAGAGCAACAAGTCCAAGAACAATGTATTCAAAAGGATGAAAACTCTCTAAAAAATGACGCCTGTATTTCATCTAATAAAAATACTTCTACAAATAAAGTATCAATAAATAATGCATCAAAAGAAGAATTAATGACTCTACCAGGAATAGGTGAAAGTAAAGCTAAAGATATAATTGATTATCGTACTAAAAATGGACCATTTAAGAAAATAGAAGATTTAAAAAACATCCCAGGTATAGGAGAAAATGTCTACAATAACCTTAAGGAAAATATTACTTTATAAATACTTATATATTTTAATTTTATCTATAGTAATAATATTATCACTACCAAGATTATTAATTCATAAAACAATATATACAGAAGGACCAATTGAAGAAGACTTCATTATTAAAAAAATAACTATTTCTAATTTAAAATTAACACTCACTATAACAAATAAAGAAACACTAATTGGAACATATTATTTTAAAACAAAAGAAGACCAACAATCTTTTGAAAAAAATTATAAACTAGGAGACAAAATAAAAGTATTAGGAGAAATATATTTACCTAAAGAAAATACTACCAAGAATTTATTTAATTATAGGAAATATTTAAGTACTAAAAACATCTATCATCTTTTAAAAATAAATAAATATAAAAAAGTATCTAATAATAAAAATATATTTTATTTTATAAAACAAACAATACTAGATCATTTTAAAAATAATCCATATTTAAATATACTTTTAATTGGAGATAATTCATATATCAAAAATGAAATATCTAAGTCTTATCAAAATAATGGTTTATCGCACTTATTTAGTGTAAGTGGAATGCATGTCTCTTTAATTGCAAGTATTCTTTCTAAATTATTATCTAAGTTAAATGAAAATAAAAAGACACTAATTATAAGTATCTTTTTATTATTATATTTACAAATAGTTGGTCTTCAAGCCGCTGTAATAAGAGGAGTATTATTTTATATATTAATTCAAATAAATAAAGTATTTAATCTTAATATAAAATTAATAAATTTATTTATTTTAACTTTATCAATAACACTTTTAATTAATCCAAAATTTATCTATGATTTAGGATTTCAATATTCTTTTTCAATATCATTTGTTTTAATATACTTATCTGATATTTTAATTGGTAAATATTCTTTATTAAAAGTATCACTAGTT
>JAZRPV010000058.1:0-148726 GCA_045649455.1 Bacilli bacterium | reverse complement strand
TTCAGAGAATTATTTCTCAATATATTTTCTTGGTAACGATAGCAAGTGGGGTACACCTGTTCCCATCCCGAACACAGAAGTTAAGCCACTTAACGCCGACAATAGTGTATGCGAAAATAGGTAGTTGCCAAGAATTTTTTTGTTTATAAATTCCTAATTTTGAGCTATATCAATGTTCTAATTAGGTTTACTTTACATAAATAAATTGTCTTAGAGTTGTATAACTCTTTTTTTTTGTTTATAATAAAAATGGGTGATAGAAATGGAATATAAAATTACAACATATTCAGAAGAAGAAACAATTGAATTAGCACAAAATATTGAATCAGAAAAATTTCCAAATATGGTTATTTGTTTAAGAGGAGACCTAGGAAGTGGTAAAACTGTTTTTACAAAAGGATTTGCCAAAGCAATGGAAATTACAGAAGAAGTAACATCTCCAACGTTTAATATTATTAAAGAATATACAACAGGAGAAATGCCATTATTTCACATGGACGTATATCGTCTAGATGGTAAGGTTGATGAATTAGGAATTGAAGAATACTTCACTAAAAAGGGAGTAACTATTATTGAATGGGCAGACATGATTCCAGATGTACTTCCAGATAGAAGATTAGATATTAGAATTAAATCATCTGAAGAAGATGAAGATAAAAGAATTATTACAATTACACCATATGGTAAAAAATATGAAGAATTATGTGAGGCAGTTCTATGAGAACCTTATATATAGATACTTCATCAAGTTATTTATATTCTGCAATTGTAGAGGATAATAATATTCTTGGTGAAATAAAAGAGGAATATGGACAAAGTTTATCTGAAGTAGCTCTTCCAAGAATTGTATCAATATTTAATGATAATAATATAAAACCAGAAGATATAGATAAAATAATTGTTGTAAATGGACCTGGTTCATTTACTGGTATTAGAATTGGTATAACAATAGCAAAAGTTTATTCATGGAGTTTAAATATACCTATAACAACAATAACTTCATTAGAAGCAATGTCATTATCATCTGAAACAGAAAAATATCATGTTCCGGCAATTGATGCTAGAAGAGGATATGTATTCGCTGCAATTTATGATAAAAATAATCGACAAATTCTAAAACCACAACATATAAAAATTGAGGATTTAAAACAAGAAATGTCATCATTAGACGATTATGTAGTAATCACAAATGATGAATATTTAGATGAAGATTTTGATAATATAGAAGGATATAATCCTAATTTATTAAAAATAGTAAATTATTATAAAGATAAAGAACCAATTAATCCTCATGCTATAAATCCAGATTACTTAAAGTTAACTGAAGCAGAAGAAAGTAAGATGAATTAATGATATTAGATTATAATGAAATTGATTTATCACAATATGAAAATAATTTAATAAAAGAAGATACTATAACCAAAGATTTAGAAATAAATCCTTTTGGTAAATATCTTTTTTATGTTGAGGATAAAAAAATAATTGGATATATTTACTATAGTGATATTTATGATCGTGCTGAAATTAATCAAATTGAAGTTGATATTTCCCACAGAAACTGTGGAAAAGCTTCAAAATTATTAAAAAAAGCAATTGAACTTGTGGATAAAAGTATTACACTTGAAGTAAAAATAGATAATTTTCCAGCAATTCATCTATACGAAAAGTATGGATTTGAAAAAAAAGCAATTAGAAAAGGCTACTATAATGGCATAGATGGTATTTTAATGGAAAGAAATAATGAAAAATAAAGACTCTTACTAGTAAAAAAGAGTCTTTTATGTTAAAATAAGGAAGAAATGCAAGGGTGATATTAATGAAAGATACATATATATTAGGAATAGAAAGTAGTTGTGATGAAACAAGCGTATCAATAGTAAAAAACGGTACAGAAGAAATTGCTACATCTACATCAACACAAATAGATATTCATAAAGACTTTGGAGGAGTAGTTCCTGAAATAGCCAGTCGTCACCATGTTAAAAATGTGACAATGGTATTAGAAGACTGCTTTGATAAAGCTAACATGACAATGGATGATATAGATGCAATTGCTATAACATACGGGCCAGGTTTAATTGGTTCATTATTAATAGGATTAGAAACAGCAAAAACTTTAGCATTTATTCATAATAAACCATTAATTCCAGTACACCATATAGCAGGTCATATTTATGCAAATAGCTTAGTAAAAGAATTAAAATTTCCTCTTTTAGCATTAGTTGTTAGTGGAGGACATACAGAAATTATTGAAATGACTGACCATTATAAATTTAATAAACTAGGTGGAACATTAGATGATGCTATTGGAGAATGTTATGATAAAGTAGCAAGAGTAATTGGATTAGAATATCCAGGTGGTCCAAAAATAGATAAATTAGCAAAAGAAGGTCAACCTACATATAAATTACCTGTACCATTAAAAGATGATAGTTATAATTTCTCATTTAGTGGACTTAAGAGTGCAGTAATTAACTTAGCTCATAATGAAGAGCAAAGAGGAAATAAACTAAATGAAGCAGACCTTGCAACATCATTCCAAAAAGTAGCCATTGAATCAATTACTACAAAAATTAGAAAAGCTATTGTGGAAAAAGATATTAAAACAGTTATTGTTGCTGGAGGAGTAGCCGCAAATCAAGGATTAAGAGCAGCTATGCAAGAAGTGGCAGATGAATTAAATGTTGATTTATCAATACCACCAATGAAATATTGTACAGATAATGCAACTATGATTGCTGCTGCAGGTTATTATGCATATTTAGATGGTAGAAGAGCAGATCTTACATTAAATTCCAAATCACAAGACAAATTATGTTAATTATAAAATACAATATGTGAATATTGTATTTTTTTGTTTTCAAATAAGGATTTTATGTTATAATATAAATTAGAATAGGGAGGCTAGATTATGGCAAATAGAGTAGTTTTAAATGAAACTTCTTATTTTGGACGCGGAGCAAGAGAAAACGTAGTAACAGAAATAAAAGCAAGAGGTTTCAAAAATATTTTAGTTGTAACTGACCGCAACTTAACACAAAACGGAGTTGCTGCAATGGTTACTGATTATTTAGATATGGAAGGTATCAGATATTATGTATATGATGGAGTAAAACCAAATCCAACAGTAATGAATGTACTTGAAGGATTAACAATGGCAAGAATAAATTGTGTTGACGCCATCGTAGCAATTGGTGGAGGAAGTCCTATTGATACAGCAAAAGCTATTGGTATCATTATGACAAATCCAGAATTTTCAGATGTAGTTAGCTTAGATGGTGTAGCAGATACTAAAAATAAAAGCTTACCAATTATAGCTGTACCAACAACTGCAGGTACAGCTGCAGAAGTTACAATCAATTATGTAATTACTGATGAAGCAAGAACTAAGAAAATGGTATGTGTAGACGTACATGACATTCCTGTAGTAGCTATTATCGATCCAGTTATGATGCAAGGAATGCCACAATCAATTGCAGCATCAACAGGTATGGATGCATTAACACATGCAATGGAAGGATATATTACAAAAGCAGGATGGTTAATTCCTGATATGTTCCATATTAATGCAATGTCATTAATTTATAAAAACCTAGAACAAGCTGCAAATGATAAAGATGAGTATGCAGTTGATCAAGTTGCATATGGGCAATATATTGCTGGAATGGGATTCTCAAATGTAGGATTAGGTATTGTTCACTCAATGGCTCACTCATTAGGAGCATATTTTGATACACCCCATGGAGTAGCAAATGCATTATTATTACCACATGTATTAAAATTTAATGGTGTTGTTTGCCCAGAATTATATAGAAACATGGGTAGAGCATTTGGTTTAGATATGGATAATACAAGTGATGAAGAAGCTATTGATATGGTAGTAGGAGCAGTACAAGACTTATCTAGACGTTTAAATATTCCACAAACATTAAGAGAAATTGGAATTCCTCGCGAAATGATTCCAACTCTAGCAAATCAAGCAATCAATGATGCTTGTACTCCAGGTAACCCAAGAGAAGTTACAGTAGAAGATATCATTGATATTTATGAATCTGCTTATTAATATTTAATAAATAAGGAGGCTACACAATGTTAAAATCACAAATAGGTTATAGCATAAGTGAAAATAGTTTTATTGCTGGACAAGAAACTGCAATGAAAGCAACAGTTGATATGCCAAATGCCAAGATAGGTTTTCTATATACATCATGCAAAAATAATGTAAATGAAGTTGTACAAGGCGTAAGAAATATCACAGATACACAATTTATAGGGTGTACTAGTAGTGGTTCAATCATTGTTCCTGATGGAGTAATTGAATCGGACAATGGATTTGCAGGTATGATGATGATGGATGACCCTGATATGACAGTAGGAGTTGCTGCGCACGAAGCAGGAAAAGATGCACGAACAATTGGTAGAAAAGTAGCAATAGCTGCAGTAGAAAATGCTAAGACTACAAGAGCACCAGCATATTTCTATATGATTGCCAGTCCAAAAGAAGAAGAGGAATACCTAATGGGAATTCAAGATGTAATAGGTCGTGTCCCTATGTTTGGTGGTTCTGCAGCAGATGATACAGTTGAAGGTAATTGGCAAATTATATGTAATGATAAAGTATTTTCAGATGGTGTAGCAGTAGCTTTCTTTTATACAGATAATGAAATTATTACATCTTACACAGGTGCATATAGAGAAACAGAAAATATAGGATTAATTACTGAAGTAAAAGATGATAGAACTTTAGTTAGCATAGATGGAGTATCTGCATTGAAAAAATATGCAAAGTGGATTGAAGCAACTCCCGCTAGTCTACAAGGTCAAAGCCTTCTAGTAGCTTCAATACTTAAACCTTTGGGAATTAAAGATCCCTTAGGAAATTCAACTGTAGTAAGACACCCAATGTTTGGTAATGATAATGGAACAAAGTCTGCTTCTGATGATACTATTACTTTAGGAAATAAAGTAGTACCAGGAACAGCAATTATACAATTAGAATCATCTCAAGATGAACTTATAGATTCAACTGGTGAAACATTAAAGAATCTGAGAAAAAAGATGTATACAAACCCAGCCGCATATATATTAGTACACTGTGGAGGTAGAAAATTAGGAATAGGTAATAGATTAGATGAAGTTCATAAGCAACTTTTAAGAGAAACTAAAGGAGTTCCATTTATTACTTGTTTTACCTTCGGAGAATATGGATATGATGAACATTCCGCTAATATGTGTGGAGGATTAATGTTGTCATTTACAGCATTTGGAAAAAATTAAAATCAAAAGAGACTATAGTCTCTTTTTTTTTGTCGTAAACTAAAAAAAAGTCTATTGAGATTAATTCATTAAAATAAACATTCATGTTATACTAAAAAAGAATAGAGGTGAGTATATGATACAAGAAGTAGGTAGCAAAACTGAACTAGAATCAATGGCTGGAAAACTGGAAACAGAAGTTATTCAGTTAACAAGTGATGTATCATTACTAAAAACAAAATTAAGTAATATATCAAATTATGATGGAATTAATGCAAGTGGAGCAGCAAACACTATAAAGAAAAATTTAACGAACTTAGCAAGTGATTTAGAAGCAATCGCCACAAGTATTAAATTATATAGCGCAACACTTAATGAATTTGATGTAGATGATTTTCAATCAACAGATGTACAAGCAGAACTTAATAGAGTGCCTAGTACATCAAATCAAAATGGAGCATCCAGCGGTACAGTAAATTCACATGCACCGTCGACATCAAAACCATCTTCAGGAAATCAAAATACAAATACAGGTGTAAATAATTCACAAAATACAAATAATAATAGTAATAACAGTAATAATAGTGGACCAGGAAATACAACTCCACCAATTGCTACAGGTGGAACACCTGCAAATAATAAGCCTGCTACAAATAATACAGGTATAACAGAAAAAACAGTTGTAAAAACAAAAGGTAAAAAATCAAGTAATGGATTAACACAACAATCTGCAAAACAAGATATTATAATAGAACCTGGAGATCCGAATGATCCAAGCATTGATATTTCTAAGTATCATAATAATCTTGCAAATGGATTTGAGGTAACTACAGGTAATTTAACATATCAATTATGTGATGAAGATATTGAATTACTATGTGCAATAGTATCTGCTGAAAGTGATAAATCATATGATGATGCCTTAGCTGTTGTATCAACTATCCTTAATAGATGTGAAAAATCAAATTGGATCAATTCACATGGACGAGATCCAATCCAACAAGCAACTGCACCAAACCAATATGTTGTATATCAACATGGTAGTTATAAAAAATATCTTAACGGAAATGCTCCACAAACAGTTAAACAAGCTGTTATGGATGCATTAAATGGAGTAAGAAATCATAACTATTGTAGCTTCCGTTCTAATGGAACAACTTCATATAGTAATAATATGATTACTGCTACTGGAAACCGCTATAAGTAATGTAAAATAATGTAATATTTTTTTAAAACAAATTAATAATTTAAAGTACAATGATATAATGAAGAAAATAAGGAGGAATTATTTATGTCAAATGCTGTAAGCAATAATACAATAGGAATGAGAGATTGGTCTAAAAATATAGATTCACAAGCTGATAGTTATGATGAATTAATCCGTAAACTATATACATTAGTAGATCAATTTGCTAATTCAGAAGATTTTAGAGGTAGTTTATCAAAAGAATTTGAAAACGCTGTATTAAACCAAAGACAAATGTTTGACAGTTATTCTGATACTTTTAGACAATGTACAGAATATATGAACAGAACAGCTAGTAGAATTGATGCTGAAAACGATGAATTAGCTGCAAGAATGAGAAGCGGAAACGCAGTATAAAGGAGTGAATAAAATGAGCGATAAACAACAAAAAATTGCCCCACAAGTTGCAAGGGATAATGCTAATGAAATGAGAATCATTGCGGATAGAATAGAAACTTTATTAAATGAAGTATCAAATAAAATGATGCTAATTAACGATGGGGAAACTGAAATATATGATGGATACAAAAAACCATCTGAGTTAAGAGGAGAATTAGACCAATTCAGACAAACTTTCCATATAACACATGAACAAATCGTAAAATCTGCAGGAGACATTATAGCAACTGCAAATACAATGGAAAATCAATAGTAAATATTTTATAACCTAATAATAGAATATTTAAGGAGTTGAATTTATGATAGATAAATACAAACATGATCCTGAAGGTGTTGCAACTGTAATTACTTCTCTTAAAGCTGATAAAGAAGAATATAGAAAAGAAGTTGAAAATATTAAATCAATTATTAAAGATATTGAATCTTCTACAGCTTGGAAACATCCAAAAGTTAAAGATGAATTCATCAATACATGTAATTCATATATTCAAAAATATGAGAATATAGTTACGATGATGGAAAAAAATATAGAGTATTTAACTACAAAAAACGAAGAAGGTTCATCTACAGAAAATTCATTTGCAAAGGTGGGTATGAATGAGTAATCAATCAAGTACACAAGTTTATGTGGATTTAGACGCATTAAGAACTTGGAAAGAAAAAATGCAATCACTTGGTGATACTACTGATAAAGCATTAACTAAATATGAAAATGATATAAAAAAGTTAGATGATTGCTGGATAGGTAATGCCGCCGAAGGATTTAAAAGAGTAAATAATGATCTTGTAACTTTCGCAAGAAACTATCATAATTCAATGAAAGATACAGAGGAATTATTAACAACTGTAGCAAATACAGTAAGTAATCAATAAAAAGGAGAATAATTATGGGGTATAGTTCAATTGCATCTTCTATAAGAACAAAAAATTCAGCAGTAACTGATTCAATAAATGCAATTAGTAATATATCTTTTAGTGGTAATTGGAAAGGTTCTGCATATGAAAGTCTAACCAGTAAAGTTAATGACTTACTAAATAAATTAAAAAAAGAACAAGAAAATGTTCTAAAATATGCAGATGCTTTAGATAAATTACAAAAATATAAAGATAATAAAAAAATAATATCAAATTATAAATCTAAACTAGCGTCATGTCCAACAACTGCTAAATATAAAAACGTTAGAAGTCAATATGCTAATGCTATAAGTAATGGTGAAAAGACTAATGCCTCGTTGCGACGAGAAATTGTCAATATTATGTCTTCTTTCGGAGCGGTATCATCAGAGTCTATTATGTTAGATCTTAGTGCCATGACGAATGGTAAAGTTAATTACACAATTGATGTACATGCTTTATTAGAAATTTATAAGTCAGGAAAACTTACGAAACTTTCAGATGGAGTAAGTTTATATAAATATGTTCCAGAAGAGCAAGTATTGCAAATGTTAAGTAATATACAAACGCAATATTCTGGTAGAGAAGCAGCTGTTAATAGTGCTTTATTAATGCTTAGTTTAGCAGCTCAAAATAATGTAAAATTAGATTATGAACATAAAGGAACTAAAGGACAAGAACCATATGTTCCAACCAAAGAAGTTGCTAGTGGAGTAGACTGTAATCCATTTGCGTCTTGGGTTGTTGATAAAGGAACAAAAAATGGTTTCCAATGGAGACCAGTAGGTTGTTTTAAAGAAGTTGGAACAACAATTCCACAATCTAATTGGAATCAAGCCCAACCAGGAGATGTTTTTGTAAGTGATGGACACGTAGGTGTAATTATTGAAAATGATCCATCTACAAATACATTTATTTGTGCAGAAGCATCAGGAACAAATGCTGGTATCATCTTACAAACTAGAACATATTCGTCTTTAAAGAATAATCAATATCAAATAAGAGATATGACTAATGTTTATAATGGTACTGAAAATACTAATCGTGCAGCATTTAATCCATATGTAAATTGGGAAACATATCAAAGAAAGCCATAAAAGAGACTATATAGTCTCTTTTTTATTTGTAAATTTAAAAGATATCTTTTCTACTAACATATAAATTATAAAAGATAAAATACCTAAAATAATAACTCCAGATATAACAAGATTAATATTAAATACTTGAGAACCATACATAATTAAGTAACCAATTCCTTCTTTAGATACAAGTAATTCTCCCATAATCACGCCTATTAAAGTCATGGAAACATTTACTTTAAAACTACTTACAATATTGTTGATATTACTAGGTATAATAACTTTATTTAATACAATAAAATCATTACATTTAAAACTTTTCATTAATTTAATATATTCTTCTTCAGTATTTATAAATGAATTATAAATATTGAGTATTGTAACAAAAATACTAATCATCATGGCCATAAATATAATTGATTTTGTATCTGCGCCAATCCAAATAATTATTAAAGGACCAAGAGCAACTTTTGGTAAAGAATTTAATACAGTTAAATAAGGTTCTAGTATATCAGCAAGAAACTTCCACTTCCATAAACAGCATGCTATTACTAAACTTAAAAAACTAGTAATAGAAAAACTAATGAATATTTCCCATAAAGTAATCAATATATGTCTAATTAAGTTTCCATTTATAAATAAGTCATATATAGTTAGACAAACTTTGCTAGGTGATGAGAATAAAAATGTATTAATAATACCCAATCTAGAAAATAATTCCCATAATAATACAAAAACTAATACAATTAAAAATCTAAATAAAATAACTAAAAAATTTCTTTTTTTCTTTTTTATAAAAAAACTTTTATGTTCAATATCATAAATGGACATCTAAATCCCTCCAAATAATATCATAATATTTAGAAAAATCTTTTGATTTTCTATTATTAGTAGGAGTAGATTTATCTTCTAAATTTATTTCATATATAGATTTAATATTCCCAGGTCTTTTTGTTAATACAATAACTCTATCAGACATACTTACAGCTTCTGCAATATCATGAGTAACCATAATAGCAGTCTTTTTTTCATTCTTAATAATATTATAAATGTCATCACTAATAGCAAGTCTTGATTGATAGTCAAGTGCTGACATAGGTTCATCTAAAAGTAATATATCTGGCTTCAAAGCAAGTGTTCTAATTAATGCAACTCTCTGTCTCATCCCGCCCGATAAATTATCAGGATATTTATCTAAAAACTCACCAAGACCATATTTTTCTAATAATGATATTACATAATCAACATTATCTTTATTCTTTAAACCATTTACCTCTAATCCGATTAAGCAATTATCTAAAATAGTTCTCCAAGGAAATAAAGAATCCGTTTGCAACATATATCCAATACTTGTATTATCATCAACGACGATATCTCCATCAGTTTTATTAATTAGTCCAGCAAGAATTGAAAGAATTGTTGATTTTCCACAACCGCTAGGGCCAACAATTGAAATAAATTCATCCTTATAAACTGATAAATCGATTCCATCTAATGCTATAGTCATACCTTTATCAAAATGAAAACATTTCTTTAAATTCTTGATAATAAGAATTTTATTTTTCATTATAAATCAACTTATTATATGGAACTTTTTTATCTAAAGCACCATAATCAATCATAATATCTTGTAAATGATCAAATGATTCTTTTGTAAAGGTAGTAGTCTTAGGCCAAGTATCATTTTCACGATATCTTTTAATCGCTTCTTCTAAATCATTTAAAGAAGTATCTGGAAATTGATTAAGTATGATTTCAGCAACCTCGCGATCACTATGACTATGTACAAAATCTAATCCTTTTTGAATTGCTTTAGTAAAATTACTAATTAATTCTTTGTTATTTTCAATATAACTTTTACGAGCAGAGTAAGATGTATAAGGTACAACTCCACCAAGTTCACCAACACTTGCAACTACATAACCATAACCATTTTTTTCTAATTCTAAAGCAGTTGGTTCAAACAATGTAACAAAGTCTCCTTGTCCTCCAATAAAGGCACCACTCATTGCAGCAAACGCAATTGAAGTATCAATATTAACATCTTTTCTAGGATCAATACCATTTTGTTTTAATGCATATTCAAGAGTCATTTCAGGCATACCATTAGCGCGTCCTCCAATAATATCTTTTCCAATTAAATCCTCTAATTTAAAATTATCAATTTTTTCTCTTGAAACGATAAAAGTACCATCTTTTTGAGTTAATTGAGCAAATGTTTTCATATAGTCTTTTTCTTTTTCATTATATACATAAATAGAAGCTTCACTTCCAGAAAAACCAATATCAGCATCACCTGATAATAGTGCAGCAGCAACTTTATCTGCACCTGATGTTAGAATTAAATTGACTTTAATACCATATTCTTCAAAATATCCTTTTTCAATAGCTACATATTGTGGTGCATAAAAAATAGTATGAGCAACTTCAGCTAAAGTAATTTCTTCTAAAGTATTATCATTATTTTTATTATTAAAATTAAATAATACAGCAGAAGCAGCAAAAAATATTAAGATAGAATATAGTAAACTAATCCAAAATCTTTTATTCATAAATCTCCTTTCACTAGTGTATTATATGAATAAAAAAATAATTGGTCCTTAATTTGTAAAGTATATAATTACTTCGTAATATATTTAATAAAGAAAAAAAATTATGGTAATATAATAATATAATGAAAGTGGTGACTAAGTATGAGATTAATGTTTATTTCAGATATACATGGTATAAAAACAAATCTTCCTAAAATAAAAGAAAGATTTGAATTTTTAAAATGTGATAAGTTAGTTGTTTTAGGAGATTTATATTATATAGGACCTAGAAATAAAATGATTGAAGGATATGATATTAAATATGTTCAAGAATTTCTTTCATCATTTAAAGACAAATTAATCTGTGTTAGAGGAAATTGTGATTCCGAAGTAGATTTAATGGTCTCAGATTTTCCAATAGTCAATGAACTAAGTTTAATTTCCACAATAAATGAAGATTTATATCTAACACATGGGCATATTTATAATGAAAGTAACTGGTCTAAAACAAATTCAGTTCTAATATATGGACACTTACATATACCATTTATAAAGAAAATAGAAACAAATTTATATATAAATCCAAGTTCTATTTCTTTACCAAAAGAAGATAATCCTCCGTCATATTTATTTTATGATGAAGAACAATTTATTATCTATGATATAAATGATAATATCATAGTAAAAAAGGCGATATAAAGGATAGGAAACTATTCCTTTTTTTGTTTACTTGAAAAATAGTGTAAAAGTAATTATAATAGTGTGTTAGCGAGATAAAACTTGCATTTTTTACCTATATGTGGTATAATATAGCCACATTTAGAGAAGGGGGATAAAAAATGAAAAAATCATTCAAAAAATTAATTCTTCGTGTATTAGTTGCATTATTAGTTTTTGTATCAACAGCAACAGCTACATATGCCGTACCACAAACTATTACACTTGGAGGAACTGAAACATTAGAAGGTTATGTTTCAGGAGTAAAATTTACAACTAAGACAACAAAAGATGGTGGATATCTATACTGTTTAGATATGAAAAAGAAAACAGCTAAAGATACTACAGCTACATTAAAAGGTCAAAGGGATGCTGGAGTAGCATATATTATTGCTAACGGATATCCAAGTAAAAGTATTACTGGTGATCGTTTAAAAGACTACTATATTACACAAACTGCAGTATGGTGGTATTTAGATGATACAACAGGAAGTTCTAACCTTAGTCAAAAATTCAAAACTACAGGTTCAGATCCACACAATATTAGACCAATAATTAAAAATTTAGTAGAGAAAGCTAAAACAGCAAAAGCTAATGGTTATGCTCAAACTAAATTAACAATTTCAACATCTAATAAAGATATGACTTTAAAAGATGGATACTATGTATCTAATGAAATCACTGCTTCATCAAGCAATATTTCAAGTTATACAGTATCATTAACAAATGCACCAAGTGGTACAAAAGTAGTTTCAACAAGTGGAACTGAAAAAACTACTTTCAGTGCAGGAGAAAAATTTATTATTAAAGTTCCAGGTTCAAAAGTAACAGGAACTGAATTAGATATTAGAGTTACAGCAAAAGCTACAGGATATGTTACAAAAGCATATGAATATACACCTGCAAATAGCACAATGCAACCAGTAGCTTTAATTGAAACAGAAACACAAAATGTTTCATCAACAATTACATTATCAATTGAAAATTCAAAAGTAACAATTATTAAAATTGATAAATCAACAAATCAAACTTTAGCAGGAGCTAAATTAGTAGTTAAAGATTCTGCTGGTAATACAATTACTGGATGGACATCTACTACAAATGGACACGTAATTAGAAACTTAAAACCTGGTACATATACTGTTACTGAAACAGCAGCACCAAAAGGTTATAAGTTAAATACAACTCCAGTAAAATTTACTATTACTGAATCAAATCAAAATGTAACAGTAAAAGTTTACAATGAACCAAAAGAAACAGTAGTTAATATATTAAAAGTAGATAATGCTACACAAAAACCATTAGCAGGAGCTACATTAGTAGTAAGAAAAGCTGATGGTACAGAAGTTGCAAGATTTACATCAACTACTGAACCATATGTTTTAACTAACTTAGAAGATGGAACTTATACAGTAGAAGAAGTTGCTGCACCAGCAGGATACATCTTATCAAGTGAAAAGAAAACATTTACAATTGATGATAATCATTTATCACATCAAATAACTTTTGGAAACAACCCAGAAGTTAAAGTACCAGATACAGCATCTAGTTCATTAATCTTTACATTATTAGGTATTGTAATTATTTCAACAGGAATTGGATTCGTTTACAAAAATGGTAAAAAAGCACAATAATAAAAAACAAGAAAAAAGAATCTCTCCAGAAATGATAGCAATCATCGGTTCTATCACTATATTGATAGGAGGATTCTTTCTTTCTTATAATTATATCCAATCAAAAAAAGTTATGGCTTTCGACTATATCTCAAATATCTTCTACAACCAAAATCAAGAGATTATAGTTAGTGATGGAGAACAAGAAGTAGAAGAAGAGGAAGAAAATTTAGGGGAAGTTACTAATAATTATATTGGATACTTATCAATACCTAAAATTAATCTTAAAAAGGGATTCTTAGATAAGAGATCTCCAGATAATGATGTAGAGAAAAATATTTTAGTTGTTGAAGGTTCTTCGTATCCAACAAAAGAAAAAGGTAACTTAATCTTAGCTGGACACTCCGGAACAGGATGGAAAGCCTTCTTCAATGATTTATATAAGTTAAACAAAGGTGATAAAGCCATAGTAACTTATAAAGGAAAAACATATACCTATAAAATAACAAATATCTATACACAACCAAAAGTTGGTAAGATAGCTATTTATAGAAATTATGATAAAACAACATTGACATTAATTACATGTACTAATCATGATAGTACAACACAAACAATCTATATTGCAGAATTAGAATCAATAGAATAAAAAGAATAAAAATTTAAGGGGGGTGAAGGTATATGATGAAAACATCAATTATCGATAAACTAAATATCATATTTGAATTAACAAAATCATCAAACGTATTTATTGCAGTAATTGCTTTTCTATTATTTATTGTAGTAGTAGCAATTACAAATAATAAGAAGAATGAATCAACAACAAAGAAAATATATCTATGTATATATGCCTTCATCATCTTAGCTATTCTAATTACTTATTATTCATCATTTGGAAAGATGTTTGACTACTTAATGAATAATTTATTCATAGCAATATACTTTCCAAACTTAGCAATATATTTAATAGCATTAATAGTTGTAAATGTAATATTACTAGTTAGTGTCTTTAAAAAAGATATTTCTAAAGTAATCAAGAATATTAACGTAATTGTTTTTGCTATAATGAATTATCTTTTAGCTTTAATATTAAATATAATTCATACACATAAATTAGATGTATTTACACAAACATCAGTTTATGGAAATAAAGAAGCTCAAGCTTTAATAGAATTATCAAGTACGATTTTCTTAATATGGGTATTCTTCTTACTGATATATAAAATGATTATGATGTATCAAAGAAAGATGAATCCTATTGATGCATATAGAGTAGAAAAAGTAATTGTCGAAAAAAGAAAAAGAATTTTACCAAGTAATATACGTGAAATACGTGCAACAGAAGTTGTACATTTAGGAACAAGAGAAAGAATCTTACCAGAAAACATTAAAGAGATTCGTTCACCTAAATATGTTAAATCTCTACCAACAGAAAAAAAACAACAAAGAATCTTACCAAATAATATTAGAGAAATTAAACCTCTAGAACTTGTAAAATTAGAAACAAAACAAGTAGAGGAAAAACCAATTGCAAAACGTATTTTACCAACAAATATCAGAGAAGTTAAATCTCCTAAATTTGTTAAAGAATTACCAAAAGTAAAAGAAGAAAAACAAGTAATTAAAACTGAAGAAAAAGTAATAGTTCCAGTAGTAGAAGAAAAACCAATAGCAAAACCAATAAGAAGAACAAACTCTTCACTACAAGAATTAGACTTATTACTTTCAGCTTCATATGATAATTACACAATCGATGATTATAAAGCTCTAAAAGAAATGCTAATGAAGAAAAAAGCAGAGAATCAACAACGTATAACAAGAAATAATATAGAAGCTAAAAAATATCAACAATTAAAAGAAATATATGAAAGCGCAAATTAATATGCGCTTTTTCTTTTGCTATAAATATAATTCTAAGATATAATAGATTTAGGAAGTAGGTAAGAAAATGGATTTAAACAGTTTAAATGATAGACAAAGAGAAGCAGTATTATATAATGAAGGACCACTTCTAATTATTGCAGGAGCAGGTGCGGGAAAAACGAAAACCCTTACTACAAAGATTGCATATTTAATTGAAGAAGAACATGTAAGCCCTTATAATATCTTAGCGATTACATTTACAAATAAAGCCGCAAAAGAAATGAAGGATAGATTATATTTATTAGTAGGATCAGATGCATCTAAATTACAAGTATCAACATTCCATAGTTTTGGATTAAAACTATTAAGAGAAAATTATGAAACTTTAGGTTATGATAAAAACTTTGTAATTATGGATAGTGATGACTCATTAACTGTAGTTAAAAAGATTTTAAAAGATATGGATTTAGATCCTAAAATATATAATCCACGAGCAATAAGAAATAAAATAAGTAGTTGTAAAAATGAAATGATGTCTCCAAAAGCATATGAAAGATATGCTATAAGTGACTATGAAAAAATAGTTCAACAAGTATATGAAAAATATGAAACAAAACTACAAAGAAATAACTCAGTAGACTTTGATGATTTATTATTATTACCAATTGAATTATTTAAGAACAATCCGGATACATTAGATAAATATCAAGACTTATATAAATATTTACTTATTGATGAGTATCAAGATACGAACGAGGCTCAATACATATTAACAAAGTTATTATGTGCAAAGCATAGAAAAATCACATGTGTTGGAGATGACTCTCAAAGTATTTATAGTTTCCGTGGTGCAAACTATAAAAATATTTTAAACTTTGAAAAAGACTACCAAGATGCAAAAACAATTTTACTTGAAGAAAACTATCGTTCAACCAGTACAATTCTAGATGCTGCCAACCAAGTAATTAAAAATAATATTCAAAGAAAAGATAAAAATCTTTGGACTAATAGAGGTGTAGGAGAAAAAATAAAATATTATAGAGCCTACAATGAACGAGATGAAGCTCAATATGTAATAAGAAAAGTAAAAGAATTAGTAAATAGAGGAACTGAATATCAAGATATCTCTGTTTTATATAGAACCAATGCTCAATCTCGTGTACTTGAAGAAGAAATGTTAAAAGAAAACTTACCATATAGAGTAATTGGAAGTTTCTATTTCTACTCAAGAAAAGAAATTAAAGACTTAATTGCATACTTAAGATTAATTCATAACTCAAAAGATAATGTTAGTTTATTAAGAGTAATTAATACTCCAAAAAGAGGTATTGGTTTAAAAACAATAGAAAACTTAACAGAACAAGCAGACTTAAATGGAACAAGTATTTATGAAGCAATCTCTTCTGGAAAAGAATTAGAATTTAAATCAACAATAGAAAAATTAAAACTATTATCAGATGAATTAACTCTTACAGAATTAATTGATAAAGTATTAGATGCTTCTGGTTTAAGAGCAGAACTTGAAGCGGAAAAATCATTAGAAGCAGAAGTTCGTCTAGAAAACTTAGAAGAATTTAAATCAATTACAAAATCATTTGAAGAAAGAGAAGGATTAATTTCACTAGAAGATTTCTTATTAGAAATTAGTTTAATAAGTGATGTAGAAGAGTATAAAGATGATCCTAATAGAATTTCTTTAATGACAGTTCACTCTGTAAAAGGATTAGAGTTTAATCATGTATTTGTAGTTGGTATGGAAGAAGGAATCTTCCCACACATGAACTCACTAATGGAAAATTCTGAACTAGAAGAAGAAAGACGTTTATGTTATGTAGCAATTACAAGAGCAAAAGATGATCTACATCTAATTAATGCTCGTCGTCGTACATTGTTTGGTAAAGAACAAATAAATCCAGTAAGTAGATTTATAAGTGAAATACCAGCTGACCTAATGGAATCAAATGTTAAAGATGAAATACCACAAAAAGTAGAAAAGATAGATAAAAAAGAAGTATTTAGGGAAGAAGAAGTGGATTACCAAGTTGGGGATTTTGTATATCATGAAACATTCGGAACTGGTAAAATTGTTGAAGTAACAAATACATTAGTAAGTGTTGCATTCAAACATCCACACGGAATAAAGAAATTAATGAAAAATCATAAAAAGCTATCAAAAGTATAATTAGTAAAAGGAGGAATATTATGAATAAAGATATTACACTAGTTATTTTAGCTGCTGGAATGGGAAGTAGATTTGGAGGATTAAAACAAATTGAACCAATGGGGCCAAACGGAGAGTTCATTATTGACTACTCAGTATATGATGCTATTAAAGCAGGTTTCACAAAAATTGTTTTCTTAATCAAAGAAGAAAATTATGATATTTTCAAAGAAACAATTGGTGCAAGAGTTGAACCTCATATTAATGTAGAATATTGTTTCCAAAAAAATGATAATTTACCAGCAGGATATGAATTACCTGCAGATAGAGTTAAACCTCTAGGTACTGCACATGCTATTTTATGTTGTAAAAACAATGTTCATGAACCATTCATGATTATTAATGCAGACGATTTCTATGGAAGAGATGCATTTATGCAAGGTGCAAAATTCTTAAAAGAATTAAAAGATGAAAGACCTTATCCATATGGAATGGTAGGATACTTAGTAAAAAATACAATTACTGAAAATGGTTCAGTAAAACGTGGAGTATGCGAAGTATCAGGAGATGATTTAGTAAAATTAACAGAAAGTACAGTAGAAAGAATTGATGGTAAGATCATAGCTTCTCCATTAAGTGGACAACCTGCTTTTGAAGTACAAGAAGATGATACTGTATCAATGAACATGTTATTATTCACTCCAAGTATTTTTGAATATATTGAAGATGGATTCCCAGCATTCTTAGATGCTTCTAAAGACAATTTAGAAAAATGTGAATATTTAATTCCAGATGTATTATTCGATGCAATTGAAGATAAATACGCAACATGTAAAGCCCTAAAAACAACTGCAACATGGTATGGAGTAACATATCGTGAAGATATGGATAGTGTAAAAGCATCAATCAAAAACTTAGTTGATACTAATGAATATCCAAATCATTTATGGGATGAATAAAACTATAAGAAGATATGTCAAATATCTTCTTTTTATATGCTAAAAATGGTATAATATTAATAGGTGATAACATGGTAAAGCAAGGAAATATAAGCGATAGAGACTTACCTGTAGTATTAGAAATAATAAGAGAAGTTTTCTCTCATATACCACAAAATACAACAATCAGCAAAGAAGCAAAATTAGGTAAGATTGTAACTCAAACTACATATGTATACCATGGTAATTATCAAATTAATCAATATTTACATTTTAATAAATATAATCAAATGATATCTGAGTTTTATGATATTCTAGATAGTAATTTTGGTCATTGTAATTTATCTATCTTTTATCAAAACTTTAAAAATTTACAAATAAGAGATAGAAGAAGAAACATTTTAGATTATTTAAATATTGCAGTATCAGGAGCATCTGCAGCTGCTGAATATGATCAAAAAAGAAATAGAATGTACGTAGTTGAAAAAAAACAACATAAATTAAAAAATGTAATTGCACATGAACTATTACATATGGCAACAAGCAAAGAAGATGATTTTGCGATGTGTTGTGGATTTCAACAATATAATAAAAAGACAAAAACACTTATTGGAACAGCGTTAAATGAAGGATACACAGAACATATAAATCAACAACATTTTTTCCCAGATTACTTTGAAGATTCCTATCTACATGAACAAAGTATTGCCTATGAAATAGAAAAAATAGTTGGTCGAAGCAAAATGGAACAATTATATTTCGAAGCAGATTTATATGGAGTAATTAAAGAATTAACTAAGTATGCTTCACTAGAAGAAGTAATTGGTTTTTTAAGAGACTTTGATAAATTACACAATAAACCAGTTCCAATGGAAAATAAAGAAAAAGAATTTAAAGCATTAAGAAAACGTATTGCTGAAATTTATTTAAGAAAACAAAGAAAATTATTAGATCAAGGAAAAATATCGGAAGACGAATATAAAGCAAATAAACTTATGCATGCTGATATTTTTGTAAATCAAGAAATATGCTTTTCAGAAGGAGCATTACTAGATATTGAAGATAATAATATAAGAATTATTGATACTAATAGAGGTGTCTTTTCTGCTGAAAATGCCGACTTCTATTTGAATAATACTAACTTAGATGAAATTATAGATATTATGGCTCCTGATTATCATTCACATGATACATTAGGAGATATAAAAAGAGAAAGACAAAGAGGATAACTTATGAAAGAAAGAATGAATGAATTAATAAATATAATTAATGAAGCAGATTATAATTATCATACTTTAGATAATCCAACTATAACTGATCAAGAATATGATAAATTCTTAAGAGAATTAATTTTAATAGAAGAAGAACATCCAGATTGGATTAGGGAAGATTCTCCAACACAACATGCTGGAGGAAAAATAATTGATAGTTTTGAAAAAGTGACTCATAAAATTCCAATGATGTCTTTAAGTAATGTTTTCTCAGAAAGTGAAATTGCTTCATTTGATGAAAAAATAAGAAAAGAAAATATAAATCCTAAATATGTTTGTGAGTTAAAAATAGATGGTTTATCAGTATCGCTTTTATATGAAAAAGGTAAACTAGTTAGAGCTGCAACAAGAGGGGATGGAGTTACAGGAGAAGATATAACTCATAATGCCAAAACTATTAAAACAATCCCACTTAAGTTAAAAGAAGAAGTTGATATTGAAGTACGTGGGGAAATCTTCATGAATAAAAAGACTCTTGAAGAATTAAATGAAAAACGTAAAAAAGAAAATCAACCATTATTACAAAATTGTCGTAATGCTGCAGCAGGATCAATTAGACAATTAGATTCAAAAGTAGCTGCCGAAAGAAAACTTGATACATATATTTATCATTTACCAAATCCTGAAGATTATGGATTGAAAACTCATCAAGAAGCATTAGACTTTATGACTAAATTAGGATTTAAAACTAATAACAATAATCGTTTAGTTGGAACAGTAGAAGAAATATATGAGTTTATTAATGAAAAAGGCGAGTTAAGACAACAATTACCATATGATATAGATGGTGTAGTAATAAAAGTAAATAATATAGATGAACAAAAGAAGTTGGGATATACTGCTAAATATCCAAAGTGGGCAACAGCATATAAATTCCCAGCCCAAGAAGTTTTAACTAAGTTAACTGATATTATTTTTACAGTAGGAAGAACAGGTCAAATTACTCCTAATGCTGTATTAGAACCTGTTATCGTTGCTGGTTCAACTATTTCTAGAGCAACACTTCATAATGAAGACTTTGTCAATGAAAAGGGCTTAAAAATAGGTGATATTGTTTCAATTAGAAAAGCAGGAGATGTAATACCTGAAGTAGTAGAAGCAAAAGTTGATAGAAGAGATGGTACTGAAAAAGAATTCCAAATGATAACACAATGTCCAATGTGTGAATCAACACTAATGAAAAAAGAAGGACAAGTAGATTATTACTGTATGAATCCAAAATGTCCAGCTAGACATATAGAAGGGTTAATTCACTTCGCATCACGTGATGCAATGAATATTGATGGACTAGGAGAAAGAATAATGGAAGATTTTTACAATTTCCATTTTATCAATAACCTTGCAGATATTTATTCATTAAAGCAATATGAAAAAGACTTAGTAAGATTAGAAGGATTTGGAGATAAATCAATAACTAATTTATTAGAAGCTATTGAAAATAGTAAAAATAATTCATTAGAAAGATTAATCTTTGGTTTAGGAATACCACATGTAGGAGCAAAAACTGCTAAAGTGCTAGCAGCAAAATTTGAAACTCTAGATAATTTAATGGAACAAACAGAAGAAGAGTTAACAAAAGTACCAGATATTGGTGGAATAATTGCTAAGAGTTTAACTTCATATTTTAATGATAATCACAATAGAGGAATAATAGAAGAATTAAAAGAATTAGGATTAAATACAAAATATTTAGGACAAAAGGTTGTAGAAAATGAATTATTCTCAGGAAAATCATTTGTATTAACAGGAACCCTAACAATGTATACAAGAGATGAAGCTAAAGAAAAAATTGAATCTCTTGGTGGTAAAACCGTAGATTCTGTTTCTAAAAAAACATCTGTTGTCATTGTAGGAGATGCTCCAGGTAGCAAATATAGAAAAGCCCAAGAACTTGGAATAGAAATTTGGACAGAAGAACAATTTAAAGAAAAACTTGAGTCTTAATTACATTGTAATAATAAAAAAAGTATGGTACAATGAGCCTATACTAGAGAGGTGAAATTATGAAAAAAGTAGCAACTAAAAAGAAAACTACAAAGACACTAAAACCTAAAAAATCAACAAAAATCAAAGGATTAGAAGAATATAAAGATGATGAACTAGATCTAGATGAAGATTACGAAGAACTAGATTTAGAAGACGAAGAAGAAGTAGAAGAAAAACCAAAAAAGAAGAAAAAATCTACTCGTAGAAAAAGTAAAAAACAATTAGAAGCGAAGAATGCTTTTATTAGAAAAATTATTAATGCCGTATTTGGAATTATTGTTGTATTATTAATTATGACTGCAGTAGATGTAATTGCAGTAGCTAGATATGATTCAGGGCCATTCTTTGCAATTAATTTAAAAACATATAAAGATGGTGGAACTAAAGTATATTATGGATTAGGGTATAAAGTAATTAACTATAATGTTACTGAAGGAAGAAAAGGTAAAGTTGTAGGTTCTTGGTTTATGCCATACTCAACTGTATCTACAAAAATTGATGTTCTTGACTTAGCTTTAGAATTTGAAAGAGATAAAAATGCTGTAAGTAATAAATTCTATAATCAATATCTTGCAGTAGTAGGAGAAATTTCAAAAATAGATGAAACTAATAAGTTAGTAGAAATTGAATATGTAGATGCTGATGGAAAATATACTTTATTAGTAAAAGGAAATTTAACAGATGAAGTAATTATGGCTTCTTATAAAGAAGGAGAAAAGGTTCATTTATTAGGAACAGCAAAAGTATTCAAAGCAAAAACTGAAACTGAGCCAAACACTATTGAATTAGAAGGATGCTTCATTAAAGGAATAATTGAATAATAAGAGTTGAAAAACTCTTATTTTTTTTGAAAAAATACCTATATCTCATTTGGAATATAATAAAATTATGATATAATAAGGAAAGTTAAGGGAGGAAACCATCATGGAAGAAAAGTTAACAAGAGAAGAAGTACTACACGTAGCTGAACTAGCTCGTATAAAAATTACAGAAGAAGAGATAGAGAGATACCAAGTACAGTTAAAGCAGCTTTTAAATGATGTTGAAAAAATAAATGACGTTGAAGGATACGATGATGATATCTTAATCGCTAATTGGGACGCACCAACTACATTAAGAGATGATTCATCAAAAGAAATGTTAAATCCAAAAGAAGTAGTGGAAAACGCTCCACGTCACAGTGGAAATTATATTGAAGTTCCAGTTGTAATTAGTGAGGAGGCTTAACATGAGATATTTAGATAAAGGCATAGAAGAATTACACGAACTATTAAAAAGTAAAACAATTAAGCCAATTGATTTAGTAGAAGAAGCATTTGCAAGAATTGAAGAAAATAAAGATTTAAATGCGTATATAACTTTAAATAAAGAAGAAGCATTAAAACAAGCTAAAGAATTAGAAGATAAAGAAGTAGATAATGTTTTATTCGGATTACCAATTGCAGTTAAAGATAATATCGTAACTAAAGGATTAAGAACAACATGTGCATCTCATATGTTAGATAATTTTACTCCAATATATGATGCTACAATTGTTGAAAAATTAAAAGAAAAAAATATGATTATTATCGGTAAAACAAACATGGATGAATTTGCTATGGGTTCATCAAGTAGAACAAGTTATTTTGGAGCGCCAAAAAATCCATGGAATAATGAAAAGATTTCTGGAGGTTCATCAGGAGGATCTGCAACAACAATAGCATCTCGTGATGTACCATTTGCTTTAGGTAGTGACACAGGTGGTTCAATTAGACAACCAGCAAGTTACTGTGGAATCGTAGGAATGAAACCAACATACGGTAGAATTTCAAGATATGGTTTAGTAGCATTCGCATCAAGCTTAGACCAAATTGGTCCAATGACAAGAAATGTTTATGAAAATGCCTTATTATTAAATGCTATTGTAGGAAAAGATGAAAAAGACTTAACATCAGCAAACAAACCAGAAGAAGATTTCACAAGATTAATCGGACAAGATATTAAAGGTATGAAGATAGCTGTTCCAAACTATTTCATGAGTGATATCGTAGAAGAAAATATTCGTATTAAAATTGAAGAAACAATTGAAATGTTAAAAGATAAAGGTGCAATAGTTGATTATGTAGATGTTAAATACTTAGAAAATGCTGTTACACTATATCAAATTATTGCAATGGGAGAAGCAAGTTCAAACTTAGCAAGATTTGATGGAATAAGATATGGTCATTCAAAAGAAAATCCAGAAAATATTGAAGACTTATATTATGGAACAAGACAAGAAGGATTCGGAAACGAAGTAAAAAGAAGAATCATGGTTGGTTCATATTTACTAAGTGGAGAAAATGCAAAAACATATTATAATAAAGCTCTATCAATTAGAGATGATATGAAAAAAGAATTCTTAAAAGTATTTGAAAATTATGATTTAATCATTGGACCAACTACAACAACAACAGCTTATGATTTAACTGATTCAATGGATGATCCTAGAAAAACATTCATGGATGATGTTTTAGTAATTCCGGTAAACATGGCGGGATTACCTGGTTTAAATGTACCAGTAGGATTTGATAAAGATCATATGCCAATTGGTCTACACATAATTGGAAAAGCATTTGATGAAGCAACTATCTATAAGTTAGCAAGTTTCATTGAAAAAGAATTAAACTTAAATTTAGAAGTAAGAGGTGAAAATAATGACTAATTACATTCCAACAATCGGTATTGAAGTACACGTAGAATTAAAAACAAAAACAAAAATATTTTCACCATCAACAAATGGTTATGGAGAAATGGCTAACTCATTAACAAATGTTATTGACTTAGGTTATCCAGGAACACTACCAACTTTAAATAAAGAAGTAGTAAATCTAGCAATTAAAGCAGCAACTGTTTTAAATTGTAAGATTAGAAGAGAAATGCATTTCGATAGAAAAAATTATTTCTATCCAGATAATTCAAAGAATTATCAAATTACTCAATCTAGAACACCAATCGGATACGATGGATATGTTGAAATTGATGTAAATGGTACAAAGAAAAAAATTGAAATCTTAGAAATGCACATAGAAGAAGATACATGTAAGTCTACTCATAGAGGAACAAAAACACTTCTAGACTTTAATAGAGCAGGAGTACCTCTAATTGAAATAGTAACTAAACCATGTATTGCAACAGCAGAAGAAGCTAAATTATACTTAGAAAAACTAAAAGAATTATTATTCTATAGTGATATAAGTGATTGTAAGATGGAAGAAGGTTCAATGAGAGCGGATGCCAACGTATCCATCAGAAAAAATGAATCAGATCCATACGGAACAAAATGCGAAATTAAAAATATCGGTTCAATCTCTAATGTAGGAATTAGTATTGAAAAAGAAATTATTCGTCAAGCAGAACTTCTTGATAAAGGAGAAACATTCCAAGAACAAACAAGAAGATATGATGACAAAATTGGAAATACTGTTCTAATGAGAGTTAAAGAAACTGGAAATGATTATCGTTATTTCCCGGAACCAGATATTCCATATCTATATGTAACAGATGAAATGATTGAAGAAGTTAAGAAAACAATCCCAATGTTACCAGATGAAAGAAGAGAAGTATATGTATCTAAAGGAGTATCAGAAATAAATGCTAATAAACTAATTCAAAATAGACCACTTAGTGATTATTTCAATACAATGTTAGAAGATGATACAAACTTTAAAATTGCATCTAACTTATTATTAGGAGATATATCTGCATACTTAAATAAAAATGAAAAAGTAATTACAGATACAACTCTTACAAAAGAAAGATTTATTGAACTTATCAAGAATATGGAAGATAATACTTTAACAAGTAAAAACTTAAAAGATATTATTGATAAGATCTTAGAATCAAATGATTCAATTGAAAAGATAATTAAAGACTCAGGTATTGAAAATATAACTGATGATTCTGCAATTAGAGAAGTAATTGTAAAAATAATTGAAGCAAATCCACAAGGTATTGCTGATTACAAAGAACGTCCAGATAGAGCATTAAAATTCTTTATGGGACAAGTAATGAAAGAAACAAAAGGATCTGCAAATCCACAAATTGCAACTGAAATTCTTAAAGAAGAATTATCGAACAAATAGTTAATTGAAAAAGAAAAATACATAGTGTATAATAAAAATACTAGGATGTGATGATATGAATTTTATTAAAAGAAATAAAAAATTACTTGTAGTTATTACTGTATTTTTAGTAGCGTTAGTTGCAGGAATTCAACTAAAAAATATCCTTTACCCAAGTGGTGGAGCTATATATGGTAATCGTTTAGAAGGAATTGAAGAAGTTAAACTAGCAGAAAATCTAGATAAACAAATTCAAGAAAAACTAAAAGATATTGTATCAAAAGTAGAAGTAAGAACATCAGGAAGAATTGTTAATATTACAATGACAGTTAATGGTGATGTATCTGCATCAGTTGCTAAAGATAACTCTAAAAAAATCTTAGAATTATTTGCTGAAAAACAATTAAATTACTATGATATACAAGTATTCTTAAAGAAAGAAACAGATGCAACAGATTTCCCAATTATTGGATACAAACATCAAAATAAAGATAAATTTACATGGACAAAAGATAGAGCGTAGAAGGAGTACAGTAGATGAAGAAAAAATTATATATAGTAATCTTTGCTTTTATAATAGCTGTAGTAGCCTTCTTTTTTGTCTATCGTTATTATAATAAACAAGATAAAACGACAACCTTAACGGTTCAAGAAAAACAATGGGTTCAATCAAACAAAGATCAAACATATGACTTTGAAGTAGTAAATGATTATCCATTATATGGACTAAATGGATCAGGATTAATTTTTAATTTTGTAGAAGATTTCCAAAAAGATATCGATTTAGAATTTAATTTAATTCCATACTTAAAAGGTTCAGAAACAACAACTGATAGTTTTAGAATAAGAATTCTAGAAAATGGAGAAGAACCATCAGAAAAAGATTTATATTTATTTACTGATAATTACATTGCAGTAGGTAAAGAATATCAAAGAATTAGTCATATTAAAGATATGAAAAATATGACAATTGGTGTATTTGATCAAGATGCATCAGATGTAAGTTATTACTTAAAAAGTGGAACAAACTTATCATATAAAAAATATGGTAAGATTGAAGAACTATATTCAGCATTAGATAAAAATGAAGTTAATATGATTATCGTTCCAAACATTATGTACTTAAATTACATAATTGAAAATGATAAATATTCAATTAATTACTACTTTAATGAAATGCAAAAAACTATCGTATTAACACTAAGTAATAATAATGAAAAATTAAATAAGATTGTAACTAAATATTATAATAAATGGCGTTTAACTAAATATGTAGAAGAATATAATGCTGCTTACTTAGATTTCTATTTAGATGTTAATAAATTAAATGCTAAAGAAAAAGCATCACTAATATCTAAAAACTATGTATATGGATTTATTGAAAATGAACCATATGAAATCAAAGTAAATGGAAAAGTTGCTGGTATTGCAGGAGAATATGTAGATAGAATTGCTCGTCTTGCAAATATCAATTTCAAATATAAAAAATATTCATCTCCAGAAGCTTTAGAAAAAGCAGTAAAAAAAGGAGAAGTAGATGTATTCTTTGATTATTACAACATCTCAAACAATAAATATACTCCAACAGTATCAACATTTATTGAAGACTATGTTGTATTAGGAAAACAAAAAGATAATCACGTAGTAACATCATTCGAAAGTCTAAAAGGACAAAAAATTATCATGTTAGAAGATAATTCTTTATATCATTATTTTAGTAACAATTCACGTGCTAAAATAAAAACATATGACAATTTAAATGATTTAGTAAAAAAAGCAGAAAATTATCTTTTAGTAGTAGATTATGAAATTTATTCTCATTATCAAAATTCTAAATTTAAAGATTATAACTTAATTTATAAAGATACAATGATGAATGATTATAAGTTTATGGTAAAATCAGACAACAAAGCATTCTTTAATTTATTCAATTATATAATCAATACAAATTCTTATTATAATTATAGAAATACTGGTATTGAAAGAATGAATGCTTCAATCTTAGAAGATTCTACATTTGAACAAGTATATACAATCGTTTTAGCAATTATCTTTATACCATTAATTTCATTTGGAATTATTTGGTTAATTATTAAAAAGAAAAATGAAGTTAAGAAAATTAAAGCATCTGATAGACATAAATATACAGATATGTTAACTTCATTAAAAAATAGAAATTATTTAAATGCTAAAATGAATGAATGGGAAGATTGCAAAGTATTCCCACAATCAATCGTTATGGTTGACTTAAACAATGTTAAATATGTTAATGACAACTATGGTCACGAAGAAGGAGACCAATTAATCATTAAAGCCGCAAGTATTTTAGTTAATACTCAATTAGAAAATAGTGAAGTAATCAGAACAGATGGAAATGAATTCTTAATTTACTTAGTAGGATATAGTGATAGACAAATCGCAACATATACTAAGAAATTAGAAAAAGAAATGAAATCACTTCCACATGAATTTGGAGCTGCTATCGGATATAGTATGATCACTGATGAAATTAAAACATTAGATGATGCAATTAACGAAGCTACATTAGAAATGATTACAAATAAAGAAGAATATAGATAGGAAAAAGTATTATGGAGCAAGCAAGAGGCTTTTTAAAAGAACTTATCAAGATAATAAGAAAGCCGGAGATGAGGATTTTACCTGGTCAGCTTGCTTTTTTTCTTGTTATGTCAATAATTCCAACAATAGCCTTAGTTGGAGTAATTACAAATAGTTTGAATATTCCAATGGATGCAGTGAAACTAACAATATCTTCATCAATTCCAAAAGATATTGCTAAAATGTTAACAGATTTATTAAGTGGACAAGGATTCAATTTCAACATTGCTGTCTTCTTTATATCAGCATTTATCTTAGCATCCAACGGAACACACTCGATGATTATAACATCAAATGAAATATATAAATTAGATCCAGATAGTATATTAAAAAGAAGATTAAAAGCTATAATGATGTCATTTATTATGCTTGGATTATTCTTATTCTTATTTATAGTCCCTGTATGTGGAGATACAATCTTTGCATTATTAAGATACTATTTAGAAGACTTTAAACCAATAGAAATAATTTATCAAATATATCAATTGCTAAAATACCCAATTATTATATTTATATTATATGGAAATATACGCTTATTATATATAATTGCCCCAGATGAAAAAATTGAAAGTATAACAACTAGAAAAGGAGCAATATTTACTACGATAGGGTGGGTTTTAGCAACAGAAATATATTCGTTCTATATTGGAACTTTTGCAAGTTATTCATTATTCTATGGAAGTATTTCTAATATCATAGTATTGCTATTATGGGTTTATATCTTATCATATATCTTTGTTTTAGGTATGGGTTTAAATGCCGGAGAATATAACTTAAAACAACAAGAAAATATTGAATAAAAGAATCTTTTGATTCTTTTTCTTTTTATATAAATAATTGAAAAAAGACATGCCTAGTGATATAATAAAATAAGCGAGGTATAAGATAATGAAGAGATTAAAAATTAGCTTAAAGAAAACAAAAGATAAGATAAAAAAATATATAAAAAGAGTAAAAACTGAAAACTTACATAAAGAATATTTTAAAAATAATATCTTATTTATAACTTTTGTTTTAACAACTGTTTTATCTTCAACTTTATTAAGATTCTTCTGCATGAACACCTTAGAAAATTACTTATCAATAAAACCAATAATAGCAGATTTAGCAGTTGTAATTATATTAGGAGCATTAGGATATTTATTTAAACCAAAACATCGTTTTTCATATTATATGGGAATGAATATTTTCTTAACAGCAATATGTATGATAAATTCTGTTTATTATACATTCTATACATCATTTGCATCAATTTCTATGTTATCATTAACACAATATGTAGGAGCGGTAGGAGATGCTGTAGTAGAAAATGTTTTACAATTAAAGGATTTAATTTATATTCTTTCACCAATAGTAATGTATTATGTACATTTAAAATTAAAGAAAACAAATTATTATAAAAGAGTAGAAGTAAGATCAGAAAGAAAAAAACGTACTCTAAAGACAGCAACAGTAGGGTTAGCATTTGTTATTCTTTTCTTAGTAACAATGACACCTCTAGATGTATCAAGATTTGCAAAACAATGGAACAAAGAATATATAGTAATGCGTTTTGGTATCTACGTATATCAAGGAAATGACTTAATTGTATCAATTCAACCAAAGATAAATTCAATGTTTGGATACGATAAAGCTAAAACCAAATTTGAACAATACTTTGAAGGAAAAGATGAAGTACAAACAAATAAATATACAAATATATTTGAAGGTAAAAATGTTATTGCAATCCATGCAGAAAGTATGCAAACAAATGCTATCGGTATGACATTTAATGGTCAAGAAGTAACACCAACTTTAAATAAATTAGTAAGTGAAGGAATGTATTTTTCAAACTTCTATTCACAAGTAAGTGTAGGTACAAGTAGTGATGCAGAATTAACTTATAATACATCATTAATGCCTACAAAGAGTGGAACAGCATTCGTTTCATATTCAAATAGAAAATATGTATCAATACCAAGTCTTTTAAAAGAAAAAGGATATTATACATTTAGTATGCATGCCAACAACGGAGACTTCTGGAATAGAAGAACAATGCATCAAAGTTTAGGATATGATAGATTCTATAGTAAATCAGATTACAAAGTTACAGAAGAAGATGTAATTGGATTAGGTTTAAACGATAAATCATTCTTCGATCAATCAATTACAAAAATCAAAAAAGTCGCTAAGAAACATGAATCATGGTATGGATTATTAATCATGTTAACAAACCATACACCATTCTCAGATACAGATAAATATGGAGAATTCCCTGTGGATATAAAAGAAACAGTTCCAGACCAAAATGGAATACCAGTAGAAGTAACTTATCCATACATGGAAGGAACTAAACTAGGAAATTACTTTAAGTCATATCACTATGCTGATGAAGCTCTAGGTGAATTCATTCAAAAATTAGATGCTGAAGGTCTATTAGAAAATACAGTACTTGTAATTTATGGAGACCATGATGCACGTTTATCAAAGAAAGATTATAATTTACTTTATAACTATGATAAAGAAAAAGATGAAATCTTAGATGAAGATGATCCAAATTATAAAGAATATGATTCATATCAATATGAATTAGGTAGAAAAGTACCATTCATTATCTGGACAAAAGATATGGACGGAACTGAAATGAATAAAGAAGTAACAAATGTTATGGGAATGTATGACGTAATGCCAACACTTGGTAATATGTTAGGATTCTATAACAAATATCAACTAGGTCATGATATTTTCAATATAAAAGAAAATAACATAGTAGTTTTCCCTAACGGAAACTGGGTAACAAATAAAGTGTATTATAATAGTCAAAAAGGAGAGTATCTATCTCTAACAGGTGAAGCTATAAGTGAAGAAGAAATTAAAAACAACAACGCTTATACAACTGAATTATTAGATGTATCCAATGACATAATAGTATTTGACTTATTAAATCCTAAAGAAGAAAGTCAAATGAAAAATATCCAAGAATAGAAAGGAGAACTTTATGAAATTAAAAAAAGGACCAAAGATTGCATTAATTATAATTACATTATTATTAATAATCGCTGCAGGTATAGCATTATTTATAATGTTAAAACCTAAAACTTCAAAAGTACAAGAAGTAAAAATATTAAATTCAATTGAAAAATATGATTATCATCTAAAAGATACTAAATCAAAAAAATATAAAAAGATGTTTAGAGAATTAGAAGATATTTTAACTGCTAAAGAAGTAGATGAAGAATTATATGTCCAAAAAATAACAGAAATGTTTATTTATGATTTCTATTCTCTAGCAGATAAAAGTACAAAAACAGATGTTGGAGGATTAGACTTCGTGCATCCAAATGCTGTTCAAAATTTCTTAGTAAATGCTGAAGATACTTATTATAAATATGTAGAAAATAATATCTATGGTGATAGAACACAAAAATTACCAGAAGTAGATGAAGTATTAATAAATGCCACTACAAAAACTACATATATTTATAATAATACTGAATATGAAGCTTATAAGATAAATGCAGGATGGACTTATACATCAGAAGAGTTCTCATCATATCAAAAGAACGCAGCATTAATCTTTATTAAAGATGATATTAAATTATATCTAGTAGAATTAAAATAGGCTACAAGGCCTATTTTTTTATGTATTAAAAGACATAAAAAAAGATGACTTAGTCATCTTTTTATTATTCTGTTTCAGGTGTATCAGATGGAGTAGATTCACTAGAAGGAGTATCACTAGAAGTATTATCTTCAGGTGAAGTATTTTCTTCTTCAACTTCTTCGTCTTCTTCATCTTCTTCAATAACAACTTTAGTATTTAATGTTAATACTAATTTGTTTTTACCAATCTTATCAATTCTTTTTCTTTCAGGATAACTTTGATCAATAACAGTTTCACCATTACCAACAAATTCATAATTTAATCCAAGTGATTCAGCTCTTGCAGCCGCTTGAGCCTTAGACATTCCTATAAATCTAGGAAGTAAACTATAAGTACCTGCAGTTGCATATCCTTTACCAACAATTGTTTTTTCATATGTTCTGTTAATTGAAAAATTAAATTCAGTAATATTTTTATGAGGAACTAATTCAAGGTTTTCTTTCATAGCTTGTACAATTGCATCTCTACTTCTAGTATTAGGTACATAGTTATAAAGAACCATTCTCATACGTTCATCATAAATCATTTGATCTGCACCACTTAAGAACATTTGTTGAATATTAATTAGATCTGATTGCTCACTACTACGTTTAATAATATCTTTTCCAACATTATAGAATTCTAATATTTGTTTAGTAGTTAGGTTAGTATCTAAACTATTTGAAACAGTATCTAAAATTGTTCTAAATTTAGACACTTCAGTAATTGTTCTCATCTTATTAATTAAAGCCATAATAATTTCTTGTTGATGTTCAGCTCTACCAAAATCACCATTAGAAAGTTGTTTTCTGTTTCTTGCAAATGTTAATGCTTGTTCACCATTAAGTGTTTGTCTACCAGCTTGAATACAAACAGTATCTTCACGATTAGAGTTGTCTGTACACAAAGTGTGAGGGACATCTACTTCAACTCCACCAACAGCATCAACTAATTTAACTAATCCTTTGAAATTGATTTTTGCATAATAATCAATGTTTATTCCAAAGAAATCTTGGATTGTATTCATCATACAATCATTTCCATATGCTGCAGCATGAGTAATTTTATTTTCATCTTTGCCAGGCCAACATGCAATAGGTAAGTAACTATCTCTTGGAATAGATACCATTGTTGCATTTAATGTCTTAGGATTAAATGTAATAAGAATTAAAGTGTCTCCACAAGCTACTGCATTTTTTGTTAATACTTCAGCAGTAGAATCAATTCCCATTAATAATATAGTAAATGGTTCAGTAACTGATTTATTAGCAGAAGCAATTTCTTTTTCTGAAGTTTCAGTTTTCTTCATATCTTTTTCTTTATGTACAATTACTTTAGTATCAGTAGCGATATTTTCATAACCAGTAATTACTTCAAACATCTCAACATAACCACTAGAAATAAGCATTGCATCAATTTCATCAGCATATAAATCTACAACCATAGTAGAGTAGTCAGAATACTTAACTAGTTGATTTTCATCATTTAAATTATATTCACTAACAATCTCTTGTGGAATAATATATCCTTCAGGAGATTTTTCATCATCTAATATTGCAATCTTATAATTTTTAATATCTTCAATCTTATGAGCACTATTAGTAGCCATAGTAACTAAACTAGAAGAGTAAGTTACAACATCCTTATTAATTTTAGATATCTCATTATATATAAAGTTAATTAGTATACCAACAGCAATACAAATAATTGTATAGAAAATCATAAATATCAATGTACCAATTTTTTTCTTACGTTTTTTCTTTTTCTTACTCTTAAGGAATACTCTAAGTACTAATATTAAATCTATAAAAGCAATAATTCCCATTACAATATAACGAAGAGTATTTTCAATAGTATCTAATAAAGTTAAACTATAAATAGTATAAACACTAGAAATAATAGTAATAAATAATATTAATTTTAAAAAGAAATTAAATATAGATTTCTTCTCTTTAACCTTTTCAAGTACCTCTTCAGTAGAATTATCTTTTACTTCAGTTAGTGTTTTAATCTCTTTAGTATCTGTCTTAGCAGTTTTATTCTTCTTTGATTTTTTTTCTTCTTTTTTAGCTGCTTTTACTTTTTTCTTTTCTTCTTTAGCTTGAAGTTTTTCTTCTTTTGTCTTAGCCATAATCATCCTCCTTAAGCCTATACTCTTACTTTAAATTATATCTAATTTAACACAATTTATCAAGGTTGTTAAAATATAAATTACCATCATGTAAAAATATGTAAAATTTCTTTATAAATAAAGAAAAGAAAATAATTATATAGACAAAAATGTTATAATATAATTGAGATAAAATATGATGGAGGATATTGGTTAATGAACAAAAGATTATTATTAATGACAACTTTTATTCTAACGATATTCTGTTTTAATATAAAAGAAGTAGATGCCTACTCAGCAAATAATTATAGTAACAGAAATCTATGTGCTGCTTATGAACTAGCAGGTTTTCATAGTGATGGTGTAATTGCTCAAGTAGGATGTTATGCCAGTTATGATGAAGCTAAAAAAGTCATGAAAGAAAATGGAGCAGATGATTTAGCAATCATGACTATGGTTAATGGCAAAGTAAAAATCATTGATGCTAATGTTGCATTACTAGATTTAACTGTTAATCCGGAAACGTTAACATATTTTTATGAAAATGCTGGAGACAACAATAGAACTTACACTTATATGGATACAGGTTCCTTATATGGTGGAGTAGATGGTGCACATATTGAAACAGTTTATAATAATTATGGATGGAATGTAAAAGTAAAAATTGGAAACTTTACAGGATGGATAAGACAATCAACATATGAAATTGTTCCAATTACTTGGGTAAAATCATCAAGTAGTTATACAGTAACAAGTAGTAGCATAAAACATAATTATGTTGATAAAATTCAAGAAACATACACTGGTACAAGAGGAAGTGTAATTGGTCCTAAACCAAGTATGTTAGAAGCAGGAACTTATTATAGTTATGATGGACATTACTTTTATAAAGATATAAAAACAATGATTAAAGATTACAAAGCAGGTAACTTTAATAATGCAGTAAATAAAGATAAAGAATATTTTAACTATTATATGTATTTATCAAATCATACTAAAACAAACTATTCTAGTATTAATATTGATAAATATATTAGGGAGAACTTAGGATATACAGGAGATGTGTATGGTTCAGCAGCCGGTGGCGGAAGATCAAAACTATATGGAATGGGAACATACTTCTATCACGCTCAAGAAGCGGGAGGAGCAAATGCTTTATTATCACTAAGTTTAAGTAGAAATGAAACAGGTAATGGAAAAAGTCCAATCAGTATAAATAAAAATAATGGATTTGGATTAGATGCAGTTGATTCCTCACCAGGAGAATCTGCAAAATGGTATGCAACATTCTCAAGCAGTATTTTAGGTTATGCAAGTAAATGGATAACTTATGGATATGCACATGCTAGAGATTGGCGTTACTTTGGACCACAATTTGGTGACAAAGGAATAGGTATGAATGTTAAATATGCATCTGATACTTATTGGAGTGAAAAGATGGCTGCTAACTATTATGCAATGGATGCAGCATTAGGTTTACAAGACTATGACTATTATCAATTAGGTGTTGTAGTTGCTCCTGTTGATGCTAGAGCAGACGCTACACCATCATCAAAATTCTTATATACATATCCGGAAAAAGATGATGCAGTTGTTATCATCGGAGAAAAAGAAGGACATACAGTAAATGGTGATGCTACTTGGTATAAAATAGTTAGTGATATAAATTTAGATGCCAACTTTAATGAATTACCAGCAGGTTCAAACTATAACTGGAATTCATATGCCTACGTACCAGCAGCATATGTAAAGAAAATAAATACAGCAAAAGATGGATATAAATCTCCTAATGATGTATTTGAATATCAAGATAAAAGCTATACATACGATTTAATGATTAAAGATACAGTTCTATCTCCAAAAATAGGATTATCAGTAAAAGAAACATCATATTATTATGATTCAACTTTAACACAAGTAAAAAATCAAAAGTTATTAAATAATAGATATGTAATTATTCATGCCATTGCATATGATGAAACTAAAAAAGCAGTATCATATTTAGTAACATCAGATTATATGAATAATGATGAACATTGGGTACCAGCAGATACAATAAAAGAAGTAGCCGGTAAATATTCTAAAGTATCAGTTGATGTTCCAAATCAAAATGCTTATACATGGGTAAACTACAACACAGTTGATTCAGCATCTACAAAAATAGGTGGATTATATAAATATGCAATTGTACCAATTCTTGAAACAAAACAAGTAGATGGATACTCATGGTATAAGATTCCATATAATTTAAGTGGAACATCAAATGAATTTGGATGGACTTTAGCAGCTGCCCAATATGTAACGCATGAAGTTCATACAACAACAGTTGCCAATAAAGCACCGGTAATTAATGCCTCAAACAAAACAATCGTTCAAGGACAAACATTTGATGCTAAAAAAGATGTAACTGCAACTGACGAAGAAGATGGTAATTTAACATCGAGTATTCAAGTAGTAGAAACTAATGTAAATAATAAAGTTGTTGGAACATACAAAGTAAAATATCAAGTAACAGATTCAAGTAAAGAAACAACAATAAAAGAAATAACTGTAACAGTTACACAAAATCAAAAACCATCAATTAATGCAAAAGATAAAACAATTAATTTAAATTCAACATTTAATGCATTAGATGGAGTAACTGCAACAGATCCAGAAGATGGAAAAATAACTAATATTAAAGTAACAAGTAATAATGTTAATACTAAAGTAGTTGGAACATATTCAGTAACATATCAAGTAACTGATAGTTTCAATCAAACAGTAACAAAGACAGTAAAAATTACAGTTAAAGAACAACAAAAAGTAGAAGCAAATGGACTATTCAATTTAAATTATATTAAGACACAAAATAATAAACTTCTAATTCAAGGATATGAAGCAATCTATGGAATAGATAATAATTTAAATGTAGATATTAAATACACTTTAATTTTTGTAAATATTGATACAAAAGAAGAAGTAAAAGTAACAGGAACAAGAATAACTAATAAAGCAGATATTCCTAAAGCTGTTTATAGTCCGGATGGAAAAGATTATACATACTCATGGTTTAATGCAGAAGTAGATGTAGATAACTTACCAGTAGGTAATTATCAATTCTATGCTTATGCTGAAACAGATAAATACTATGTAAAAGAATTAGTAAATAACAATGCTTATAAACAACAAGCAACAAAAGTAGCAAGTAAAACAAATGAAGCAACAATCAGTAATAATTATGATACTGCAACTTCATATGTAGAATTAAAAGTAAGAGATGAAGCGATTGCTGACAAAAACAGTTCTTATATTTATAATCAATATACAAAATATACAAACTTTGAATTTAAGGATAATTACTTATATCTAAGAGGTAACAGTTATTCATATGGAATGAACTTATCAAAAGATACTAAAGTAACAAGAAATATTGTGTTTGAAGAAAAAACAACATATAAGAAATATACTAAAGCATTAGATAGTATTACTAATGGAAATTATCAAGTATTCTTACCAGTAGATGATAAATTAGATAAAACAAAAGCTTGGTTTGATAAGAAAATAGATATTTCAGACATTCCAGTAGGAGAGTATGTTATTTATATTACAACAAGCTCTAACATTACAGATTATTCTGAATTTACTGAAAAACTTGGAAGAAGTCTAGATAGTGTTAAGAAAACAATTAATGGTAAAAACTATTCATTCTCTATTAACTTATCAAAAGGAAATAGAATAGAAATGAAAGTGACAAAATAGAGGAGAAATCCTCTATTTTTTATACAAAAAAAAGATAGAAATTAATCTATCTTTTTATTATTTAATAACTGTAACTGTTATAGTATCACAATAGTTTTTCCATACACCATCTAAACTAGCTCCATTACATACAGAACCAGGAGCAATACTTCCATTAGGACATGATGTAACATAATTAAATGAGAACTTGTGATTTGGATTCATTTGTTTAATCATAGATACTGTTTGGCTTCCAGATGAACCATATTGGATATTTAAAGCAGAACCTTTAGATTTATCACAACTTGGAGCAGTTGGAGTAGGTGGAGTATAAGGTTTCTTACCATTACTTACTGTAACTGTAACTACTGTTCCTTGACTAACTCCAGAACCAGCACTAATTGATTGTCTAATTGTATTCCCTTTTGCAACACTATCACTATAACTATAAACAAAATTATACCCTAAGCCAGCATTTTTTAATTTACTAGCAGCACTATCTTTACTGATACCAACAACGTTAGGAACACTAATCCTTTTACCATCACTAATTGTTACTACAACTGTATCAGTATTCTTAATAACATCTCCTTCTTTATGAGAGAATCTAATAATATTACCAACAGCAACTGTATCACTAAATTCATGTTTTTCTTCAGAATTAATATTATATTTATTAACCCATTCTCTATACTCATTAAGAGTTTCAAACTTAGGCATTGTTAATTTACCTTTAGAAATAACAATCTTAATAACAGTACCTTCTTCAACAACATCTCCATTAGAGTAGTTAGCACTAATAACATGATTTTCTTTTGTACTATCATCATACTTATCAGTAAATTCAAGTTTTAATTTATTATCAATAACCCAGTCAGTAATATCACTCATTGACATACCTCTAAGTTCAGCTATCTTAATTTCAGGACCTTTACTAATAGTAATAACAACTTTATCGTTTTTAATATTAACTGTTTTACCAGCATTAATACTTTGTTTAATTACATATCCTTTCTTAATACTATCAGAGAAAGCATATTTTATTTCATATTTAACTTGATTTTTTTTCATGTAGAAAATACTTTCAAATTCAGATTTCTTTTTAAAATCAATTAACTTAATTTCTTCTAAAGCATTTCCTTCTCCTAAAGAAAATTCAATTTCTAATTTTTCATTTCTTGCAAGATTTCCAACTTTACTTTGTTTAATAACTGTATCAGCCATACCATCAGAAGTAACAAATGAAACATTAACATTTGATAATTTATTATTTAGTACAAATTCTAATACTTGATCACTTGTCCATCCAACCATACTAGGAATAGCAACCATTTTATTCGGATTAGGTCCTTCACTAATAGATAGAGTAATTGACTTAGTTTTATTAATTAAACTGCCAGCCTTAACATCTTGACTTATAACGTGATACTCATCAATCATATCGCTATACTCATATATTTGAACTAATTCTATATCTTTATTTTCAAACCATTTAACTGCCTCAGTTAACTTCATATTAGAGAAATTAATAACTTGATTATTTATACTAAAATAACTACTTCCTAAACTAAACACAAAGAATAATATTAGTAGGAAAGAACCAAGTATCACATATTTCTTTTTTCTCTTACCAGAATTAAATCCAAGTAAAATAAATGCCATAGAGAATAAAAGTAAAATCATCGAACCAATTAAGTTCATAACAACATCATCTCCAATTATTAATTTACCAACTAAATGACCTAAACTACACAATAGTACAAATATAAGTAACATATTACAAATAGTAGGATCATATTTCTTCTTATTATTAACTACCTTAGTAGCAACAACTTCAGGAACTTCTTCTTCATATTCTATGATTTCCTCATTTGCAATAATCTCATCACTAGAATCTTCTTCTACTGCAGTTAGGTCATCCTCTTCGATTGACTCTTCAGTTTCTTGAATTTCTTCTTCTATTTTAACTTCTTCACTAACAGAAGTATTTTGTTTATTCTTTTTCTTTTTTTTCTTACTCATGCTTCACCTCAATCTTATATATAATATCTGATATTATCATTATATAATAAAATGAATAAAAGATAAATAAAAAGACTAGTAGTTAATAATAATTTTACAACCAATTTTATAAATGTTATAATTAAAAAAGGAAATGATTATTATTAGAGGGTGACGTAGATGAATAAATATCTTGAAAAAAATATTAGTAAAATTGTAAGTATCTTTATACTGTTACAACCAATTTTAGATTTAATTACCGGATTATGTGTTAACTTATTAGATTTTAATATTACAATTGGAATTATTATAAGAATTTTATTCTTGGCATTAATAATGTATGTAACAACATTTGTGTTTAAAAAGAAATTAAGTTTATGGATATATATAAGTATTATTTTTTACTCCATACTTTATCTAATCGGAATATTTATTTATAAAGATGGAAGTTATTTTGCAGAGATTCAAGGTTTGGTTAAAGCTTTCTATTTTCCAATATTATTAATATCTTTATATGAAATTAGAAATGAAATAAAAGTAAGCAACTTAACTTTAGTAATAACATTATTCACATATTTAATGTGTATCTTTATACCTAGTCTTTTAAATATAGGATTTAAAACATATCAAATTGCAAAAATTGGTACATTAGGTTTTTATAATTCGGCAAATGAAATAAGTGGAATTATATCTTTATTAACACCAATAATGTTTATTTTAATACTAGGAAAAAATAAATATTTAATTAAAGGTTTAATGTTATTAGTATATTTAATTGTTATTCTTATGATGGGAACAAAAACTCCATTATTATCATTATGTATAACTTTAGGTTCTATCTTTATATATTATATGTATCATTGTATAAAGAAGAAAACATACAAACCAATTATTTATTCTGTAGTATTAATCCTAGTAGGATTTGCTAGTCTAATTTTAGTTTTACCAAAAACAAACTTTTATAAAAATATTGAAATACATTTAGATTATTTAGAAGTAGACAATGTATTTGAAGTGTTTACTGAATATGAATTAGTAGATCATTTTATCTTTAGTCAAAGATTAACTTTCTTAGAAAACAAAAATGATTTATATTTAAAATCATCTGCATATGAAAAAATATTTGGTATTGGATATACTCATAAAAATAAAGTAACTAAAGCAATTGAAATGGATTATTTTGATATATTTTATTCACACGGAATAATTGGATTTGCATTATACTTTGGAATTTATCTATATGTATTATCACAAATATTTAAAGTAAAACAAAAAACAACATATACAAGATGTATGCAATTAGTAGCACTATTATTAATACTAGTTTTATCAATGTTTACTGGTCACATAATAACAGGTCCAGCAGTAAGCCTTATTGCAGCAATTTTAATTATTATGTTGGCAAAAAGAAATAAGAAGAGAGTTTTATTCACAACATATAATTTTGATATCGGAGGAATAGAAAAGGCTTTAGTTAATTTACTAAATAGAATAGATTATAGAAAATATGATGTAGATGTAATAGTAGAAGAAAAGAAAGGTATATTCTTACCAATAATAACTCCTAAAGCTAATATTATAGAAGTAAAAGTTTCTAATAATAAAAATGTATTTTTAAGAAAATTAATAAACATGTCCAGAAAATTATTATTTGCTATATTAGAATATAACAATTATGACTGTAGTATATGCTATGCTACTTACAGTTATAGTGGTAATAAGTTATCTTTAATGGCTTCAACAAATACGGCATTTTATATTCATAGTAATTATACATATATTTATGAGGATATAAATGAATTTAAAAGTTTCTTTGAATCAAGAAATATTAGTAAATTTAAAAAGATAATATTTGTAGCAAATGAGGCAAGAAGAGACTTCATAAAAAAATATCCTGAATATGAAAATAAGTGTATTACAATTAATAATTTTAATGATATAGAATCCATAAAAAAAGGATCTTTAGAAAAAATAAATGCCAAAAAGAAGAAGAATACTATACTATTTATATTTGTAGGAAGATTAGAAGATGCATCTAAGAAGATGAGAAGAGCGTTAAATGTAATAAAAGAAATAGATGGAACAGAATTATGGGTAATAGGAGACGGACCAGATAGAGAATTATATGAAGAATATGTCAAGAAGAATAAATTAACATCAAGAGTAACATTCTTTGGAAAAAAACAAAATCCATATCCGTATATGAAACAAGCGGATTATACAATATTAACTTCTGACTATGAAGGATATCCTGTTGTTTATTTAGAATCAATAGTATTAGGTACAAAAATTATTACAACAATAGATGTGTCTGATGAAGCAATGAATATTGGAAAAGATTTTGCTTATATTGTATCAAAAGACGAAAAGAAAATGGCTAAAGAAGTTAAAGATATTCTAGATAATAAGATAAAGAAAAATTTTAAAAAAGTTGATTTAGAAGAAATTCAAAAGAAGAGAATGCTTAAAATTGAAGAAGTATTTGATGAGGTGATATAATGCCAAAATTCAGTATTATAATTCCAGTATATAAGGTAGAAAAGTATATCAAAAAATGTCTTGAAAGTGTATTTAATCAAAGTTTTAAAGATTTTGAAGTGATCATTATAAATGATGGAACACCAGATAAAAGTATGGATATAGTAAAGAATTATGATGTCAAAGTGATTGAACAAAAAAATCAAGGACAAAGTACTGCTAGAAATAATGGTATAAAAAAAGCAAAAGGAGAATACCTTATTTTCTTAGACTCGGATGACTATTGGGAAAAAGACTTATTAAATCAAATTAATAAGAGCCTAAAAAATAAGCCAGACGTTGTAAGATTTCAAATGAAAGAAATTTATGAAGAACAAGATGGAATTATTGAGTATAAAGAAAAGGGATTTAAAGGTTTGACTGGTGAAAAAGCATTTGAAGAAATTTGTAAATATCACATTGTTGATGCAGCATGTCCATATGCAATAAAAAGAGAATATTGGAATAAAAATAAATTTCAATTTAAACCAGGACTAGTACATGAAGATTATGGGCTTATACCATTAATAATTATAAAAGCAGAATTAGTAAATAGTATTGAATATATTGGATATAACTATATCCAAAGAACTGGTAGTACAATGAATTCAACTAGTTATGAAAAGACAAAGAAAAAAGCTTTAGATATGTTAGAACATTATAGATTCCTAATAAGTGAAATTGATAAAACAAACATAAATAGTAAAGCATTTAAAAGTTTTGTAGCAAATAGTATTATTTTAAAGTCATGTACATTAAAAGGAAAAGATTATCGAAAATATCAAAAATGTTTAAAACAAGAAAAAGCATATGATAATGTTTTAGATGATACACTTCCACGAAAAATAAAAAAATTATTATTAAAGATATCACCAAAATTATATTATAAAACATTAGGAAAGTGGGTATAACATGACAGATATAAGTATTGTAGTACCAATATATAATGCGGAAAAATATTTAAATAAATGTATTGATTCATTAGTAAATCAAACAAAAAAAGAATTAGAATTTATTCTAGTAAATGATGGTTCTACAGATAGCTCTGAAAAAATTATAAAAGAATATAAAGACAAAAGAATAAAGTATTTCAAAAATAATAATCAAGGAATAGGTAAGACTAGAAATTTTGGTATTGAAAAAGCTACTGGAAAATATATTATGTTTCTAGATAGTGACGATTATCTAGATAAAGATGCGTGTAATGAATTATATGAGACAGCAGAAAAAAATAAGTTAGATATGGTTGTATTTGATTTTTATAGAGTAGAACCAGATGGCCTAAAAGAAGTAATAATTAATGATTTTAAAGCATCATCATTAAAAGAAAATCCTAATTTATTAATTGATATTAATTTAGGACCTTGTAATAAATTGTACAAAAGAGAGATCATAACAAAACATAAAACAAAGTTTGTAGAAGATTTAAAATATGAAGATGCACCATTTGTTGCCGAAACAATAAAAAACTCTAAAAAAATTGGTAAGTTAAATAAATTATTACATTTTTATGTCATTCACGAACAAAGTGAAACAACAGTTAGAAATGAAAAGATATTTGATATTATTAAAATTGTTGATATGATCAGAAAAAGTTTTAAAAGTTTACAAGAAGCGAAAGATGTGGTTGATAAATTAACAGTAAGAATAATAACTAATTACACAATCCAACAACGCAATCAAGAAAATATTAAAACAGGAATGGAATTTATTAATGAAGCTTTTTCTTATTTGAAAAAAGAAGTTCCTGATTATAAAGATAACAAATATTATGAAGGAAGAAATTTCTTAAGAAGAACCATCGAAAAAAATAAATTTATTTCTAAAATATATTGTACTATTTATAATTTATTTAATGAAAAGGTACAAAAAGATACATATGATAATAAAATAAAAAATATAATCAAAGCACCTTCGTTTCAATTAAGTGCAATGCTTTTATCATATTTCTTAGTAGTTCTAGTATCACACTCAATACTGCAAATATTTAATATAAATAATGCATTATTACTTATACAAGTATTGGGACTATTAGTACCACTATTTGCGTATTGGTGGAAAAGCAAAAATACAAAAAAATCAAAAATAATTGTATCAATAATATATTTACTATTAATGGTAGCATTGCCATTTTTATATAGTCACACATATGACTTAACAGTTGATGGTAACAGTTATCACAAGTCCTCAATTGCTTATATAAAAAATGGATGGAATCCACTATATGAGGATGTTAGAGAATTTCAAAAAACAAATACAAATGTTGTTCCAATAGCAAAAGAGAGTAAATTAGATTTATGGATGGAGCATTATCCAAAAGCAACATGGGTTAGCGCAGCAGCAACATATAGTATGACCGGAAATATTGAAAGTGGTAAGTATATAACCTTGGTATTATCTATAGTGCTTGTGTTAATATCATATAATATTTTAAAACAAGTTATACCAAGAATATATTCACTAGGTATATCATTATTAGTTGCGTTAAATCCAATTACTTTATCACAAATATTTTCTTACTATCTAGATAGTTTAATGGGAATATTATTTGCAATTGAACTAATATTGCTATTTACAATAAAGCCAATGAGAAAACAAAATACACTTATTTGGATAATGTTATGTGCAACAGCTGCTTTATTTGTTAATTTAAAATTTACTGGATTATTATATTCAGGTATTATAGCAGCAGTATTCTATTTTTATTGGTTAATAAAATATATAAAAGAAAAAGAATTTTGGAACAAATTCTTAATAACAACAAGAAACTTTATCATTGTATTTGGAATTGCTGTTTTTTTAGTAGGAGCCAATTCTTATGTAAAAAATACAATTGACCATTTAAATCCACTATATCCATTAATTGGAAAAGATAAAGTAGATATTATAACAACGATGCAACCCGATGTATTTAATAGGATATCAATTCCACAAAAGTTTGTCTGGTCATTATTCTCAAAAACAGAAAACATTACTCAATATAGTAAAAAAGAACCTACTTTAAAATGGCCAATAATGATATATAGAAGTGAAATAGAACAATTGCAAGGACCTGATGTAAGAATTGCTGGATTTGGACCATTTTTTGCTTTGGCATTTATATTTACAACTATAGTATTCATTATATGTTTACCGAAATTGTATAAAAATGAAAAAAGAAAATGTAAATATGTAGTAATAACAGCACTAACTATTATTGTATCAATGATATTAGTAGGTGAAAGTTGGTGGGCTAGATATGTACCGCAAATGTATTTATATACAGTAGGAACAATTTTGTTGGCATTAATAACAGCTAAATACTTTAAAAAGAAAATAATACCATACATAGGTATGTTACTAATAGTTGGTACATTAAGCATGAATATATTAGTATTTGCAATTCCTAATTATTTAACAGCTAAATCTTTTATACAAATAGAAAGAGATTTAGAAGTAATTGATGAAATGGATAATCCTAAAATAAAATTACCAATGTTAGATTTATATGGATATTTATATAACTTGCAAGATAGAAATATAGATTACAGACTTGTAAGAGAAATTCCGGATGAAGACATTGTATATATGTATAATTGGAGATTGGGAGTGGAAGTAGATGAAGAAGTATCTAAAACTGATTAGAATAAAACATTGGTTAAAGAATGGATTGGTATTTTTACCAATCTTCTTTAGCATAAATATATTTAATATCAAATACTTTATAACAACAGTTGTTGCATTTTTTATATTTTCATTAACATCATCAATTGTATATGTTATAAATGATATAAATGATATTGAAAAAGATAAAAAACATCCAATAAAAAAGAATAGACCATTGGCTTCTGGAGATATAAGTATAAAAAATGCTTATATCACAATACTTGTGATATCATTGTTAACTATAACAATGATAATCCTTACTTACATATCAAATAAAAATATTGGTATAGCTATTATTCCACTAATATATCTAATATTAAATATCTTATATAGTAAATGGCTAAAACATGTTCCAATAATTGATGTAGTTATATTAGTTTCAGGATTTTTATTTAGAGTAATGTATGGTGGCATAATCAATAATATCGAAGTTTCAAAATGGTTATATTTAATGATAATTTTTGGTTCTTTCTATCTTGGGTTTGGTAAAAGAAGAAATGAAATTATAAAAAATGGTGAAAAAAGTCGTAAGGTTCTTGAACTGTATAATAAAGATTTCTTAGATAAAAACATGTATGTATCACTTGCATTAGCTGTAGTTTCTTATACATTATGGTGTGTAGATTCTACTACAATAACAAGAATAGGTAATGACTATTTATTTTGGACCGTACCACTTGTATTAGTAATTCTACAACTATATAGTTTAAATATAGAAAAAGATTCTCACGGTGATCCAATAGAAGTTATACTTGAAGATAAAGTTTTAATTGGAGCTATAGTGTTATATATAATAATTATGGGAGGACTATTATACTTATTATGATAAACGGATATGACTTTGATGGTACAATTTATGATGGAGATTCAAGTTTAGATTTTTATCTATATTCTGTAAAAAGAAATAAAAAAATATTATTAACTTTACCTCATCAAATATATGGACTAATACTTTATATAATTAAGAAAATAGATAAAACAAAATGCAAAGAGTATGTATTCTCTTTCCTTCAAGAAATAGATGATATTGATGATTATATTGAAAAGTTTTGGAAAAGAAATTATACTAAGATAAAAAAATGGTATATTGAACAACAAGAAAAGAGTGATATTATTATATCGGCATCTCCTGAATTTTTATTAAAACCATTAGAAAATAAACTAAAAGTTAAAATTATTGGTACAAAAGTAAATAAAAAAACAGGAACATTTGAATCACTAAATTGTCACGATATAGAAAAAGTAAAAAGATTTTATCAAGAAACCAAACATAAGAAATTAAAAAGTTTTTACTCAGATTCTATGTCAGATAAGCCGATGATGGATATATCTGAAACAGCATACCTAGTAAAGAAAAATAAAATTAAAAAGTTGAAATAACTTTGTAGAGGTGAGAGAAATGAAAAAAGAAACAATATTATATCTAGTAGTTCCTTGTTATAATGAAGAGCAAGTTTTGGAAGAAACAACAAAGCAACTAAAAAACAAATTACAATCAATGATTAAAGCCAAAAAGATATCTGATAAGAGTAGAGTGATGTATGTAAATGATGGCTCTAAAGATAAAACATGGGAAATAATAAAAGAAATAAACAAGAAAGAAGAATTGTTTACAGGTATAACATTATCAAGAAATAGGGGTCATCAAAATGCCTTACTTGGAGGTTTGATGACGGCAAAAAACTATGCAGATGTAGTAATAAGCATGGATGCAGATTTACAAGATGACATTAATGCCATTGAAGGAATGATTGATAAATATCACGAAGGATGTGATATTGTATATGGAGTAAGAAGTGCAAGAAAAACTGATACATGGTTTAAAAAGACAACTGCAGAAGGTTTTTATAAAGTAATGAAATTCTTAGGAGTTGACATTGTATATAATCATGCTGATTATCGTTTAACATCTAAAAGAGTATTAGAAGAGTTTGCAAACTTTAAAGAAGTTAATTTATTCTTAAGAGGAATGTTCCCATTAGTGGGCTATAAATCAGATGTTGTTTACTATGAAAGAAATGAACGCTTTGCAGGAGAATCTAAGTATCCTTTAAAGAAAATGTTAAATTTTGCTTGGGATGGTATAACATCATTTAGTGTTAAACCGTTAAGATTTATATGTATATTAGGATTTGCAGTACTATTTGTAAGTATTATAATTATGGTTTATTCATTAATTCAAAAAATTCTCGGAAATACAGTAACAGGATGGACCTTCTTATCAATTTCAATTTGGTTTATTGGAGGACTCCAAATGATCAGTATTGGAATAATTGGTGAATATATTGGGAAAATGTATAATGAAACAAAACAAAGACCAAGATTTATTATTTCAGAAAATTTAGAAGAAAAAAACTAATTAAATAGTTTTTTTCTTATTGTTAAATTTAATAAATATAGGAGGTAATTTATGAAAGGAAAAATTAAAAAAATATTTAAAAACAAATTATTTTTAGCATTTTTCTATTCAATATGTTTAGGAGCATTAATCATTCTTCCAACTCTGATATATGGCAAGGGACAATATGCATTATTATCTGATTTTACTCTTCAAGAAATTTCATTTAATATGATGATTAATGAATCATTAAAAGAGGGAAGTTTTTTGTGGACATGGTTTAATGAATTAGGAAGTAATTTTATAGGTACTTTCACTTTCTACAATCTATTTAGTCCATTTAATCTTATAGCATATATATTTCCTGCATCATGGTTTCCATATTTAGTTGGATGGATATTTATATTAAAATATGGAGTTGCAGGTTTAACATCATACTTATTTTTAAAAAGATATGTAAAAAATGATAAATATGCCATAATTGGATCTTTGTTGTATGCTTTTTCAGGATTTCAACTAACAAATACCATGTTCTATCATTTTCATGATGTAGTTGCATTCTTTCCATTATTGTTATATACATTTGATAATTACATGTATGATAATAAGAAAGGTTGGTTTGGATTAGTTGTTGCATTACTAGCTTTTACTAACTGGTTTTTCTTTATTGGACAAGGTATTTTCCTAATATTATATTTTGTTATTAAATTAATATGTAAAGAATATAAATTTGAATGGAAGAAAATAGGATACTTAATATTTGAAGGGATTTGCGGAATAGGTATTGCGATGATTGCATTACTACCAACTGCATTATTTATTATTTCTAATCCGAGAGTATCTAATGAATCAACTTTAATTCAGTTAATTAAACATCCAATTGAGAATTATATTGAATTATTAAGAGCATTTATATTTCCCGCCGAAGTTATGAATGCACGTTCATTTATAACAGAATCTAATTACACTAGTATAGAAGCTTATTTACCAGTTGTCGGAGTATTATTAGCATTAGGGTGCTTTTTCAAACATCCTAAAAAATGGTATAGTATCTTAATTGTAGTACTAGGTATATTTATGTGTGTACCAGTATTAAATAGTAGTTTCTTTATGTTTGTAGGAGCTTATTATGCTAGATGGTTCTACATGCCAACATTAATATTGTCATTAATGTCTATAAAATGTCTAGAGGATAAGTGTAGTTTAAAAATTCCATTATTTATAAATATTGGACTATTTGTATTAACTGGAATAGGAACATTATTATACATGTGGAGAATAAAAAATATTTATATATTCTACGATAAAGTGTATTTTATTGTGATGGTTTTAATGGCTATTATATGCTTATTTGTAACATTCTATATATGTAAAAATATGACTCATAAAAAAATTAAATATCTAATAATTTCAATATTTGTATTTGTTACATTATGGGGAAATTATATGACTTATCATTATATAGATTTTAATTTATATAAAAATGATAACTATAAAATATATTTGAATATTAAAAATGAATTATCATTCGAAGATGTACGTACAATTGGAGATTATTCATGTTATGCAAACATGGGATATATTGGAAGATTTAATAATATGAGAGCATTCAATTCAAACTTGAATGGAACCAATTTCGAATTTTATAAGAGTATAGGATACGAGAGAGCAGTAAGTACATTATTACCAGTTAGAGACGGAGTAAATGATAAATTATATGACTTTTTAGGTATAAAATATGTAATTAGTCGTGTAGATATTCCAATGAATAACTACAAATTAGTAAAAGAAACAGAAAACTATTACATATATCTAAACGAAGATTATAAAGAATTTGGATTTAATGTAAATGAATATATGTCACATGAAGAATTTAATCAACTATCAGATGAAGACAAAAAAGAAACATTAAATACTCATATAATTTTAGATGAAAAACAAATTTCAAAATATAAAAAATTATATTCTAATGAAGTAAATTATTTAAGTAATAAATTTAGTTTTGAAATCAATGGTTTTTCATCTAAAATTAATAGTAGTGGAGAAACTTTGGCTATTTACGCAATTCCATATGACAAAGGATGGAGAGCAACTATTAATGGTAAAGCAGCAGTAGTAGAAAAAGTAGATAATGGAATGATAGCAATAAAAATTAATCAAGGACAAAATGAAATAAAATTTACATATAAAACACCGGGATTAAATTTAGGAATAATTTCTTCAATTATCAGTGCTTTAGTATATGGAATATATTTTTATAAAGTAAATTTAAAAAAGGCTAAATAAGCCTTTTTTTGTTTATTTTATAATGAAGTTAGGCCATTGCAAAAAGTGCTCGACTTTACATAATTTTTCATATGTAATATAATTAATATATAAGAATTAAAGAATTCAAATCAAAATTCTTTTTTATAAAAGAAGTAATTATTAACTATAAAATAGGAAAGAGGATTATTTGATGAAGAAAAGAAATATATTAATGTGTTTAGAACATTTAGATATAGGTGGAATTGAAACAGCTGTTGTTACATTATGTAAAGGATATAAAAGAGCAGGACATAAAGTATATGTAGCCGCACCAAATGGATTATATTTAGAAGAATTAGAAAAAAACGATATAGAAGTTTTTAAAATAGAATATATAATAGATAATCATTTTCACTTAGAAGTACAAGAAGAACTAATTAATTTTTGTAAAGAAAAAGAAATTAGTGAAGTGCACATTCATCAATACCCATGTGCAATGTATTGGTTACCTGTTTTAATGAAACTTCATATACCATATGTATTTTATGGACACTCAATCGTTCCTGGAGCAATTGAGTGGTTTACTAGAGAATTTCCATTATATAAGATTGCCATACCAATGCTTTTGGAAAATGCCTCTAAAATTGTTTGTATTGCTGAAAGTACTAAACAAGAAATTGAAGATATTTATAAATTAGGAGAAGATAGATATTTGATTATACCTAATTCTCTTAATATGGACGATTTTCCAACAGGAAAAGTACCTAATAAAATTAAAACATTTGGTATAGCATCAAGACTTTCTGAAGAAAAGGTGGATTCAATAAAAAACGCTATAGACTTATTTACAAGATATTTAGAAATAGAACCATCAAGTAGATTATTAATAGCAGGAGCAGGACCAGAAAAAAAACAATTAGAAAGATATGCCAAGTCAAAAGATTTAACTTCAAAAATAGACTTTCTAGGAAGTGTAACAAACATGCCTGAGTTCTATCAAAACATAGATGTTTTTATGGGTGTAGATCGATGTGTCCTAGAAGCTATTGCTTGTAAACGATTAACAATTATTAGTAGCTATACAGGAACTATGAATATAGTAGACAATAGTAATATTGAACAAGCTAGTAATCAAAATTTTTCAGGGATGAATTTGGATAATGATGAAAAAATATTTGAATGTTTAAAAAATATTACAGAAAAAGAATATAAAAAAATAGTAAATGAAAATTATAAGTATATTGATAAAAAGTATAATGTAGATAATAATTTATATAATGATAAATTAGCATGCGATTATAGTAAAGATTATAAATATATATTTTCAACAATAAATAGCTATTCTGATGAAATATATAGAATTAATAGTAAATGGCCAATAAAAACATACAGGGCTATTATAAATTTTATTAGAAGAGTTACTAGAAAAATTAGATCATTATTCATAAAGTAGTAGGAGGAACGGAAATATGAAATTTTTAAACAAACCAGGAAAAGAAATAAAAAGAATAGGGGAATTATCTAATAATCAAGAACCAACAATTACAATTATTACACCATTTTATAATGGAGGTTCTACATTAGAAGAGACAGCTAATACTATTTTGAGTCAAACATATCCATACTTTGAATGGATTATTATAGATGACGGTTCAAAATCTGAAAGTTGTTTAAAAAAATTAGACGAAGTAAGCAAATGGGATAAAAGAATTAAAGTATTCCATAAGGAAAACGGAGGACCATCTCAAGCTAGAGATTTTGGTATTGCAAAATCATCACCATCAGCAAAATATATTTATTTCTTAGATTGTGATGACTTGATAGAAAATACAATGTTAGAAGAAATGTACTGGGCTTTAGAAACTCACAAAAATGCTAGTTGGGTATATGCAGCAATGATTAATTTTGGTGCTAATGAATACTACTGGGAACCATATTTTACATTAGAAGAAGAATTAGTTTTAAATACAATGTGTATTAGTTCAATGATAAAAAAAGAGGATTTATTAGAAGTAGGATGCTTTGGAATCAAAGAAAAAGCTATGTATGAAGATTGGAATTTATGGCTAAAATTATTATCAAAAGGAAAAACTCCAATCAGATTAAATTCACCATTATTTTGGTATAGAACAAGTTTATCTGGAGAACTATCAAGAGCAAGATCAAATCATAAAAAAGCTCAAAAACTAATTAATAGCACTGCTAAATTAGTAAAAAATAACGTAGAAGTTATCCAATTTCCACAAATTAGTAAAGTTGGACCAACAATAAATACACATGATACAATGACTTTACCAACATATAAGAAAACAAAAAAAGATACAATAATGCTTATTGCAGACAATATCAATTTAAGTAAAAATTCAATAGCAACATATGAAATGATAAAAAGACTAAGTCAAGATAGCAATTGTATTTTAATCTTAACAGAACCATCAAAAAATAATATGAGACAAGATATTAAAGATTATGTTTCAGAAATTCATGATTTAAGCAACTTCCTAGATACAAAAGATTATCCATTATATGTAAGTCATTTAATTACATCAAGAAATGTTAATTCAGTAATAATAAATAATGCTTCATATGGATATGCAATGTTACCTTTAATAAAACAAACAAATCCTGAAATCAAAGTAATTGATATTATAGAAAACAACATTCCTTCAATAAGAACAAATAATATTATTAGTTTAATTAATAAAACATATACAACTAATAAAGAATTAGTATCTGAAAATATAGAATTAATTAATTATACAAAACAAAAATTAGAAAATGAAAAAATTAATATAAAAGCACTAAAAGAAAAATATAATATCCCAAAAGATAAAATAGTTATATCTTTTATTGACAATGTAGTACATGAAAGAAATCCACAACTATTTATGAATTTGGCAAAATCAATTGAAGATGCCGTGTTTATAATTAATGGTAATGGATTAATGGTTAGAAACTTAGAAAAACAATTTTCGAAAATTTCAAATCTAATTTATATACCGGAACAAGAAGAATATGACATTATTTATAAAATAAGTGATGTTATTGTAAATTGTGCTTGTAAAGAAGATGTCTCATCAACTAACTATAAGGCAATTGAAAATGGAGTGCCGGTTGTTTCAACAATACTAGAAAACCAAGATGAGATAGTTTCTGAAAAAATAGGAAAATTAGTTACTGATGGTGAATATGTAACTGCAATTAAAGAAGTAATAGAAGAATTATCTAAATATAAAAAGAATGTTAAAGAAGAGTATACAATAATAAGTAATAAATATGATAGTTTAGTAATGAGTATTAAAAAGACAATAAAAGATAAAAAATTATCAATGGATGAAAAAACATTTATGTATGAAGTTTATACACAATATGAAAATGAGCTACGTAATGAATATAATGCTAATTATCTAAGTTACTATAGTAAATATCATAATATTATTCCAAGAGAAGATGTAGATAGAGGACCAATTTCTATAACAAAAAAACTTAGAACATTTGCGATAAAAAATCATATGGAAACAGAAATGGCATATGGACTAAACTGGTTAAGAAATATTAAGACAACAATCTCTAATTTTGTTGAATTTATAAAGAATTTATTTACATCAATAATAATGATTGTTCCATTAACTCTAAATGTTATAAGAATAATCTTCAAATTAATAAGAAAAATATTATCCATTATTAAACAAACAGTATTATCAATAATTAGAAAATAATAAATATTGTAAAAAATGTCGAATTTTATTATAATATACAAAGACATATATTATAAATATATAATTTTTGAAATGAGGAATAGAAGTGGAAAAAGACACAGCGATATTAGTTAAAAATGTATCAAAAGATTTTAAACTATATTATGATAAAGCAAATACATTAAAAGAAAAAATCTTATTCTTCTCAAAGAAAAATAGAAGTAAAGATTCAATTCATCATGTATTGAAAAATTTAAATTTAGAAATAAAAAAAGGTGAAAGTGTAGCTTTAATAGGTACAAACGGTTCTGGAAAATCAACACTATTAAAACTAATGACAAAAATAATTTATCCTAACAAAGGTAAAATTATTACAAATGGAAAACTGACATCACTATTAGAATTAGGTGCAGGATTCCATGATGATTTTACTGGAAGAGAAAATATATATTTCAATGCATCAATTTTTGGACTAACAAGAAAAGAAATAGATGCCAAAGTAGATGAAATAATTGAATTTTCTGAGTTAAAAGATTTTATTGATAATCCTGTAAGAACGTATTCTTCGGGAATGTATATGAGACTTGCTTTTTCAGTAGCAATAAATGTACAAGCAGAAATCCTACTTATTGATGAAATTCTTGCAGTAGGTGATAAACATTTCCAAGAAAAATGTTTTAATAAATTAAGAGAGCTTAAAAATTCTGGAAAAACTATCGTAATCGTTACACATAATATGGATCAAGTTAAACAATTCTGCAACAGAGCAGTATGGTTATATAAAGGTGAAATAAAAATGGACGGAGAAGTTGATAAAGTTCTTGAAAAATACTTGGAGATTTGTGGGTGATTAAATGAAAGTATTTACAGAATTATATAATTATAGAGAACTATTAAAAACAAATATAAAAAAAGAAATAAGAGGAAAGTATAAAGGTTCTTGGTTAGGAATTTTATGGACCTTCCTAAATCCTTTATTAATGTTAGCTGTATATGCATTAGTTTTTCCTTATATTTTAAGAGTAAAAGTTGATAATTATACAATCTTTATGATTGTTGCCTTAATCCCATGGAACTTCTTTACAACAGCAGTTCAAACAGGAACAGGAAGTGTAGTTGCAAATGGTAATATATTAAAGAAAGTATATTTTCCAAGAGAAATCATTCCTATTTCAACAACAACAAGTCAATTAGTTAATTTTTTAATAACATGTTTAATAATGGTTGTATTTATATTATTTAGTGGAGTAGGGTTTTCAATACATATACTATTATTTCCACTACTAGTATTAATTCAATATATTCTTACACTTGGAATTACATTTATATTATCAGCGTTAACAGTTTTTGCTCAAGATGTATCACATTTTGTAAGCGTAATAATCATGTTAGGTTTTTATGCTACTCCAATTGTATATCAAGCAAATATGTTACCAGAAAAATTTCAAATTTTCTTAAAAATCAATCCTATGGCTCAACTAGTAGAAGCATATCGTTCGATTCTTTATTATCATCAACTACCAGATATGGTTATGTTGACAATATGGGGACTTGGAAGTTTAGCAGTACTAGTTATAGGATACATGATTTTCAAAAAGTTAGAAAAAAGCTTTGTAGAAGAACTTTAATAAGTTCTTTTTTTGTTGAAAAATAATACTATTAATGCCTATTATTTACAACATAAATTATTCTTTGTTATAATAAAAATATAATGATTGAGGTGGTACGGGTGAATAAAGGTAAAAATGAAAAAATATCAGTTATAATTTCTACATACAATAGAGAAAATTATTTAAAAGTTGCGATTGAAAGTGTCTTAAGTCAAACATATAATAACTATGAAATTATAGTAATTGATGATTGTTCTCAAGATAATACCAAAGCAGTTGTTGAAAACATAAAATCAAAAAAAATAATCTATCATAGAAACGAAAAAAATAAGGGCTGCGGTCTAAGTAGAAAGTATGCATTAGATAAATACGCAACAGGAAAATATGTAATATTTTTAGATGATGATGACAAATTTATTAATAATAAATATTTTGAAATGGCTATTAATCTATTTAATAAAGAAAAAAAATTATCGATGGTTTGCGGTGGTGATTTAATTAATGATATCACTACTAACACAATTACAAAAAGAAAATATCCGTATAAGCAAATAGTAAATAATCGAGAATTTATATTAAACTTTGGCAATGAAAAATATCCAAAACCAATAATTAGTGTAGCAATTATTAAGAAGGAAGCTTTAGAAAAAACAAATTATCATGAAATGAAAATACTAAATGATACAACAATCTTCTTACGTGCACTTTTATATGGACCGATGGGATTTATAAATAAGGACATAGCTGAGTATTTAGTACATGGAAATAATATTTCATTTAATTGTAAAACATCTTTTATTATAGATAATTTAGATGAGAAGATCAGAATATATAGAAAAATCGAAAATTCAAAAAAATTAAATTTTTCACAAGAAGAAAAAGAAAAATGGTTGGAAGAACAACTAGATATTACTATTTCATATTTTATAAGAGGTTCAAAACCAAATATCATAAATTTTTATAAAATATTAAAATGGTATGATAAAAATGTTAATAATAAACAAAAAATAAAAGAGTTTAAAAGAATATATAAAGAAACAATAAAAGAAAAAATTAAAAAAAAAAGAAAAACCGAAAAAAAATCATGTTTAGTTAATGGTTATATTTTTAATAATTTAGGTGATGATTTATTTTTTAATATTTTATTTAAAAGATATCCTAATGTAGATTTCTATTTTTACCCACCAGCAAAATTATTAAATATATATAGAAAAAAATATAGTAAGTTTAAAAATGTAATTTTTTATAACAAAGAAAAATATTACAAAAATTTGCGAAAATATTATAAACCAGAAGAAATAAATTTGTTTCCAATGATATGTGAACGTGCTGAAAAAGTAGACTTCTTTATTAACATAGGTGGATCAATCTTCATACAAAATAAAAATTGGCAAAATGATGACAGATTTACAATAAAAAAACACCTAGGTAACAAACCATCATTTATTATCGGATGTAATTTTGGACCAGGGGATAAAAAGTATGAACAATACTTTTATAACTGGTTTAAAGAATTTGATGACGTGTGCTTTAGAGACAAGGAATCATATAATAAATTTAAACATTTGCCAAATTCAAGGCATAGCGATGATATTGTATTAATTGATACTAATATGGTAGAAAATAATAAGAATGTAGCAATCTCACTAATTGACTTGGACGGTAGAAAAGATTTAGCGGCCGAAAAAAAACATTATTATAAATATATTATAAATGTAATAAAAAAACTTCAATCAAAGAACTATAAAATAACTTTATTTTCCTTTTGTAAAGCCGAAGGTGATGAAAAAGCAATAAAAGAATTAATGGACAAATTGCCTGATGAAACAAGAAAGAAACTAAGAGTTGTTAAATATAAAACAGATATAGATAGATTTATGAAAGAATGGAGAAAAAATAAATATGTAATTGGTTCTAGATTTCATTCAATTGTATTGGCTATTGCAAATGGACAAGAATTTATTCCTATTTCATATAGTAAAAAAACTGATAATTATTTAAAACAATATGATGAAAGTATAAAAGTTGTAAATATAAAACATATAAAGAATGAGAAAAGCAAATTAAATTACTACAAAATAAATAAAGTATTTAATGCTAAAGAACAATTTGCAAAAATTGATGCGTATCTAAATATAAAATGATACAAAATATAAGAAGATGATTAATATCATCTTTTTTGATATAATAAATATAGGTGATTTAAATGAAAGTACTAACAATAAAACAACCATGGGCATCTCTAATAGTGGATGGATATAAAAAATATGAATTTAGAAGTTGGAAAACAAAATATCGCGGTAAATTTCTAATTCATGCAGGTATGTCCCTAGAAAAAGATATGGTAAAAAGATTTGAATCATATAACTGTAATTATGAATTAGGTGCAATTATCGGAGAAGCAGAACTTGTAGATTGTATCTTAGTAGATGAAAAGTTTAATAAAGAATTACGAGATATAGATCCAATAGTATATGGAAGAAGTAATCATGTAGAAACATATGCTTGGAAATTAGAAAATATAAAGAAATATGACAAGCCAATATACATAAAAGGAAAACTAGGACTATGGAATTATGATGAATAATCATAATTCTTTTTTTATGATTATGTGAAATAATGTAAAAATATAGTAAAAATAAAAAATAATGATATAATAATCTTGTTAGGAGTTGAGGGATTCATGAAAAAAAGTGTAATTATAATGAACCCAGAAAGTGGAAAAGCCAAGAAACTTAATGGATACAAAGAATTTTATGACATTTTAAGAAAATATAGTTACGAAACTGAAATTATATTTACTGAACGCAAGAATCATGCTTCTGAAATAATTGAAAATTTACCAAATGATATAGATTTAGTAATTAGTGCAGGAGGAGACGGAACATTAAATGAAGTAGTAACTGGAAATATGAGACGTCATAAAAAACTAGTTATTGCCAATTTACCAATGGGAAGTACTAACGATGTTGCTAATATGTATGGATATACAAACAACCTTATAAAAAACTTAGAATTACTTTTAAGTGGAAAACCTAAAAAAATAGATGTATGTTCAGTTAATGATACACCATTTATATATGTTGCCTGTCTAGGAGATTATATAGATATGGCATACAATACTCCAAGAGAATTAAAAAAGAAATATGGAAAAATTGCATATGTAATGTATGGATTAAAACAATTACGAAATAGAATTCACACATACGATGTTAAATATACAGTTGACGGAGAAACTCATGAAGGAAACTATTCATTCTTCTTTATAACAAATTCTTCAAGAGTTGCTGGAGTAAATGACATTTATTATGATATGAAACTTGATGACAACAAATTTGAAGTTGCCATGGCAAGTGCAAAAAATAAAAAAGAAATATTAAAATTATTAGTAATGATAAGTACAAGAGATATAAAAGATGTACCTGGAATTACATATTATTCAACAGATAATTTTGAAATAGAATTCTTAGATCCACCAAAAACATCTTGGTGTATTGATGGAGAAGAGTATAAAACCGCTACAACAAAGTTTAAATTTGATGTCGAGAAATGTATGAAAATGATGACACCTAAAGATAATTTAGTATATTTATTTGAAGGAGAAGAAATGGAGTAATGAAAAAATCAGAGCAGAAGAAACAAGAAATAAAAAAAGAACTTCAAAATAGAAGAACTACTATAATTGTTTACATTGTACTAAGATTTTTAGTAATAGTATCAGCAGTTGCACAAGCAATACATGGAAACTGGAATAACGTCTTTTTATGTGTTCTAACGCTTATATTATTTACATTCCCTGGATTATTCTCAAGAACATTTAAAATAGAACTTCCACAAACACTAGAAATAATTGTTTACTTATTTATATACGCAGCAGAGATTTGTGGAGAAATTCAAAACTTCTACGGAATATTTGAACATTGGGATACTATGCTTCATACATTAAACGGTTTCTTATGTGCAGCCGTAGGCTTCTCTACAGTTGATATTTTAAATAGAACAGATAAATTTCATATTAAGATGACACCTGTCTTTGTCGCATTAGTATCATTTTGTTTTTCAATGACAGTGGGAGTAATGTGGGAATTCTTTGAATTTACGGCTGACTACTATTTTAATCAAGATATGCAAAAAGATCGTATAGTTGAAGTATTCCAAACAAAATATCTAGATGAAAATAATGAAATGATTGTCATGAATGATATAGATAAAACTGAAATTACATATAATAATGGAAAACAAATTGTAATTGATGGATACCTTGATATTGGAATAATTGATACTATGAAAGATTTATTCGTAAACTTCATAGGAGCCGTAATATTTTCTGTATTTGGATATTTATATATCAAAGATAGAGATGAACACAAATGGATAGAAAGATTCATACTTAAATTGAAAAAAGTAACAGAATAAATAAATATTAAGTCTAGGATATTCCTAGATTTTTATTTTTATGATATTATTAAATAGTAGAGGTAAATAAATATGAAAAAAACAAAAAAGAAAAAAAAGGTTGATGAAAAAAGATTAATAATTAAATTTTTAGCATGTACAGTATATTTAATAGTAATAATGATACTATTCGTATGCTCATACAAGTTATTTGAACAAAAAAGTAATATGGTTCCATGGTCAGAAGTAGAATCAGTAGAACAATATTCATATATTGAAATATCAAGAATGTCCGAAAAATTCGCTTATTATGAAGAAGAAAATATTGGTATACACTTTGTAATAGAAATGGATGACACAGGAGAATGGAGAACCTATTTAATCGCTATAGATGAAGATAACTATGCTAAATATAAAGATGTAATAGATTTCTCATATGAAAGAACAACAGAAGAGCCAGAACCATTAAAGGTATATGGATATCCATCAATAATAAGTGAAGAGTTAAAAGAAATGGCTCTAAATAATATTGATAATTTCTTACCAAAAGAAAACAAAATAGAAATAACATCTGAGAACTTTGAACAATATCTAACAAATAGTTATTTAGATACAACACAAGATAAAAGAGAATATTTTAACATTATATTATTCGCTACATTAATACTTTTAATGATTATGATTTTCTTATTAATATTTACTATATTAGATAAAGATAAAATAGTAGATAATCTAGATGATGTAATAGATGAAACAGTAAAAAGTACTAAGAAGAAACTAGATAAACTAGCTAAAATGGTTCCAGAAGTAAAGAAAACACCTAAGAAAGAAGAACTAAAGAAAACTAAAAAGAAAACAACAAAAGAAGAACCAAAGAAAACAGAACCTAAAAAGGTTGAATCAAAAAAAGAAGAACCTAAAAAAATAGAACCAAAGAAAACTGAGACTAAGAAAGTTGAAGTTAAGAAAGAAGAACCAAAGAAAAAAGAAGTAAAAAGGGAAGTAGACTTAGAGGACGAGGAGATTATTTAATATGGACTTTGTAGAATTAACAGAAAAAGAATATCAAAAATTTTGGGAAAATCATCCACTAAAAACTTTCCTTTCCGCTCCTAAGATTGCCAAGTTAAGAGAAAAGTCAAACTGGAAATCATACTTTGTAGGAGTAAAGGAAAATAAAAAAGTAGTTGCAGCAGCATTACTTTTATCCCATAAAAGAAAATTTAATGTCAATGAATTTTATTCACCAAGAGGATTTCTACTAGATTACAATAATAAAGAGTTATTAACATTCTTTGTGGAAAAAGTAAAAGAGTTTGCAAAATCAAAAAATGGATATATCCTAAGAATTGATCCTTATGTAATCTACAAACAAAGAGATATTAACGGTGACATAGTAGAAGGTGGAGAAGATAATACTCATGTAGTAGACCACCTAACATCACTTGGATTTAAAAAAGTTAAAACAGAAAATATGGAACAAGTAGGGTGGATGTTCTCTTTAGGATTAGAAGGAAAAACAGAAGAACAAATTCTAAAAGAAATGAAACCTAATACTAGAAATACTATTCGTAAAGCAGAAAAACTTGGAATAACAATGACAGAACTATCTTACGATGAATTAGATAGATTCCAAAATATTATGGAAGAAACAGGAGAAAGAAAAAACTTCGCTGTACGTAATGTAGAATACTTCCAAAATATGTATAATTTATTCCATGATTCTAATGAAGTTAAATACTATGTAACAGAACTTAATCTAAAAGAATATATAAAGAGATTAAATAATGAAATAAAGGAAAAAGAAGAAAAACTATCAAACTTAGGAGATGCTAAGTACAATGATGGTCAAAGAAAAAATATAACTAGTGAAATTGAAAGCTTAAAGAAAAGAATAGATGACGCTGAAGAAATAAGAGAAAAAACAAAAAAAGATATTATTACTTTATCAGGTTCAATGTTTATCTTAATTGATCCTGAAATAATCTATTTATCAAGTGGAAACTATGAAGAATATATGAGATTTAACTCTCAATATTTAATTCAATGGGAATTAATTAAATATGGAATAAAAAATAATTTCAAAAAACACAATTTCTATGGTATTCCAGCAAACATAAATGAACATCCAAAAGACTATGGAATATATGAATTTAAAAAAGGATTTAATGGTTATGTAGAAGAACTAATCGGTGAATTTGAATTACCACTTAAAAAGGAGTATTACCTAATTAAATTATTAAAAAAATTAAAAGGAGGTAAATAATGCATCATACATATAAAACATCAGGTGTATGTTCAACACTAATTGATTTTGATATTGAAGATAATAAAATCTATAATGTTAAATACACAGGTGGATGTAATGGGAATTTAAAAGCAGTATCTTCATTGGTTGAAGGACAAGATATTGATACTGTGATAAATAAATTACAAGGAATAACATGTAATTTTAAAAAGACATCATGTGGTGACCAACTAGCACAAGCATTAATAAAGATAAAGGAAGAATCTTTAGTAAAATGATAAATATAAAAAAGTTTTATAATGATATAAAAGATATAAAATATGGATGGCATACAAAGAATGGTCAACTGCATGAAAAACTAACAGAAGGAAACTTCTCAAAAGATTATAAAATGCAATCTATAAAGAATATTGAAAAAACAAATCATGCTATTTGTTGGGAAATGTGTGAATTACAAAGAAAATATTTTAAGAAAAGAAAAATTAAACATAAAACAATTTTTGCTGTACTAAAAAAACATAGAAAATTACCATGTCATACATTCTCAGTATTTAATTATAATAATAAATGGTATTGGTTTGAAGCCTCATGGCAAAATCAAAAAGGTATTCATGAATATAACTCATTAAGTGAAATTTTAGATTTCTTTAGAAATAATTTTGAAGATTTCACTAAAGGAGAATATGATAAATCTAACATGGAATTTTATTCATATTTAAAACCTCCAATTAGATTTAATTGTAACTTATTTTATTTCTGGTGCTTACACAGCAGAAAACTAAAATAAGTTTTTTTATTTGTCTTAATATGTTATAATAACCACTAAAAAGGAGGAGAGTATATGGATAAATTACACCAAGATATTGTAATGGCTCAACAACTTGTGAGTGGTTCAAAAACAAATATAAGTGGAACTGCCTTTCATAATACATCTGTTATTTATAAAGGAACTAATGAAAGACAAGTAGATTACCATCATCATTTGCTTGGTAAAAGAGATATTCTTACAACATTAGGTTCATCTGACCAAGTGTTAAATAGTATGCTTGTAAATCCTAATACAATTACAGCATTTGATATTAGTCGTTTTCCGAAATACTTTTTATATTTAAAACTAGCGGCTGTATTAAATCTTTCATATGAAGAATTCTTAGATTTCTTTTTTGAATCAACAACAACATCTGAAATATATGATGAAATGTATGATAAAATATCTAAATCTCTTCCAACAGATGATAAAGAATTCTGGGATAGTCTATTTTCATATTTTGACTGGTATGATATTTATGAATCATCAATGTTCTCAAGAGAAACAGTAATCACTTCATATCATATAACTCAAAACCCATACCTTACAAAAGAAAATTATTATAAATTAAGAGACTTAATCCCAACAATAAATCTTCAAACAAAAGAAGGGAATATTTATACAATGGATTTTGATCAAGAATATGATTTTATAAACTTATCAAATATTTGGAACTATAACAATCCACATGACCACAAATCACTTCTAAAAAAATTACCATTAAGAGTAGGTGGAGAAGCTATATCATATGCATATGATTTATCCGACAAAGTTAGAGATTTCTTCCAAGATGAAAATATGACATTTGAACAATTTTCGGAATCTAAAGCAGGAATATTTGTATACACTAAAAAAAGATAACTATTATAAGTATTTTAAACACTTAACAATATAGTTATCTTTTTTTGTACTTTTAATAATACCAATATATTTATATTTGCCAAATTTCCTAATACTAAATATATCTCCAGATTTTAATACATAAGAATTATTTTTTAATAAATCATGATTTAATAATATTTCTTTATCTTTAATCTTATCTTTAATAACATTTCTATTAGAATGAATAATACTACTTATAACTGTATCGATTCTTTCACTAGAAACAATTAATTCAACTTCTTCATAATCTCTTTTATAATCTTCTAAATATGAAATATCTAAACTAACTAATTCAACAGAACTATTTCTAACTTTAGTAAAATTCATTTCAAAGTAATTTTGAAACAACTTAAGTACATATATGAAATATCTATTATCATAAAGAATAATGTCACCAAACATCTCTGGAGAAATATTTAAAGAATACATTGTTCCAAGTATATCTTGATGTCTCAACTCTTGTTTAGATTTAATCTCGTATAAAATTACTTCTGGTACTTCATCTATATAAAATATAACTTTTTCGCTATCATCAAATGGACTAAATATTTTGTATTCATCTTTTTTTAATTTACTTCTTAATTCTTTTTGCTCTTTAGGATCTAAAAAGAAAGTAGGCTGATAATTACTAAGTCTATTTAAATTTTTTTGAATTGTATACATTCAAATCACCTATAAAGATTATATCATATTAAGACAAATAAAAAGTAGAGTGGTAAACTCTACAAATATTCTTTTAATTCTTCAACCATCTTTTCTTGCATCTTTACAAACTCATCTACAACTTTATTAACTTCATTATTAATATCTTTATTATGATTTAATAATCTTCTTCCTTCAATTATTCCCATATTTGCACCTTGTAAAATTAATTCTGCAAACTTAGAAGTAGAGTCATCCATCATTGTCCTCATATTAATACCATACCAAGTCATTGTCTTTTCCATTTTAGAAGTTTCATCTATTTCATCTTCACTAAACTCATCATATAAGTCTTCCATCTTATTGCTTATTTTATCGTATTTATCATAATACTTTTTTAAACATTCTTTAAACTCTTTATCATCCGTTTTTTCCATAATCACTTCAAGAGCATCTCTTCCCATACAACAACCTTTATTAGCTTCATCTAATACTTTAATATTATCTTCATTTTTCATATTTAATCCTCCAATAATAGTATTAAACAAAATAAAATAAATATACAAAAAAAGATAACTATTTCTAGTTATCAAATTCTTCTCTACTTACAAAGACATACTTATTATCATTTACCTTTTTAAATATATAATTTACATAATATTCTCTCTTAGCACCTGCAAGAGTAGTAGTAACATAATTAATACCAAGGATTAATTTATTTCCTCTTAATGTTGCATCTTTAAAAGCAGCACTAATAACATCATCAACTTCTTCAGTATCATCATAATATTTTACATAAAGGTCACTTCTAGAATCATAATGCATTATTTGACCTAAACTATATTCAAAATCTAATTTTTCATATTCTGCATCTTTTCCAAATAATTCTTTAAATTTCTTTTTAAATTTCTTTTCTGAAATACCAAAAGAAGTTTTTGTTCTAATTTCTTTTTCCATATCTTCAATCTTCTCAGACTTAGGAACTATAGAACACATTCCACTTACATAGTTAGATTCATCATATAAAATAACTAATCCCATTTCATCACAACTTACTTCTTCAAACTCATCTCTTAAAGCATTATAAGTAAAGAATAATTTAGAATGAATACTTTTATTTAACTTTTCACCATATTCTAATTTTAATTGATTATCTTCAACAAATATATTATAAAGCATACCAACATCTTTATTATTTAAATCAAGTTCTTTCATCTTACCTCTAAATAATTCATCAATTAGTCTACCATCATTATTAGTATCTTCTAATCTAGTAATAACAAAGTAAAAAGCACTCATACATGCAACAAAAATAAATAAAACTATAAAAACATTTAAAGCTTCATTTGATTTTCTTTTCTTCTTACGTTTCTTTGTCTTCTTATCAACAACTAATTCATCTTTATAACTCATATTATCACCTTAATAATATAATAAAATAAATCTATTTTTTAAACAATACATAAAGTAAATCAAGATGTAAACTTGTCAATAATACCTAGAATTATAATAATCGTATGTTATAATAAAACAAATTAAGGAGGCAACATGAAAACATTAATGATAGATATGGATAATGTAATAACTGATGGAAATGTCTTACAAATAATCAGTGATGAAATCGGCAGAGACATTGAAATAGGGGATACATTTTATTTACAAAATCTAATTGAAAATAAAGAATCATTTTGGAATAAATTAAGAAAAAATAATTTATATGAAGGGGCACCTCTTATAAAAGATGCATATGAAGTATTAGAAAAATTAAATCAAGTTTATGATATTTATATTGTTACATCTTATCTTTGGGATCAAGAACATGATATATCTGCATCTAATTTAAAATATAAATATGAATACTTAAGAGAAAATCTTCCTTTCATTCCAGTATCTAAATATATTTTTACAACCAATAAAACTTTATTAAATTTTGATATTGCTATTGATGATCGTAAAAAGAATTTACAAAATGCCAAAGAAAAATATCTTTTTACAGCATGGCACAACTACAATGATGAATTAAATGATGAAATAAGAGTATCATCATGGAAAGAAATAGAAGACATATTATTAAAAAAAGAATAATCAAATTAATGATTATTCTTTATTTTTTATAACTCCAACACTATAATTACTAAAATCAATATCCTTCATAGTTTTAACAAAATCTTCATAAGTATAACTCATTATTTGTTCAACACTATCAGGGTAATCACAATTATACATAATTATATTATTAACAAAAGGCATAACTGTAGAACCAATATTTTCTTCTCTTAAAATAATACCTAAAATTGTTTGTTTTTTATCCAACTCAAATTTCTCTTCATCAAAGTCTTTTAATTCGTTTACAGTTTTCATGATTTCTTCTTTTAATCTATCTAATTTACTACTATGAGCTCCAAATGTAATAACAACATAGTTGTTAATCTTACTAAGTCCACAAGAAATACCATCTGTAATAATTTCTTCTTTAACTAACTTGTTATATAAAGGAGAAGTTAAACTAAAAAACATTGTAAAGAAAAAGTTAAAATAAAAATCTAATTTTAATGTCTCATCATTAGTATATTTATCTAAATTAATCTTATAATTAACTTCTAAATAATTTTCTCCAGTTGGAAATTCAATCTCATAAGAAGTATTATTAACTTCATCTTTTTCTTCTAACTTTAAAACTTCAAAATCAACTTTCTTTATATCTAATTTTTCATATTCATCTTTAATAATTTCAAGTATCTCATCTTTATCAAAATTACCACCAACTACAATAAATTGATTACTTGGTTGATAAAAAGTTTCAAAACAAAGTTTAAGATCATCAAGAGTTGTTTTTTCAACTTCTTCTAAAGAACCTCCAACACTTTTAAATTTATATTGATTAAATAAAGTATCATATGTTTTCATGCTTAAGTTATAAAACTTATTATTTGAACGACCCCTAAGTTCTTGATAAATAGGACCTTTTATTCTATTAAGTCTTTCCTCATCAAAAAGGGGAGCATAAATACCTCGTAATAATGTTCTTATACCAAACTCTACATTTTCAACTGCACTAAAATAAAATCTAGTCATATCTAAATGAGTAGAAGCATTCGTGCTCATTTGAGCTTCTCCTAATAACTTTAAAAAGTTTCCATATTTATTTTCTTCGACAATATAATGTTCTAATATATGAGCAATACCATCTTGAATATGATAAGTTTTACCATTACTAATAAAATCCTTAGTAACACCACCAAACTTAGTAATATGTTGGAAGAAGACTGAATGTCTTTTTTTGTCTAAATAAAAGTAAATATCTAAACCATTATCTAAAGTAACTTTTTCAATTTTACTCATGTTCTTCCTCCTCAAGAAAATAAACAGTATCTAAAACTAGTCTATCTACAAACTTACTAATATCTTCACTGGAAATATTTTTTATTAATTCGTGTTTTTCTTTATTTGTAATATCAAATCCCAATGTCTTAACAACAACTTCATCTAATAAAATATTTTTATCATCTAATAATCTAAGTAAATTTAATCTAGATCTTTCAATAATATTATCTAAAAACGGTTTAATAAAGTTAGTATCTTTTAATGAACTAATAACTTCTTTTATTTTAGACATTGCCAAGTCTTTATTATTTTTATTTATATAACAATCTATAAATAAAGTACCTGCTCGTATATGACTACTTGAAAAAGCAGAGTATACAATTTCTTCTTCATCTCTAAGTTTTTTCATTAATAATCTAGATGACGCTGATGAAAGTAACCCACTAACAAGTGCTAACTTATGAAAATCTTCTTCTTTCATATCCTTGACTTTATATACAAGTGATAACGCAGAATCTTTAAATTCACTTTTTTCATGAACATCATTTACTTCATCTCTAGGTTGTAAGAAATGATTATAATCTTCATCATAAGATATAATATCTTCTTTTAATAAATATTTTTTACATAAAGAAGTTACTTTATCATCATCAAAATTTCCAAATATAAACACAACAGGATTATTATTCAGAATATTATTTTTGTAATACTCATAAACACCTTGTCTTGTACATTCATCAATTAACCATTGATGATTACTAATATTTCTAGATAAAGTACCTTCGGTATCAACATGTTCAACTAATTTAATAGGATGATAAACTTTTAAATTTTTCATTCCATTGGCAATACGTTTTCTTAAATCTTTTCTTTCTCTTTCAAACTCAAATTCGTCAAATCCACCATCAATAACTTTAGGGTGATAAATCATCTTTTCAAATAATTCAAATTGCTCATCAAGATGATCTTCTTTTAAACTTTCAACATCAGGAATTACCATATTATAAGAAATAAAAGCATTATTACCAACAATATTTCTAGTAACACCTGTAGATAAAATATATCTTTTTTGTTTTTCTCTATGAAATTTATCTTCTGTATCATATTCTTCATTCATATATCCAACTAATGCCGGAAGTAATATAGCATTTGCTAAATCTTTTTCTTCATCATACGTTGGAAAAACTACTCTCATCGTAATAGTATGAAAATCTTTATTCTTAACAAAAAATAAATTCTTATCAATTGTTCTTTTCATATTACACCTCATAATAATTATATCATAACAATAAAAAAATCTATGGTATAATAAAAAAGACAAATAAGGAGGATTAATATGAATTTAGAAAATAAAGTAGCTATAATAACAGGAAGTACAAGAGGTATAGGAAACTCAATTGCTAAATTGTTTTTAGAAAATAAAGCAAAAGTTGTTATCTGTGGCTCTACAAAAGAAAATGCTGAAAAGGCAGTATCAAAAATGAAAGAAGAACTAAATCTAACAGATGATGATATCATGGGAATTGGTTTAAATATGAAAGATTCAAGTAGTATGAAATCATCGGTAGATGAAGTTATAAAGAAATGGAAAAAAATTGATGTATTAGTAAACAATGCTGGTATTACATCAAATGTATCTTTATTAGATTCAACAGATGAAGATTTTATGGAAATGTTCCAAATAAATTTCTTTGGTGTTGTTTCATTAACTAGAGAAGTAGTTAAACATATGAAAGAAACAGGTGGAAGCATTATTAATACATCATCAATGGTAGCAAATTTTGGAGCAAGAAACCAAGCTGCCTATGCTTCAAGTAAATTTGCAATCAACGGGTTAACTAAATCTTTAGCAAAAGAATTAGGTATGTATAACATAAGAGTAAATGCAGTTGCGCCAGGAGTTGTCGCAACAGATATGATGAGTATTGTAACAGAAGAAATGAAACAAGGACTTTTAAGAATGACTCCCCTAAATAGAATGGCAGAACCAACAGACTTAGCAGGAGCATACTTATATCTTGCAAGTGACTTATCAAAATTCACAACAGGAACAATTATTCAAGTAGACGGAGGCTTAGTGATGTAATATGGATAAAAATATTTTTAGAGATGTATCATACGGAATGTATGTAGTAACTACACAAACTGCAGGTTGTGTTATAAATACAATGACACAAATTACAAGTGAAAATCCTATTGTTTCTATCAGTTTAAATAAAAACAATTATACAAATGAAAAAATAAAAGAAGAAAATAAATTTGCAGTATCAATAATTTCAGAAAAAACAAATCCAAATCTAATCTCAGTATTTGGATTCTCTTCATCAAAAGAAAAAGATAAATTTGAAAACTTTGACTATGAAGAATTAAACAACATTAAAGTATTAAAAGAAGAAACAACAGGATACTTAATTTGCGAAGTAATTAATATTATTGATTGTGAAACACATGATATTTTCTTAGGAAGAGTAATTGATACAAAGAAATTAAATGATAATCCACCAATGACTTATAAATATTATCATGAAGTGGTAAAAGGAAAAGCTCCAAAAAATGCACCAACATATATTGAAGAAAAAGTAGAAGAAGATGTATATGTATGTGACATATGTGGATATCAACATAAAGGAGAAGTACCAGAAGGATTTATTTGCCCTATCTGTGGAGTAGACCATACACATTTTAAAAAGAAATAAAAAAGTAGGGGGAACAGGAGGAAATATGAATATACTTGATATACAAAATCCCAAATTTTTAAAGAAATTAAAAAAGAAAGAATTAGAACAATTAAGTACAGATATAAGACAATTTCTAATAGAAAAAATTTCTAAAACAGGAGGACATGTTTCTTCTAATTTAGGAATAGTTGATTTAACGATTGCGATTCATAAAGTGTTTGATAGTCCAAAAGATAAAATAATTTTTGATGTAGGCCATCAATCATATACACATAAAATATTAACAGGAAGAGCTAAAGAATTTGATAAACTACGTCAAATGAATGGACTATCAGGATTTCAAAAAAGAAAAGAAAGTATTCATGATGTGTATGAAGCGGGACATTCATCAACAAGTTTATCTGCAGCATTAGGATTTGCGATGGCAAGAGACCTAAATAAAAAGAAATATAATGTAATTGCTGTAATAGGTGATGGTTCCATCGGAAATGGTTTAGCATATGAAGCGCTAAATCATATCGGAAGTCTTGAAACCCCATTAATTGTAATACTTAACGATAATGAAATGAGTATTTCCAAAAATGTCGGCGCAATCAATAATATGCTTGATAAAATTAGAAGTAATTTTAAATATGCTAAAGCAAAAAATCGTACAAAAAATATAATTAAAATGATTCCAATAATTGGTAATCCATTAAATAATTTTGTAAGTTTTACAAAAGATACTTTAAAGAAAATGTATGTAAAAGAAGGAGCTTTATTTGAAGAATTTGGCTTTGACTATTTCGGACCAATTAATGGACATGATTTTGACGAAATGCAAACATATTTAGAAATTGCAAAAAAAGCAGACCATCCTGTACTATTACATGTAATAACTGAAAAAGGAAAAGGATATATACATGCAGAAAATGACAAAGAAGGCAAATGGCATGGCATATCTGCATTCGATATAGAAACAGGAAAAACTATTTCCAATAATACAGATAAGATAAGTTGGAGTGAAGTTATTTCAAAACAATTAATTAATCTTGCAAAAAAAGATGAAGATATTATCGCTATAACACCAGCCATGGCTAATGGTGCAAAACTTAATAATTTTAAAGAAACTTATCCAAAAAGATTTATAGATGTTGGGATAGCGGAAGAACATGCTCTAGTACTTGCAAATGCTATGGCAATAGAAGGAAAGAAACCATTTGTCTCTATTTATTCAACATTCCTACAAAGAGGATATGATCAAGTACAGCAAGATATTGCTAGGATGAATCAACCTGTTGTAATTGGAATAGATAGAGCGGGAATCGTTGGTGATGATGGAGAAACTCATCAAGGTATTTATGATATTGCCTTCTTACAACATATTCCTAATTTAGTTATAATGGCACCTCATAATGCAAAAGAATCAAATGATTTATTATATACTGCTTTTGAACTAAACAAACCAGTCGCAATAAGATATTCAAGATCAAAAGTAGAGTATAATGAAGCAACACCAAAAAAAATAAAATTAGGTACATGGGAAATATTAGAAGAAGGAAAAGATGCCACTCTTATTACATATGGTGATTTTATAGAAAATGCCTTAGAAATAAGAGAAAAATTAAAACAAGATAAAATAGATATTAGTATTGTAAATGCACGATTCATAAAACCATTTGATAAATCTATGTTTAATGAAATATTAAGTACAAACAAACCAATCTTTATCTATGAAGAAGTATCAAGTATTGGTTCTCTTGGAGAAAGACTTTGTACTTATGCCCAAAATAATAACTATAAAGCTAATATAAAATGTTATGCAATAGATGATAAATTTATAGAACAAGGAAATAGAAATAAAGTATTAGAAAAACTAGAATTAGATGTAGATTCTATTTATAACAAAATAAAAGATAATCTTTAAGATTATCTTTTTTTATTTATTATTTCTAATAACTTTTTAGTACTAAAATTAGGTACTGTATTTTTACAAAGACCAATTGCAATAAAACGACTTGGTATATCACAAATATCTAATTTAAATAATTTTTTATTATCAAGTTCATTTTGTATGTATTCTACAGTTGCATAACCAATTCCCATACCAATCTTGGCAAACTGTACAACTAAAGAATAGCTTGCAAGTTCTATACAAGGATTTAAAACAACATTATATTTTGATACTACGTCATCCAAAAACTTACGTGTATTAGCAGTTTTTGATTGTAAAATTAAAGGATAATTATTTAAGTCAGCAAGACTAAGTTTTTTATTAATTAAATACTCATACTTTTTACCAACTACAAAAACATCATGGATTTCTCTACATTTAATAAATTCTATATCTTCAAAATCTTCTTTACCATTAAGATTAAGAATAATTATATCAATTAATCCATTACGAAGTTTTGGTATTAAAACGCTTGCTAAATCAGTAACAATCTCAATTGTAATATTAGGATAAGTATTATGAAATTCTTCTAAATAAGGAAGCAAAAATTCTTTAACAAGAGTAGTACTAACCCCAATACGTATATTTCCTTCTTCTAAATTCATTAAATCAGTAAATTTATTTTCAGCACGATGAATATATTCCATCGCTTTTTTTATATAATTATAAAATTCTTTTCCTTCTTCGGTAAGAAACACTCCACGTTTAGTTCTAACAAACAACTGACCACCTAATTGGTCTTCTAAATTTTTGATAGCCTTACTAATCGCTGGTTGTGAAATAAGTAATTCCTCACTTGCTTTAGTAATATTACCATGATTAGCAACAGTATAAAAGATTCTATATAATTCAAAATTAACATTCATATTATAACCTCCAGTTATGATAAAGATAACAAATTGATATTTTTATTATAACAAAAGAAGAGCTATACTACAAGTAGAGGAGGGATATAGATGATTATAAGTATATGTGGAAAATCAGGCAGTGGTAAATCAACACTAGCTAAAAGAATTATTGAAGAAAGGAAAAATGTCATTCATATCGATATAGATAAAATTGCTCATCAAGTACTAACTATTCCAATAGTAAAACAGCAACTACAAGAACAATTTAAAGATGTTTTAACAGACAATGAAGTGGACAGAAAAAAACTAGGACCCATAGTTTTCTCATCAACAAAAAATATGGATATTCTAACTCGGATAACATGGCCTCATATGGAACAAGAAATAGATAGAATTATAAGTGAAAATAAAGATAAAATTATAATTTTAGATTATCTATTACTACCAAAAACAAAATATTTTGAACAATCTGATTTAAAAATATTATTAGATATTCCAAAAGATATAAGAAAGCAAAGAATTTTAAAAAGAGATAATATCACAGAAGATAAATTTGATTTAAGAGACTCATCAAGTATTGAGTATGATAAAGATGAATTTGATTTTATTATATCAAGTGATAATTATGACATAAAGGAAGTTCTTGGCCTAAACAAAAAAAGAGTATTGTATCCAGGTAGTTTTGATCCAATAACTCTAGGTCACATGAATATTATTGAACAAGCAGCACTTTTATTTGATGAAGTAGTCGTTGCTGTAGCAAGTAATTCCTCAAAGAAGAAGTCTTTTTTTACACCAGAAGAAAGAGTAAAAATAATAAAAGAAATTTATAAGAAAGTAGACAATATAAAAGTAATTCGAGGAGAAGGAGCAACGGTAGACCTAGCAATGCTATATAATTGTAAGGCAATTGTAAGAGGTCTTAGAGGATTAAGTGATTATGATTATGAAGTACAACTATCTCAAATAAATAAAGATATCTCTCAAGGAGAAGTAAATACAATTTGTTTCTTTGCGGATCAAAAATATCAATTTATATCATCAAGTGTTGTAAAAGAAGTATTTAATTTAGATAAAGATATAACTCCATATGTCCATCCATATGTAAAACAAAAAATGTACGAAAAAGGTGACTAGTATGACAACAATAACCCCATTAGGAACAATCTCGCCATATTGTAAAGATGAAAGAAATTGCCCAGGCTTTCTAGTAGAAGAAAATTCTCAAAAAGTTCTTCTAGATTGTGGAAATGGAATAACAAGGTATTTAAATATTCCAAAAGATTTAGAAAATTTAATTGTAATAATTTCACATCTACATAAAGATCATTATGGTGATTTATCAGCATTAGCATATGCATCATTTGTAAATAAAAATCTAGGGTATTTACAACATAGAATAAAAGTATATATTCCAGAAGGAGACAAAGTAGATGCAACAGAAGACTATAAAGATAACGAGGGATGGTCGTGTAGTAGAAAAGTAAAAAGAAATTTACCAGATTTTGATTATTTAACTAACTTTGGACAAGAACACTTTTTAGAATTTATACCTTATAAAGAACAAGATAAAATACAATGTGGTAAAATAAAAATATCATTCAAAAGAAATCCTCATCAATTAGTAACACACAGTATAAAATTAGAAACACAAGATGGGGTAATAGTATATTCAGCAGATACAGGATATAAAAATAACACTTTAACAAACTTCTCAAAAGATGCAGATATACTTATTTGTGAATCATCTTTTATAAGAGGGCAACATCGTTATTCTGATAATCATCTATATGCCTATGAAGCAGCAACAATTGCCAAAGAGGCCAATGTTGACCAATTATTATTAACACATCTATATCCAGAAGTAGAAAGACAATTATATTTACAAGAAGCACAAGAAGTATTTGAAAACACTCAACTTGCAGAAGAAAATAAAAAATTAGTATTAAGGAGGCAAATATGAAAAAATTAATAGATATGCATACACATACAAATTACTCAGATGGAGATTACAGTCCAACAGAATTAATTGAACTAGCAAAAAAACAAAATATAAAAATACTAGGTATTACAGATCACGATACATTAGAAGGGATAAAAAATGTTCCAAAAAATATTAAAGGTATAAAAGTAATACATGGTATTGAACTAACAGCCAAAGTATCAAAAGGAAGAATGCATATTCTAGGATACAACATAGATATAAATAATGAAGAACTAAACAATAAAATGTCCTGGCTAAAAGACAAAAGTACTAATTCAGTTATTTCACTAATAGAACAACTAAAAAAAGATTATAAAATATATTTTACTCATGAAGAAATAAAAGAATTAATAAATGCTAATCATAATTTAGGAAGACCAGATCTTGCAAGATTATTAATAAAGAAAGGATATGTAAAAACAGTCCAAGAAGCTTTTGATAAATATTTAATTGCAGCATATGATAAAACAAGAAAAGTAAATAAAAACTTAAAACCAGAAGAATGTATAAAATTAATATTAAATAGTGGAGGTATACCAGTATTAGCCCATCCACACTCTCTAGAATTAGATAATAAACAATTAGAAATTCTTCTTCGTAAAATGATAAAACAAGGTCTAAAAGGAATTGAAGTATATCATTCCAATAATACAAAAGAGGAAGAAGAATATTATTTGTATTTAGCAAATAAATATAAATTATTAATAAGTGGAGGTTCTGATTATCATGGACCTATAACTAAACCAGATATATTTTTAGGTTTAGGTAAAAATAATATAATGATAGATGATTTATCAATCCTTAATAAAATATTTGAATAATTTATATATTTAGGGTATGATATAAAAAAGGAGGAGATAATATGATGAAAACAACTATTCAACGATTATCTTCTTTTTATTATTTAGACTTATTATTCTATTTTGAGTAATAAGTCTTTTTTTGGAGGAAAATATGAAATACAAAAGAATATTAATTAAATTAAGTGGTGAATCTCTAGCAGGAGAAAAGAAAACTGGAATTGATTTTGATAAAGTATTAGAAATATGTAGTGAAATAAAAGAAATAGCTTCAAAAGGAGTTGAAGTTGCTATTGTAGTAGGTGGCGGAAACTTCTGGAGAGGAAGAAGCAATCAACAAATGGATAGATGTACATCTGACTATATTGGTATGTTAGGAACAACAATGAATGCTCTAGCAATAGGAGATGCCTTTAAACAATTAAATCAAGATGTAAGAGTACAAACTGGTGTTGAGATGAGACAAATAGCAGAATATTATATAAAGGATAGAGCTATTAAACATTTAACTAAAAATAGAGTAGTTGTATTTGGATGTGGAACAGGTTCGCCATTCTTCTCCACAGATACAGCAGCCGCTCTAAGAGCAGCAGAAGTAGGTGCAGAAGCTGTATTAAAAGCAACTAACGTAGATGGTATTTATACAAAGGATCCTAAGAAATATGATGATGCAGAAAAAATAGATAGAATAACATATCTAGAAGTATTAAATCAAAAACTAAATGTTATGGATACAACTGCAACATCTCTATGTATGGATAATAATATTCCAATAATAGTATTTGATATTAATGAAAAAGGAAATTTAAAGAAATTAATAGATGGCAAAAAAATAGGAACAATCGTAGAAAATAAATAAAGATAATAAGGAATTTGTTAAACAAATTTCTTTTTTTTTGTGAATAATATAATTGGAGGTGTAATATGGTAAATGGATTTCAAAATGAACAAATATTTATTTCTAATATAAATGGAAGACCATATAAGATTCAAAATTTATTATTACAAGATTTATTAAAGGAATTATTTCCGAAAATAAAAGATGAAGATATTGTATATGCATATAAGTATGGTAAATATGCAAAGACTGATATGGTGTTAGAAGTAAATGGTAAAAAGAAAGGAATAAGTATAAAAAAAGGAATTAAAAATTCTGTTCATCTAGAACATGTAAATAAGTTCTTAACAAGATATTGGTATTTACCAAGAAAATTTAAAAATTTATTTTTAAAATATATTTATGCAGATGGTACTACAAATAATACAGGTCTAGAAAGATTAAATGCAAAAGAATATATTGAAAAGAATTATGAAGATGTATATTATATAAAACAAAGACTTAATAAAATGAAATTAAAATTACTAATAAGATTTCTAATTATTGCAGATATAAAATATACTGTACCAGTAGATGCTTTTATTCATGGAGAATATGAAGATTTTATATGGGCAACAACTGACGAAGTTTTAGAACATTTAATGAATAAAGATTTAAACATAAAAGAAAATGGTCTATCAGTAAGTAATTTATATATTCAATCGTGGAATAAAAATATTAAAAGAAATCCAAAATATGAATATTGTCGTCATTATTTTCAAGTAAAATGGTATAATATTTATGACGATATTATAGAAATTATGAACAAAAGAGTAGAAAAACACAAAAAAAATAAAAAAAATTAATTTTTTTTAAAAAAAGTGTTGACTTTAGTTCTAATTATAGTATAATTGAAAATGTCTACTTGATTTAGTCGACTTTAGCAAATCGGAATTAGTGCTGAGGTTCGATTAATGACATATGCGGATGTAGTTTAATGGTAGAACCTCAGCCTTCCAAGCTGACTACGTGGGTTCGATTCCCATCATCCGCTCCATAAGAAGATAAGGAATCATCGTTTGATGGTTCTTTTTTTTGTTCAACCCACGAGACAGCTTGTTTACCAGGTTTATGCCGCACGGGAAATAAAAAGGTGTTGTGTTTATTCACGACATCTTTTATTGTAAGAAAAAGAAAATTTATATATAATAAAGTTGGGTGATAATATGAAAGTATTAGGTAGTGATTTTGATAATACAATATTTTTTCTAAATGATCCGATTCAAACAAAAAAGAATGTAGATGCTATTAATAAATTTAGACAAGAAGGTAATATTTTCTGTTTAATAACAGGAAGAACTTTCATGGAAACAAAAGATATTGTAAAAGAATTAAATTTATCTTTTGATTACTTAGTATGCGCTGACGGAGCTATGATTTTTAATAAAGAACTAAAATGTATAAAACTTAAAACTCTAGATCGAGATATTGCACTTAAAGCTATAAAAATCTTACAAGATAATGAATATGAGCCATATATAGAAAATGGTTATGAAATTACAGATACAGTAGTAAATTGTATAAAAATATCAGCTGAATATTGTAAAGATAAAGAAGATGCAAAAAGAGTAGTGAAGATATTAAATGATACATTAGATGTATATGCATATGCCAGTAGAATTCATATTAATGTAAATAATCCTCAAAATCATAAAAGACAAGCAGTAGTTGATTTATCAAAAATAATAAATATTTCACTAGATAATTTTTATGTAATAGGTGATTCGATAAATGATTATGGAATGATCGAAGCCTATAATAGTGCTGTTGTAAAAAAATATAATAAAGAGTTAGAAATATTACATCCTAAAGTATGCGAATCTGTTGAAGAATATATACAAGAATTAATGAAAATTTAATTCTTTTTTTGTGAAAAAATATAAAAATATAACAAAATACCTAGCAATTTAAACAAAATAGTGGTATAATCAGCAAGGACGAAAAAAAGAGGTGTATATAAATGGAAAAGAGAAATATAGCGATTATAGCACACGTTGACCATGGGAAAACAACATTAGTAGACGGTATTATTAAACACTCAGGAATGTTTAGAGAAAATGAAGATGTATCAGATGTATCAATGGATTCAAATGCTTTAGAAAGAGAAAGAGGAATCACTATCTTAGCTAAAACAACAGCAATCGATTATAATGGAGTAAGAATTAATATTTTAGATACTCCAGGACATGCTGACTTTGGTGGAGAAGTTGAACGTATCATGAACATGGTTGATGGTGTTCTTTTAGTAGTAGATGCTTACGAAGGAGCAATGCCACAAACAAGATTCGTATTAAAGAAAGCTTTCGAAGCAAAAGTAAAACCAATTGTTATTATTAATAAAGTTGATAAACCTGCTGCAAGATGTAAACAAGTAGTAGATGAAGTATTAGATTTATTTATTGAATTAGGTGCAGATGATGAAGCGTTAGATTTTAAAGTTATTTATGCATCAGCAGTAAATGGAACTTGTTCATTAAGTGATGATTTATCAACTCAAACTGAAGGATTTAATGAAATTTTAGATACAATCTTAGAAGAAATACCTGCACCAACAGGAAGTGCTACTGAATCATTACAATTCCAACCTGCGTTATTAGACTATAATGAATTTGTAGGAAGAATCGGGATTGGACGTGTACAAAACGGAAAAATCAAAACAGGTGAAATGGTAACATGTTGCCGTTTAGATGGAACAACAAAACAATTTAGAATTCAAAAATTATTCGGATTCTATGGATATAAAAGAATTGAAATTGAAGAAGCAGAAGCAGGAGATTTAATTGCCATCGCGGGACTTGCTGATATTTCAGTAGGAGAAACAATCTGTAATAATAATGATATTAAACCATTACCATTATTACACATAGATGAACCAACTCTTCAAATGACATTCGGAACAAACTCATCTCCATTCGTAGGAAAAGATGGAAAAATTGTAACAGCAAGAAAAATTGAAGAAAGATTAAATAAAGAAACTCAAAAAGACGTAAGTTTAAGAGTTGAACCTGCAACTAATGAATCATTCTTAGTAAGTGGACGTGGAGAACTTCACTTAGGAATTTTAATTGAAAATATGAGAAGAGAAGGATTCGAATTAGAAGTATCAAAACCACATGTAATTATTAAAGAAATTGATGGACAAAAATATGAACCATATGAAGAATTACAAATTGAAGTTCCAGAAGAATCAGTAGGAACAGTTATTGAACAATTAGGAACTCGTGGTGGGAAAATGGAAAGTATGACTAACTTTGAAAATCAAGTTAGATTAATTTATACAATCCCATCTCGTGGATTAATAGGATTCTCAACTGATTTCATGACTATGACAAAAGGTTATGGAATTATGAACCACTCATTCAAAGAATACATGCCATATGAAAACGGAGTAATTGGAGAAAGAAAATTAGGTGTACTTGTTTCTATGGAAAATGGACAATCAACAGCTTACTCAATCGGTAACTTAGAAGATCGTGGAATTATGTTTATTGAACCTGGAACAGAAGTGTATGAAGGAATGGTAGTTGGAGAATGTAACAGAGATAACGATTTAGCAGTAAACGTAGTAAAAGGAAAACAATTAACTAATACTCGTGCAGCTGGATCTGACCATACTGTTGTATTAAAAAGACCAAGACCAATCACATTAGAATATGCACTAGATTACATTAATTCTGATGAATTAGTAGAAGTTACACCAAACCATATTCGTATTCGTAAACGTATCTTAAATACAGAAGAAAGAAAGAAATATGATGCAAGAATAAAAAATAACTAGAAATAGTTATTTTTTGTTTGCTAAAAAAATATATTTTGTTATAATGTATATATAGGATAGAGGAAGATGAGGTGGTTTGAATGAATCAACAACAAGGACAACAACAACTACAAAGTCAAGAAATGACACGTGAAGAACTAACTAAAACTCAAGTTCTAAATTTACAAGAATTAGAACGCGTAGCAAAATTTGAAAGAAAAACTAGCAAAAGACCTGCCGTATTATTCGCAATAGCAGGACTTTTAGCTTTAACTCTAGGATTCTCATATAATAATATTATGATGGCCTTAGATAATATAGATTTTACTGAACAATCTGAAAATACATACAGAATTGATTTAGATAGTCAATACGACTCAGCAACACCAGTATCAACAAAGAAAGTTACATGTACATTATTACAACCAACTCAACCAGATGGTACTGATAGATCAAAAACATATGAACTATTCTTTAATGAACAAAAACTACAAACATATGTAAAAACATTAACTGTTGCACCTACTGTAGGAAATCAAAATGGAGCTCTTGCAGTACAAAATATTTTAAATATTTATCAACCATTTGTAGCAAGCAATGTTAATGGATATGAATTAAAACCTGAATCTGAAAACCAATCTTTAAAAATCTCAATAACAGTAGATTTAAAGAAATTAGATAGAGGACAATTAACATATAATCATGCTGCAAATCAATTTACAAATGTTGAATATAATTTAGATGCTGATGAAACAACAATTAAAACAGCGCTTCAATCAACAGGATATATTTGTACAGAATAAAAAGAAGACCAAGTCTTCTTTTTTTTTACAAAATAAAAACTGCATGAAACTATGCAGCTTTTTGATTCTTTAATAAAGTTCTTTTTTCTTTTGTAGACATTCTTACTTTAGAACCGTCATCAAGTCTAACAACTTGTAAATTTAAATTTTGTCTTGTTTTAGTTGCGTTTAAAGCATGTGATCTTTTATTTTTAACATTACCAGTTCTATTTGTTACATTAACTGCCATAATTTCTCCTCCTTTGGTCATTTCGTTCTGCTTAATAACTTTATCATAAAACAGATATATTGTCAAATAAAATATTGTAAAATAAAGGTATGCAGAGAAAAATCGCTATTTGTGGGGTATGAAAAAAACATAACTTAATATATAATATAAGACAAAAAAAGGAGGGGTATTATGAATACACAAAAAATAGGAGCCTTCATTGCTAAAAAACGTCATGAGAAAAATATGACTCAACAAGACTTAGCTGAAAAACTTTTTCTAACAGGAAAAACTATATCTAGATGGGAAAATGGTAATTATATGCCAGATCTAAGTATCTTGATTGAACTTGCTAACATATTAGATACATCTGTTTATGAATTACTATTAGGTGAAGACGTATCTAATCAACAAGCAGATAACATTGAAACAGAAATACGATTCTTATACTCTTTATCAGAAGAAAATAAAATATTAAATTATTTTAAATCATTCAATGAACTAACTTATATGGGAGCATTTAAAGAGAAAACACTTCAATATAATCATCCAATGCAAGAATATAATTTCTATTCAAAAGAAATAGATGCAAGATTCCGAGTAAGAATAACAACGGGACAAAATTATAATAAAACAATGATTACATATAAAAGACGTTTAGAAAACTTTCTAACTGAAGCAATCAATACTGAAGAAGAAGTAGAAGTTGAAGTAACAAATAATTCGACAGAAAACTTACTTTATATATTAGAAAACGTTCTTCACATGACACTAATTGAAAGCTACACTAGAACAAGACATATATTTAAAAATGATGATATAGAAGTGGCAGTAGATATTTATCCATTTATGATTGCAATAGAAATAGAAAATAAATCAAAAGATAAAGACCCAAAAGCAGTAATTTTATATTATCTAAATTTATTAAATTTTCAATTAGAAGAATCATACAGACTATCATGGGATGACAAGTACGATGAATTATGCAATGAACAAAATATTAAAAAAGAAAACCATGTAGATTCAACAAAACAAATGCCTACATACAATAATCATTATTTTACAAAGAAAAATAACTAAGACAACAATAAAGTTGTCTTTTTACTTAGACATTTTTATGATAGAATAATAATGAAAAGGAGGTATATTATGTATATTCCATTATTTAATAAAAGTAACTATACTTTATTATCCAGTTTATTAAAAACAAAAGATATCATTGAGTATGCAAAAAAACAAAATATCTCCGCTATATCTATAGCTGATACAAATATGTATGGAACTATGGAATTTATAAAATCTTGTGAAAAAGAAAATATAAAACCAATTATAGGATTACACTTAATTTTAGATGAATTTGAAATAGTAATATATGCTAAAAACTATGAAGGATATAAATCATTAATAAAATTATCAACTATTCAAAATGAACGAAAAGTAGCACTAGATGACTTAAAAAAATATAATAATGAAGTAATAACAATTATCCCATACGAATATAAAGAAAATTATCAATCATTAAACGAAATATATATTAATCTATATTTAGGATATAAAACAAAACAAGAAGAATTAGAAGCACTTCTAATTACAGAAAATGTAGTTTTCTTTAGAGAATCATTATATCTAACTAAAAATGATGTCGAATATCTTCCTTATCTTTATAGAATTAGAGATGGAAAAACAATAAGTGAAGATATAAATTATGATATTGATAATCATGAATTAGAAATAAATAATATTTTAGACTTAACTGATAATAAAGGATTATTAAATACACAAAAAATTGCAGAAGAATGTACTTTAGAATTTCCTCCTGCAAAGAACCTGTTACCAATATATCCATGTGATGATCCTAATCAATACTTATTTGAATTATGTAAGGTAGGATTATCAAAAAGACTAAATGGAAATATCCCACAAAATTATAAAGATAGACTTTCATACGAATTAAAGGTTATCACTGACATGGGATTTCCAAATTATTTCTTAGTTGTTTATGATTTTATAAAATATGCTAAAAAGAATAAAATACTTGTTGGTCCAGGAAGAGGAAGTGCTGCTGGTTCGTTAGTGGCATACTCTCTAGGAATAACAGATATAGATCCACTAGAATATGATCTTTTATTTGAACGTTTCTTAAATCCAGAACGTAAAACAATGCCAGATATTGATACAGACTTTCCAGATAATAAAAGAGATCAAGTTATTAATTATGTAATTGAAAAATATGGAAAAAGAAGAGTATGTGGTATTGTAACTTTTGGAACATTAGGAGCAAAACAAGTTATAAGAGATGTATCGAGAGTATTAAATATACCAATCTATAAAGTAGATGGATTATGTAAATTTATACCCGGAACAACAAAAGATTCGATAGAGGATATTTATAAAAATAATCAATCATTTAAAGCTAGAGTAGACAGTGATACATCATTAAAAAATATGTATAAAATAGCATCCAAACTAGAAGGTTTTCCAAGACATACATCATCTCATGCAGCCGGTATTATAATGAGTCAAGTTGATCTTGACGAAGTAATCCCACTTACAACATCAGATGATATGTATCTAACAAGTTATACAATGGAATATCTAGAAGAACTAGGGCTATTAAAAATGGACTTCCTAGGTCTAAAAAACTTAACTATTATTGATAATATTTTAAATGATATAAAAGAACAAACAGGAGAAGTAATAGAATTTTCAAAGATACCATTAGATGACAAAGAAACATTAAAAATATTCGAAACAGCCAATACTAGTGGAATATTCCAATTTGAATCAACTGGTATGCGTAACTTCATAAGAAGATTAAAACCAAATACTTTTGAAGATATCTTTGCAGCAATAGCCTTATTTAGACCAGGTCCGGCTGTAAATATTGATTCATATATAAAAAGAAAACATAAAGAAGAAAAGATTACATATCAAGATCCATCATTAGAAAAAATACTTTCTAATACATATGGAATATTTATATATCAAGAACAAATTATTCAACTAGCAAGTATCTACGCCAACTATTCATTAGGTGAAGCCGACATACTAAGACGTGCAATGAGTAAAAAGAAACTAGAACTATTAAAAGCAGAAGAAGAGAAATTTATTGAAAAGAGCATGAAAAATAATCATACCTATGACCAAGCAAAAGAAATATTCAATTTAGTATTAAACTTTGCAGGATATGGATTTAATAGATCTCACTCAGTAGCATATTCAATTATTGCTTATAAAATGGCTTACTTAAAAACTCATTACAAGACAATATTCTTTGCTAACTTACTTACAAATGTAATAGGTAGTGAATCAAAAACACATGAGTATATCATGGAAGCAAAAGCTAATAAGATTGATGTAGTTAAACCTACAATTAATGAGTCAGAAAATAGATATATTGTAAAAGATAATAAAATTATTTATCCAATATCAAATATAAAATCAATAGGTACTGTTGTATGTGATTCCATAAGAAGAGCAAAAGAACAAGATCCATTCACAGACATATATGATTGTGTAAGTAGACTTTATATTGCAGGAGTAGGTAAGAAAAATTTAGAAACTCTAATCTATGCTGATGTATTTAATATTTATAATTATAATAGAAATACCTTAATCTATAATTTAGATAGTCTATTTAATTATGCTGAACTTACAAAAGACATTGATCCATCACTAGTAATGAAACCAGATATAGAAATAAAAGATGAGTATGATCAACAATACTTATTAGAAAAAGAAAAAGAAACATTCGGATTCTACTTATCATCACACCCAACAACAATGTATAAGAAAGATAATCCATATTGTATTCCACTAAATTCTGTGGATAAAAATTTTGGAAAGAAGATTGATACACTAGTTCTTGTGGATAAAACAAAAACAATCAATACTAAAAAAGGTGATAAAATGGCATTCTTTACGGGTAGTGATGAAACATCAACACAAGAATATACATTATTTCCAAAAACTTATGAAATGTATCCAAATATTTCCAAAGGTGACTTACTAAAAGTAAGAGGAACTGTGGAAAGAAGATTAGATCAATATCAAATAGTTGTTGAAAAAATAAAATATTTAGAAGGAGAAGAAAATGACTAAGAAAAAATTAATTTATTCAATTTCGTTTATAGTATTAATACTTGATCAACTAATAAAAGTATTAGTAGTAAATAACATGGACCTACACCAAGAAATTAAAATAATAAAAAATTTTTTCTCTATATATTATGTAAAAAATACAGGAGCAGCATTCTCTATATTGGGAAATCAAACGTTACTATTAATTGTAGTAAGCTGTCTATGTTTAATAATTATTAAAGAGTACATAAAAAAAGAAAAAAATATAACAAATCTATCTATGGTTTCCTTAGGTTTAATAGTAGGTGGAACATTAGGAAATTTATTTGATAGAATTATGTATCATGCGGTAATTGATTACTTATCATTTGATATATTTAAATATAGTTTTCCGGTATTTAATTTAGCGGATGTAGCTATTACAGTAGGAACATTTCTATTGATAATAGGGTATATAATAGAAAACAAAGCAGGGGATAAAAATGAACGAGCAACAAAGAAAATTCAAAATAGAAATTCTTAAGAATTATGAAGAAGAAATACAAAGACTATACTTTCAAGTAAATAGAAGTGGTATGTTTACTTTCTTAGGTGTAGGCATGGCTGTTGCAATTTTTGCAATAGATGGTGAGTTTTCACACAATGAAGTTATAGATAATTTTGTAGGGATTATATCAGCAGCATCAGCAGTTACTAATGCAACTATTGGAACAAAAAGAATTGTAGAGCGCGAACTTTTAAAACAAGATGTCAGACAATTAGAAGTAGAACTTGCAAACGATGAGTTAGAAAATCCAGAAAAACCAAAAGTTTATTCAAAAAAACTACAAGACAAAAACATTAAACTATGATATAATACAACCACGACATAAAAGGAGGTACCTAATATGATAAGAGTAGAAGAAGAAACAACATCTAGATTAGATACTTATTTAGCAGAAAAATTAGAACTTTCAAGAAGTAAAATTCAAAAACTTATTAAAGAAGATTTAGTAACAGTTAATGGAAAAAATGTAAACGGAAGTTATCAAGTAAAATTAAATGATGAAATAGAAATAAATGATGATTTAGATTATGAAATGAAAGTAGAACCAGAAAATATACCATTGGATATTGTATATGAAGATGATGACTTATTAGTAATTAATAAGCCAAGTGGAATGGTAGTTCATCCAGCAGCAGGACACTATACAGGAACATTAGTAAATGCACTTTTATATCATTTTAATATTGAATCAAAGGATAAGATAAGACCAGGGATTGTTCACCGTTTAGATAAAGACACAAGTGGAGTAATGTTAGTTGCAAAAAACGAATGGACTCATGAACGTCTATCAGATATGATTTCTAAAAAAGACGTAAAAAGACATTATCTTGCAATCGTAAATGGTTTAATTAAACATGACACTGGTACAATTGATGCACCAATAGGAAGAGATCCTAATAATAGACAACAAATGACTGTTACAGATATTAATGCTAAAGATGCCATAACTCACTTTAGAGTATTAAAACAATATAAAGAAAATACATTACTAGAATGTATTCTTGAAACAGGAAGAACTCATCAAATTAGAGTTCACTTAGCATATATTGGATATCCAGTAAATAATGATCCAACATACTGTAAAAAGAAAGCAACAGACTTTGGTCAAATGCTTCATTCTAAATATATTGAATTTGTTCATCCAAGAACAAACAAATTATTATCATTTACAGTTGAACCTCCAAAAGAGTTTCAAGATAAATTAAATGAATTAGAAGGAGAATAATTATGAATACAGTTGTTAAAACTCATATAGGATCATATGGAATAATTATTAAAGATGAAAAAATTGCTTTAATCAAAAAGGCACGCGGTGGATATAAAGGAAAATTAGATTTACCAGGTGGAGGAATTGAACATACAGAAACTCCCGAAGAAACTTTAATAAGAGAACTACAAGAAGAAGCTGATGTAACGGTAGTTAATAAAGAACTATTTGGCGTAACCTCTACTAATATAATTTGGCAAATGACAGAAGATACAAAAGAAGATTTACATCACATCGGAATATTATATAAAGTAGAAATAAAAGAAGAAAAATTAAAAGATACACCAGATTTCCTAGATTCAGAGGGTTGCAACTGGTATGACATAAAAACGTTAAATAAAGACGACTTATCGCCATTCGCAAAATATGTTATAGAAAATATAAAATACTAAGAAATTAGTATTTTTTTTTGACAATAAAAGTCTAATTTATTGACAACTAAAAAAATAATATGAAATAATTATTTTGAGAGTATAATCTATATAGGAGGGTTCCAATGATTAATATAAAGAAAATAATAGAAACATTAAATAAGAAAGCAAGTTTTAGAACACAAGAAGGTTACATTACTAGAAAAAGTTTCGCTGAAAGAAAAAAAGAGAAAAATGATAAATTCATTCAAGGTGTATTGGAAGATTTAGAAGCAAATCATAATCATTCTTGGTTTGAAGAATTATATTTAAGAAATGAACAAACTTTAGATGATATAGCATTATTCTATAGAGGTACAGAAGTAACATATGGTGAAATGTTTGAACATATGAAAGAGTATGCTAAGGCATTAAGACAACAGGGAGTTGAAAAGGGTACAGAAATTCCAATCTGTATGTCAAATACACCAGAGTTAGTATATTTACTTGGTGCAATCAGTATGGTAGGAGCAAAAGCAAATATCTTTAATGAAGAATTTGATCCAGAATATATAACTGAAATAATAGATGGATGTAATTCAGAAATCATGTTTGTAGAAGATGGAAAATACGAAGAATTAAAAGATTCAATCGATAGAAGTCATATTTCAAATATAATTATGACATCATTAACTGATTCACTTCCAAAAACATCGAATTTATATGAAGAATATGATAAAAAACATGGTAAATTTGTTAATACAGTTGAAGAACATAAATCACAAAATTCAAACATTCAAGATATAAATGAATTTGTTCAAAGTGGTAAAGATTATCAAGGAGAATTAATCTCAGATGTTAATTTAGATGATGAATTTACAATTACATACTCATCTGGTTCAACAAACTCATCACGTGCAAAAGCTATTGTTCATACTGTAAGAAGTTTTATTACAATTGGAAGATGTCATGATACTGATGTGCAAAAATCAGCATCAATGAAAGAGTTTACTATTCAAGCACAAATTCCAACACATTCAAATACAGATATAATCGCAAGTATTTCAGACTCTTTAATGCAAGGATCAAGACTTGCACTAGAACCTATTTATGATAAAGATTTCTTTATAGATTCACTATTAATAAATAGACCAAATTATGTAGTTGCAACAAGAAGTTTCTGGTTAAATACGATGAAAAAAGCAATGTATGATGAAAGATATAAAAATATCAAAATGCCTTTCTTATTAATTCCGTTCTCAGTAGGAGAGCCATTAGAAAGAAATGAAGAAAAGTTTATTAATAAAGGATTAAGAAAAGTATCAGCAGGAAGAGATAAAATTCCTTCACCAATTTCGCCAATAACAATGTCTGTTGCTGGAGGAGACTGTGAACACGGAGGAATATTCTGGATATTATTTAGAGCACTTCAAAGTAAAATTCCAGGAAGAAAAACTGATGTGGCAGGAATGAATCCGTTCCAAATGGTAGATGTAGCAGTACTTGATGAAAATGGAAACTATTGTGAACCATATCAAATGGGAAGATTAGTAGCAAACTCACCATGTAATATGAAATGCTATAAGAATAATCCAGAAGCAACAGATAAATTCTTCATAACTGATGCAACAGGAAAAGTATGGGGAGATTGTAATGTATACAGTTTCATAGATGCAAAAGGTGGAGTACATATGAAAGGAAGAATTCCAACATCAAAAGAAACACTTCCGCCATTTATGATTGCAGATACAATTTTAAAAGATACAAAGAATATACTATCTTGTGAAGTAATAGAAGATGAAGCAACAAATTATTATGTTGCTCACGTAGAATTACAACCAGGAAAATCAAATTTCGAAGATATATTAATGAGTGCTAAACAAAGATGTATAAGAGATTTTGGAGAAGAATTTGCATCAAGAATAGTTTATAGACTTCACTCATTTGATGAAGCATTTGAACTAACAGGATGTGGAAAAAGAAATAATCAAGCTCTAAAAGCCGAAGGTGTAACAGAAAAATGTGTTATTCCTGTTGAAGTTGGTTATGACGGATTATATAAATTACATCCAGTAGTAAGTAGTCCAAAAGTATATAAAAAATAGATTATCAAATCTATTTTTTTTATTTTAAATATGATATATTTATACTAGAGGTGTAACAATATGGGTATAGCAATTTTATGTATAAGTTTTTTATATAGTATATTTTTAAATATATTATATTTTTCTAAAAAACATATCAAAACATATGAAACAAAAATGTTTAGTATTATGATGGTAAGTAACTTAATAGGAATTGTTTTAGAATTTAGTTGTATATTTTCACTTTACTATTTAGGAACACAAAGTTTTATAGCTATAATGATTAATAAATTATTCTTATTATATTTATTAACATTCGCCATACTATTTAGCATATATGCAGCATACATAACATTAATTGACGCAAGAGAAGAAGATTTTTCTGAAAAACATAAATTAATAAGAAAAATTGCTTTTGCTGCCGATGTAATTATGGGTTTATTAGTAATAATTTTACCAATTGATTTATACAGTAAAGGATGGGTAATGTATTCATCTGGACCATCTGCTAATGTTGTATATTTTGCATCAGCACTTTGTACACTTATTTGTGTACTTATGATGACTTTTAAATTTAAAAATATTAAAAGAAAAAAAACAATTGTTCTTTTTGCATATATTTTAGGATGTGGAGCAGTTGCATTAATCCAACAATTTAATCCAGCATTAACTTTAGCAACATCAATGGAAACATTCTTAATATTTTTAATGTGTAACACAATTGAAAACCCAGATGTAAAAATGATTGAACAATTAAACTTAGCCAAAGATCAAGCGGATAAAGCTAACCATGCTAAAACAGATTTCTTATCGAGTATGTCACATGAAATACGTACACCCTTAAATGCTATCGTAGGATTTAGTGAATGTGTTATTAATGCAGATACAATTACGGAAGCAAAAGAAAATGCTAAAGACATTGTAAATGCATCTCAAACATTACTTGAAATTGTTAATGGTATCTTAGATATTTCTAAGATTGAAGCAGGAAAATTAGAAATAGTAAATTCACCATATAATGCAAGATTGACATTTGAATCTCTTGCAAAATTAATAACACCTAAAATGAACGAAAAAGGATTAAATTTCACTTATAATATTGCACCAGATTTACCAGAAACATTATATGGAGATCATGCTAATATAAAAAAGGTTATTACAAACTTATTAAGTAATGCCTGCAAGTACACATCAAAAGGAAATGTTCATTATGAAGTATCATGTTTTAATGTAAATGGTATTTGTAAATTAATAATATCTGTTGAAGATACAGGTAGAGGAATTAAGAAAGAAGATATTGATAAACTATTTAAAAAGTTCCAACGTTTAGATGAAGATAGAAATACAACTGTAGAAGGAACTGGATTAGGTTTAGCAATTACAAAACAACTAGTAGAAATGATGGGTGGAAAAATAATCGTTCATACAGTTTATGGAGAAGGTTCTAAATTCACAGTAACTCTATCTCAAAGAATAGAAAATATTAAAGTAGAAGAACCTAAAGAAGAAATCAATAATACATTAGATTTAACAGATAAGAAGATTTTACTAGTTGATGATAATGAATTAAATATAAAAGTAGCGACTAAATTATTAGAAAGACATAACGCAACAAACATTACTTCATTCACAAGCGGAATTGAATGTTTAAAAAGTATTCAAAATAATGATAAATATGATGTAATTCTATTAGATGATATGATGCCTAAAATGAGTGGTACAGAAACACTAAAAGAATTAAAGAAAATACCAAACTTTAATACGGCAGTAGTTGCATTAACTGCAAATGCTATCACAGGTATGAAAGAAAAATATCTAAATGAAGGATTCACAAGTTATTTAGCAAAACCAATTGATAAAAATGAATTAGTAAAAGTATTAAACGAAGTGTTAAATAATGCAAAAAAAGCTAAACAAGAAATACAACAAGAAGAAGTAGAACAATTGGAAATATTAGAATATGAAGAACCTGTACAACAAGAATCAACAAATACAAAGGAATATTTAATTCAAAATGGTGTTGATATGGACAAAGCCTTAGAACTTCTAGGTGATATGGATATGTACAATGACACAATAAAAGACTTCTATAATGAGTTACCAAGTAAATGGAATAGAATTACAGAATTTAAAAATAATAATGACATGCCAAACTATGCTATAGATGTTCATTCGTTGAAGAGTGACTGTAAATATCTAGGATTTATGAATTTAGCAGATGTAGCATATCAACACGAATTAAAGAGTAAAGAAAATGATTCAACATATGTAAATGAAAACTTTAACAAGTTAGAAGAAGAATATAAAAATGTTCTTAGAATAACAACTAACTATTTAGAAAAATAAAAGTAATAGTCCAACTATTACTTTTTTTATAGATTAATAATATAAATAGAAAAAGATAAAATAACTGCAAATATACTTATTAAAATATATGGCCATAATAACTTAATTTTACTAATTTTCAATTGATAAGTTTCCTCATATAAAAATAATAAACTTATTAAATTACCTAAACAGAATATAAACCCTAAAAAGTTATTTTTTAAACCAAATGCAACAAGAGTATATCCTTGGTTAAATATATAGTTAATAAATAAACTTATTTTATATGACCATGGCGTATCCCTAAAACTAATTTCTTTAAATAACAAATAAAGATTAAATGCTAATAAAATATATACAGTAGGCCATGCTATAATATAGAACCAATTACCAGGTGCAAAGAAGGGAAGGTTAATTGTATCATAGTAATCAAAATCAACTGGAATTATACTACTTAAGAACCAAGGAGCAAGACAAATAATGTAAAATAAAATCTTTTTAAACATATAATCACCTCTTTTTTTATTTTATGTTTTATATTATAATAATATTAGTATTTTAGGAGGTAAAAAATGGAATCAGAAATAATGAAAGACGAAAAAAATGTTATTGTCATGAAACTGCTTCATTATTTTATTACTGAGAAGAACTATAATCCCATTATTTTACAAGGTGTAGAAAATGAAATTTGGCTGGAAAACTTATCTTCTGAATGTCAAATTGTACGTATAGTTTCAGGTTATATTCATAATAATGAACAATTTGGATTTGATAAATTTAAAACACAAAGAATTGTTAAAAAAATAAAGAAAAAAACATTATCAATTAACATAAATGTATTAAGTATATTCGTGAATTTAGGAGATAATGTTAAATTTGAAGAACCAATACCAAACTTCTTCTGGGTAAAAGCAGAAGACGAAAAAGAATTGGAAAAGAATCAAATTATTAAAAATAAATTCCCAGATCTTCCAAAAAAATTAATCTACAATGAAAAAGGTGTAGAATTATTTATGAAGATTACAAAGGATATTAATAAACATAATCAAGAAGATTCTAAGAAAGTAGAGAGAGTATTTAAACCAAAATTCCCTACAGTCACTTACGCAATTCTTGCAATTAATATAATTATATTTGTAATTCCACTTTTATATGGCCAATCAGAAGCAATGGTAGCACAATTCTGTGTACATGGACCAAGTATAAGATATGGTCATTACTATAGATTGTTTACAGGATTGTTCCTACATGGAAGCATCTTCCACTTAATTTTTAACTCTTATGCTCTATATGTTATAGGGTCACAAATCGAAAGTTTCCTAGGTAAATTTAAATTTGCAGTGATATATCTTGCTGGAGGTGTTATGGGATCGTTATTCTCAATTACCTTCAATGGAAATGCAGCATCAATTGGTGCATCTGGAGCAATATTTGGATTAATGGGAGCGCTAGTATACTTTGGATATCATTACAGAGTATATTTAGGAAACGTGATAAAGAGTCAAATTATTCCGTTAATTGTATTTAACTTAGTATTAGGATTTGTAATGACAGGAGTAGATAATAGTGCTCATATAGGAGGTCTTATCGGAGGAACTCTTGCAACAGTTGCTTTAGGAATAAAAGATAAGAGTACAAATTTTGAAAGAATGAATGGATTAATTACAACAATAATTTTCTTTGCATTTGCCATTTACATGGCCTTTGTATATGCAGGATAATACCTTGTAATTAAAAATAAAAAATGATAGAATAAAAGTATAAATATTATAGTGAGGTGATAATATGTCACAAGATAAAACAACTTTATTTGACGTTAAAGAAATCGATACAGAAATGACACGTCAAGTATTAAAAGAGGTATATGAAGCATTAGAAGAAAGAGGATATAATCCAATTAATCAAATTGTTGGATATCTAATTAGTGGTGATCCTGGATATATTTCAAGCTATAAAGATGCTAGAAATAAAATACAAGAAATCGATCGCGCTAAGATAGTAGAAATTCTTCTAATTGAGTTTCATAAAAAGAATAAATGAAATATTTAGGACTAGATTTAGGAAGTAGAACCTTAGGGATTGCTGTTAGCGATGGAACAGGATTAATTGCTTCATCATATAAAACAATAAGACACAATGAAGAATATGACAGACTTTTAGATGAAGTTAAATCAATCGTAGAAGAATTAAATATTGCTGCCATTGTATTAGGGTTTCCTAAAAATATGAATAACACTATAGGACCAAAAGGAGAACTTAGTCTATCATTTAAAGAACAATTAGAAAAAATATTAGACATCCCAATTCATCTTCAAGATGAAAGATTAACTACAAAAAGTGCAACAGACATGTTAATAATGGGTAATGTCTCAAGAAAAGATCGCAAAAAAGTAGTCGACAGCCTCGCAGCTACTATAATATTACAATCGTATTTAGATAGGAGAGATAAATAATGAAAAAGAACACATTTACAATGTTAGATGAAAAAGGACAAGAACATACATATGATGTATTATTCACATTCGAAAGTGAAGAAAATGGAAACAATTATATCGTTTATACTGATAACTCTTTAGACGAAACAGGAAATATCGTTGTATATGCATCAACATATGATCCAACAAACCCACAAAGTCGTTTAGGAGCGGTTGAAACTGAACAAGAATGGAAAGTAATTGAAACAATTCTTGAAACATTACAAGAAGAAGTAAGAAATAAAATGAGTGGAGAAAATAACGAGCAATAATAGCTCTTTATTTTTTATGGAGGCAACAGTGGTAGTAAAAAGAAGAGCAAAACCATTATTAATAGCTTTGATATCTATAGCAGTTCTAATTGTTGTATTGCTAGTAAGTGCTATAGTTACATGGAATGTAATGATGAGTCCGGTTGATAAAAATAATGATAAACAAATAGAAGTAGTTATCAAAAATGGAGCAACTTCTAAAGAAATAGCAACTATATTAAAAGATAAAGAATTGATTAGAAGTGAATTCTTCTTTAGAGTGTATTTAAAAGTATCAAAAACAAACTACTTAAAAGCATCAACATATCAAATGAAACAATCGATGCCTCTAAAAGAAATAGTAACTATGTTAGAAAAGGGTAATTCATATAATCCTGATGAAATAAAGATTACATTTAGAGAAGGAGAAAGAATTACAGACTTTGCTAAAGCAATAGCAAAATATACAGAAAATGATTATGAAACAGTAATTAGTACAATTAATAATAAAGAGTACTTAAATACTTTAATAAATAAGTATTGGTTCTTAACAAACTCAATATTACAACAAGGTATTTATTATCCTCTTGAAGGTTATCTAGCACCAAATACATATCATTTTAGAAATAGCAAAGTTACAGTAGAAACTATAATAGAAAAGATGTTAGATCAAACATCAATAATCTTAGAAAAATATAAAAGTAAAATATCTACTAATCCACATCATTATATTGCAATGGCATCAATGGCTGAATTAGAAGGAACAAATACAACAAATAGAAAAGATATTGTTGCAGTATTTAATAATAGATTACAAAGAGGAATGAATCTAGGAAGTGATGTTACAACATATTATGCTTTACAACATCCAATGAACCAAGATTTAACTACAGAACAATTTAATACAGTAAATCCATATAACACTAGATCATCAACAATGGCAGGAAAAATGCCTATCGGACCAATTTGTAATCCATCAGATTCTTCTTTAGAAGCAGCAATAAATCCAAATAATAATGAATATTTATACTTTGTTGCCGATAAACATGGTAAAATATATTTTACAAAAACGCTTCAAGAGCATAATGCTAAAGTAGCGGAAATTAAGAAAAAAGGTGACTGGATATGGTAAATACCATAGATTTAATTAAAGAAATGAAAGAATATGCTGAAGATAATAATGTACCAATTATTACTGATGAAGGCATAGATTACATAAGAAATTATATAAAAGAAAATAATATCAAAAGAATTTTAGAAGTAGGAGCAGCTATAGGATACTCATCTATTTTAATGGCTTTAACAGATGAAGAAATAACAATCACAACAATTGAAAGAGATGAAAAAAGATATTTAGAAGCAGTAAAAAATATAAAAAAATTCCATCTTCAAGAAAGAATAACACTTCTATACAAAGATGCTTTTGATGTTGAGTTAGATGAAGAATTTGATTTAGTATTTATAGATGCCGCAAAAGCTCAAAACACTAAATTCTTTGAAAAGTTCTCAACGAATCTTGCTAAACAAGGAACAATCATTACAGACAATATGAATTTCCATGGTTTAGTAGAAGATGAAAGTAAAATAGAAAGTAGAAATCTGCGTGCTTTAATAAGAAAAGTAAAAGCATATCATGAATTCTTAGAAAATAATGAAGACTATAAAACTGAGTTTCTAAATATAGGAGATGGACTTGCAGTAAGTAAACCAATATAATAGTTCGAAAGAACTATTTTTTTTATTTATTATTTGTTATAATGAAAGATGAAAAAGAGAGGTGTTAATATGAATTATTTTCAAATATTATCATGTAGTGAAGCTTTAGGAACATGTTGTAATGACTACGGATTAGTTGCACTATTTGATATAGCCAGAAAAGTCTTTAATTTAGTACAAATTTTAGCACCTATCATTTTAATTATGATGACTATAATTCATTTTGTTAAACTAACAGCAAATCCAGAAATGAAAGATGGAATGAAAAGAATTTATAATATGGTTTTAGCAACTGTAATAGTATTCTTCCTTCCAGTATTTGTAGATACAGTTATGAATCTAATGCCTGGAGGAGAAAACTTCCAAATTGCTACATGTTGGCAACAAGCAGCTCAATCTAATCATGTTGTAAATGCATTAGATACACAATATATTAATCCAAATAAAAATGATAGAAAATCACCTGTATTAACAGATCCAAGTGCCTATGATGCCGGAGCAGTTCCTAATTATCAAAATGGTGGAAGTAATGGAGAGAGTGCATCTTCTGATAATGGCTATGTAAGTAATGGAACAGCCTCAGCAACAGGACAAGCTATTGTAGCATATGCTTCTAAGTTTATTGGTCAAAGATATGTATATGGTGGTTCATGGAATGGAGAAATGCCTTATACGCCAACTGATTGTAGTGGATTTGTTCAAGGTGTATTTAGACATCATGGTATTAAATTAAATAGAACAACTTCAACTCAATGGGCCGATAAATCAAAATTTACTTTAGTATCAGCATCAGATATTAGAGCAGGAGATTTAATAATGTATGATGGTCATGTAGGAATCCTTACTGGTAACGGAGCAGAAATCATTCACGCTAAAGGTTCTAAATGGGGAGTTGTAAAAGATAAAGACTATCGTAAATGTTCTTCTCATGCTATTCTTGGTATCATGAGAATTAAAGGGGTTAACTAGGAGGCTATTATGAAAAGAAAAAAAAGACCTAATTTACAAGACCAAAAAACAACTTTAATCATAGTAGTTGCCATCGCTATAGTTGCCATGCTAGCATACAGTTTTCACGAGAATAATGTAAAAAATTACAACTATATAAAAGAATCTTGGTTTGATAATTTAATATATACTTCATATTATGATGATAGAAATGAATATGTAAAAGAAGTACCATATATCAACATAAGAGGAGAACAAATAACTGAAATAAATAATCAAATAGAAGCATTCTCAACAAAATATACAAATTTAAACAGAGCGATTATTACATATGATTATTCAATTACAGGACAAATTCTTTCAGTAATTGTAAAAGCTATAAACTATGAAACAAACTATGCATCAGAAGCAGAATTTATTTCATTTAATATTAATTTAAAAAATCAACAAGTATACACAAATCAAGATGTTCTAGATTTATATAATATTAATGCAGGATATGTAAGTGATAGAATAAAAAATCAACTTCAACAATATCACCAAGATATAATTAAAGAAAAATATTATTCATTACAACAATGCAACTTTACATGTTTCCTAAAATGGCGTAATATAGAGGACTACACAAAAGGAATTGCATATTACATATCAGATGGAAAACTATATGTTTATAAACCATTTGTTTTTGCATCAATCTTTGGAGAAGAAGAATATTTTAAAGATAAACATTTTGTTTTCTTAATAACAGAAAAACCTATTGAATTAGAATAAAAGTACAAAGAAAACCTTCTTTGTCTTTTTTGACAATTGTATTATAATAAGAAGAAAGAGGTGACCTTATGAAAATATTAATTGAACCATCAACAAAAAATAATTTATATCAAGATATAACAACAGGAATAATTCTTTCATTAGATAAATATGCTGTACAAAGTAATGTTTATTTTAATCTAGACGAAATCAAAGAAATAAGAAAGAATAATCCTAATCTAGAAATCTTTATTAATATTAATAAAAACTTATCAAACGATGATATTGAACCAATATCAGAAATATTAAAAGAATTAGATAATTTAAATCTACAAGGAATATTTTTCTATGACTTAGCAATTCCAAAACTAAAGAAAGAATTAAGTTTAAAAATAGATTTAGTATGGAGTCAAACTCACATGGTTAATAATTATAAAACATGTAATTATTATCATTCAAAAGGTGTTAAATATGCACTTCTAGGAAAAGAAATAACACTAGAAGAAATACTTGAAATAAATAAATTATCAACAATAACTTCAATGGTAGAAGTAGTGGGATTACCAAGTGTAGCATTTTCTAAAAGAAAACTAATAACAAATTTCTTTAAAGATTTAAATAAACCATCAAAAGATAAATTAACAGTAACAGAAAAAGTATCAAATGCTGAATATGAATTACAAGAAGATATGAATGGTACGAGTTTCTTCTTAAAAGAATTAGTAAATGGAACTTCTATTATTAAAGAATTATTTGATAATAAAATTGAATATATTGTTCTTAGAGAGTATGGTATTGAAAATATTTTTAAAGAATTATTGCAAGATACAAAAGAATATATAGAAGGTAGTTGTCAAAATAATGATTATGTTGAAAAATACAAATCACTAGGAGATAATACAAATTTCTTCTTCAAAAAGACAATCTATATGGTGAAGAAAAATGGATAGAATAGAATTATTATCTCCAGCAGGAGACTTAGAAAGATTAAAAGTAACTCTAACATATGGGGCAGATGCTGTATATATTGGAGGACAAAAATATTCTCTACGTGCAAATGCCACAAACTTCTCTATAGAAGAAATTAAAGAAGGATGTGACTTCGCACATAAACTAAATAAAAAAGTATATTTAACTTTAAATATTGTCTTCCATAACGAAGATATGGATGGAGTAGAAGAATATATTAAAGAAGTAGTAGATGCTGGAATTGATGCATTTATCGTAAGTGATCCATTTATTATTTCTCATATTAAAATAAATTATCCACAGGTGGAAGTACATTTATCAACACAAAACTCTACAAGTAACTATAAAAGTGTAGAATACTTTAAAGATGAAGGAATCGATAGAGTAGTACTTGCAAGAGAATTATCAAAAGAAGAAATAAAAGAAATAATTGATAAAACAGGTGTAGATATTGAAGTGTTCATTCACGGAGCAATGTGTACATGTTTCTCAGGAAGATGTGCTTTATCAAATTATGTAACTAATAGAGATGCCAATCGTGGTGGATGTGCTCAAGTATGTCGTTTTGCCTTTGAAGCTGATGAAGAAAAGAAATTTACTATGGCTACAAAAGATATTAATATGGCAAGACATATTGGTGAAATGATTGATATTGGAATAACAAGTTTAAAAGTAGAAGGAAGAATGCGTTCTCTATATTATCTAGCTACAGTAATTGGAACATATCGTGAAATTATTGACTCATACTATGACAATACTTTAACAGAAGAAAAACTAGAATTACTAGAATATCGTCTAAGTAGAGTAGCAAATAGAGAAGTATCAACTCATTACTTCAATAAAGAAGCCGATGAAACAGACCAATACTATACAGGCAGACAAGAAATATCAAATCAAGATTATCTAGGTCTAATAACAGGTTATGATCATGAAAATAAATGTATCATCTTAGTCGAAAGAAACTACTTCAAACCAACAGATGAAATAGAAATATTCACACCTACAATGGAAGTATATGAATATACAGTAGATGAAATATTTGATGAAGATATGAATCAATTAGAAGTAGCTCGTCATCCAGAACAAATATTAAAATTAAAATTTGATTTTGAATTACCAGCATACTCAATGCTAAGACTTAAGAAAAAAGGTGAATAAATGAAATATATAGAAGAAGCTAAAAAGAATTTCTTATTAAAAGAGTCAACTCTAAGCGAATATGCCACTAAGAGTACTGATGCCATCAGATTAAATGATGAATCTTCTGATATGAGACCTGCTTTCTTTAGAGATATTGATAGAATTATTCATTCACTAAGTTACACAAGATATACTGATAAAACTCAAGTATTCTCATTTAAAGATAATGATCACATATCAAAAAGAATGATTCATGTTCAATTAGTTAGTAAGATTGCAAGAACAATCGGAAGAGCTTTAAACTTAAATGAGGATTTAATAGAGGCAATCGCTTTAGGTCACGACATTGGTCATACTCCAATCGGACATGAAGGAGAATATATTCTAGATGAAATATCACAAAGAGAATTAAATGAGACATTCGCACATAATATTCAAAGTGTAAGACACTGTATGTATGTAGAAAAACAAGGAGAAGGATTAAATCTTTCTATTCAAGTACTTGATGGTATTATGTGTCATAATGGAGAAATTTTATCAAACACATATGTTCCAGAAAAAAAGACTAAAGAAGAATTCTTAAGAGAATTTAATGAGTCATATACCAACTATAAAGAAACAAAGTCACATGCTCCAATGACCTTGGAAGGCTGTGTTGTAAGAATAAGTGATATTATTGGATATATTGGAAGAGATATAGAAGATGCCATCATTTTAGGTAAAATCAAAAGAGAAGAAGTACCAACAGAAATCTCATCTGTTCTAGGTACCACTAATAAAGAAATTGTCAATACAATTATTTTAGATATAGTTGAACAAAGTATGAATAAACCATACATAAAAATGAGTGAAGATGTATACAATGCATTATTTAAATTGAAAAAATTCAACTATGAAAACATATATAAAAAATCACTTACAAGTGAAGAAAAAGAATATTATAGAACTGGTATGAATAAACTATTTACTGAATATTTAGATGCACTAGATAAAGAGAATAAACATTCTCCAATCTACATAATGTTTCTAAATAATCAGAATGAAAAATACTTAAAGGAAACTTCAAATAAAAGAAAAGTAATTGATTTTCTAGCGGGTATGACAGATGATTTATTCATTTCGGAACTAAAAAACTTGCAAAAATAAAAAAAATATGTTATAATGTAGTCGCTTTCTAAAAAGGGGGAAGCGGCAAATTTTTTTTAGAAGGGAATGAAGAAAATGAAAGATTATTCATTAGATAAAGAACAAGCAAAACATTATATTAAAGATTTTAGAACAGTAAAAACAGAAGGTGGAGATGAATATGAAATTATCTTCGCTGATGGAACAGTATTTAAAAACGTTAGAGCTGACGAAGCTAACTTACAAAAAATTGAAAGAATTCAAGAAGAACAAGCTAAAAACGGTGTAGCTAATAAAGAAACATTTATTAGTAGAAGAACTAAAACTGGTGTGTTAACTGGTTTATCTGCAGTAGTTGCAGGAGCAGCTGGTTATGGATTAACTACATTAGCAACAACAATGGGATTTGTAGATCCAACAGCAATTACTTTCGCAATCGGAACAGGAATTATTACAATTTTAGGTACAATTCCAGCATTTTCAAAATTAATGCAAAACCATGGTAAAGTAAAAGAATTAGAAAAAATTGAATATCGTGATACTCATAAAGAACAATTAAGTCATATTGATGAATATGCCAATTCATTAGTAGGGGTTTCATCTAAAGTAACAAGCTTAATTGAAGAAGAAGAAAATCCTTTCAGTATTTTAAATATTGATAGTTTTTCACAAGAAGACTTAGAAACAATTATTGATAATATGGAAAGAGAACAAAAGACTGGATTACAATATGTAAAAAGTCAAAGTTCTAAATAACAAAAACTTATTGCACTAAGTTCAAAAATGTGATATACTATCGCAAGTTGAGTCTAGATTCCGCTTGTAAATGAATCTAGAAACTCACAAGTATAAAAAACATTTAATGAGGTGATAAACATGGGAAATAAAAATACAGTTTATTTAACAGAAGCCGGGTTAGAAGAATTAAAAAAAGAATTAGATAATCTAATTAATGTTCGTAGACCTGAAAACATTCAAGCCATTAAAGAAGCAAGATCATTAGGAGACTTATCAGAAAATGCTGAATATGATGCAGCAAGAAATGAACAAGCTCAAATCGAAGCTAGAATTCAACAATTAGAAAAAATGCTTGAAAACGTTTCTATTATTACAGAAGTATCAAATGATACAGTAGGAATTGGAAATACAGTTTCAATCAAATATGTTGACGACGATGAAGAAGAAGAATATAAAATCGTTGGTTCACAAGAAGCTGATCCATTTGAAAGCAAAATTTCAAATGAAAGTCCAATTGCTAAAGCTTTATTTGAACATAAAGTAGGAGATATCGTTACAGTTGAATCACCTAATGGTTCATACGAAGTAGAAATTATTGAAATAAAATAAGGTAATCAAAATGATTATCTTTTTTTTGTCTAAATTCATATTTAGTTCTTTTTTTTTGTACTAATCTAAGGTATAATTATAAGAGAATAGAAAATAGGGAGATTAGAATTATATGATTATTAGAAAGCCATATGCTTTTTTGATAAAACACTTCAAAAAAGTCCATGTTGTCTTACTATTATTATGTTTCTATTTGTATTACATAACTAATAAAGTAAATGCATTCCTAAGTGAATTTACTGAATTAGGAACATATGATAGTTACAACGAACCAATTACTAAATACTTATCCCTATTTACAATGTTAGCTTTAATTGTATTAATCGCATCAAGCGTTACCTTGGTACTTTTACTAAAGAAGAAAGAAAAGCCTTGGAAATTGTACTTATTCCCTGTAATAGGTTACGCTGCAATGTTCATAGTCTATACATTGTTAATAGGATTTTTTGACACTTACAATGGAAACTTAGAAAAAGCTGTATTTAGAGCTTACCTAGATATGATGGGAATAATTACATTCTTACAGTTCCCATCGATAATTGTATTTATTATACGTATCTTAGGTTTAGACTTAAATAAATTTAATTTTAAATTTGATGAAGAATATATTGATTTAACTAATGAAGATAAAGAAGAATTAGAAATTAATATCAATATAGATAAAGATAACGTCAAAAGACAAATTAAAAGATTGCTTAGAAACACAAACTATTTCTACCAGGAACATAAATTTGTATGTAACTGCATAATTTTAATCTTAATATTAATCTTAGGTAAAAACGCCTACACATATGCCTTTGTAACAAACAAGTCATACAAAGTAGGGCAAACATTCAGTGCCGATGGGTACACAATTCAATTAAATAAAAGTTATTTTACGGACAAAGATTTCAATGGAAAAGTAATTTCCAAAGAATCAAATTTTATTATCGTTGATGTTACAATTACTAATAACGCTGAAAAGCGTGAATTAGACTTAGCAAGATTCCATATTATGAATGGGACTCATGACTACACTTATACTGCTAAAACTTTTGGAACAGAATTTCAAGATTTAGGAGATACTTACAAATCAAAAGAACTAAGAAGAGATGAATCTTTAAATATGATATTAGTCTTTAAAGTAAGTAAAGAACTAAAAGAAAATCGTTTTGTCTTATATTATCAAGAACTTAATGGTGGAAATATCCACTTACGTAAAATAAAACTTAATTTAGAAAATATATCAGAAATCAAAAAAGAAAACACTTTATTAATCGGAGAAGAATTTAAATTTAAAGTACGAGATGAAAAAGAAACTATCGTATTTGAAGAATATCAAATATTAAATAAATTTGACTACACATATCGTATTTGTAATACATCATCATGTAGTAATTTATACGGAACATATACTGCTCCAAAGAACTACAAAGTATTAAAAATTGCCTTTGCTTCAGACACTTATGAAGGCAAAGACATGATTGACTTTTCAAGCAAATATGGTAAAATTAATTACATAGATAATAATAAGAGTAAGAGTGTAGAAATTAAGAGTCCAATACAAAAAACTTACTACGGAAAATACTTATATATCAAGGTTCCTGCAGCGCTTGAAACATCGCAAAGCATTGAATTAGAATATACAGTACGTAATAAGAATTATGTATATAAACTAAGATAGGAGGGGTGTTATGAACGAAGAAAAAAAAGAAGAACAAGTTGTTTCAGAACAAAAGACATCCAATCCTATAAATAAAGTTAAGGATGAAATTAAAGAAGTTTTGAACCAACCAGAACAATCATCAAGTGTTGGTATAGATAATTTTATAAGACTAAGTTTAATCTTAGTCTTAAGTGCGTTATTAATATTTATTGTTTGGCAATTTATGATAAAACCTACAATAGACTTTAAAAATAACGAAAAAATAGTAGAGGAAGCTGCTAGACGTTACTATGAATTTAATTATAGTCAACTTCCAACAGGAGAAAGAGTAGCAACTCTTTCAATCCAACAACTATATGACAAAGCTTTTTTAACAAAAGATTTATATATACCAAATAGCACAAAACCATGTGACTCACAAAATAGTTGGGTAAAGGTTAGAAAAGAAAATGGTGAATATAAATACTACACATACTTAAAATGTGGACTTCAAGAATCAGATGTTGACCATGAAGGTCCAGTTATTGAACTAAATGGAAAAGAAGAAATGACAATTGGTCTTGGGGAAACATACGAAGAGCCAGGAGTAAAAAGTGTTAAAGATAAAAAAGACGGAAAACTTGATAATAAAGATGTAGTAATAAAATCAAGTGGTCTTAATACAAATGAAATTGGTGAATATGAAATTAAATATATTGCAACTGATAAGTTAAGTAATAAAACAACAGTTACAAGAAAAGTAAAAGTAATAGCAAAGTTAAAAAGTATAGTTTCAAAAGATACAGTTAATGCAAATTACTATAGTGGAAAAGATCCTAATAATTATATTTATTTATCAGGTATGCTATGGAGAATCCTTGATACTGATGGAAAGAATGTAAGATTAGTTGCTTATGAAGATATCGCAAACGTTAACTTTGCTGGTATAAATAAATGGATGGATTATTTTTACGACCATTTATCAGATGGTGCGAAGAAATTAATCGTAAAGAATAAATACTGTAATGAAACATTAACTAATGCTCCACACGACTTATTAGAATGTAATTCTTATACAAAGAAACTTAATAGTTACATACTATCAGCACAAGATGTAAATAAAGCTCATTCAGATGAAGGTAATTATTTAATTACACAAACAATCTCATGGTTAGCAAATGAACAAAACGACGAAAGTGCTTATACAGTAGATGTATTCACTTATGCAGATGGTAAATCATATCTAGAAGATAAAAAAACATATAACTATGGAGTAAGACCTGTAATAACAATAAAAGGAGATTCACTAATAAAAAGTGGAACTGGTACTTATAAAAGTCCATACAATTTAGGGGAAACACCTAAAGGAAAAGTTGATGATAAGATTAATACTAGAACTCCTGGAGAATTCATTAAGTATTCCGGAATGCTATGGAGAATAGTAGAAGTAAATAAAGATGGAACAACAAAGATAATCTCTATGGAAAGTATTAAATCAAAAGATAATAAAAAAGTACAAACATATTATCAATCTAAATCAAAAGTATATAATCCAACTGAAAAAGGAAACATTGGTTACTTTATAAAAAATAAAGTAAGTGAATATGTAGATACAAGTTATTTTGTAAATAAAAATGTTGAAGTTCCAATATACGATGGAGAAATTCAATATGGTAAACAATCAACTACAAAGAAATATAAAGTAAAACTTTCAGCACCTAATATATATGAAATGTTCAGTGCCTACACATATACTAGGGGAAATATGAAAGCACACTGGTTAATAAATTCATCTAAACAAGAATTTACAAAAGCAGTGATGACAGATATAGGAGTAATTCTTACAACAGTTGGAGACTACGACCTATATGGAATTCGTGTAGTTGGAAACTTAAATGAAAATATAATGATTACAAAAGGAAAAGGTACTTTTGATAATCCTTATAATATAACAAAATAGGAAGGTGAGAAAATGGCAAAGAAGAGACTGACAAAAAAGCAAAAACGACAACTTGCAAGGTTAGTTCTAGCATGTTTAGCATTTATCTTGGTAGTATCGATTCCAGTAGGATTGATAGTATACTTTTCAAATAATGCAACATCATCAACTTTTAAAACAGTTGATAGAGTTAAAAACATAAAAAAAGAAAAGAAAAAAGAAAAAAATGAAAACGGCTATACAACAATTGGTTGGTTAAGAGTTCAAGGTACTAAAATAGATACACCAATCATTAAATATGACTCAGTAGAAAGTATGGATAAAGTTAATAAGGATGATTACCTATGGAACGAATATCCAGAAGAAAAAATCCAAAAGAGAGTAAATATTCAAGGACACAATGTATTAAATCTTTCAACAAAACCAGAAGTAGGACTAGACTACTTTACAAGATTTGAAGATTTAATGGCATTTGTATATTTAGACTTTGCTAAAGAAAATCAATATATTCAATATACAATAGATGGAAAGAATTATTTATATCAAATTTTCGCAGTATATTTTGATGAAATATATAACTTAGATTTATATAATCCAGATGAATATAAAGATGAAGAAGTAGCTGATTTTATTCAAAGAAGTTTAGATAAGAGTCTATATAAATACGATGTAGAAGTAAATAAAGATGAAAAAGTAATAAGTTTAATTACATGTACAAGAATGTATGGTAATGATAAAAAACAATTCTTAGTTGTAGGTAAGATGATTGATAATAATTCAAAAACTACAAACTATGAAGTAAAAGAAAGTTCAAATTACAAAGAAGTAAAGAACTTGATGAAAGGAGTAGATGAAAATGTTGAAATGTAAAAAGTTATTTAAATTAACAGCAGCAGTTGCAGCAATTGGATTAGTTACATTTGGATATGACGTTTTAGCAGAAACACAAGAAGAAAGATTACAAAAATATGAAAGTAAATGTAATATATCTACAATTTCATCAAAATATGATTTAGAGTTAAGAAAAGTTGATGCAGCAGGAAATCAATACATCATTGATGTAAATGGTAGTGATGCTGGAGATACTGAATTTAAAGTAACAAAAGTTACTTCAGGAACATTAGTTGGAGATATCAATACATTAGGTATCATCAAAAAAGATCAACCGCTATACTTAAATATTGATGCAGTAAATGGAAAAGCAGCAGTTGAAGTAACAATGAAAACTACTGATATCCAAGCTGGATGTTTAGGATTAGATGATGAAGAATATGCTAAAACTAATAATATGGAATACAGTATCTTCTATATTGACTTAGAATATGAAGCAATGATCGGAGGAACAGCAAGCATTTATCAAGGTGACCAAACAATTGATAATCCGCATGTAGGTCCTGGTAAAATTTGTACAAACTTTATTACAGGAGTTTATGATACAAATCAATTTAATTCAATCACAGTAATAAAGAAAGATGATTTTGATAAATATAACTATGCAGCAGTATCTCAAGAAGGAAAACAATACTATGCAGAATTAATTCCTTATTGTTTCAATGCTAGAGTTAATAAAAATCATGTATATGACGATAAAAAATTAACAGAAATGATTGGAGATGCCATTTCAATCTGGAAACAATACTCAACACCAGTATCTGGTGGAACAGCAAGTTTCAATGAAACATTTAATGCTATTAAAAATGCGGCAATTGCGGCAGGAAAAACAAATGGTACATTAACTGCACCAGTTCCAAAAGGAACAGCATTATCATATGAAACTAAGTGTGCAACAACTCAAACTGAAAGAGCATCACAAAGTTATTATTCAACACAAATTACTGATTCACAAACAGTAGAATATACATATAACTATGCACCTGGTGATGTAGAAAAAGTAACAAAAACTGTATGTGATAGAGTTTGTGAAGAAGCTGTAAAAGTAGAATATGGTCCACCAGTAGCTTCTAAAGCTGGATTATGTTTCGAATATACAGTTAAAGTTGAAAGTTATGTAAAATGTAGCGCAGACGTAAAAGCCGATTCAAAACCAAAAACATATGACGGACAATATGATTATCCTGAAGGAGCTTGTAAGTCACAAGAAAACAAAATGAGACCATATCCTAGAGCCGGTCCAACAGAAGACTTTGAAAGATGTATTAAAAACTGTGACGGTGGAAAGTACACACAAAGTTGTAGTTTAAAATGTTATAAACAAGTTTATAAAGATAATAAAAATTTAAAAATTAATTATGCTAACGTAGCAAATAATGGAATTTCAAAAATTAATTACACATTAGATCAATGTTTAATTGATAACCCAGATGGATGCTTCATTAGATCTGGAGATGAAATTTTCTGGAGAGAAGATCCAAATACATACGATCGTTATGATCCAGCATCATTATCTCGTTTCTACATTGATTCAGGTAGAGGACTATCTATGAAGATCAATGGAGTTAACTATATTGCTGATGAAAATGGATTTAAACGTCAAATAAAATCTAACGGAAGCTTATGTACAGATATCTGTTGGTGGAGAGGCGAAACAGTTGCAAGAGGAAGATACCTTAACCCAGGTTCAGGAGTAGCTGATGACGCTAAGAATATTGAATTATATAACAGTGCAGTAAGTGCTTGTAAAGCTGCTGCAACATGTTCAAAGAAAACAGCAACATTCACAATTGCAGTTAAGTATGATACTAAAGATGGAGAAGAACCATATACAGTTCATAAAGTATATTATCCATATACTTCAAACTCACAACATAAAACAAATCCAAATGAAGGAACTAATGAATATAACGCATTAGCAAAAGATACATTCACTGATGGAATTGGATTTAAAAATGATTCAAGTACAATAATTGATTATGATGGATGTTATGCAAGTTCAGATAACAATAGATGGTACTTAACAGAATGGGGATTCCCAGGAACTTACATCAATAATAAGACTGGTGAAATTTCATTCTCAACACCAGATGATTTATCAGGATGGTATTTAGAAAATAAAAAATTCTGTATCCCACTAAATGCAAAAACAGTAAATGCAAACTGGTGGACATGGAAAGTTACAAATAATGGAGTTGGAACTGCACCAGCAGTAACAGCTAAAACAGGAACATCTGATGGATACAACATTGAAGCAATTGCTAAAGACTTTGGATACTTCGGATGGGATTTAACAACAAAATGTTTCTACGCAATTAATAATCAACCTGGAGGAAGAGGAGCTGCAGCAGCACCTGATGAAATTGAAGAAACTGCAGGATATATTATTAGAGCTGTAGATAGAGGAAACCTATTCCCTAATAGTGGAATGAATGTAACTGAAGCTCAACGTAGAGAAATCGGATTCAACTGGACATCAAAAGCAACAATCTTAAGTCAAAAGAATGATAAATATAAGATTAATCCAGAAGACTTAAAAGAATCAATTGAAGCAAATGCTGATTCAATTTATGCAGAAGATCCAGATTATGAATTCACATTAACACCTTCAGATTTAACAACATTAAGAAGATATAATAAAAAATATAACTATACAGAATGGCTAGGAGACACTTCATCAATCAACGGAGTTATGTCATATCAAAGTAACTTATTTAGAATTGTTGGAGAAGAACCAAATATATTAGATACAAAAGCAGTTGTAACAATTGGTTCTCCTGGTGTAAATAACGAATAGGAGGTAGAATTTAATATATGAACAAGGGTATGTTAACAGTAGGAGTAATTATGCTAGCAATCATGGCACTATTACTAATTAACGTTATTACAAACTATTCAACAGGTGGAGAATTAGACTACTACTTAGTAAAAGAAACAGTTGAAGCCGCTATGGAAGATTCAGTAGATATGGAATTCTATCGACTTAACTCATTATATAGAATCGACAAGGAGAAGTTCATTGAGAGCTTCCTTCGTCGATTTGCTGATAGTGTAGATAACACAAGAACTTATAATATTAGTTTTTATGATATTAATGAAGTTCCACCTAAAGTAAGTGTTAAAATTGACTCATTAACAGCATTAAGCTTCTCAGGATCAGCTGCAAACATCTCAACTAGTGTTGATTCAATTCTTGAAACAACATATACAGAAGATTTATTTACAGAAAAATCATTAGGAGACTTAAATGATGATATGGGTAAAGCTTTAGACAAACGTAGTAACAATCAAGTTAAAAAGAAAACAGAATTAACAGATTAAAAAGAAAGGGGATAAAAATGGGAAACTTAACACAATCAATTGGACGATTATTTTCAAATAAAAATACAGTAACAATCGTTGGTGTAGTATTAGCGTTTGTAGTATTATATGTTGGATATAATATGAGAATTCAATCAGAATTAAGTCCAATAACAGTTCCATATGCTAAAGTACAAATTAATCCAGGTACGCAAATTACCTCAGATATGATTGGAACAAGACAAGTAACTGAATCAATGTTATCTGAAAAAGTAATGAGAAATCAATTAGATATCGTGGATAAATATTCAGCAGCAGATACTGTAATTCCAGAAGGAAGTTTCTTCTTCAATAGAACAGTAGTATCTAAAGAACAATTACCTGCAAATATTATCTTAGAATATCCAAAAGGATACGTACTTTATAATTTATCAGTTACAACAGCAACAACATATGGAAACTCAATTTATCCAGGAAACTACATTGATATTTATCTAAAAGCAGTTAATAAACTTTCTGATGGTGAAACAATGACTGCTGATGCTGATAAAATCATGTTAGGAAAATTTATTTCTAACGTAGAAGTACTTGCGGTAAAAGATTCAAATGGTAAACCAGTATTTGCAAACTTAGATGAACAAAGAGTTCCATCGATGATTGTATTTGCTGTACCAGAAGAATATTACATTTTATTAAAGAAAGCAGAATATTTAAGAACATATGATTCAACACTAATTCCAGTTCCTACAAATGAAGGATTAAAAGATACTCCTGGGGACTTAGAAATTAGTAGTGAACAATTAAAAGATTGGATCAACAAAGTTACTGTTTGGTCTGAAACATAAAAAGAAGAAAAAAGAGTAAGTAAAGGGATGTGAGTTAAATGAATGAAAATATATTTGACAAATTAGACTTTGGACCACTAAAACCACTATTGGATAATGATGACATTACCGATATTTCATATGACAACAACGGACAGATATGGATTCGTTCTTTAACTCAAGGATCCATGAGAGTAGAAGTAGCAGGAGCAACTCCAGATTTTATTGAAAAGTTAGCATTCCAATGTTCCAATGTAATGGGAACAACATTTAATAATGCTAAACCTTTCCTAGATGCGGAGTCTGCTGAACTACGTATGAACTTCGTACACCAATCTATAGCGACAAACGGTATAGCATTAGTTATCCGTAAAACACCAGCTAAGATTCGTCTTGAAAAAGAAAAGTTGATGAAAGAAGACTACTTTACTCAAGATATACATGACTTCCTAATTAAATGTGTAGAGGGTCACTGTAATATAATGGTTGCTGGAGAAACTGGTTCAGGTAAAACTGAGTTCGTTAAATATCTAGCAAGTCATACAAAAGTTAATGAAAAAATTATTACAATTGAAGATACATTAGAATTACACTTAGACAAAATCTTCCCACAAAGAGATATTGTTGCAATGAAGACAAATAATGTAGCTAGTTACTCAGATGTATTAGTTACATGTATGCGTCAAAATCCAAAGTGGATTCTACTTTCCGAAGTTCGTAGTGCTGAAGCTGTTTCAGCAGTACGTAACTCAATATCATCTGGACACAACATCTTATCTACAATCCATGCTGATAAAGCATCGGCAATTCCTTATCGTCTTTATTCATTAATGGAAACAGACTTAGATGTTAATCAATTCTTATCAACAATTTATCGTTACATTCAATTAGGAGTTCATATTAAAGCTTATTATAGTAAGCAATATGGAAAATTCCATCGTGAATTAGATGAAGTAACAGAATTCTATGTTGATGATAATCAAAAACCAATATCCAGAACAATTTATCAAAAAATATATGGGCAAACACCTGTTATGCGTAAACCAAGTGATCACTTATGTCAATATCTAGAAAATCAAAATATTGATGTATCTCATATCATTGAAAATTTACCAGAGGATTTCCCAATCAAATCTCAAGAAGATTTTAATATGGATGAATCAAATGAAGAGGTTACAGAACCAGTGGAAGAAACTACTACAGAAGCAGTTTCAACTGATGAACAAGTTACTGAACCAGTAACTACTGAAGAAGTATCAACAGAAGTAGTAGAAGAACCTACTACTGAAATGATAACTGAAGCTCCTGTTGAAATGCCTACAGAAGCAATTCCAGTAGAACAATCTACAGAAAATCCATTAGAAATGCCAACTGATACAGCGCTTCCAACTGAAGTAAATACAGCTGATTTTGCAGTACTTCCAACAGAAACAACTGTAGAACAACCAATACTTCCAATGGAACCAGTTATTCCAATTGAAGGTCAAGCTCCAGTAGTAGAAGCTGCACCAATTGCTCCAGTAGAGCAACCATTGTCAATGGAACAAGTTGTTGCACCTATGCCAATGGAAGCAGTGATGCCTGTAGAACAACCTCAACAAATACCAGTTCAACCGGAGGTAGCAATACCTGTTGAAAATCAAGTTGTAATGCCAACAGAAACACCAGTTCTTCCAACACAAACAATGGGAGAAGCACCAGTACCATTACCACCACCAACAGTAGTTGCCCCAAATCCTGCAACAGAACCAATCATTAATATTCAACCTGCAGCACCTGCTATTGATATTAATGCACAAATGCCAGGAACTGTTAACCCTCCAGTAGCATTAGATTCAACTCCACAAGCAGCATAGGAAGGAGTAAAATATGTTTTTAGAAGAGTTATTAATATTAATTGCCATTGCCGTAGCTTTAATAATGTATCGTAACTATCAAGGACAAAACGTTGGAAAGTATATTACATCACAAGTACAAGTTGTCTATGACAAATTTGCTCCATATTCCTTCAAAATGGTTCGTGATAAAACAAAAGAGTTAGGACAAGAATATACTCCAAGACAATATGCAATGCAAATAGCCATGATATCAGGATTTACTGGAATTGTTACATATCTATACTTCTATAGTGTAACAACAACAGTTGTCTATGTTTTAGTATCAATGGCTTTTGTGCCATATTTAGCATATCTAAGATGTAAGAGAGTATATAGTGAATATATTTTTGAGCAAATCCAAGTATATACATCAAACGTTATTATGGAATTTGCTACAACTCAATCATTTGTTAAAGCACTAGAAGGTGTAAGAGATTCAGGAATCTTAGAAGATCCAGTATTAAGTGATGTAGCATACATGATTGAATTATCATATGACAATGGTACAATTGATGAAGCAGTTAACTATATGAGTGAAAAATACCCATATTATATAGTTAAAAACATGCACCAATTATTCTTACAAATTACAAAAGAAGGTGCACGTAATAGTGCTGATTCATTAGATAACATGCAATTAGATATCGACATGTTAATTGAAAGTGTATATCGTGACCGTATTGAAAGACAACAATTCCATAAACAATTCTTACAATTCGGAATTATTCTTTATTTAATGGTTATGATTGTACAATATTTATTAGGTAGAGAAACTTATATTATTTTATTACAAAGATGGTATATACAAGTACTTCTTCACGGAGTATTAATTATAAATACATACTTCTTATTAAGAGGAGAAAAATATTATAATGAGAATGTAGGTGCTGAATAATGGAAATATTAATAGTAGCAGCGATAATATTATTTGTATTATCATATAACAAAACCATCGATAAAAATAAATTCTTTGCCGACAATGAAAAATTATTAGAAATGCTAAGAGAAGAAGATTATTCATTCTTAGTTGCCGCTAGATATGGTGAAGAAGCTGATGCAGATATTTTATATTCGAAAAGAATATCATCTGCAATCATAGCATTCTTCATGGTATTAGCATTTTCATTAGGAGGATCATCTGGTGGACTAATGTCATCACAATTCTTCCTAAATTTAGTGTTATCTACAGTAGTAGCATATTTCATGTTTAAAAGTAATTATACACAATTAAAAGGTTATTATAAAAAACATTTGCATGAAATTGACATAATGTTACCATACTATTTAAAGAGTTTGGAAATTTTGATTCAACACTACACTGTACCAGTAGCGCTAGGAAAATCAATAGAGGATGCTCCAGAAATCTTTAGACCTGGTCTAAGAAAATTAATTGATAGAATTAATTCTGGAGATTCAACAATTGAACCTTATATGGAATTTGCAAATACATACCCAGTAAGAGATTCAATGCGTATGATGAGACTTTTATATCGTCTTGGATTAGGTTCTCAAGAAAAGAAACAAGAACGTTTAATGATGTTCTCAAAGACAGTTTCATCATTACAAAATAAAGCAAGAGAAACTAAATATAAAGAACGTCTAGGATATATGGAAAGCCAAACAATGATTATGTTAGTTGTAACTGGAGTTGGTGTAATGATAATTATCCTAATTGCAATGATGATGATGTTCAATATGTAAAGTAAAACTAAAATTATTGTTAATAAAATTTAATTTTGATATAATTTAATCATAGGATGAAAGGATGTGAAATTTAATGCAAGCAGCAACAGGAGAATTAAATTTAACAGTTATTACATTAATAGCTATCGGAGCAGTAATCGGATTTTTCTGGTTAATGTGGCCAAATATTCAAAATTCTTTGAATACACAATGGCAAAACATTTCAGGTACTGGAATGGTAGCGATCGAAAGACAAATTTAGTAAAAAGAGGGTGTATTATAGATGCGTGATGCTTTTGGAGGTATTGCCAATATCGTGGTAATCGTTGTTTTCCTTGTAATCGTTTCTGGATATTTAGCATTCAATGTTAACTATACAAAAGCATTTAGGGTAAAAAATAAGATTATAACTACATTTGAACAATTTGAAGGGAACTGTTATGATACAGCAACAGAAGGAACTTGTAACTATGAAATCCAAAAATATATGGCTTCAGTAGGATACAATGCACCAAGCTTCAATATAAATGAACCAGGATGGAACTGCCATTATGGTTATTGTTTCAAAAGAGTAGATATAACTACAACAGCAGGTGGGCCAAATGATGATATGAAGCAAAGAGCCTATTTCAAAATAGTAACACAAATTAATATTGATATACCAATTTTCAATAAAATAATGCCAGGACTTAAAATATTCCAAGTAACTGGTGATACAAAACCAATAGTAATTGGATGGTGATGATTCTTGAACGTTATAGTAACAAATGAACAACAACAAAAATTAGCAGTATTAGATGTTGATATAATCAAAAATATTCAAGGTAATTATACAGCATTCGAAATAGTAGAAATGTTTAAAGATTTCTTCTGCGAAAAAATTATTTTAGACGTAACATCAATAAAAGATTACAATAATATTCAAGCATACCAAGTTTTAGCAAGAGGTTTAGGTCCAGAAAAATTAGTTTTATTCTTACCTGAAGGAACTAATTTGTGTACTCCTCAATTTTTAGCACCACTTGTAACATTAGGAATTTATAACTTTACAACTAATACAGATGGTGTTAAATATTTATTAAAAAAACCAAACACCTTACAAGATGTAGAGCATATCCAAAAAATGGGTGGTGGAGGAGTAATTAGAGATCCTAATAAACAACCTGATAAAACTGAAGAAAAAAAAGATGCAACATTCGCTATGAATACAATTATCGGTGTAAAAAATGCTACAGAGCATGCCGGTTCCACAACATTAACATATATGATGAAAAAGGAATTAAATGCTATTTATGGTGAAAAAGTAATAGCCATGGAAATTAATAAAAAAGATTTTCCAATTTTCAATGAAAAAAATATGTTATCAGTAAATCCTGATAGTATAAGAGCTACAATTGAAAAATATCGTGGAAGAGCAATTTTATTAGTTGATATAGCTGATTACGATGATTTAACAATGTGTACAGATGTTATCTACTTAGTAGAACCTAGTACAATAAAATTAAATAAGTTAATAAAAACTAACAGAAGTATATTCAACCGACTTAAACATAAGAAAGTTGTATTAAATAAAAGTTTATTAAACAGCAAGGATTTAAGCGAATTTGAATATGAAGCAGGAATAAAAGTATTTTATAATATGCCACCACTTAATGAACGTAAGCAAAATAACGAGGTTGTTGAATTACTAAGACGACTTGGATTAGTATCTGAAAAACCCGTAGAAAAGAAAGAATCAAAGGTATTTGGTTTGTTTAGACGTTAATTAATTGACAAAGAAAATGTTATAATGTATGATATTCTTAGTAAAGGAGAGGTTTGTATGTCAAATTTATTTCAAATTGGAGCACTTGATGCATGCGGTGGATTATTACCATTAGTAAAAGTAGTAAGAAAAGGATTATTCTGGATTTTATACTTAATCATGCCAATTGTACTTATTTTATTAGTAACAATTGATATTGCTAAAGCAGTAATCGCAAGTGATGAAAAAGAAGTAAAAGCAGCTCAAGGAAGAGCTATTAAACGTGCTATTTATACAGCAATTATTTATTTCGTTGTAGTTCTTGTAACAGTTGTAATGAACTTAATTTCAGCAGGAGAAACTGGAAATACTGGTGGATGGGAAGCTTGCTGGAATCAAGCAAAATAATATCAATAAAAAAAATAGTGTATCATTGCTATTTTTTTTTTTCTTTGTTATACTTATTGTGATAAAATGTATATGGAGTGATCTTTTTATGAAAAACAAACGTATTTTATACATTGCAGTAGTATTAATTATGACGTTATTATTTATGCCTGCATCCGTTGATGCTAAAGAGTATAATCAAAATAATACAAGTTATAAAGTGGAAGAAAAATGGTATCAAGAAGATAGCATCTTTTTAGCATCTACTGTAAATAAGAATGTACAAATATTAGCAGACTGTAATAACAGTATCTTAGGTTCAACTAGTGACCCTGATTCAGTAGCGTGGTTATTACAACAAATTTTAAATTATATTAGAGCATTAGGACCAGCAATTGTTGTTGTATTAAGTGGTGTAGAATTTGCCAAGGTAATTATAACAAGCGATGATGATGGAATGAAAAAAGCCCAAAAGAAATTAATCACAAGATTAATACTTATAGCATTATTATTCTTTGTTCCAACAATAACAATAGCAATACTAGATATATTTGGAATGAGTAATGATCCAACATGTGGATTAGAGTAAAAAGAGGTGATGGAAATTGACAGATAATACAGTAGCAAACATCTGGGGAGACATAATTAGAACTATTTATCGTCTATTAGATACAGTTGTATATTGGTTATTAGGGTTGATGTATCAAATATTCTTTAATGTTGCATCAGCAGAATTATTCACTAATGAAACTGTAAAAAATTTCTATGGTAGAGTTCAATTAATCTTAGGTGTATTTATGATATTTAAATTAGCGGTATCAATAGTAAAAGGTATCGTTAATCCTGACACATTTGTAGATAAAAAAGAAGGATTCGGAAATATAATATATCGTATTATGTTTTCTTTAGTAATGTTAACAATCATTGCTCCAATTAATATACCAAATGCAAGAAATGAATATGAAATTCAACTTAATAATAATGGTCTATTATTTGGTACATTATATTCGTTACAAAACAGAATTTTATCTAACAATACATTAGGTAGATTAATACTCGGTACAAACGACGGTGGTAATACCGTGCAAACCGGTGGTTCAAATAAAAATCAGACACAAAAATTACAACAATCAGCTAATTTATTTACATCGACAATTTTAAAAGGTTTTATACGAATAAACTTAAAAGATGGTGCGACTGATGAAACAAAATCAGCAAACTGGATGTGTAAAGATTTAGATGAAGATACAAAGAAAATCTATACAGACCTATATGCTGATCCAGAATTAGTAATTGGACTAACATCAAAAAAATGTGATGCAGATGATGCATCATTAGTTGCCAAAGTATTTAACAGTAATCAACGTTATATGTTCGCATATAGAGGATTAATTTCAGCAATAGTAGGTGGAGTATTTGTTTATATCTTATTAAACTTCACAATTGATATTGCCGTACGTGCTATTAAGTTAGCTATATTAAGACTTTTAGCACCAATACCAATTATTGCTTATATTGATCCAAGTGGAGAAAAACAAGCATTTAGTTCATGGACTAAATTATTAACATCAACTTATTTAGATTTATTCTTACGTTTAGCAATTATATACTTCGTAATTTTCTTAGTAGAAGATATTACAAAGAATGGATTAGTAATTAACCAAGCAACAGGAATAGTTGGAATCTTAACATATATCTTTATATTCTTAGGATTATTCATATTCGCTAAACAAGCACCTAAGTTCATTAAACAAGTATTTGGTATGAAAGACGATGGTGGAAAACTATTCGGAGGATTAGGACAAGCATTTGGTATTGGAGTAGGTGCAGCAGGAGCTGTTGGAGCAGCTGCTGCTGGATGGAGAGCTGCAAAAGAAGAAAATAATGAGTTACATCCAGGAAGCAAATTCAATTTTGCTAGAAATGCAGGTTCAGCTTTACTAAATGGAATTACAGGTGGATATAAAGGTATGTCAGCTGCGATGGATGCTAAAGACCATCGTGCTGGAGCTGCAATCAAAGCATTACAACAGCATAATGCGCAAAGAGCAGCCCACTCAACATATAGTGGTCGTCTTGCAGATAGTACATATGGAATGTTACATGGACAATCACTTACAACTAAAAATCAAAATATTCTTGAAGCCAATAAGAAAGCTGCAGATACACTTAAAAAATACAAGAGTATGGCTGTTGATGAGTCTAAGAAAAAAGGAGATTATGGTGTTTTGGATCCATCAAAATATGGATCACTTGGTGGAATCAAATTCAACTATTCAAAACTTTCTGCTTCTATGCAAGCAAAAGATACAGCTGGAAACTTCACATATGTTGATGCTGATGGTGGAAGTCATACATTCAATGTTAGTGAATTTGATTCTAACGTAATGGCGGGTATCGAAGATGCACAAGCAGCAAGATATATCCAACAAGATTACGACTCTGCAAAACATGAATTCAAAAATGGAAAACTTCAAGATACTTGGGGTTATGCAAAACAAGCGCTTGCTGATACTGAAATAACATACACTGGAGAATATATGGAATATGATTCTATCGGTGGAAGTATTGGAAAAGCTAATGATGCAGTTAGAAATCAATCTACTGACATGCGTAATATTATGGCAAGAGCTAACAATCAAGCTAATAAAAAATAATAAAATTAGGGAGTGTGATATAAGTGAATTATTTAATTCCTGCTAATACAAAAAGAGGAAAACTAATTCTAGGGTTCTTTAAACCCCATGATTTAGCAATCCTTGCTGGTGGAATATTAGTTTCATTATTTATGATGGCAACAACAGATATGTCATCACCAATCATTACAATCTTAGTATTGAGCCCTGCAATAATATGCGGGTTCTTGGTACTACCAGTACCTTATTATCATAATGTACTGAATATAATAATTGAACTATACGAGTTTTTAACAAACAGACAAACATATCGTTGGAAAGGTTGGTGCTATAAAGTTGGCTACAAAAACAAAAAAACCAAGTAGTGGTTATACTGAAGATTGGTTACCTTTAAGAGGTATTCAAAACAATATGATTATTACACGTGATAATCATAAAGTTGCAGGAGTTAAGATATCTCCAAAAAATATCTTCATCTTAGATGGTATTTCGCAAGAAAATACATTAATAGGATTAAAGAACTTTTATAATATGATAGATTTTGAGTTCTGGTTAGTTGTTGCCGACAGACCTGTAGATATTTCTGTTTACATGTCACAAATGCAACTACTTTACAATGAAACACAAAATCCAGCGATTAGAAAATTAATTAGACAAGATATTGAAAAAGGACAAACATTTATTCATAACAATATCGTAGATACAGAATATTATTTCTTATTCAGAGCAAAAGACCCTGAACTTTTACAAAAAAGAGTAAGAATGATGATTAATGGATTAGCTACTTGTGGACTAAATGCTTCACAAGCAAGCAATGCAGACTTAAGAGTTATTATGGATAACTTCTTAAATGGGGGAGACACAACAGAGTTTGGAATGGTGATGCCAGTATGAGTACAGGATTAAGAAGTCAAATAGCGCCAAAAGGATTACAATTTTCGGCGAGTGAATTTTTTATAAGTGATAAATATGCAACTATCTTAACAGTTGTATCATGGCCAAAATATATTACTCCAGGATATTTATCTTCATTAACAAATATGCCTGGGATTAAAATAGTTGTAAAACACATCCCCGTACCATTTCAAGAAATGGTTAAAATGTTAAATAAACAAGTTGCAGACTTGAAAGAAAGATATAGAACTGAAAGAGACCAAACAGTACGTGAAAGAATTAGACAAGATGCTGAAAGTTTGGAATACTTCACTTCAATGATTGCAGGTGGACAATCAAAAGTATTTGATTTCCAAATGCATATTATGATAACTGCTGATACAAAAGAAGAACTTGAAATGAAGAAAGTAAATGTTAAAAACTACTTAGATGCAATGGAATTAAAAGCTGTATCTTTACGTTTTGAACAAGAAAAGGTATTAAAATCAATTTTACCAATTTTCCCATCTCAAGATATTGAACAAAGAATTGGAACACCGATTCCATCAGTAACAATGTCAGCAATGTATCCATTTATTTTTGATAGTATTAAAGACCCAGGACTTTCTACTTTATTAGGAGTAGACTTCTCTGGAGGAGTTATTTTATTTAATCAATTCTTATATAAGATAAGAAAAGAACATAACAGAAATAATGCTAACATGATTATTCTTGGTACATCAGGATCAGGAAAATCTACAGCAGCTAAATTAATGTTAAGAACACATATCAGAAATGGTTGTCAAATCGTAGTAGTTGACCCAGAAGATGAATATCGTGAAATTACAAAAGCATTTGGTGGAGACTGTGTTGACATCGGTAAAGGTGGACAATTTGGTTTAATTAACCCATTAGAAGTAATTATAGATGCTGATGAAGAAGAAATTAAACAAGGTCTTGGATACACAGTATTAACAAGAACACTTCAATTCTTAAAAGCTTTCATGAAATATTATGATCCATCTATTCAAGAAGATGTATTAACAATGTTTAGTGAAGTTGTACAAGATACATACAAAAGATTTGGTATTGACTTTAATACAGATTTCTCAAACTATACATCAAAAGATTATCCAACATTCTCTGACGTATATGCAACAATTAGAGGTCGTTTAATGTCAATGACAGATATGACTCAAGAACGTGATATTATGGAACGTCTTGAATTAAAAGTAAGACCATTAACAAAAGAATTACAATTCTATTTCAATGGTCATACAACAATTCGTAAAAACAGTGACTTCATGGTATTTAATATTAAAGAATTAATGAATACTGATTCAAATATTAGAAATGCATTATTCTTTAATGTAATTAAATTCGCATGGGGACTATGTTTAGATTACAATATTGATACAATAATGATGATTGATGAAGCACACGTGTTATTAGGAGAAAATAACGTATTAGGAGCTGATTTCTTAGCTCAAGTACAAAGACGTGCTCGTAAGTACAATACAGGAACAATTATCATTACACAACAACCTAGTGACTTTGCTGCACCATCAGTAATCACTCAAGGTAAAGCTATTTTCGATAATGCTTCTTACTATTTAGTAATGGGATTAAAGAAACAAGCAGTTGAAGATTTAAGTCAATTAATTGATTTAAATGAAAATGAAAAAGATAGTATTAAACACTATTCTCAAGGAGAAGCTTTATTCGTATGTGGTTCTCGTCGTATGAGAATAAATGTAGCCGTAACAAAAGAAGAATTAGATTCATTTGGTTCAGGCGGAGGATTCTAGAAAAGAAGTAAGGTGATGTAAATGTCATACGAAGGTAGAAGAAACAATTCAAATTTTAGTGGCAATGAAGCATCGCCAATGGATGAAAAACAAAGTCAAAAACAACAAGAACAACAAGCTTCGGCAAAAGCTTTAAAGACTGCCGCAAAAGGGGCCGCAACATACTATGCAGGCCCTCTTGGCGGTAAAGCAGTAGATGCACTTGCCAATACTAAAGCAGGACAACAGATATTAAATAAAGGTGGACAAGCCTTAAATAGAATGCCCGGAATGGGTAAAGCTGCCAAACAATTAAATGATTCAGGAGTAACAGATGCTGTTGACAAAGGAATTGATATGTATGGCGGTAAAGGTGGAGCCGGTGGTACTGGTGGAGCAGCTGCAAATGCCGCAGGAGGAGCCGCTTCAAGTATGGGTTCTGGATCAACACCATCAGGTGGAGGAGAAAAATCAGGACTTGGAGCTTTAGGTGGAAAATCAGGTGGTTTTGGTAGTTCATTTGGTGGAGATGATACACCTCCAGGAGAAGAAGCTGATGAAGATTCTTCAAAAGGTGGATTTAACTTTTCAGCAAAATTAACTTTCAAACAAAAAATGATACTAGGACTTATCGTAGGAGGATTAGTTGGTATACTATTAATTACTGTAGTTGCTAGTGCTGGTTCTGGAAGTATTGGAGAATATAACGATGCCCTAGGAGCTGCAACATATAGTGGTGGAGAAAATGGTGGAATTGACTTCCAACCAGAAAATAAAGATGCCAAAGCTTTCTATGAAAGATTAAATGATATTAAATTAGATTATCAAACACGAGGTAAATCAGTAGATACAATTAAACTTGTAGCTGTTTATCACGTTCTAAGTGTTAATAATCCTGATTATAATTACAAATATATGACTAAAGCCAGATTACAAGAAATAGCAAATGCTATGTTCCAAGGTAATAGTTATAATGAAGATTTATTTAAACAAAATCTAACAAATAAAATATTTAAAAAATACTTCCCAACAAAATCACAAGCAGATAGAGAACAATTGACAGAAGATGTCTTTGATTATATATCTAGATATTTTGATTTAATTGGAAAAGATTCAACAACATGTGCTGCAACAGGAACATGTATATATGATATAAAAGGATTTAGAATAGGTGGAAGTGGAACATATACTAAGGCATTACAAATTTCTAACTTAATGGTTAGATTAATGCAATGTGGTGGTAAATATGGAAATGGAAATTACACAACACCAATTGATCAAGATTTAGTTCCATTTGAAGATTATGTAGCAGGAGTTGCTTATGCCGAAGTAGGAACATCGTTCCATATTGAAGCAATTAAAGCTCAAATGGTAGCGGCAAGAAGCTTTGCTTTAGCTAGACCTACTGCGATGGGAAATGCTCGAGGATTAAAGTTAGAGCAAGAAAACGGACAATGGATATTACAAATTTCATCATGCGTAGCCGACCAAGTGTTCTGTAACATCAATGAAGGATGTACAGCAATGGGTGGTGGAGATGGCCAAGGTGGTTATGTTGTAAGTGGTCATGTACCAGGTGGAAGAAATAGAGGAAATCCATTACCAGCAGATAGTGTAATAAGAGTAGCTGCTGCTGAAACCCAAGGAGAAGTATTAGTAGATGCCAACGGATATATTATTTCAACAGGATATACATCTACAGAACAAAATAAATTTAATGCACTTGCAAAACAAGGATATAATTATAAACAAATATTAATGGAAATATATAACACTGGAAAAAGAGCCTCAGGTGCAGCCGATATCCAAAAGATGGCATGTAATTCAGGAAACAATTCTGCATGTGGAATGGTTTCAACTGGACCATTTGCAAGTTGGAAACAATATGAAGGTCCATGGATTGGCGTACCAATGGGTAACAGTGGAAAAACAATTAAACAAATTGGATGTTTAGCAACATCTGTATCAATGTTAATTGCCAAGAGCGGTTTACCAACAAATATTCAAGGTGATTTCAACCCAGGAACATTTGTAGAATTCTTAAATAGAAATGGTGGATTTGTAAGTGGTGGAAACTTTGTATGGGGTGCTGCAACAAAAGCATGTCCAGGATTTATTTATCAAGGACAAATAAATATCCATAGTCAAAGTAGACAACAAAAAATGAACAAAATTAAAGAAATGTTAAGTGCTGGATACTATGTAGTTGCCGAAGTAAAAGGTAACACAGGACAACACTGGGTAGCAATAGATGCCGTTCAAGGTGATACAATCATAATGATGGACCCAGGAAGTTCATCAACAGACATGTGGGGTCAATATAATTGGAGAAACACAAGTACATTAGCTTGGTACAAAGTATAAATAGGGTGATTTAATGTCAAGTAGATATAAAGTAATTACAATTATTTTAGTAGTATATTTAGTAGTCTTTTTTCTAATTTATGGACTTTCTAACATAAAAAATGGACAAAGAAAATTAACTTTACTTGTTGGAGATAATACTGTTTGGGATTACTCCAACAAGTCATGGTTAAATATAACAAGAGAAGAAACATTAGATTCATTAAATTGGCAAGAGTACAAAGTATTTTTAGATAATAAATATTTTGGAGAGTACTCTATGTGGTATGATGACAACAAATGGTATGCTTTTAATTCAAATAAGACAGCCGTAAAAATGGAAGGAGAATTAATTGCATATAAAGCTAACTACGATTTAAAAATTAAAGAGTTTGAAACAAAAGAAAATAACAATAACACTTATGTACATCAAGTCTTAAAAGATAATAATTTATCAACATCATCACAAATGACAGTTAATAATATTGTTAATTTTGATATTGATGCTGATGGAGTAGAAGAACAATTCTATGTTATAAGTAACGCTTTTGCTTCAGATTTTTATCCAGATACAATATTCTCCATAGTATTTATGGTAAAAGAACAAAAAATATATTCAATGTATACTAATATAGAAAAAGCTAATTATGGTAATGGATGTAAGCCATATATTAGAACATTCTTAGATATAAATGATGATGACAAACATGAATTAATACTAACTTGTGCAAAATATAGTGTACAAGAACCAGAAGACATGTTATTTCAATTAAATAAAGAAAAATTTGATTTACTTATATCAAATCAATAATGAAATAAAATAAACTTAATGTTATAATAAAAACCAGAAGGGAAGTAATAGTATGAAATTTAAATTTAGAGCAACACCAGAAGATCTAATGCGTTTTATGATTATTGCAATCGTATTATTCTTTGTAATTGCTATGGCAGTGTCAAATATATTAACATTTGCACAAGCAGGTAGATTATCAGGATTAAATCCTTTGCCAGCTTTAATGCCAGACCACATTTTAGATACAATCTTTGTTTACATCTTATCAATCATAGGATTATTTGTTAGTGTAAAATCATATTTCTTTGAAAGAGAAAAAGGATTTGGATTAACAACTGAAAAGAAAGATAAAGGATATTCTAGATGGGCAAAAGAAAAAGAAATTAAAGAAGAATTAGAATGTGTTAAAATTCAACAAAAAAGATCTAAAACAGCTGGAGTTCCATTAGTATTAAATAAAGATGAAATGTGGGTAGATAATAGTGAATACCACTCATTAGTAATCGGGGCAACTGGTTCTGGTAAAACTCAAACTGTTATTCTTCCTTTAGTACATAGTTTAGCAAAAGCTAGAGAATCTATGATTATCACTGACCCTAAAGGTGAAATTTATGAAAAAACTAGTGTAATGCTACGTAAAAAAGGATATCAAATACTATTACTAAATTTCCGTGATCCTCAAAATGGTAATGCATGGAACCCAATGTCACTACCATATAAAATGTATAAAATGGGTAAACAAGATAAAGCAATTGAGTTATTAGATGACTTAGCTTTAAACATCCTTTATGATGATTCAAATAAAAATGCTGATCCATTCTGGGAAAAAACATCAGCAGACTATTTCTCTGGAGTAGCCTTAGGATTATTTGAAGATGCAAGACCAGAAGAAATAAACATCAATAGTATTTCATTAGCAACTACAATTGGTGAAGAAAAATTTGGAGCATCAACATATATTAAAGAATACTTTGCGGCAAAAGATCCTGCAAGTGCTGCAGCAATCAATGCATCAAGTACAATCATGGCACCATCAGAAACAAAAGGATCAATCCTTTCAGTATTCAAACAAAAAGTTAAATTATTCGCATCTCGTGAAAACTTAAGTGAGATGTTATCACACAGTGATATAGACTTAGAAAGTATTGGTGAAAGACCAACTGCTGTATTCATCGTTATTCAAGATGAAAAGAAAACATATCACTCATTAGTAACAATTTTATTAAAACAAATTTATGAAACATTAATTTCAGTAGCACAAAAACACGGTGGTAAATTACCTGTTAGAACAAACTTCTTATTAGATGAGTTTGCTAACATGCCTCCACTAAAAGATGTTACAACAATGATCACAGCTGCCCGTTCCAGAGCAATTAGATTTACAATGATTATCCAAAACTTTGCTCAATTAGATTCAGTGTATGGAAAAGAAGATGCTGAAACAATTAGAGGTAACTGTGGTAATATTATTTACTTAATTACAACCGAATTAAAAGCCTTAGAAGAAATTTCTAAGATGTGTGGTGAAGTTAAATCTAAGAAAGATGATAAAACTGCATCAACACCATTAGTAACAGTTTCAGACTTACAACGTATGAAACAATTCGAAGTAATTATCTTAAGAATCAGAAAACAACCATTTAAAACTAAATTTACTCCATACTTCCAATTAGATTGGGGTGAAAGATATCCAACAGCAAAATATCCAACAAGAGCTAAGAGACCGGTAAGAACATTCGATATTAAAGAGTTTGTTAAGTCTCAAAAAAAGAAGAAATTACTAGAAATGATGAATAATGCTGATATGGATAAGAAATCTCTACCAACAGATATGCCTCCGATTGATTTAATGCGTCAAGCAAATTCAAATCAATCTCAAGCCTTACCAGATTTCTTAACAAGAAAAGATGAACCATTAGAAGATAAAAAAGAATTTGAATTTCCTCCAATGGAAATGGGAATGAGTAGAGGTAAATCTTCTAATCCTGTAAGACCAATCACTAAACCAGAAAGATTAAGTGATCCAGTTCCAGCAGAAGATGATGAAGATTTTGGATTCAATGTTGATGAATTAATCAAGAAAATAGATGCAAAAATAGCAGAAATCGAAGCAGAAGAAAAGAAAGAAATAAAAGAAACAATAGCAGAATCAAAACCAATTGAAAAATTAGATGAAGATGTATTTGAACCAACAACACTTCCAAAATTGGAACCTGCAAAACCAGTTGTAGTTAATGAACAACCAAAAGAGTTACCAAGATTACAAGAAGAACCAGTAAAACCTTCAATTAATCTTGATATTCCAGATGATAATGACGACGATGACTTCTTCGATGATTTTTTTGATAATTAATAAAAGGAGATATAAATATGAAAGATACTGATTTCAATTTAGCAAAAAATATTAAAGAAACACAAACAACAAAAGAAAAAGAAGCGGAAATAATAATTGATGAGTATGATGAAGAAGATGATTATGAAGAACAAACTTCATCATATAATCAACCTAATATGAAAGACCAAATGACTAAATTTGCTTTCGTAATAATTGGTGGTATTGTAATTGTTGTATTATTAATAATAATTGTATTAAGCTTAATAAACAGATCATACACATATGAAGAAATTGAAACAATTATGGTAAATGCCGCTGAATCATATTTTCAAAAGCATCCAGAAAGTTTACCAACAGGAACATCTTCAATTGAAATAGATTGTGGAACACTTTCTGCAGCAGGAGAAATGAAACCATTAGAAGAATATGTACCAGAAGGTTCAGTATGTACAGGATCAGTTAATGTACAAAGTTCTAACGGAACACACTTATATACACCAAAATTAAATTGTGGTGAATTATACATGACTCAAGAATTATATAGAGTAGTAGAAAGTAATAATAAAAATACTTCAAATGGATATGGTCTATATAATAAAGCAGGAAACAAAGTATTCCGTGGAGAAGTTGTTAATAACTATGTACAATTAGATTTAAGAGTATGGAGAATTGTAAAAATAACTTCAACAGGAGAAATGGTATTAATTACTGATGAATATCCATCATATGGATTACCATGGGATGATAGATATAATCACTCAGTTGACTATGCTTCTGGAATTAATACTTATTCAACAAGTAGAATTAGAGAAAGTATTAATGAATTCTTAAAATATCCAGAAGATACAGAAGATGCCGAATTGTTCTTAAGTGATAAAGATAAAGCACGTATAGTACCATTCAACTTATGTACTGGAAAACGTTCAAAAACTGAACAAGGTTCAGATAATGCATCTGAATGTAGAGAAGTAGCAAAACAACAATTAGTAGGATTACTAACAGTATCTGAATATATGTCAGCAAGTACTGATACTAATTGTAAAAATTCTTTATCTGCAGCATGCCAAAATTATAACTATTTAGTAAATGGTGAAGAATGGTGGACAGTAACTCCAGTAAAAGAAAATACTTATGAAGCTTACTCAATCGATACAGATGGAGAAATTAAAACAAAAACAGTAAATAACTATTCTAATTTAAGACCAGTTATTCACTTAAATTCAAGAACACTTTATAAGAGTGGAGATGGATCAAAAGAAAATCCATATATCGTAAAATAGGAATCTATAATTATTATAGATTCTTTTTTTTCATACTTTATATTGGAGGTGAAAAAATGCAAATTACACTCCAAGAACTAATGTATAAAAATAATCCTAATATAATTGACATCCGTAATGAAAATGAATTTTTAATGGGAACTATCCCATCATCAAAAAATATACCTGCAATAAAACTAGAAATCTCTCCAGAAAAATATTTAAATAAAAATGAAACATATTACATCTTTTGTAATAATGGTAAAACAAGTAAAGTATTAACTGAAAAACTAAATATACAAGGATATCGAACTGTCAACATAATTGGTGGATACCTTAATTACTTGTTAAGAAAATAATCTTGTAATATAATTAAAATTGAAGGTGATAAGATGGAATTAGTAAATCAAATAATAGAAAAATCAACACAATTAGTTGCATCTGGTGGTCTACTATTTGGTTTCTTAATGGTATTATCAGAAGCCTTTCTTCCAATCTTACCACTTGGTGTTTTTGTAAGTTTAAATATTAATGCATTTGGATTTTTAATAGGAGTAGTAATTTCTTGGCTCGCAACATGTCTGGGAAGTTACATAGCTTTTTTATTTTTTAATCTATTAGAAACAAAAATATTATATAAATTAGTTAAAAATAAAACTATAAAAAAAGTAGAAAAACAAATTCATAAATTTAACAAAATAAAATTTCAAAGTCTTGTTTTAATATTAACCTTACCATTCACACCATCATGTTTAATAAATTTACTAGCAGGTGTATCAAGTATGTCTAAAGAAAAATATTTAAGTGCCATACTAATTGGAAAAGCATTTATGATAACATTTTGGGGATACATAGGTAAAAGTTTCATAGAAAGTTTAACAGATGTTAAAGCGCTAATATATATTGGAATAATCTTACTTCTCGCATACATAATTTCAAAAGTAGTAAGTAAAAAAATGAACATAGAATAGGAGAAATAATATGGATTATATAATTATTGGATTATTAATATTAAATTTAGTTTTAGTAGTAATGTCTTTATTAAAAAATATAAATGAAAGTAATATTACAGAAAGACTAGGTAAATTAGAACTAGCAATGATGAAGGAAATGGGTAATTTTAAAAATGATATTACTAGAAATTTAAATCAGGATTTTAATACTCTAAATGAACAATTAGAAAAAAGATTAATCGCTATAAATGAAAAAGTAAATGAACGTTTAGATGAAAATTTTGATAAAACAAATAAAACATTTATGAACGTCATTGAAAGATTGTCTAAGATAGATGAAGCTCAAAAGAAAATTGAAACACTATCAACAGATATTGTTTCACTTCAAAGTATTTTAACTGATAAGAAAACAAGAGGTATCTTTGGAGAAGTAAATTTAAAACATATACTTTCAAATGTCTTTGGAGAAAGAAATGATTCAATCTATAGATTACAACATACTTTAAGTACAGGTGTAATTGCTGACTCTGTAGTATTTGCACCAGAGCCTCTAGGGACAATTGCCATTGACTCTAAATTCCCACTAGAACATTATCAATTAATGACTGATAAGAAACTATCTCCAGAACTAAGAGAAAATTATGAAAAGATGTTTAGACAAGATATGAAAAAGCATATCGATGCCATCGCTAGTAAATATATAATTCCAGGAGAAACAACAGATCAAGCAATTCTTTTCTTACCAGCAGAAGCAATCTTCGCAGAAGTTAATGCATATCATCCTGATATAATTAATTATGCGTACAGAAAAAAAGTATGGATTACTTCACCAACAACTTTAATTTCAACATTAACAGTAATTGAAATGATAATTAAAAATATGGAAAGAGATAAATATACTTCAATCATTCATGAAGAATTAAATAAATTAGGACTAGAATTTGCTAGATATAAAGAACGTTGGGATAAACTTGCTAGAAGTATTCAAACAGTAAATAAAGATGTAGAAAATGTCTCAATTACAACAGATAAAATTACAAAGAAATTTGAATCAATCAATAAAGTAGAAGTAGCGTTAATAGAAACTTCAGAAGAGGATGTCTAAAAGACATTCTTTTTTTTCTAAAAAAACATAAATTTAATTATGATAAGAAAAATAATTTTTATTATCTTAGGTTTTTATTTAATCACAATAGGAATAACTTATATATTTTTATATATAAATTTATTTACATTTGGTTATACTATTAAAGAATATTTTCTATTTATCATATCCCAAATAGAATGTTTAACTTTACCATTAGGTATCATAATAGAAATATTAACAATAAAGACAAAAAAGGAGATTAAAGATGAATTACATTTATGATGTAGTATTAAACTTTCAAGATGAACTTATTGAGTTTTATGAATGGTCAAGTGAAGATACCATAGATCATATAAAAAGAATTCCTATTTTTAGAGTAACAACACAAAACTTAAATGACTTAGTAAATAAAAATATAATTATAAGTAATGATTTTATTCAAAAAATAAAAAACAAAACAAAGTGTTATAGAAAAACAAATGATTTAAAATACTCAGCTTTGTTTACTGATTTAAATAGAGTGGTTGGTATAGAATTTACAAAAGAAGGAAATAATATATGTCGAAGTTCACTTTTATTAGATGAAGAAGAAACAATTATATTAGAATGTCGATTTGATTTAATAGAAAAAATATATTATAAAACAATTTCAACATTAAATAAAAGCTTCTTAACAAGACAAGAAAATAAAAAAAGAAACTATATTTTAAAAGAATTAGAAAAAGTATACCAAACAAAAAATATAGATAAATTGAATTATCTATATAAAGAAATATATAATGATTCATCATTGTCATTTGAATCAAAATATTTAAAATTACAAAAATCAATTCAAGAAAATTATGAATCAAAGTATAATGTCTTATATGATATTTTAAAATTAACATATAATAAAAAGTAACAATAGTTTTAATTTTTCTGATTATATGATAAAATATTCTTAGATATATCAAAGTAGGGAAGAGGTAGAGAATATGGCAAAAATAAAAGTTGTAAAAAAAGAAACAAATCTTCTAGATGAAATACATGATGATTATAAAAAATTGTTGATGTCTACAGGAGCAGACATATATCAAAAACAAAAAGTAAATACTGCCAATTATCAAGTATTAAGTGCATATAGTGTTAAACCTAAAAGAGAACGTGGACCAAAGAAAAAGAAAAGAAAAAAATAAAAGACAATATGTCTTTTTTTTATTAAAAAAAGATAGATTTAATAATCTATCTTCATTGCTTTTCTAACTTTAGCCATTTGTTCTACGGCTTTACTTCTAGCAGCTTCAGTACCTTTTTGTAAGATTCTATCAACTTCTTCAGGATTTTCTTCATAGAATTTTCTTCTTTCTTGAATTGGTCTTAAGAATTCTTTCATTGCTTCAATTAATTCTTTTTTACATTGAACACATCCACGTGAACCTTTTTTACATTCACTGCAAATTGTATTAATATTTTCTTCATTATTAACTAACTTATGATAGTAGTAAACCATACAAACGTCAGGATTTGCAGGATCATCTTTTTTGATTTTTTCAGGATCTGTAACCGCTCCCATAACTTTCTTTTTAATAGTTTCTTCATCATCAACTAAGTAAACTGCATTACCAAGACTTTTTCCCATCTTTTCATTTCCATCAAGACCTTTAATTCTTGTATTTTTACTTAAAACAGCTTCAGGCTCTTTTAATGTTTCACCATAAATAGAATTAAATTTACGAACTATTTCTCTACATTGTTCTAGTAAAGGTAATTGATCATCACCAACTGGAACAACTTCACCATCAAAAGCAGTAATATCTGCAGCTTGGCTAACTGGATATCCTAAGAATCCATAAGTAATACTTTCACCACTATTACCAAATAACTCTTTCTTTTGACTTATTTCTGTTTTAACAGTAGGGTTTCTTTGTAATCTTGCAACTGTTACTAAGTTTGAATAATAAACAGTAAGTTCTGCAATCTCAGGGATTTTTGATTGAATAAAGAAATTAACTTTTTCAGGATCAAGCCCAATTGCTAATAAATCTTTTGTAATTTCATAAACGTTTTTTCTAACTTTTTCAGGATTATCAAAATTATCAGTTAAAGCTTGTACATCAGCAATTTCTAAATAAAAATCATAATCATCTTGTAATCTAACATAGTTTTGACCAGCCCCAAATAAATGACCTAAATGTAAGTTACCAGTAGGTCTTAAACCTGTTAAAATAGTTTTTCTCATAATATCACTTCCTGTCATTATTCTACCACAAAAACACCATAAAAGAAGGTAAAACTTGCAAAAAATAAGAAAATGTGGTATAATGTAGCCACATTGGTCAAAGGAGACCATAGTAAGGGGTGTAGGAAATGGAAAAACACAAAGAACAATTAACTAGATTTTCAACAGAAGCTCTAGATATATTAGAAGAAATGTTTTTATCTTTACCAACAGAAGAAATATTACCAATGATTCAATCTGTAAAAAAAGAAAGAGAAGAAAAAAGAAAAACTAACTGGAATGCTTTTTATAAAGTAGAAGATATGGTTTTAGATTGGGATGTATTACAAACATTAAAGAAAAATAATATTAATACATTATTAGAATTAATGGAAACAGACTTACATAGTATTAAAGGTATTACAGAACATGGTATTGAACAATTAGAATGGGCAATCTTATTCTTTGATATGACAGCTCTTCAAAATTTACCAGAAAATGCATCACAAATGGATGTTGCTAAAACAATTATAAAACAAAGTAAAGAAACAGATAAAGTCATGGCAAAAAAATATGGTGAAAGATACCAAGGAAAATAAAAATTTGACAAAATAAAAAATATTTAGTAAGATTAAAAAGAAATCGATGAGGAAGACAAGTAGAAAAACCACTTATTTGTAGAGAGTTATGGGTTGGTGAAACATAACAATAATGTTTTTTGAAACAACACTTCTGAGTACTTAAAGAATTTTAGTAGAATAAGTCGGAGCGCGTACCGTTAACAACGCTAAGGTTTAATAGAACCGAAAGTGACTATGGAGAAGATCTATAGTAATTAGGGTGGTACCGCGGAACACTAGTTTTCGTCCCTTCAAAATAATGAAGGACGTTTAACTAGTGTTTTTTGTTTATATAAAAGGAGGAATTAATATGATAGAAAAAGATAAGTTAAAAGATTATGCACGTAAATTAATGTTTGATATGAATGATGAAGAATATAAAACTCTTCAAGAAGAATTCGAAGTAATTTTAAAACAAATGGATTTAATAGGAAAAATACCAAGTATCTCAGAAGTAGAACCTATGACATTCCCATTTAAAAATACAGATGCCGAACTAAGAGAAGATGAAATAGGAGATTACTTAACAGTCGGAGAAGTATTAGAAAATGCTAAGTATCAAACAAGAGACCAAGTAAAAGTACCAAAGGTGGTGGATGAAGATGTATAGAGAAAAAACTATTAAAGAATTAAAAGAAGAACTAAAAGAAGGAAAAACAACAGCAGAAGATTTATATTCAAAAGCACTAAGACTAGCTCATTATTTTCAAGATGATTACAACTCATTCGTAACAATAACAGATGATACTAAAGTAAAAGAAAGAGAAACACTAATTGGTGGAATACCATATGCTTTAAAAGATAACTTTTCAACAACAGGAATCTTAACAACAGGATCATCTAACATCTTAAAAGATTATGTACCAGTATATGATGCAACAGTTTATAAAAAATTAAAAAGAGCAGGAGCAACATTAGTTGGAAAAACAGTATTAGATGAGTTAGCCATGGGAGGAACAGGAACAACAGGAGCAACTGGAGTAGTAAAGAACCCATGGGATAAAGAAAGAATGATTGGTGGTTCATCAGCAGGTTCTGCCGCAGCAGTAGCCTTAGGAATTGTACCTTTCTCAATCGGTTCAGACACTGGTGACTCAGTAAGAAAACCAGCTGCCTTCGGTGGATTAGTTGGATTTAAACCAACATACGGAAGAATTTCTCGTTATGGAATGTTCGCTTTCGCATCAAGCTTAGACCATGTTGCAATGTTTACAAAGTCAGTAGAAGATGCTGCAATTGTAACAGATATCTTAAAAGGACAAGATCCAATGGATATGACAACATTAAAAGATGATGGGAAAAAATATAGTGAATTAGTAACAGAAGAACCAAAAAGTAAAAAACTATTCTACATCAAAGAAATATGCGATAAAGAATTATATAAAGATTCTAAGGAAGTAACTGAAGTATTAACAAAATTCCATGAATTATTAGATAAATGTAGACAAGAAGGATTTACTATTGAAGAAGTATCAATTGATAAAGACTTATTAAATGCCATTTATCCAACATACATGTGTATTAGTTGTGCAGAAGCAACTTCAAACAACGCCAACCTAACAGGAATTCAATTTGGACCAAGAGGAGAAGGTGAATCAATTGAAGAAATTATCTTTGATGCTAGAACAAAAGGATTTAGTGAGCTTATCAAAAGACGTTTCGTTTTAGGAAGTTTCATCCTTCAAAAAGAAAACCAAGATAAATTATTCTTAAATGCTGGGAGAGTAAGAAGATTATTAGTAGAAAAAATAACAGAATTATTTAAAGAATACGACGGAATGATTCTACCAGCATCTGGAGGAATTGCTCCTAAATTTACAGATTCAAGTGAAAAATTATCTGATAGATATTTATTATTAGAAAACCACTTAGCAATCGGAAACTTTGGAGGATTTCCATCAATAACAATTCCATATGGAATGGTAGAAGATATGCCAATCGGTTTAAACATCACAGGAAGAATTAAAGAAGATGACGAAGTTTTAAAACTTGCATACCAAGTTGAAAAACTAACAGGATATAAAGGAATATATAGTAAGGTAGGTGATATAGATGTTTAAAGTAGTAATAGGATTAGAAGTACATTGTGAATTAGATACAAAGTCAAAAAACTTTTCAGCATCTCCAAACAAGTTCTCAATGATACCAAACGAATCTGTTTCAACAGTTGATCTTGGTTTACCTGGAATCCTTCCAGTACCAAATAAAGAAGCTGTAAGAAAAGCACTTCTAACAGCAATGGCTCTTCATTGTAAGAACCCAGATGAAGTAATTTTTGATAGAAAAAACTACTTCTATCCAGACTTACCAAAAGGTTATCAAATAACTCAAGTAACTAAACCAATGGGAAAAGATGGATACTTAGACATTTTAGTAAAAGGAACACCAAAAAGAGTATATATTCATCAATTACACTTAGAAGAAGATACTGCATCTTTAGAACATGATACAAAGTTCTCATTAATTGATTACAACCGTAGTGGAGTACCACTAATTGAAATAGTAACAGAACCATGTATTGAAAGTGCTGATGAAGCCGTAACGTTCCTAGAAGATTTAAAAGATGTATTCTTATTCTTAGGAGTAAGTGAAGCCAAATCAAACTATGGACAAATGCGATGTGACGTCAACATCTCACTTATGGAAGAAGGTTCTGATAAATTAGGAACTAAAGTTGAAATGAAGAACATCAACGCCTTTACAAGTGTAAGAGATGCTATCGAATATGAAATAAAAAGACAAAGTGAAATTCTTCTAAAAGGAGAAAAAGTAATTCAAGAAACAAGAAGAATTGCAGAAGATGGAAAAACTTATTCAATGAGAGAAAAAGTTGATGCCGTTGATTATAAATACTTCTTAGAACCAAACATCCCATCAACTCCATTATCAGATGAATACTTATATGAATTAAAACAATCTTTACCTGAATTAAAAACAGATAGATTCCTAAGATATATGAAAGAATATTCTCTATCAGAATATGATGCTAAAGTACTTTCAAAAGAAAGACCAACAGCAGATTATTTTGAAGAAGTATTATCATATGGTTCAGATGTAGAATTAACAGTAAACTTCTTAACATCAGCAATACTTTCTACATTAAACAAATTAGAAATAACACTAGATGAATTATTCATCACACCAAAGATGTTAAGCGGAGTAGTAGACTATGTTCATGAAGGTAAAATATCACTAGATCATGGTAAGAAAATTTTATATCAAGCCATTGAACAAAAAATAGATCCAGTAGAATTAATTAAGAAAGAAAACTTACAACAAATATCTGATGAAGATACTTTATTAGAATTAATTACATCTATTATGGATGAAAACCAAGAACAAGTAAGACAATATATTGAAGAAGATAACCAACATGTAATCAACTTCTTTATAGGTCAAACAATGAAAAAATCAAATAGACAAGCAAACCCTAATATCTCTTTAGAATTAATAAAGAAAGAATTAGAAAGGAGAAAAGAAAATGACAAGTAAATATAGAGACCACTATTGTGGAAAATTAACTGAAAAAGAAATTGGAACAAAAGTAAAAATAGCAGGTTTCGTAGAAAATATAAGAGACCATGGAGGAGTAATCTTCGTAGACATTAGAGACATGACTGGAGTAATTCAAGTAGTATCAAACGATGATCATATCTTTGATGGTATCACTCGTGAATCAAGTATTACTATTGAAGGAACAATTCGTAAAAGAGCTGAAGAAGATTACAACCAAAGAATTGAAACAGGAACTATTGAATTATTAGTAGATGATTTAAAAGTTTTAGGAAAAGCTCAAAACATCTTACCATTTGAAGTAATGACATCTAAAGAAGTAGCTGAAGATGTAAGATTAAAATATAGATACTTAGATATGAGAAACCCTAAAGTTAGAGAAAACATTATCTTTAGAACTAAAGTAATTGATTATTTAAGAAAGATAATGAAAGAAGATGAATTCTTAGAAGTTCAAACTCCAATTTTAACAGCATCTTCACCAGAAGGTGCAAGAGACTTTATCGTTCCATCTCGTAAGTTCCATGGAAAGTTCTATGCATTACCACAAGCACCTCAACAATTTAAACAATTATTAATGTGTGGTGGAATAGATAAATATTTCCAAATCGCTCCATGTTTCAGAGATGAAGATGCAAGAAGTGATAGAGTTTATGGAGAATTCTACCAATTAGATTTAGAAATGGCTTTCGCTACAGAAGAAGATGTATTAGAAGTAGGAGAAAAAGTATTCTATGAAACATTTAAAGAATTCGCTCCAACTAAAAAATTAAGTGAAAAACCATTTGTAAGATTAAGTTATAAAGAATCAATGGAAAGATTTGGTACTGATAAACCAGACTTAAGAAACCCTCTTGAATTAATTGATTTAACAGATGTATTTGAAGAAACAACATTCCGTCCATTTAGAGGAGTAACAGTAAAAGGTATTGTTGTAGAAGATATCGCATCTAAATCAAACTCTTGGTTCAACGAATTAGTTGAATATGCAGAAAGTATTGGAATGCCAGGTATTGGATACTTCAAAGTATTAGAAGATATGTCATTTGCTGGACCAATTGATAAATTTTTATCTGAAGAAGAAAGAGAAGATTTAATTGATGTAGCAAAATTAAAACCAGAAAGTGTAATCTTCTTTATCGCAGATAGAAAACATGCCTATAAATATGCAAGTTTAATTAGAGATGAATTAGGAAAAAAATTAGATTTAATTGATAAAGATGAGTTTAAATTCTGTATCGTTAAAGACTTCCCAATGTATGAATGGTCTGAAGAAGAAGACCAATATATCTTCACTCACAACCCATTCAGTATGCCTCAAGGTGGATTAGAAGCTTTAACTACTAAGAAACCAGAAGATATTCTTGCATACCAATTTGACTTCGTATGTAACGGAATTGAAATGGCTAGTGGAGCTGTAAGAAACCACGACTTAGATATTATGAAAAAAGCTTTTGAAATTGCTGGATACGGAGTAGAAGAAATTGAAAAAAGATTTAAAGCACTTTATGAAGCCTTTAAATACGGAGCACCACCACATGCAGGAATGGCTCCTGGTATTGATAGAATGTTAATGTTACTTTTAGATGAAGAAACAATTCGTGAAACAATTGCTTTCCCAATGACTGCATCAGGTGCTGATTTAATGATGGATGCTCCTACAGAAGTAACTGAACAACAACTAAGAGAAGTACATATCAAAGTACGTTAAAATTGACTTCTAAGCCTAAATATGGTATAATGTATGCACATTTGGCTTAGGGGGATGAAAATATGATTTCATATTTAACAGTAGAAAAATGTCATGTAGATATGCTAAGTAATAAATATGAAAAAGCTATAAAAGATGTAATGGAACATTTATATACAAATATTCCATTAACAGAAGATAAGACGCTACCATTTACAGTTGCTGATTACTTCTGTTTAACAGACCTTGCACCAGGTCAACTACTTTCTTATATAAGAAAGTTCAAACAAAAAATGGATCCAAACGAACGTAGAATTCTTTGTACATTTTTAGGTAAAAACCAAGCTCTAGATACAGAAATGACAATAGAAAAATTTAAAAGTGAAACTATTGGATATATCATCGATGGGGTAGAGAAAAAAGTAACTCTAGAAATGTGGCAACAAATTATAGATGAATTTGATCAACATAATATTCCAAAAAGAAGAAATGTTTTATATTCAGTAGCTAAACGAGCTATCCAAGGAGATCCATTATTACCATTAACACAAAAACAAAACGCAAAAGAATATGTTAAATAGTAAAAGTCCAAGTAATTGGACTTTTTTTAATATTAAAAAGGTTGTCTTAAAAAAAATTATAATGTATAATATTAGACGTTGGAGGAATATATATGGCAAAAAAAGAAACAAAAGTAGAAAATATTGAAGAAACTAGAAAAGAACCAGCAAATGTTCATAAAGTAAATGTAAAAATTGAAGGAGCTGACTGGACTAAAGCATTAGATCAAGCTTTTGCTAGAAAACAAAAAACAGTTAGAGTTGATGGATTCCGTGCTGGTAAAGTACCTAGAGATATCTTCGAAAAGAAATTTGGAAAAGAAGCATTATTTATAGATGCTGCTGATATGTCAGTACAAGTTGCTTATATGAAAGCAATAACTGATTCTAAATTAATCCCAGTTACAAAACCAGAAGTTGATATTAAATCAATCGATGAAAATGGAGTTGAATTTGTATTTACAATTACAACTAAACCAGAAGTAGTTGTTAAAAAATATAAAGGATTAAATATCAAACCTGAAACAGTAGAAGTAACTGACGAAGAAGTAAATCATGAATTAGGACACTTACTAGAAAGATATACAGAATTAGTAGTTAAAGAAGAAGGAAAAGTTGAAAATGGTGATATCGCTGTTATCGATTTTGAAGGATTCAAAGAAGGTGTTGCATTTGATGGTGGAAAAGGAGAAAATTACTCTTTAGAAATCGGATCAAATACATTTATTCCAGGATTTGAAGAACAAGTAATTGGAATGGCTACAGGAGAAGAAAAAGATTTAAATGTAACATTCCCAGAAGAATACGGAGCTGCTGACTTAGCAGGACAACCAGTAGTATTCAAAGTTAAAGTTAATGAAATTAAGCAAAAAGTTGCTAGAGAATTAGATGAAGAATTCTTTGAAGATTTAGGAATGGAAGGAATCAATTCTGAAGAAACTTTAAAAGCACAAATTAAAGAATCAATCCAAGCTCAAAAAGAAGCTGAAGCTGAAAATAAATATGTTGATACATTATTAGAAGCAGTAGCTAAGAACGTTGAAGCAGATGTTCCACAAACTATGGTAGATGAAGAAACTGATCGTTTAGTTGGAAGATTTGAAGAACAAATGAAAATGCAAGGAATCTCATTAGATTTATATTATCAATTCACTCAATCTAATGAAGAAGCATTAAGATCTCAAATGGAAAAAGAAGCTTACAACAATGTGTTATATAGATTAATGTTAGAACAAATCATGACAGAAGAAAAAATCGAAGTAACTAAAGAAGAAGCTTTAAATGAAGCTGAAGAATTAGCTAATAAATATCAAATGGATAAAGCAGAATTCTTAAAACAATTTGGTGGAATCGATATGGTTCAATACGACTTAGAAGTTCGTAAAACAATCGAATTATTAAAAGAATTAAATAAATAATTTAAAAGAACTCAATTGAGTTCTTTTTTATTTTAAAAAATGAATAAATTACCCTTATTTTCTTGAAAAAAATAATATTTCATTTATAATAGTAAGATATAAAAAAATTGGAGGTGGAATATCCATGCAACAAGACAAGTTATTAGTATTAATAATCAACGATATGGTAATCTTCCCCAATAATGAAGTACGTGTTGAATACGATAATACTTTTGATAAACAAATGATAAGTATTATTGAAAAATTAGACAATGATTTAATGTTAATAGTAAACCCAATTGATGAAGATGCCAAACTTGATGTAACAGCACTTCCAAATTATGGAGTTTTAGGTCGCTTAAAATTAAAAATGAATGTTCCTAATGGAAAAACAAGAATTGTTATTGAAGGTTTAGAAAGAGTAGAAGTTACAAATTACAATAGCGATGAACATTTCTTCTATGCTAATTATAATGAAATACATCATGCTAAAAAACAAGAAGAAGACGACTACTATAATATTTTAATAAAATCATTAGAACAATATATTGATAAAGTACCATACATGGGAAATGCAATTATTACACAATTAAATAAAGTAGATAATTTAAATGATTTATGTGACTTAATCGCATCTTTCTTAAATATTGATTATAAGAGAAAGAAAAAATATATAACAACAGTTGATCCTATCGAAAGATGTAAACATCTAATTGAAGATATGACTCAAGATTTAAAATTTATTGAACTAGAACAAAAAATAGAAAGAGAAGTAGATAAAGAATTAAATCAAACACAAAAGGAATATTTCCTAAGAGAAAAAATCAAAGCAATGCAAAAAGAATTAGGAGAAGCTAATTCTAAAGATGAAGAAGTAATTAATTTTAATAAAAAATTATCTAAATTAAAATGTTCTCCTAAAGTAACTGAAAAAATAAAAAGAGAATTATCTCGTTATGAAGCAGCAAACTCTAATTCACCAGAATTAGGAATGATTAGAGAATACTTAGATTGGATGTTAAATCTTCCATGGAATAACTACACAAAAGATACAACAGATTTAAAGAAAGTAAAAAGTATCTTAGATTCATCTCATTATGCTTTAGATGAAGTAAAAGAACGTATCTTAGAGTATTTAGCAGTAAAACAAAATACAAATAATCTACGTAGTCCAATTTTATGTTTAGTTGGACCACCTGGAGTAGGTAAAACATCTCTAGCAATTAGTATTGCAAAAAGTTTAAATAGAAAAACTGCCAAAATTAGTGTTGGTGGAATAAATGATGAAGCCGAAATAATTGGACACAGAAGAACATATATCGGAGCAAATCCAGGTCGTATTATTCAAGGTATTAGAAAAGCCGGAACAACAAACCCAGTCTTTATAATTGATGAAATAGATAAAATGACTAAAGATATAAAAGGAGACCCTGCAAGTAGTTTATTAGAAGTGCTAGATCCAGAACAAAATAATAAGTTCTCAGATCACTATATAGAAGAAGATTTTGACTTGTCAAAAGTATTATTCATCGCAACAGCAAACTACATAGAACAAATCCCATACGAATTAAGAGATAGATTAGAAATAATAAATTTATCTAGTTATACAGAATATGAAAAATTAGATATTGCCAAAAATCACTTAATTCCAAAAGAATTAGAAGAGCATGGACTAACTTCATTACAAGTAGATATAACAGATGAAGCAATTAAATTAATAATTAATAACTATACAAAAGAAGCGGGAGTAAGAGACTTAGAACGTTCAATCGCTACTATCTTTAGAAAAATAGTTAAAAAGATTTTATTAGAACAAGATTTATCATTCTATCATGTAGATGAACAAAAAGTAGAAGAACTACTTGGAAAAGAAAAATATCCATCTACAAAGAACCATAAGAAAGAAGAAGTTGGAGTTGTAAACGGAATGGCCTACACAGTTTTCGGTGGAGACGTTCTTCCAATAGAAGCAACATCGTTCAAAGGAAAAGGAGAATTAATATTAACTGGTTCCTTAGGAGATGTAATGCAAGAGTCTTGTCATATTGCATTAAGCTATATAAAATCTAATATGAAAAAATTTAATATAGATGAAAAATTATTTACTGAAAATGATATTCATATTCACGTACCAGAAGGTGCGGTAAATAAAGATGGACCATCTGCTGGAATAACAATTACAACTGCATTAATAAGTCTATTAACAAATAAAGCTGTCGATAAAACAATTGCTATGACAGGAGAAATAACACTAAGAGGTAGAATTTTACCAATAGGTGGATTAAAAGAAAAAGTAATAGGTGCTCATCGTGCAGGAATAAGAAAAGTATTCTTACCAGTAGAAAATGAAAAAGATGTAGCTGAAATACCAGATGAAATTAAAAAAGATACAAAATTCATCTATGTAAAAAATTATAGTGAGTTATACAAAAAAATATTTAAAGTAGGTGGAGTACTTGGATTATAGTAAAGAAGAATTTATCCAATTATTAGAATATAAAAAGAATGTTATAACTCTATCTAAAGATGAATTAAGAAAAAGATATTCATCACAAGAAGAATATGCTTTGTTTCTAGAACAAACATTAAGAGTACTAGAAAATGAATGTGTAATCTATCTATTAGATGACTCTATTAAAGATAAAGTATATGATATGGTTAATCATTTTAGATTTATATATAGAGATCCAAATCTAAATAAACAATCTAATGAAATTATTGGTCAACTAAATGGTCTAAGTACAATGACCAACGAAAGAGAAAATGCTGTAATAGATGAATATATCTGTATGCACGAAGATATCAGGTTATTAGAATTTGATACATTAGAAGACTTTGTCACTACAATATCTAAAGATTATGATACTTATGTAGGATTAAAAGCAAATGATACCTCATTAGTAGATGATGTTTCATTTCTAGGAGCAGTAACATTCTTTATTGCAGTTGACCTAGATATAATGACACCAGAAATGTATCAAACTGCAAGAGAAAGATGTAAGCAAATAGAAAAAGAAAATGCCTTTCAATTAACAAAATTAAAACTTAAAAAAGGTGCTAAATTTACTTTAGGATTAATAGAAGAACAAAAGAATCAATCATAATGATTCTTTTTTTTCATACAATTATCTAGGAGGATATTTATGAAAAAAATAATATCATTTGAAAAGAAATTAGAATTTCCATCTATGGTAGGTGAAATTACATCTATCTCATTAGAACATACCTTAGCATTTAAATCTCCAACTTTAATTGAAGGAGCCTTTCTAATTTCTGGAACATATAAATTAACAGAAGCTTCATGTATAGAAGATAATTTTAATTTTAAAGTACCAACAGAAATCATGTTAACAGAAAATATTGATGTAACAACTGGAAAAATAACAATAGATGATTTCTTTTATGAAATTGAGGATGAAGAAAACTTAGTTTGTCATATTGATGTCTTAGTAGAAGGTCTAGAAGAAATCTTAATAGAAGAACCACCTCTAGAAGAAGTAGAAAGACAAATAGAAGAAATCAGAGAATGTGATGGAGACATAAATAAAGAAATAGAAATACCACATCAAAAAGAAAAAGAAGAAAAAACTGAACCACCAGTAGAAGAATTAAGAGAAGAATTTGAAGAAGAACAATCACTATTTTCAAACCTAAAAGATGATGAAGATACCTTCACTACTTATAGCATCTATATAATTAGACAAGATGAAACAATTCAAACTGTCCTAGATAAATATAAAATTACCAAAGAAGAACTAGAAGAGTATAATGATTTATCTAATATAACTGAAGGAAGTAAAATAATAATCCCAGTAAATGACAAATAGAATAATAATAAATAATAATCTTAAGTATCAAAAGAAAATTAAAGTAAGACAAAAACAAGAATTATATAATTATTTATCAAGTAGAAACTTTACTAATTATTTAGAACCATTAGAAGAAACAACTAAAACAGAAACATATAGATATATTGATGATAATATTTCTAAAGAAGATAAAGCCATCGATTTAATTTATATATTAACTAATCTTCATACTAAAACAACAACATATGAACCAATATCTCAAAATGAAATAAAAGAAATATATGAAGATACCAAAGAAGAAATATATAGATTAAAAGACTATTATTATTCTCTTCAAGATAAAATAGAAATGAAATTATACTTCTCACCATCAGAATATTTACTCATTAGAAACATATCTAAAATTTACAAACTACTAAACATTGGAGAAAACTTAATAGATAGATGGTACAACACAATAAAAGAAGAAAAGACTTGTAGAAAAGCTCTTCTTCATCAAAATCTACGTACAAAAATATTAAAACAAGAAGAAAATAATTACTATCTAACATCATGGGACAATTATAAAAAAGATTTAGTTATTTATGACTTTATAAACTTATATCAAAATGAATATAAATCACTAGAATTCTCTCCATTATTTGAATTATATAATTCTAAATATAAATTAAATAAACCAGAGTTATTACTACTACTATCAAAACTAACACTAATTGAAAAAATAACTTTTAATAATCAAGAAATAACAAATACAATTAATACAAAATATTTAATAGACTATGTAACAAAAACAACTGAATTTATCTCAAAATACAATAAAGAAGATTAATCCCCAAATAAAAATAAATTCTAATAATAAAATAATTGCATTAAGTCTAGTAGTTATAAAGACAAGAAGGATTAGTTGATAAAAAATAACAATCAAAAACATCAAAATAAATCCTAGATAGAAGATACTACTTCTTCTTTTTTGTTTACAATAGTTACATCTACAAAAGAAAGGATGTCTCTTCATATAATCACCTATAATAATTTATTCATAAAAAAAATAATTGACAACATCAAATGATATGATATAATAATGATAATGATTATCAATAAGGAGATTATTATGACTAGTAGAAATACAAAACAAAAAGAAATAATTTTAGATATTTTACAAGCTAATAGAATTCATCCTACTATACACGAAATATATGAATTAGCTAAAGAAAAATATCCAAGTATTGGTCAAGCAACTATTTATCGAAATGTTAATAAATTAGTTGAAGAAGGTAAAATAATAAAACTACCTAATAATACTGATGATAGTTATCATTATGATATAGATATTTCTAGTCATGATCATTTACTTTGTAAAAAGTGTGGAAAAATAATTGATATATTTGATAATGATTACAATGATATTTTTGAATCAATTGAAAAGAAAAATAAAATTACAATTGATAGGGCAACTATTCTTTTAGAAGGAACTTGTTCAAATTGTAATAAATAATTATATAAAAATTCAAAAAATATAGTATAATAATATTGTAAATAAATTAAAGGAAAGAGGTATAATTTATGGAATTAAAAGGAAGTAAAACAGAACAAAACTTAATGACTGCATTTGCAGGAGAAAGTCAAGCTCGTAACAAATATACTTATTACGCAAGCAAAGCTAAAAAAGATGGTTATGAACAATTAGCAGCTATCTTCTTAGAAACAGCTGAAAATGAAAAAGAACATGCTAAATTATGGTTTAAAGAATTACATGGTGGACAAATCCCATCTACAGAAGAAAATTTATTAGATGCAGCAAATGGAGAAAACTATGAATATACAGAAATGTATAAAGAATTTGCTGAAACTGCTAGAGAAGAAGGATTCACTCGTTTAGCATTCCTTTTCGAAGAAGTAGGAAAAATTGAAAAAGAACATGAACAAAGATATTTAACATTATTAAGCAATGTTAAAGATGATAGAGTATTCAAAAAAGATGGAAATAAAATTTGGGTATGCCGCAACTGTGGACATGTATATGAAGGAGAAAAAGCTCTAGAAGTATGTCCAGTATGTGCACATCCAAAAGCTTACATGGAAGTTAAAGCTGATAACTATATGTAATTAAGAAGACAAAAGTCTTCTTTTTTATTTTACTATCAACAATAAAAATATTTTAAATCATACTATTAATAACAATAAATATGGTATAATGATATATAGTCGAGGTGATAAAAAATGGTAAAACATGAATTATTAGTACCAGCAGGAGATATGCAATGTTTAACACAAGCTGTAGCAAATGGAGCAGATGCTGTATACATTGGTTGCAAAAACTTTGGTGCTAGAAAATTTGCCAAAAATTTTGATAACAATGAAATACAACAAGCCGTAAAAATTTGTCATCTATATGGAGTTAAATTATATGTAACAATGAATACACTAGTAAAGGATGAAGAAGTTCCATACTTCCTAGGACAAATAGAGTTCTTATATAAGAGTGGAGTAGATGCTCTTATCATGCAAGACTTTGGTATGATTTGCTTAGTAAGAGAAAAATATCCAGAACTAGAAATTCACGCTTCAACTCAAGCAAATACATCTTCACGTGATACTGCAGAATTTTATCATAGTATTGGTGTAAAAAGAATTGTCTTTTCAAGAGAAATGACTCTTAAAGAAATAGAACAAATTAAAACACCAATAGAAAAAGAAGTATTTATTCATGGAGCTTTATGTATCTCATACTCAGGAGAATGTTTAATGAGTTGTATGTTAGGTTCACGTAGTGGTAATAGAGGAGAATGCGTAGGAAGTTGTCGTCTACCATATACTCTTGAACGTCGTGGAAGAATTGTTCAAAAAGAAAAATATTTACTAAGTACAAAAGAATTAAATAC
>JAZRPV010000057.1:0-18780 GCA_045649455.1 Bacilli bacterium | reverse complement strand
GTCAAATCCTTCAAGTACTAATTCGTTTTTAACTTCATCTACCCCACCATTAATAGCATATAAAAGTGACTTAGCTAAATTACATCTAGCTCCAAAGAATTGCATATCTTTACCTAATCTCATTGCTGAAACACAACAAGCTATAGCATAATCATCCCCATAAATAGGTCTCATTAAATCATCACTTTCATATTGAATAGAATCAGTTTTTATACTCATTTCCGCACAATACTTTTTAAAATTTTCTGGTAATTTAGTACTCCATAATACTGTCATATTAGGCTCAGGTGCCGGATCTAAATTAGTCAATGTATTAAGTAATCGATAACTAGTCTTAGTAATCATACTTTGACCATTTTCACTAACACCACCAATTGAACATGTTACCCAAGTTGGATCTCCTGAGAATAATTCATCATAATCAGGTGTTCTTAAGTGTCTTGCTAAACGTAATTTAATTACGAATTGATCAATTAGTTCTTGTGCTTCTTCTTCAGTTAAAGTTCCTTCTTCTAAGTCTCTATTAATATAAATATCAAAGAATGAATCAACTCTTCCTAAACTCATTGCTGCACCATTGTTTTCTTTGATTGCAGCTAAGTAACCAAAATATGTCCATTGAACAGCTTCTTTAGCGTTTTTAGCAGGTTTTGAAATATCAAATCCATAAGTTGCAGCCATCTTTTTAATTTCTTCTAATGCTCTGTATTGAACAGATACATCTTCTCTTAATTGGATAAGTTCTGCAGTCATTGGACCTACTAAAACATTATCCCATTCATTTTTCTTTTGTTCTTGTAAATAATCAATTCCGTATAGAGCAATTCTTCTATAGTCACCAATAATTCTTCCACGTCCATAAGCATCTGGTAGACCTGTAAGTAATCCTACGTGTCTTGCTTTTCTTATGTCTTTAGTATAAGCATCGAATACACCTTGGTTATGAGTTTTTCTAAATTCGTTGAAGTATTTATCTACTTCAGGGTTTAATTTGTATCCATATGCTTCTAGTTCTTGATAAACCATACGAATTCCTCCATATGGATTAACAATTCTTTTTAATGGTGCATCTGTTTGTAATCCTACAATTACATCATCTTCTTTACAAATGTATCCTTTATCAAAAGCATTGATTCCAGACATGTGATCTGTATCTATGTCAAGAACGTGTTTTTCAAGTTCTTCTTTTAATAATTCTTCACATTTATCCCATACCTTTTTAGTCTTTTCTGTCTTTCCTGCTAGGAAAGAATCATCGCCATTATACTGAGTATAATTACGTTGGATAAAGTCTTGAACGTCAATGTTGTTTGTCCAATTACCTTCCTTAAAATTTCTCCATTGTTCCATTATCTCTAACCTCCGGTTATATTATACCACTATAGGGCTTTATTTATTTAATAAAACTTGTAGATTATACACATTTTGACATATATTTTTTTTATGCTATAATTATAGTAGTGGATTTTCGCCACAATTTAGGGTTGTTCTTTGTTATATTTGAAAAAAACTTAGAATTGTGGTATAATTAAGTCATGGGGCTGACTTGGTTTCGACGGGAATATTAGAGCATGGATGGCAGGTCGATTGTCCACGTCACGGACACAAAAAAATAAACGCAAATAAAATTAAAAACGTATTCGCAAACATGTTTGGTGGAAACCAAGCTGTTGCTTTTGCCTAATAATAAAATAGGGAATACACTCTTTTCTAATTTTTACCTAGGAATTAGTTAAGGGTTCATATTTATAGGTTATAGCTAACTTTTGTCTAGAAGTTAGAAAGAATATTTAGACTGGTACATTATCTTGGTCGTTAATTACTTGGATGATGTATGAGAATAATTAGTTAACTAAGCTTGTAGAAGTTTATGTAGCTGTATTTTCGGACAGGAGTTCGATTCTCCTCAGCTCCACCATAGTAAATTAGTCGAATTTATCGATTTAATATATAAAAAAAGGTTAATTTTATTAACCTTTTTATTTTGATTTATATTAATTAAATTTTTAATAATTTGATATTATTATTTTTTTGACTTCGTCATTAAGTGTTAATAGTTTTACTTTTTGTTCACTGTCTAAGTAAATGATTGGTAATCCCAATTCTTTACATAAAAATTCTCCTGGCATAACATCCCAAGGTTTATTGGTTGAAACTATTAATGCATCAGTTCTTCCCATTGCAAGGTTTGTATATGAGATACAACAAGAATTAATGTGTAATATATTAGAAATCGCTAATTTTTTATCTTTCATAAGTTTGTTAAAGCAAACTTTTTTCTCTTCTAAACATTTATATAATGAACCACCAAATTCTACAATTGCTTGATTTAACGGAACTATTTCTAAAGGTAAGATTTTTTCATTGTTAACAAAAGATCCTCCATTTTTAAAAGCATAGAATAATTCGTTTTTGCTAGGTAGATATATAACTGAAAATTTAACTTCATCTTCATCGTAAAATGCCAATTGGCATCCCCACAATCCATCATTTTTAACAAAATGAGATGTACCATCGATTGGATCGATTATCCATGTTCGATCTAATAATTTATTTCCAGGAAAATGTTCTTCTGTAACAAAATTATCATTTGGAAATTTACTTTTGATAACTTTAAGTAAATAATTTTCAATTGCTAAATCAGCATCTGTAACTAATGTATTGTCTGATTTAGATTTGATTTCAAAATTTTGATATTGAGTGCTTTCATATGCTCTTTTAATTTCAGTTAAACCTAAATTTAATTCTTCACGATATTTAAAGTTTTTATTACGAAGATTTCTAATAAATAATTCTAAATCTTCTAAATAAGGCATTCCAGCTTGAGCTGTTTTTTGAGTTAGTTTCATTGTTGAGGCATACATTGCTTTTCTTAAAGCGTGTTGTAAATCCATTCCATTTGCTAGAAATGCACTTAAATTACCATTTAATGTATCACCAGCACCAGTTGTATCCACTACATCAATATTTATAGCTGGCATATGTATTATTCTTTTACCGTTATAATACATTAATCCATCACTACCTAATGTAACAATTAATTTGTTAGGATATTTTTTTACACAATCTTCAATATTGTTAGTTTCAAAAATTGTTTCACATTCTTTTTTATTACATGTTATAATGCTGATTTTGTCTAATAGTTCTCGATCAGATTCATTTTTATATGATAATTTTTCTGGTCTACATGGAGTTAAAATCAAAGTTTTATTATGTTTATGACAGAAATTTATTAATTCTATAGTAACTTCTTTAGGTACTTTTAGTTGGCAAACAACAATTTTTGATTTTAATAGAATATCTTTGTATTTATTTATTAAATCAGGTGTAAAACTATTTATTGCTCCTGAAAATCTTTGAATATCGTTATCTTTGTCATCTAATTTAATATAAATATTTGAATAATCGTTGTTTAAACCTTCTTCAATTTCCACACAAGTTGTGTTAACGTTGTAGTTTCTTAAATTGTCTATAATTTTATCTCCAATAGTATCTTTTCCAATTCGTGAAATTATTATTGTTTTAGCACCAGCTTTGGCAGCAGCTACTGCTTGATTAGCTCCTTTACCTCCAGGTGCTATAACATCTGGACTTTCACTATAGGTTCCATCAATTTTTTCAAAAAAAGTTTGGTCTAAAGAGCATCCACCAAATACACAAACATCATATTTCATAATTTTTCACCTCATTTTAATTGTATCATATATAAGTATAATTTGTATTTAAAAAATAAAATCTATAGTATAATGTAATTATAAATTTAATCTTAAAATGGTGATTTTATGAAACTTTACTTTAAAATTTTATTTATAGTTCTTTTTGTTATAGTTGGCTTATATTTTTTATTTGTTTTTGAAGAAAGTTATAGACTATTAAATAGTGCTAGTGATGATAGTATACCATTAATTGTTATAAGAGAAGAGAAAGGAAAGAATATTACTACTTATAGAAGTCTTGGGTTTAAGTTAACTAATAAATATGGAATGAGTATGTTAGGTGACAAGGATTCTTTAATTAGTCAAGAATTTTGGCTTTTTGATAGTTTCTTAATATGGAGTTGGATTACATAAAAAAACAAGATTAATATCTTGTTTCTTTTTTTATTAATTTGGCGTGTAATACTACTTTTTCTTTATCATTAAAACAAGTAGAAAGAGTTAGTACTTTGTCATTTTCGTTTATTGTTGTATTAAAATTGTGGGCACTTCTTTTAAGTAACATTTTAGACCATTTAGTAAATTCATTTGTTGATGAAAAGTTTACTTTTATGTAGTCATTTGTTGTTGGAATATGATAAATACTAAATACTTGCCATAAAGTGTTTTCTGTTTCTGTTGAAAGTTTTACAACATAGTTTGTTGTATTATTTAACCATCCGCTACTTAATATGTTTTTTAATGATCCAAACATTGTGGTATCAAGTCTACCGTGAGCATATATTATTGTATTTTTAGATAATTCATTTATATTATTTCTATAATCTAAAAATACCCATCCAGCAGAATTATATGTTTTATTAAATGTATGATTTAAATAAAACTCATTATTATTTGTTTGAACGAATGGATAATTTATATTTGTACCATTTACTTGTATCCATCCTTTAGTGTCTGGATTTTTTTGTTTTAAATCATTAAAGTTGACATTAATCATATTCATTTTTATATAATCCCAATATGGATTTTCTTTAGGTGGTTCTTCTTTTTGTTCAATTATTTCTGTATTTTCAGATTCTTCAACTTCTTCAATTTCTACCATTTCAGTAATTTTTTCTATTTGTTCTTCTGTCTTATTAGAATCTATCATCCATTTGATTATATCTTTTGTTGAAATAAATAGAATGATTATACATACTAAAATAATTATTAATAAAATGATATTTTTCCATTTTGGTTTTAATTTTTTCTTTTTCATAATGTCACCTAATAATATAATAACATTTTTTTGTTTGTTTACAAATAAGGTGTTTTATGTTATAATGTAGACATCTTTTGAAAGCAATGAAGAAGAAGAGTAAAATAAAAAGATATGTAGAGAGCTAATGGTTGGTGAAAATTAGTTATTGTATTATTTGAAGAAACTTTGGAGTTGAGTAGTGTATACAAGCTATTTCGTTAATCGCGTTAAGATATTGAGGTATGAGTAATCATACAAAATAAGGTGGTACCACGATAGATTCGTCCTTTTGGATGAATCTATTTTTTTTGTTTAGGAAAGGAATGATAATTATGACAAACAAAGAATTAGCGGATTTAATGTATCCGAATGTATCAAAAACAATTAGTGATTATGAAAAAATGTATCCAGAAAGAAATTTACCTGAGGGAGCAGTAGTTTCAAGATATGCACCAAGTCCTACAGGTTTTGTTCATGTAGGTAATATGTTGGCATGTTTTATTGAAAATTTCGTTCCTAACCAGACTGAGGGTGTTTTCTATTTAAGAATTGAGGATACTGATCAAAAGAGAGAAATAGAAGGTGGAATAGAAAATATAGTTGATGCGATTAAAACTATAGGACTTGACTACAAAGAAGGTGTTGTTTCAAAAGATAAAGAAGTAGGAGAATATGGCCCTTATATTCAAAGTAAAAGAATTGATATATATCATACTTTTGCGAAATATATGATTGAAAATGATTTAGCATATCCATGTTTTTGTACTCAAGAAGAGATTGATGCTAGTAGAGAAGAACAAAAAATCAATAAAACAAGAATTGGTTATTATGGAGAATATGCTGTTTGTAGAAATTTAACTAATGAAGAACGTGCTGAAAAAATTAAAGCAGGATGTCCTTATACTATAAGATTAAAATCTAGAGGAAATTTTAATAATAAAGTTAAGTTTTATGATTTAGTTAAAGGAGATGTTACTTTTCCTGAAAATGATCAAGATATTATTTTGATTAAAAGTGATGGAGTTCCTTTATATCATTTTGCACATGTTGTTGATGATCATTTAATGAGAACTACACATGTACTAAGGGGAGAAGATTGGTTACCTTCTGTACCAGTACATTTAGAATTATTTAATATGTTTGGATTTAAATTACCTGAATATGCTCATTTAGGATTAGTTATGATTGTGGATAAGGAAGGTACAAAGAGAAAAATTAGTAAACGTAAAGATCAAGATTTTGCAATTAAACATTTCCGTGAGATTGGGATGCCTGAGGCAGCTATGCAAGAATATTTAATTACAATTGCAAATTCTACTTTTGAAGGATGGAGAGATAATAACTTAGATAAAGATATTAATGAATATAAATTTGATTTTTCTAAGATTGGAAGTAATCCATTATTTGATTATAGTAAGTTACTTAATATATCTAGAAATTATATTTCTAAATTAAGTGCAGAAGTTGTTTATACTAAATTAGTTGAATGGTCAAAAGTATATGATTTAGATTTTTATAATTTGATTTCTAAATATAAAGATTATACAATTAATATATTAAATATAGAAAGAGAACAAGCTAAACCTAGAAAGGATTTTGCATGTTATTCTGAAATTAAATCATATATTTGGTATATGTTTGATGAATTATTTAATAGTTGTGATAAGAATTATGAATGGCAAAATATTACTGATATAAGTGAAATAAAAAATATTATGAATGTTTATATTTCTAAATATTATGATTCTGATGATGATAAAGATACTTGGTTTAATAAGATGAAAGAACTTGCTAATGAGTTAGGTTATGCTGCTAATGTTAAAGATTATAAAAATAATCCAGATGATTATAAAGGTAGTATAGTTGATATTAGTATGGTTATTAGAGTTTGTTTAACAACTAAATCTATGACACCAGATTTATATGATATTATGAAATTACTTGGTGTTGATAGAATTAAAGATAGACTTAATATATTGTAGGTGATGTTATGAAAATTGGAATGGTTCTTGAAGGCGGAGCGATGAGAGGAATGTATACTGCAGGAGTACTTGATGCCTTTTTAGATAAAGATGTTAAAGTAGATGGAATAATTGGTGTTTCTGCTGGAGTATTATTTGGAGTAAATTATTGTTCTAAACAAAGAGGTAGAGCTATTCGTTATAATAAGCGATTTTGTAAAGATAAGAATTATATGAGTTTATATTCTTTGGTTAAAACAGGTAATCTTGTTAATAAACAATTTGCTTTTTATGATGTTCCAATGATTCATGATGTTTTTGATACTAAAGAATATAAAAAATCAAAAACTAAATTTTATGCAACAGTTACAAATGTTAATACTGGTCTTGCTGAATATATTGAATTAAATGATGTTATTGGTCAGATGGAAGTATTACGTGCTACCGGTGCAATGCCTTATGTTTCACAAATAGTTGAATATGAAGGTGAAGGATATTTGGATGGAGCACTTGCTGATAGTATTCCTATTGATAAGTGTATGGAAATGGGTTATGACAAGATTATTGTTGTTTTAACAAAGCCTATGAATTATAGAAAGAAAAAACATCCTGAATGGATTGCAAAAATGTTTTATAAAAAACATCCGAAGTTGGTGGAAGCTATTAATACTAGATATCTTCAATATAATAAGACAATGGATAAGATAGAACAACTTGAAAAAGAAGGTAAAATATTTGTATTTAGACCTTCTAGAAAAGTTAAGATGGGTAGAGTTGAGAAAGATCCTGAAAAATTACAAGAAATGTATGATTTAGGTATTTCTGATGCTACTGAGTCTATTAAAAAACTTAATAAATATTTAAGTAAATAAAGTCAATTTCTTGTAAATTGATTTTATTTTTTTTGAATTTACATTTTCTTGCATTTATTGTATAATCTAATGTAGAGGTATAGGGTATGAAAAGAAGTAAGAAATTAGTTTTTTTTGGTACAATTTTATCATTAGCTGTAGTAGGTTATAGTACTAAAGTTGTTTTCTTTGGCGGAAGAGAATTAAACTTTAGAGAAGAACCTATTGATCCTATTGAAGTAGTTATTACAGGTACTAATGAATATGGGGCTACTTTAGAGGCTAGTATTAAAGGAAATGTATCTGATGTTAATGATTATACATATCAATGGTGGTATTTAGATTATTCTGGTAAAGATACTAAGAGAAAAACTATATCTGGGGAAAATAGTAGAACATACCTTATTACAGAAAAGATGAAAGACAGAGCGATTGGTGTTTCTGTTTATGATAAAAATAATAAAGAATATAATGATGTTACTGATAGACAAACAAATTCAAGTGATGTTGTTGTATTAAGAAATATCGAAGTAACTTTAGATGCTAAAGAAAGTAATTATACTGGAGAAGCAATCTATTCTAATAGTGCTAATGTTTCTGATGGGTCTAGTGTTAGTTATACATATTATACTGATAGTAAATGTAGTGTAAAAACAAGTGTTGATACTGGTGCTAGCTATGAAGGGGCTGCTCCTATTGATGCAGGAGAATATTATGTACAAGCTAGATTAGATAATGCTGGTGGAGTTTTAAATCCTAATTCAAGATGTGTATCTCATGTTATTAAACCTGTTAAAGTTAATGTTGATTGGTCTAGTGATAACTTTATTTATAACGGATATAAACAAGGTAGTATTGCAAATAGTAATACTTATGTTAATGGAGAAGTTGTTAATTTGAAGAACGATTTAGCTATTAATGTTGGTATTTATAAAACGACTGCTTATTGTAATAGTGTTAGTGGTGGACGTGGAAAATGTTCTAACTATGAATTAAGTAATACGATAAGAGAATTTAGTATTGATAAAGCTGATACAACTGTTACTTTAAATGAAAGTATTAATACTTATAATGGATTAATTATTTCTGCTAATAAAGCTGTCAGTTCAGTTGATGGAGAAATTAAATATACTTATTATTTAGATAATAATTGTACTAAGTTAACTGATGAGTCAGTTGGTTCTGGAGTTTTAGGAACACCTCCAATTGATGCTGGAAATTATTATGTTAAAGCTGAATTAATGGAAACAGGTAACTATAAAGGTTCAAATAGTGGATGTGTATCACATAAAATATTACCTAAAGATGTAAATGTTACATGGAATAATACAAATTTATATTTTACTGGAGAAGAACAAGGACCTGAAGCTAAAGCAAGTGGAATGATTGATAAAGAAGTAGTTGTTTTAAGTAGACCTACTGAATTTGATAAAGGTACTTATAATATTGAGGCTACTTGTAGAAATGTTTTAGGTGGACGTAATAAATGTTCAAACTATAATTTAGTTAATAATAAAGTAACTTATACAATTAATAAGAAAGTTACTGAGTTAGAATTATTTAGTTTAAAATATACTTATGATGGTGGAAATAAATCAATAAGTGGAAAAACTAATAGTGATGGTCAAATAATATTTGAATATTATAAAGATAGTAATCTTACTATGAAGACTGATGTTTCTGATGGAGCAATTGAATTAGGTGGTGCTCCAGTTGATGCAGGAATCTATTATGTTAAAGCAACGGTGTTAGAAACAGAAGATTATGTTAGTTTAAGTAAAGTAGTTACTTTAACTATTGATCCTAAGAAAGTTGAATTCTCATGGGATAATCAAGAATATAATTATAATGGTTCTTATATAGTTCCAGTATTTGGAAGTATTAATGGAATTGAAAACGAAAAAATTAACTTAGTTTCTTTAAATGGAGCAACAGATGTTGGTGAATATAGTACTGATGTTGTTTGTTCAAGTGTAGAAAATGGACGTGGAGAATGTTCAAACTATGAGTTGTTAAATAATAGTGGTAATTTTAAGATAAATAAAGTTAAACCACAAATAAATGTTAAAGCATTTAATAAAACTTATAATGCTCTATATGATTCAGTAGTTTCTACATATACATTTGTTGGTGGAGATGCCAATGTTGAAAGTGAAATTAAATATTACTATGATAAATCATGTAGTAATATTGCTAAAGTAGAACCAGTTGATGTTGGAAAATATTACTTTAGAATTGAAACTAAAGCTAATAAGAATTTTAAAGCTAATAGTAGTGAATGTCTTCCATATGTAATTAATAAGAAAGATGTTACAGTTAATTGGGAAGGTCAAAAATATACTTATAATGGTAAGTCTCAAGGACCTAGTGCTAGTGTTAATACTGGATTAAATGAAAATATAGTTCTTGATGTTAAAAAAGAAATTGATGCAGGAACTTATGTTACTGAAGCTACATGTAAGAAAGTAGTAGAAGGTAGAAATATATGTGAAAATTATTCTTTATTAAATAATAGTTATTCTTATACTATTGAAAAGAAAAATCCTGTAATTGAAGTTACTAATACATTTAATATGAATTATCCAAGTGATGATAGATATGTTTTAACTTATAAAATTGATGATATAAAAAATGTTGATATATCTGTTAAAAATAGTAGTCAATTTGAATATAAGTTAGATGGTGAAGGTAAGATTTTACTTATTCCAAAAGAAATTGGTATTGGAAATTTAAATATTTGTACTGTGGAAAATAGTAATTACAATGCTATTTGTAAAGATGTAGTAGTTAATGTTAATGGTGTAAGTTATATTAATGAAAACTTTGATAGTAAGAAAACATCTATTAAATTAATAGATGAAAATGATAATGCTAAAATAAATGATGGAATATATGAATCTGGAAGAGGAGAAGATATTAAATCTAAATTTGGTGTTAAGATTGAAAGTAAAACTTGGTCTACATTAAGATTTAATTATGGTCTTTATAATAAGAGTGGAGATGCTTCTATTATTATTAATATTTATGGTAATGATGGAACAAGTAGAAAGATTTTAACAACTTCAAATAATATTAATGCAGATTTTGGACTTACTATTAAACCAGATGTTACTTATGACTTAGTTGTTGAATTTACTAGTGGTTCTAAAGAAGATTATGCTTATTTAGATAATGTAATTGTTACTTCTAAGAAATTTAATAATGATGTAGTATTTGAACAAACTAAATTAGAGTTTGGTACAAGTATTAAAATGTGGTTTAAGAAGACATTTGATAGTATTTGTGATTTCTTTACTAATTTAATATATTAAAAGAGCTTTAGCTCTTTTTTTGTTTTTCTTTTAAGTACTTTATAGTATAATTATATATGTAGTATAAAATCATAGGAGGGTTACTATGGAGAATATAATTGTAGATAGTATTGATAATTTAGATATTGTTTTGAATAGGGTTAGAGAAGCTCAAAAAGAATTTTCTAAATTTAGTCAAGAACAAGTAGATAGAATATTTAAAGATGCAGCGATTGCTGCTAATCAAGCAAGAATTCCTTTAGCAAAAGCTGCTGTTGAAGAAACAGGTATGGGAGTTGTTGAAGATAAAGTTATTAAGAATCATTATGCATCTGAGTATATATATAATAAGTATAGAAACGAAAAGACTTGTGGTGTTGTTGAAGATGATAAAGTTTATGGAATAAAAAAAGTAATGGAACCAATTGGGGTAGTTGCAGCAGTTATTCCTACTACTAATCCGACATCAACAGCTATTTTTAAGATTCTTTTAGCATTAAAGACAAGAAATGGTATTATTATTAGTCCGCATCCAAGAGCGAAAAATTCAACTATAATGGCTGCAAAAATAGTATTAGATGCGGCTGTTAAAGCTGGAGTGCCTAAAGATATAGTTGCATGGATTGATGTACCTTCGTTGGAATTAACAAATCACTTAATGCATGAGGCAGACTTGATTTTAGCAACTGGTGGACCTGGTATGGTTAAATCTGCTTATTCAAGTGGAAAACCTGCATTAGGAGTTGGTGCTGGAAATACACCTGCTATTATTGATGATAGTAGTGATATTTTATTAGCAGTTAATTCAATTATTCATTCTAAGACATTTGATAATGGAATGATTTGTGCTTCGGAACAAACAGTTATTGTTTTAGATTCAGTTTATAATAAAGTTAGAGATGAATTTGAAAGACGTGGATGTTATTTCTTAAATGATGAGGAACTTGATAAAGTTAGAAAGACTATTATTATTAATGGAGCTTTAAATGCTAAAATAGTTGGACAAAGTGCTTATACAATAGCAGAACTTGCTGGAGTAGAAGTTCCTGTTAATACTAAAATATTAATTGGAGAAGTTGAAAGTACTGATTTAAGTGAAGAATTTGCTCATGAAAAATTATCTCCAGTACTTGGAATGTATCGAGCTAATAGTTTTGAAGAAGCACTTGATAAAGCAAGTAACTTAATTGATGATGGTGGACTTGGTCATACTTCATCTTTATATATAAATCCAATTACTGGAGAAGAAAAAATTAAAATGTTCTATGAAAGAATGAAAACTTGTAGAATTTTAATTAATACACCATCTTCTCAAGGTGGTATTGGAGATTTATATAACTTTAAGTTAGCTCCATCACTTACACTTGGTTGTGGTTCTTGGGGAGGAAATTCTATTAGTGAAAATATAGGTGTTAAACACTTATTAAATATAAAAACTGTAGCAGAAAGGAGAGAGAATATGCTTTGGTTTAGAGCACCTGAAAAGGTATATATAAAAAGAGGTTGTTTACCTGTTGCATTAGAAGAATTAAAAATGGTAATGGGTAAGAAAAAGGTATTTATTGTTACGGATAATTTCTTATTCCAAAATGGTTATACTAAAGGTATTACGGATAAATTAGAAGAAATGGGAATTAGTTATTCAGTATTTTCTAATGTTGAACCAGATCCTACACTTGCTTGTGCAAAAGAAGGTACAAGAGCAATGAATATGTTTGAACCTGATTGTATTATTGCAGTTGGTGGAGGTTCAGCTATGGATGCCGCTAAAATTATGTGGGTAATGTATGAACATCCTGAAGTTGATTTTATGGATATGGCTATGAGATTTATGGATATTCGTAAGAGAGTTTATGATTTCCCTAAAATGGGTGAAAAAGCGTACTTTATTGCAGTTCCAACTTCTGCTGGTACTGGATCTGAAGTTACTCCTTTTGCGGTAATTACTGATGAAGTTAGTGGTATTAAATATCCGCTTGCTGATTATGAATTAATGCCTAATATGGCAATTGTTGATGCTAATATGATGATGGAAGCTCCTAAAGGATTAACTTCTGCTTCTGGAATTGATGCATTAACTCATGCTTTAGAAGCTTATGCATCTATGATGGCAACTGATTATACAGATGGACTTGCTATTCAATCGATGAAAATGATTTTTGATTATTTACCAAGAGCATATGAAAATGGTGCTAACGATCCAGAAGCTCGTGAAAAAATGGCAAATGCTGCTACTTTAGCTGGTATGGCTTTTGCAAATGCTTTCTTAGGTGTTTGTCACTCAATGGCTCATAAACTTGGGGCATTCCATCATATTCCTCATGGTATTGCAAATGCTTTAATGATTGAAGAAGTATTAAGATTTAATAGTGTTGAGGTGCCTACAAAGATGGGAACATTCCCACAATATGATCATCCACATACTTTAAGAAGATATGCTGAAGTTGCTGATGCTTTAGGATTAGGTGGAAATACAGATGAAGAAAAACTTGAAAATTTAATTAAAGCAATAAATGATTTAAAAGAAAAAATTGGTATAAAAAAATCTATTAAAGATTATGATATAGATGAAGCTAAGTTCTTAGAAACTTTAGATGATATGACTGAACAAGCATTTGATGATCAATGTACTGGAGCAAATCCAAGATATCCATTAATAAGTGAAATTAAAGAAATGTATATGAATGCTTATTATGGAGGTGAAAGATAATGCAATTAAATTTAAATAATCCAATCGCTACTAGAAAAAATAAAACTATATATAAGGATGGAGATAAAATAATAAAATTATTTGTTAGTAGTCATCCTAAATCTAATGTTTTAAATGAAGCTTTAAATCAAGCTAGAGTAGAAGAATTTTCTAATTTAAATGTACCTAGACTATTAGAAGTAACTAAAGTTGAAAATAGTTGGGCACTTGTTTCTGAATATGTAGAAGGTAAAACTATTTCAGCTTTAATGAAAGAATATCCTGATAAAGTAGATCATTATTTAGATTTATTTGTTAAAGTACAATTAGTTATTTTAGAAAATGAAGTTCCAATGTTAAATAGAATTAAAGAAAAATTTAGAGAAAAATTAGAAAATAGTGATAATATTGATGAAAATATAAAGTATGAATTATTACAAAGATTAGAAGGTATGAAAAATCATAAGAAACTTTGTCATGGTGATTTTCATCCAAGTAATGTTATAGTTCAAGAAGATGGTACTGTCTATGTAATAGATTGGTCTCATGTTACTCAAGGTAATGCTAGTGCAGATGCTGCTAGAACTTATTTATTATTCTCTATGGATGGTAAAGAGGAACTTGCTAATAAATATTTAGATTTGTTTGAAAAAATGAGTGGTATTGAAAAACAGTCTATTCAAAGATGGATTCCAATTGTTGCAGCAACACAAATGACTAAGAAGATACCAGAAGAACAAGAGTTTTTAAGTAAATGGATCAATGTTGTTGATTATGAATAGGTGAATTATGAAAGAATATAATAAATTAGTTAGAGATAAAATTCCTGAAATTATGATTAATAAAGGTTGTAAACCTGTTACTAGAATATTAAATGATGAAGATTATTTAAATGAATTAAATAAAAAAATATTAGAGGAAGTTAATGAATATTTAGAATCTGGTGAAGTAGAAGAACTTGCTGATGTATGTGAAGTTTTATATGCAATTTTAAATTTAAAAAATGTATCACTTGATGAATTTCATAAGATTAGATTAGAGAAAAGTGAAAAACGTGGTGCATTTAATGAAAAGATTTTTTTAGAAAGAGAAGATTAATTCTCTTTTTTTGTATAAATTTTTATTTATTGGTAATGATAATTGTAGGAGGAATTATAATATGGAAACAATGCAAAAAGTATTATTAGCTATTACAATTATTGGAGCTATTAATTGGGGACTTATAGGTTTATTAGATTTTGACTTAGTTGCATTCTTATTTGGTAATATGTCTTTATTAACTAGAATTGTATATACTGTTGTAGCGGTATGTGGACTAGTAAATATAGGAATTATATTTAATCATTTAGAATATAAGTAAAAAATAAGACTTTAAGTCTTTTTTTTTTGAATTTTTTCTTGTACAATAGGGGTAAATTGGAAGGTGGGTAAAATATGGATAAAAGAGTATTCGAAGTTTTGAAAAAAACTAAGAAAGCCATCTCGTTAGATAAACTTTTTGAAAAACTAGAAGTTACTACTGAAGATGAAAAAGTTGAAGTTAAAGAAATAGTTGAGAATTTAGTTAGTAAGCATGAAGTGTTTGAAACTCCAAATCATAATTTTATTGTTATGTCTAAAACTTCTTTTAGAAGAGGACGTTTCTATGGCAATAAAAATGGCAGTGGAAGAGTAGTGGTTACTGTTGATTATATAGATGGTGAGGGAAATCACGTTGTTTATAATGATGAATACCTTATTGATAAAGATAGTGCGCTTGGTGCTATTGATGGTGATGAAGTTCTTATTGATATTGCAAATAAAGACAGAAAGGGAAACAAAGTTGGTGTTGTTAAAGACATTTTAAGTCGTGACTTAGAATATATCGCTGGTGAAGTTTATAGGGTTGGTAATGCCTTCTTTGTAAAACCAGTTGATAAGAAGAAACAAAATATTACAATTGCTTTAAGTGAGGAGGCAATTGAAGGTCAGAGAGTTGAAGTAGCTTTAACAGAATCAAATAGTAACAATTTTTATACTGGAAAAATTGTTAGAACTTTCGATCATAAAGATGATCCTCAAGAGCAAGAGGATGATGATATTTTATGGGAAGCTTTAAAGTTAGGAATTACTAATGATTTTAGTGATGAATCTATCTTACAATTGCAACATATTCCTAATAAAGTATTAGATATTGATAAGATTGGTAGACATGATATTACTGATTGGGAAATATTCACTATTGATGGTAAAGATACAAAAGATATAGATGATGCATTAAGCTGTAAGGTTTTACCTAATGGTAATAGACTAGTAGGAGTACATATTGCGGATGTAAGTCATTACATTCCTTGGGATTCTCCACTTGATAAAGATGCTAGAAGAAAGGGTACTAGTTCATATTTAGGTGGAAAAGTTTTACCTATGTTTCCACATCAAATTTCAAACGGAATTTGTTCTTTAAATCCTAATGTGGATAGACTTGCAATGTCTGTAATTATGGAAGTTGATAAGAATGGACATGTTGTTAATAGAAATATTTGGTTAAGTGTTATTAATTCGAAACTTAAGATGACTTATGATTCAGTTAATGGAATTTTAAAAGATGGGGTTATTCCTGATGAATATAGTGAACATGCTGATACATTGAGAGAACTTAATAAATTGGCTTTAATTCTTCGTAAAAATAGAATAAAGAAGGGTGCTGTTGAATTTGATAGACCTGAGTTAAAAATTGTTCTTGATGAAAATGGAATTTTAAGTGGTATTGATTTAAGAGTTCAAGATGTTGGGGAAAATTTAATTGAAGAGTTTATGTTGCTTGCAAATGAAAATGTAGATGAAATGTTAGAGAAGAATGGTTCTCCAGTGGTTCATAGAGTTCATGATGTTCCGAATGAAGAAAGAATGTTAAACTTCTTAAATTTATTAGATGCTGTTGGATATTCTTTTGATAAATATGGAGCTGATGAATTATGTTCTAATAAGAAAGCTCTACAAGAGTTAACAGAACACATTAGAAATACTGGTAATTTAGCAAATATGTTATCACTTTCATTAGTACGTTGTATGTCTCGAGCAAAATATAGTCATATAAATATAGGACATAATGGTCTTGCTAAAGAAAATTATTGTCATTTTACTTCTCCAATTAGAAGATATCCAGATTTAACTGTTCATAGAATTGTAAAAGATTGTTTAATGGATCCTGAAAATTGGAAACGTAATCAAAGAAAATGGGAAACTAGAATTCCTGAAATATGTTATCATTCATCTAAGATGGAAAGAGCATCTGATGAAGCTGAAATGGAAGTATTTAATAGAAGATGTGCTAAATACATGCAACAATTTGTTGGACAAGAGTTTGAAGCAACTGTTATTGGATTAAGTGATAAAGGAATTCAACTTCAATTAGATAGTATGATTGAAGGTAGAGTTAGACCTAAATACTTACCTGGTGATTATGAATATAATCCTGAAACGTTCTCACTATTATCATTAGGTGGTCAAGATGATTATTATATTGGTGATAGATTAAGTGTTACTTTAAGAAGTTCTGATCCTGAAAGTAAACATATAGATTTTTCTATTAATGGAAAAGTATGTGAAAATAAATTAGTTGGTGTTGCATCTAAGAATAAAGCTGCTAAAGTAATGGCAAAAACAAGAGAAGAAAGTAAGAAAAAAAAGACTTATCATTAAGATAAGTTTTTTTATTTCTTTTTTTAGATAGGTTGATAAATTTTATTTAAAATGTTATCATATATATTGAGAATAGAGGTGGATTAATGGATTTCGTAATAGTATTTTTTAGAGATGTTTTAGATGGTCCAGTATATATTGCGGTTTCTATTGTATGCTCTATTTTAATTTGCTCTTGTATTGGATATATGGGAGAAAAATATTTAGATGAGAAGAAACAGGGAGAAGATTTTGCATCGAAACATGCTTCTGTTGGTGATGATAAGCCACTTACTGCGGAAGAGGCTCAAAAATCATTACAAAATAATGTTACTCAATCTGCGGAAAATAATGAAGCAGTACAACAAGCTGCTGCTGATGTGGCTGCTAGTGAGGCTCCTGCTGAACAATCTCCAGAAGGAGAAGTTGATTTAGAAGATGATGAACCTGTTGAAGAAAACGCAAGTGTTGTTTATGCGATTGGTGGAGGTCAAGTAGAAGAGTTACTTGATGATGACTAATCTTTACTATTTATTATGAATTGTGTATACTATTAAGTACTAAAAGGAGAGGATGTAATGTCAATTACAATGACTGATATTATATCAATCATACGTAATATTGTTGATATATGTTTAGTATGGTTGATTATTTATTTTATATTAAATAACTTAAAAAATAATGTTAAATTAACTTTATTATTTAAAGGAGTATTCTTTATATTATTACTTGCAATTATAAGTGATATATTTGGATTTGTTACTATAGGTGTATTACTTGATTATATTATTCAATGGGGACCTATAGCATTAATAGTTGTATTCCAACCAGAAATTAGAAATATTTTGGAACAACTTGGACGTAGTCAATTACTTGGTCGTCATAAAGTGTTAACAGTTGATGAGCGTGAAAGAATGGTTTATGAAATGGTTAATGCTATTGATTATCTTAGAAAAGATAAGATTGGTGCATTAATGGTAATTGAAAGAGATATTAGTTTAGGAAACTATATTGATAAAGCTAAAAAGATTTATGCAGATTTAACTAGTGATTTATTAATAGCTATTTTCTATGAAGGAAACCCATTACATGATGGTGGAGTTATTATTCAAGGAGATAGAATTACTTGTGCTGGAGCAGTATTCCCAACAAGTAGCAGTCCTAAATTAAACAGAAGATTAGGAACAAGACATAGAGCAGCACTTGGACTTGCTGGAGAGACTGATGCAATATGTATTGTTGTTTCAGAAGAAACTGGTAGAGTATCAATAGCTTTAAAAGGAGAAATGTTATACAACTTAACTTTGGATGATGTAAGAATGATGTTAATTGATGAATTAAAACCTAAACAAGAAGCTGACTATGAAGAAGAAGAAATAAACGAGGAAGAGATATATGAAGAAGATAGGTAGATTTATAGGTAGGATTTTTCG
>JAZRPV010000056.1:0-20328 GCA_045649455.1 Bacilli bacterium | reverse complement strand
TATAATAGATCCAATAATTGATTGCTCAATTAAACATTTAACTATATCTCTAAATTTCATACTACTAAATAAATTAATTACTTTAGTAATATAATCTAAAAAATCCCCTACGTATTTATCAACATAAATTTTTCTTTGTTTATTTTCATTAACTTCTTTAATATCTTGATTTAATAATTCATCAATATTTAAATTAAACATTTTACACAATTGTAATACTTTATCCATCTCTGGATATGCTTCTCCATTTTCCCATTTAGATACACTTTGTCTAGATACTCCTAATTTTTCTGCTAATTGTTCTTGTGATAAATTATTATCTTTTCTAATCTTTTTTAAATTTTCACTTAACATATTTTCTCTCCTTTCTACAAAAATCATATTAGATATCTTAGTTGCGAACTACCAATTTATAGTTGTTTTTTGACAAATATCGGTTGCATTTATATTTTAGCACAAAAAAAGCACGATAATCGTGCTTTTATTATTCTACTGTTACGCTCTTTGCAAGATTCTTAGGTTTATCTATATCACAACCTCTAAGTCTTGCAACTTCATATGCAATAAGTTGTAAACAAGGAACAACAAGTATTGGTTGGAAATAACTTGAAATTTTTGGAACAACAACTTCTAAATCATATCCTTCAATCTTTTCATTAGATACAACTATTGTTTTCGCACCACGTGATTTTACTTCCTCTAAATTAGATAAAGTTTTATCTTTAATATCACTATCAGTAATAATTGCAAAAACTGGTAAATCTTTATCTATTAATGAAATAGTTCCATGTTTTAATTCCCCTGCTTGATAAGCTTCACTATGGATATAAGAAACTTCTTTTAATTTTAAACTTCCTTCTAATGAAATTGCATAATCTACTTTTCTACCAATAAAGAATACATGTTCATTATCTTTAATTTGTTTTGCAATTTTTAAGAAGTCATCTCTTCTATCTAATACTTCTTTAACAAGTCTAGGAAGCATTTTAATTTCATCAGAAATGTTTTCTGTTTCATATCGAGAATAAGCCACTCTATAACTTAATAATGCCATAATTGCAACTTGTAAAATATAAGCTTTTGTAGTTGCAACTGCAATTTCAGGTCCAGCTTCAATAAATATTTGTCTATCAGATTCTCTTGCAATAGTAGAAGTCTTAACATTAACAATTGCTAATGTATCAACATCATATTGATGAGCTTTTCTCATAGCAGCAATTGTATCTGCTGTTTCACCTGATTGAGAAATTAAAATTACTAAAGTTTTTCTATCATAGAATACTTTCTTATAACGATATTCACTGGCAATTTCACAAGTAACTCTAATACAAGAATTTTCTTCTAATAATGTTTTACCAATCATACCTGCATACATTGCAGAACCACATGCAACAACATGTACTTCTTCATATTCAGTTAAATCAGGTAAACTATCAATATCATCTATGTAAGGCTTAAGTGTTTTTTCTAACACAACAGGCTCTTCCATAATTTCTTTTAACATATAATGTGCATATCCACATTTATCTTTTGAATCAGCTTCTAAATCAGTAACTAAAACTTCTTTTTTAACTTTTTTCCCTTTTTTAACTACTTTTATATCATCACTAATTTCAACTATTTCACCTTCTTCAAGTAAAATATATCTATTAGTATAACTAATAATAGCAGCTATATCACTCGCAATAAAAAATTCTTTATCTTCACCATATCCAATAATAAGTGGTGAATCTTTTCTTGTAGCATAAAGTTTATCACTATCAGTAAACATAATTGCAAAGGCATAAGATCCTACAATCTCTTTAGTCGCTTTTTCAATAGCTTTAACTCCATCTCCATCATAATATTTATTAATTAAGGCACAAGCTACTTCTGTATCAGTTTCACTATTAAATACAACACCTTCATCAATTAACATTTTTCTAAGTTCACTTGCGTTTTCAATAATACCATTATGAACTAAAACAGTATTTCCAACCATATGGGGATGAGCATTATCTTCATTAACTCCTCCATGAGTTGCCCATCTAGTATGAGCAATTCCCATATGACTATCTAAAAGTTTTGTTTTATTTATTTTATCTTCTAAATTAAGAATCTTTCCTACACTCTTAATTATTTGTAATTTATCGTTTTCTTTTAAAGCAATCCCTGCCGAATCATATCCTCTATATTCTAGACATTTTAATCCATCAACTAAAATATCCTTTGGTTGCTTTTCTCCTCTATATCCGACAATTCCACACATTTTGTATTTTCCTCCATTATAAAAACAATATAGTGGCGGCATATCTTCTGTTGTAATTTTGATTTTACTTTTTAAATATACCTTACGAATCACTTCTTCCGTAGTAGCACCCGCCGAATATTTCGAAAACTACTAACCTCGTCAACCTCTGGGGTCCTGGCGCTCGACTGAAATTACTCCTTCCTTAAATCTTCAATCTAATACCATTATATACAAAAAAAAAGAATATGACAAACATATTCCTTTTATTCGACAAAATCATCGTCAAGTCTTTCATAAGTCATACCTTGATTTTCAAGTTCAATTTGCTCTGCAAACTTCTTATCAAACTCTGGCATTGACTTAGTAATTACATCTGGATAAATATTCTTACTACTTGAAATTGCTTTTCTAAAATCTCTAACTTCAACTTCTGTTCTATTATCAAATAAAGCATGTGAAAAAGCTTCTTGTACTATTGTTAAAGATACATCCGGATATCTAGATCCAATTTCATAAATTCTTTTATATTCACTAGTAATATCAGTAATAAACTCCATCATTAATCTCTTAACATATGAAGTATATTTCATAGTTGCACCAGTTCTCTTTTCAATCTTAGGAAGAGTTCCCATTAAAATCATAATATTTTCATCTCTAGTAGGTTCTGCAACATCTACTTTTTGGAAACGTCTAACAAAAGCCTTATCTCTTAAGATATATCTTTCATACTCTTCTGTAGTAGTTGCACCAACAACTTTAATATCCCCACGATCAAGAGCAGGCTTAAACATATTTGCAAAGTCTAGTGCTTCACCCTTAGTTCCCATTAAAGTATGAATTTCATCTATAAATAAAATCAAATTATGCTTATCTTTTAATTCATCTAATAAAGTTTGTACTTTAGCTTCACCAGTAACAGGATCTTCTCCAAGTAATGCAGATGTATTAACTCTAATAACTTGATAATTTTTTAATTTATCAGGTACTGTCCCATTTTTTATATGATAAGCAAGACCTTCAACTATAGCAGTTTTACCAACACCTGGTTTACCAACTAATACACAACTCTTATCAGGTGTTAATAAAATTAAAAGCATATTTTTAATTTGTTCATCTCTACCAATCGCTGGATTTGTAATATAATCTTTATCTAAAAAATTCTCTCCATAATTTTCTAAAATACTTATTCTTTTCTTTCTTAAGTCAAACTCTTCGTTCATCGTCTCACTCCTTAACTATGAAAATTATAACACATTTTCAATTTCTTTTATATATAAAATATCTTCAATTGCCTTATCCATATTAAATATTCCATTTCCAACAGGATAATATACAGGATAACACTTAAATTTCTTTTTTAACATAAAACTCTTCTTACGTACTTGCGATACAGAAATATTTTCTCCAAGTACAATAGAAGACACTTGATTGCCAAATAACACAATAACTTTTGGATTAACAATTTCCATTTCTTTATAAAATAATTTTAAATATTTTTTATAAACTGAATCATCTAAGTATCTAGCATCTAACTGTGTACATTTAGCTAAATTAGTAACATAGATTTTTCTTTTCTCAATCATCTTATAAACACTCTCTGCAAATTCAGGTGTCCAATCTTTTCCTTTCATACTTTTAATTTTTAAAAGCATCTCTTCATCTATAAAACCAATTTTTTGAAAAAATCCCCATACATTTTTAGTTCCAACCCAAGGAGATTTAATACCAGTCCATTCTTTACTAGAAGTAATATTTCTAGCAGTAGGATTCATAAATACAAAACAAATATCCGGATTATTTTTACATCCACCAAAAGTAATAGAGTCAAGCGAAGGATCACCATACTTCTTTTGTAATTTATTATATTCCAAAACTAATTCATCTAACATAATATCACTCCTAAAAACATAATAATTATATCTTAAAAACAAAAAGACAACAAGGTTGTCTAATCTATTTCTATAGGATTAACATGAATAACTGTTAAGAAAACTTCATCTATTTCTTTATCAATTTCTTTTTCCAAATCATTTGCAATTTTATGACTATCAAAAGTACTCATATTACCATCTACAAAGATAGTAAATGATATTTGATATTGATACCCTACTGGAGTTGAATTAAAATGAATAACATTTTTGATTTCTTTATGTCTCGCAATAATTTCATACACTTTTTTCTTAGTATCATCACTAATACATTTATCCATTAATACATCATAACTTTGTTTAAATATTTCAAATGCACTTATAAATATCCAAATACCAATAAGTATACCAACTATACCATCTACAAAATAAACTCCATTTAAACTAAATACACAAGCTATTAAGTTTAATGATGTAAGACAACAATCATTTCTATGATCTTTACTATTCGCATCTAATAATAAATTATTATATTTTTTATATAAAATTCTAGTATAAATATATAATATACTTTTTACTAAAATAGTAATTAAACATACAACAATTAATCCCCAAGAAAATATATATTTTTCTGGATGAAAGAAAGATTTAATTGATCCAGAAATAATTCCATAAGTCATCATAAACATAATAATACTTATAAACATTGAATAAATATATTCTGCTTTACCATGACCCAAATTATGATCATCGTCACATCCTTTACTAGCAATCTTATTTCCAATAAAAGTCATTACTGAAGCAAAGATATCTCCAGCACTATTTAATGCATCCCCAATCATCGCTTGACTATTAGTAACAAGTCCTATTAATAACTTAATAATTAATAAAAAGATATTCCCAATAACACCAAATATACTCGCTCTCTTAATACTATTAAATTTATCCATTTTATCCCTCTTTTTCCGTGCCTATTAATTATATAATTACAATAAAAAAAACTCAATAAAAAAAGAAGAAAATTTCTTCTTTTTACATAAACATAATTTCTAGAAATTAGATTTTGAAATAACTATAACAGGACGAATACCTTGACTACGACGATTACTATAAATACTACCACCAATATGTCCATCTAAAAACACATACCAAACAAAATCAGTTGTATCAGAAGCAGAACCAACCCAATATGATGTTGAATAAATAAATTCAGGAGCATTTATACATGTACGATTTTCTTTATTACAACCAATTTTATCATTAACCAACTCATCGATAGTAATAAGTCTTGCTTCTATTATGTTTAAACCATAATCATTTTCTAATGAAGTTTTATAATTGTTTACATAAACTTCTGCAGTACTTCCAGAATATTCAACACCAACACTTGAATATGCAGATGGGTTAATATTAGAATTTTGAACTGGTTTATCACTTATAGTAATATTCATCATTGAAAGTAGTTTTACATTATCTCCTTCAGTACCAATTGTATAGAATTGTTGATCTCCTATTGTTACAATAGTACCAATATCATTAATATCTCCATTTGCAGATACATTAGATCCACCTACACCATTATTTGGAACACTAGTACCTGTCCCATCACTCTGAATATATTCAAGTGTTAATGATAAATCTAATACCACTTGTCCTGTTGGTAAATCACTCGCTATTAAATCTTTTCTATATTCAATTCGAACCTTAATAGGCATAGTTGTCCCATGACTTAAAGTTTGTTTAGTTGTAATTGATTCACCATTTTGATAAGTAATTTCGTATTTTAAATATTTTGCTTGTTCTGTAGTTAATTCAGGATTCTTTATAACATTCTCAATCATCGCATCAATTGATCCACTATTTACAACATCAACAGTAAATTCATAGAAATCTCCTGGCATATTTAATGTTGTAGAGAAATCCATTGTACTACTTGTTTTTATTATTGGTGCATTGGTTGTTGCACTTCCACTTATAACTTTAGGGTTCGCTAAATGTATATCCCAATCAGCAGATGTTACTTGTGCACTACCTTGAATTGTTAATACTGCGTTTAATGCTGCATATGCAATTGTTAAAGTAAATACTGATACTAACACTATACATAATATTCCATATAACATTTTTCTATCTTTAATATTAAAATTTATTCTCTTCATAAAATCACTCCAATTAATATAAAATAATTACTACAATCTAGACTTAATAATTAAACTATAAGCACAGAAAGGAAAAGCTAATTGATAATGTAATAAATCATACATTTTAATCAGATATAATATCTTATCTTCTATATTATGACTACTATTATAAAAGTCTTTTAGATCATCCAATCTATTTATTTGTAAAGTATTCATATTATCAAATTTATAAACATCTTTAATCATACTTAAATATGCTTGACTAGCTTTATTCTCAAGAGTTAATCCTTTTATAAAATTACTCTCTTCTAATTCTTTTAATTCATCTATATCATCAATCTCATTATCAATAATTAAACTAACTAAATCATCAATAATTCTAGCATTCTCGTTATTAGTAAATCGTCTAAGTGCTTCCGCAAGTTCTTTCATTACTTCTTCCCCCTAAACAATCTCATTGCATCTTCTCCACCTGGATTAAATGTCTTATCATCTAATAAATTTCTATTTTCATCTTCTTCATTTAATAATCTTTCACTAATAACTCTTTTAACAACATCTGAATTAAATTCTTCTGGTAAAGCAACTTTTCCATTTCTTATTTCACTAACCACACTTGCCATATGAACTTCAATACCAAGTACCAACTGCATACATATAACTCTTGCAGCTGCTTCTAAATCTTTACCATCATCTATATCTTCTCTAGTCTTTTCAATTTGATCCTGTACATAATCATAAACATCTTTATCAAAATCATCAAAACCAAAATCTATCATATGAATTCTAATAGCAGTTAAATCATATAATACTTTCCCTCTACTATCTAATAATTCCCCATTAATTGTATAATTTAAAACTTCATCTTGAAACTCTGGTGGAATTTGACTTTTAATTATATCGTCATTTCCATCTCTATGTATAATTTCAACAAACTTATCTTCCGACTCTTTTTTCATGAATAACTTCCCCTGCCTTTCTTGAGTAAATATCTCTATCACTCTCTAAAATCTTTTCTAAATCTTCTACATCCACAAAAGTAGATGCAATCATTTTTTCTTGTCCATTACTTGTACTATAGAATCCGCCTCCATCAGTACTTAAAACAACTCTAATACCATTATCTAAATAAAATTGATATGGTATTTCTCTTAAATCTTTAACATGTCCTAAAGCAAAATTACTACTAGCATTAACTTCTACTATACAATCAAATAATCTAAGTAAATCTACTAATCTTTTATTTTCTTCTATATGTAATCCATGTCCAACTCTAACTTCTGGTGGAGGTATATTAATACCTAAATCATTACAAATTCTAACTAATGTTTCTAATATATTTTCTGTATTAGTCTCCGTATTGGCAAACTCTCCTGAATGAAGTCTTAATACACTTTTATCATATTTATTTAATACTCCAACCATTGGTAATAATTTATTATAAATAGAATCTTTATAACTATCATCTAAATCAGCACTACTAAATCTATTTTCAAGTCCCATTAAATCAAACCCAATTATATGACCACTCTCTAATGCTTCATCTAAATGTCTAGAACTTTGTCTAAAATCTCTAGCAGGTCTTAATCTACTAGAACTTGCTAAAAACTTAAAATCAATACCATCTATATCATTATAAAAAGTATCATCTAAACTATCTAATATTCCTTTAATAAGTTTTATATTAGAATGACTAACTTCTACATATTTAACATCATTATCTCTTAAGAAACATAATGAATCTCTAAGTAATACTTTAGTAACTAAAATTCTAGCTTCTAACATATCACCTAGTCCTCTTTCATTACCAAATGTATCTGCAACATCTAATAACAATCTTGTTCTATTGGCAACTTTTACTTCTAATTCTTCAAAGCTACCCGCTCTTGTAATAGGTATTTCTAATTGACTTAAAACTAAATCATAAAGTCCAGGTAAATTTTTAATCTCTCCAATAGTAAAAGCATTACCACTTCTAAAATCAAACATACCTTGTTCATTCAACCTAACATATCCATTAAATCTTTCTACTAAATCTAAAAATCTTTTAGAATCAAGAATCTCTATCAAATGAGTATGTAACTCAGTCTTAGTACTTTCTCCATCTACATTTACTTTTCTTCTAAAATGAGCTTCATTATTAGTATAAGTACCATCATCAATTCCATCTAACATCATACTTATATTTCTAAGTTCAGTAGAAGTAATATGATTCATATGTTGAATAATTCCATCTTTAATTTCAATTAATTTCTTAGTAAATAAATATACATTTATATTTCCCTCTTCTTCAACAACCTTAGTAACAGGCATCAAAAAATTAACATTTTGGTCATAACCAAATGTTACTTTATCATCACCCAATCTAACATACAAATTAAGTCCTTGATCATTAATGGGAACAGTATAAATTTTCTCACCAAAATTATTTACCATATCTATACACCTATCTTATTTAATTATAACAAAAAACACAAAAAAAAGACAACCTCAGTTGTCTATAAATCTTTATCCTCTAATCCTTGTGATAATACTACTTTTAAATTTCCATTTCTTATTCGTAAATCATCAATAAATTTCTTTTCATTTGTTTTTGGTTTTAATGTAACTCTATAAGTAAGTTCAAATAAACTTCCCATATTAGTTGTTTTAACTTTATCTAAATCAGCCTTCTTAGTATATTTCTTAAATATATCATTAAATACATCTGTATAATCTAAATTTTCAGGCATAATAATTTTTAATTGTTTAACTGAACCATTAAACTCAAACACATTAATTTTACTTAAAATAATTATTAAGAAACATCCAATTAAAGTGACAATACCTGCATAAAATACATGTCCCATTCCACAAGCAAGTCCAATTGTCATTGAAAAAAACACACATAATATTTCTTTTGATGTTCCAGGTAAACTTCTAAATTTAACTAAACTAAATGCACCAAGTATTGCAACAGAAGTTCCTAAATTACCATTAACCATTATAATTACTGCTTCTACTAACATTGGTAGCATTGTTAATGTTATTAAAAAATTCTTACTATATTTACCAGTAGATCTATAAGTAAATGCAACTATTAATCCTAATACAATAGAACATGTAATCCCAATCATTATAGATGTAAATTCGATAGAACTACTTGTCCCATTAAAAATACTATTTAACATTTTCTACCTCCAACTTTTTACTATATATTTTTCCAATCTTAGAAAAAGAACTTGGATATATTTTTAATTCTGATAAAGCATCTACTAACCACCAAGGCATAGCCCCTAATGTTTTAATCTCCATAATATACATGTCTTCATCAAAATATTTCTCTCCATGATCACCTAATTCTAATCTAAGATCATCAACTCTACTTCTTAAATTAGAATCAAATGTAATACGAAGATTTTCATCTTCTTTACCTTTATAACTTAATCTATCATAACCAACAAACATCATTGGTTGTAACTTATAAAAATCAAATATATAATGTAATTCTCTAAATATCTGACTATCTTTATATTTTCTATTATCTACAAAATCATAAAACTCTTTTAAAGTTAGTTTTACTCTTCTTTTCCCTACTACTCCTTTAAACTTACGCTTAATTTCTAAGAACACTTCATCATTATCATTCTTAGGAGTAACATAACTTCTAACTCTCACTTTTTCTTTAAATACAGGTTTATCAATTGAATTTATAATTAATTCATTATCACAACTATCATAATATATATTAGAAATATTACTTTTATAATAAGTATCTTCTTTAATATAAAACCATATTCTATCCATCAATGATTCATAATCATCTCTAGTTAATAAATATTTTTTCTCTACTCTTCTAAATATATCATTAGCCATATCTACTCCTGTACAATTCAACTGACAGGTTTTATTATAACATAAGTACTTAATTTTTCCTAATAAAATATTATTTTTCAAATAAAAAACACTCCTAAGAGTGATTTTTAAATACATATATACCATCAGAAAAACTAAATTTATTATTAGTATAATTTACAACAACATTTTCCCAAAAACGACATGCTTCATTACTTTCTTCTATCGGTTCTACTTCCCAATTTCCAGGGAACATTTCAAATACTAAATAAGCTACTTTTTTACCTATATGATTTCTTCTATATTCAGGAAGTACTAAAAACTCTGCAACACTATGACCATTATCACATTTCTTCATAAATTGATTAATCATTACAAATCCAACTATCTTATCATCTTCTCTAATAAAGAAAGCATCTCTATCATCATCAGTAAAATAATTATCAAACCATTTATAAGGAAATAATCCATCTTCTCCTATTTTATTAGTATTATATAAACTACCATCATATAAAGCAAATTGTAATAATCTAAATAATAATTCTTTTTCTTCTAATAAAACTTTATCTAATCTTATCATTTTACTTCTCCATATCAATCATAATTTCTTTAATCATATGACCAATATTTCCTTCTCCAGCAAATTTATTCATATCAAAGAAATTTTCTTCTAAACTAATCCATTCTAATTTATTAACTTCTTCTACTAAGGTAACATCATGTTTTAATACACCATAATAAACTTCTAATTCCATATCCCATTTTATATAAGTAAGATCCATAAAATGTTCAATAGAAATATCTTTCTTACTAATTGCAGTTTCTTCTTCTAATTCACGATATGCTTCTTCTAATGAATTATCATCTTCGATCTTACCACCAACTAAATTATAAAGTCCTTTATATGGTTCTTTTGTTCTCTTACACATTAATACATTCTTTAACTCTTTATCAAATACTACAATAACATTCATTCTTTTCATAATAAATCACCTAACTCTCTAAATATATCTACATTACCACTATAACTTTTAGGATTAATTGGAGATGGATGATATATAGGAATAATAGTCATATCATTAACTAAAAATCTCTTCCCAACAACCTCACTAAATTTAGAATATTTTATATCTAGTACACTCTTAGTAGCAGCATCTCCTAAAGAAAGAATTACTTTAGGTTTAATTACTTCTAATTGTTTAAATAAAAAACCTCTACAATTCAAACTACATTTATTAAGAAATTTTCTATCTACAGGATAACATTTAATAGCTTCTAAAAAATAAATATCTTCTAATTTAATATTAACTATATCTAGCAATCTTTGCATAACCACTCCAGATGGTAAAAGTTTATGATTAACATCATACCAAGCAACACCACTCTTACGCCATCCATTATTAGCAGGAGCTTCACCTAATATAACAATACGATTATCACATCCAATAGACACTGTCTTACTATTAGGAAATTTCTCAATCATATCCATACACTTACTACAAGCATGTATCTCTTTATCAATATCAACTAACTCCATAAGAACCTCCTACCAACTAATTTAAAAATGAAATTTCTTACTTAAATATCTAATAAACTCTTTAAAACTTTTAAATGATTTAAAAAAACTTTTAGTATCAGACTTTATCACTTTAAATTGTTCTTTAACAACTTTTCTTTTTTTCTTTTTATATGATTTTGGGTATAACATATTCACCTCTAATTAACATTACTCTCTACTTTTATTTTACCAATATACTCTTCTAATAACCTATTAAATTCTAATTCAAATTTATCATCTATTAAATTACTATTAATAGTAACATTAAGTTTATTCTTATAAGAACAAACTGTACATTTAACTTTTTGTATATTACCAGGATTAACTACTACTAATACATTATCAATATATTTTTCATATCTTTCATCAACCTTAAAAGGTCCAATATTAGACATAGTAGTAGTACTTCTTCTAACTACTTTTTCTAATACTTTCATAACAGGTTTCTTAATAAATAAAGGTACTAATCTAATTGCAACATTATTTCCTAATTTAACATCTCTACTTAAATATCCCTTTAAATTTTCTATCTTAAGTTTATTAGCAAATTCTCCTTTTATTTGGTTAAGTATCTTATCAAAACTAACCTCTCCTATATTAACATTACTCTTTATATCCATACAAGTAAAAAAATTAGAAAAAGCATATACATTAAAATGTTTTCTCATATCAACAGGTACATTTATATAAATATCTTTATTACTATTTTTATCATAAACTGTATTATATAAAGCCATTACATATAATGTTGTAAGTAACACAGTAATAGATACTCCATATTTCTTACTAACACTCTTAAATAAATCTACGTCTATAATATAATGATATGTTTTATTAACATTAATATCATATTTATCTTTTATTAAAAATATATGTTTACTCTTATCAACAGAAAACATACTTTTATCATATCTTCTTAAATATTGATCTCTTCCATATCCAGCATCATAATATTTATCTTCTACTTTTAAATCCATATCTTTAACAATATTTAAATAATTATAAATAATACTTTTTATAAATATAGTTCCACCCATACCATCAGTAAGCATATGACACATATCTACATTTATCTTTTTATCAAAATAAGTTACTTTAAACAAATAATCATTGTTCATAACAAAATTAATACTTTGACAAGGCATTTCTGTTTCTTCTTCAATAATTACATCATTATCATTCTTCTCAAAATAATTCCAAAAGAAACCTGCTCTTATTCTTACTTTATAACTTGGATAATCAATTAAAGTTCTAATAACAGCATCTTTTAAATAACTTGGATTAATTTTTTCTTTTAAGACAACAGATAATCTAAATGTATTATTATTTGTATAATCTTCCATAGAAAATATTTTTGCAGTATTATCAAGTTTTCTCCATTTTCTTCCCATTAAATCACCTTAATCATATTAATTCTTTCTTTAATTGCATCTTCAGTAGTTGCACAAGGTTTTATATCAAAACCATGAATTGTTCCCTTAGTTTCTTTTAAATAAACATCTACTCCACAACTCTTAAGTTTATTTGCAAATAAAATTCCTTCATCTTTTAAACAATCAAATTCACATACTTCAACATAAGTTTTTGGAAAATAACTTACATCATCTAATTCCCCAGGAGAAACATAATGACTATCTCCTAAGTATAATTCCCACATCTTTTTATTAGATTTTTTATCCCAAATAGGACTATCATATAATTCATTCATTGAATTAGTATTAGATCTTTTATCTAACCCAGGATATAAAAGTAATACTAAACTAGGCATAATATTTTTATCTAAATAAGCACTTCTAACTACATCACAAGATAAACATCCTCCTGCAGAGTCTCCACCTACTATAATCTTATTCTTATCTATACCTAACATTTCATTATTATCAATTATCCATTTATACGCTTCATAACAATCATGTACTGCACAAGGAAATTTATATTTAGGAAGTAATCTATAATCAACATAAACTACAACACATTCTCCCTCTAATGCATATCTTCTACATAATCTATAATGTTTAAAATATCCTTTATATGCAAATCCTCCACCATGTATATAAAGCATTGCTTTAGAACACTCTATATTTTTAGGAATAAAAACATATAAAGGAATATTACATCCATCTACTACAATTTTATAAGTTGAAATAGAAATATCTCCATCACTTTCTAACTCTTTTTTATTATTTCTAAGCAAATAATTACCAACATTGAATGCTTTCTCATTAAAAGGTAAATTCAACTTACTATGCATTTCAAACTCATCATTTATATCTTTATACTTTTTCATTACTTCTTCCTCTTATCTAAAACAATACCAATAATAACAAATATTAATGCTATTAATAAACTAACTATATAAATTAAATCAGGTAATTTTAAAATAACACGATCTATCAAAGTAATAATTACATATAAAATAATACCAATAGCTCCCATATAATTAAATCTTTTATTCTTCATAAAATCACCTATTAATAATATAACATATTTTTACTTAATTTTCTTTATTTCTTCTTTCTCTAAATCCTTTATAGATTTTTTAGGAGTTGGTAAATCTTCAGGCATAGTATTACCCAATCTTTTAATAGTATCTCTAACTTCTCTACCAACTCTAAAATGTGTATCACTTGCAATTTTTTCACTTTTTTCTTTTTGACGCTCTAATAGTTCTTCTGTTTGCACAATTCTAAATTCGTTTGCAACTAGTTCTGCACTTCCCATATGATCAAGTATCTCCTCTCTATACCTAAGATTTTTCCTTTTAGCAATATCATCAGCAGTTTCGCCATTATATAAACCTCTATATCCAGCATTTGTAAATTTATCAAAGTTTTTCACACCTTTAGCAACTGCAAGTTTATATAACGATTTATTACCATCTCTTGTTCTTTGTCTTCTATAAATTCTTTTTTCATCTTCACTTAATTTAGAATACTCTTCTTCTGTTAATTCCATTTTTCTAGTTTGAATTGCAAAATATGTTTGACCTAATGCAACAATTTCTAATTTAGGATTTGCATTTTGAACAATCAAATAACAAGCATATCTACTTAATTTATAATCAATAATATTCTTTGATGTTGCACCAGCTTTTACGATTTTGGAGTAAACTCCAAAATGGCAATTAACATCATTATTACTTTGTAAACATGCAATTTGTGCTTTCTCTATAACATTAAAAAACCAACGCCACTCTTTATACCCTAATAACCCTTGAAGTTCTCTTGCCTCCCAATATTCATTTCCAAATTCATCAATATGTTTAATATCCTCAAACATCCTAACACTATACTTTTCAATATTCATATATCCCTCCTATTCATATAATACTCATTCTTTTTTTATTACTACAAAAAAAGAACGGGTTATTCACCCATTCTTTCAATTCTTCTTTTTTTAACATACTGACTTAATGAATCATCTAATTCAACTACTCCATAATCATGAACAGCTTCTACTATTTGACCATTTAAATCATAATATGTTTCCCATTCATCTGGTTGACAAGCAACTTTCATAGAAATATCAGCATTAATTCTCTTCCCAACCACATCATTTATTGCCCTTTTTGATAATGATGAAATAGGACTTTGCTGATCAATTACAACAGAGAAATAAGATTTATTATTTAATAGTTTCTTATAATAATTCATAAAAGAATCTAATTCCATAAATCTAATTGGCAATCCCTCAAGACTTGGAAATACTCCTGTTTCTAAATAAGTTTTATAACCGTCTCTATAAAAATCTCTTGTTTGATTTAAAACTCTAACTAAAGAACTTAAATCATCAATTGATTGTCCATTATCTACGAATAATCGATTCATTCTACTTAAGAATTCATCACTACGAGCATTAATATCCAAAGATAATGCTTCTTCTAATAACTTACCACAAACAGCAAAACTAAATTGTTCTCTTGCAATTGCTAATTTTCTATAACTATCTAATTGGTATACACTTTCTCCTCCAACTAAATAATTATTATCCAAATAGATTGAACCTGGCTCATTAACATCACAAACTATTGGATTATCATTAACAATACCCTTAAGTATTCCTTCTCTTCTTTCCCCATTTTCTCCATAAATAAATTGATGTCTACTTTGACCAATTATTTCATCACTAAAATTTCTCATATCTTCACCTATTACTATATTTTTGCAATCATCAAGTTACTTGATGAATATTTTCTTAAACCTCTATAAAACATTATAAAAGCTAAACTAATAAATAATATAGTAACAGATAAAATAATAAATGTTAATCCTAAATCAAATTTTGTTAAAATTCTAACAGGTAAATAATTAACTACTCCTACAGGTAAAATTGTATACATAAATACTCTAACTACCCCTTTAAATATTCCATCTGGATATGTTGCAAAGTTAATCATTAAACTATTAGCAGTATCAGTAATAACATCACTCTTACTAAACCAAAAACTTAAACTTGAAAAGATAACAGATATACTAGTAACAATTAATCCACCACATATAATAAATAATGTAAATAATAAGAAACTAGTAATACTAAAATCATATATAAATAACATTATATAAGCATAAATTAAATCTCCTATTGCAGAAACATCTACATCAGTAGTAATTGCTGATAACAATACATTCTTAGGTTGTACTAAGAAAGAATCTAATTTACCATTATTAATTGTATCTGATAAATGAAATGCTTTCTTAAAGAAGAAGTGCGCTACTCCATATGTTCCAGCAGCTATTCCCCATAGTAAAACAACTTGTTTAAAAGTATAACCACCAATATTATCTTGTAATGCAAATAATACTATCCATTGAACAATAAATGCAGCATTATTAAGTATCATAAAAATAATATTAGTAAAGAATGTTACTTTATTTAACATTTCTCTCATTAAAGCATACTTAACTGATAAAAAAGATATTTTAATTTGATTTTTAACCGCCGTTAACATTAAGTTTCTTCACCCCTTTCTTATACAACATATTACATAATAAATATGCTATAAAAATATAAATAATTTGAGCAGAAATAATTACTAATAAATTACTCCAACTAAAATCTACAAATAATTTAGCAGGTCCATAACTAACTACAAAGATAGGACTCATATTAATTATAGGTTGTAATACTTTAGGAAAATACTCTATTGGAAAGATAGTTCCAAGTATTAAAATAAATTTACTATAAATCCAATATAATGGATTAGCATCTTCCATATAAAAAGCAAATAATCCTAAACAAGAAATTAATAATGTAGAAATTACAGTTGCAAGTATACAAGAAATAATAACTCCAATTAGACCAAATATATTAATACTTACAAACTCTCCTAAAAATAATAATCCTGTTAACATACCTAGTACAAAATAAATAATAAATTTAACAGTAACATCACCTAAATGACTAAATAGACTATAAGTTACATAGTTATATGGTTTATTCAAGTTATATGCAATATTCCCACCACGTACATCATCACTAATTTTTCTACATAACTTTCTTCCACCTAAACTCATCCATAAGATTTCAGTAATGATAACATACCAAATCATTTGATTCATACTATAACCATTAATTAATTCATTAGGATCACTATAGATATATTGCCATAAATTCAAAAATACAAATATAAATATAAAATATCCAATAAAACCAGTAAGTATATTAAATACATATTGTAAATTACTCATTAATTCAGATTTATATATAAATAAATATTTCTTCATATACTAATCCTCTTTCTTTTTATAAATATTACTAATAATTTCTTCCAAAGGCATATTTGAAATATTGATATCTATAATATTATCTGGATTAAGTAATTTTAATGCATCCGCAACACTTCGTTTAGTTGTATCAACTTCGATTTTTAGATTGTATCCTTTATCTTTTAAAATTGTAATACCTTCTTCATCATCTAAGTTTACTTTTTCTTTCATTTTAGCTTCAACAATTTTTTTATTTAAGTAATGATACTTCAAGTTTTCCATTGAATCATCTAAAACTACTCCTCCATTATTAATGATAATAACTCTCTTACATAATTTTTCTATATCTGCAACATCGTGACTTGTTAAAAATATTGTAGTCTTATATTCTTTATTCATTCGTTTAATTAAAGCACGAATATTTTCTTTAACTACTGGATCTAATCCAATAGTTGGTTCATCTAAGAATAATACTTTAGGTTCATGAATTAAACTTGCAACAATTTCACATCTAATTCTTTGTCCTAAACTTAAATTACGAACTGGAGTGTTAATGAATTCATCTAATTCAAATAACTCTCTTAACTCTTCAATTTTCTTTTCTACTACACTATCTGGTATATCATAAATTGCTCCAAAGAATTTAAAGTTATCATATGGAGTAAGATGTGTCCATAATTGTTCTTTTTGTCCAAACACAGTTCCTATCTCATATGCTAATTTCTTACGATCTTTTTTAGGATCAAGTCCATATACTTCTATGTCGCCCTTATCAGGATATAAAATACCTGTTAGCATTTTAATAGTAGTAGACTTACCTGCTCCATTAGGTCCAATAAAAGCAATCATCTCACCTTTTTCAATTGAAAAATTAACATCTTTAACTGCTTTTACTAATTTATATTTTGGTTTAAAGATTGACTTTAAACTTCCTTTTAGACCTTTTTCTTTTAACTTAACTTTAAAAGTCTTTGATAAATTTTTAACTTCAATAATTGCCATATTACCACTCTCCTCTACTATATGAATTATATCACTAATAATCTATAACTGACCATATGCAAAGGACAAAAAAAGCACGCAGTCAGCTATAAAGCGACTCCGTGCATAAAGCTCGTGTAGGGTTTCCCCCGAGATAGCTCTCAAATAATAAATTGTTTGATTATATCTCCTCACTTGCCATAATTATAACACTAAATAATTATATGTCAACCTTTTTTTGTTAACATTATTTAATTTTCACTTTTAAATCAAATGCATCTCTTACACTTTTAGATGAATCTTGTTTAGTAACAACTTTTAAATACTTAGAAAATTTCTCATCATCAACTTGATCATATCCATCTTCTAATAATTTATCCCAACTATCATCACCAAACTGATTATAAGTTAAATCTACTAAATAATGACTTTCTCCATTATTAACTAAAATAAATTGATGTTGATAATTAAGTCCTAAATCATTAGTATCAACTAATCTACATATAGCATGTTCTCTTCTTAAATTATCAAGTAAGTATCCACTATAAACCATACACATTCTTTCTGTATCTAAATTAGAAAGTTCTTCTTTAGTCTTATCAATTGATCTTTTTATTTTCTCATCAACTGTCTTACCATCTAAATTTAATAAATCAAATACATTTAACATAATAACCTCCTATGGAGTTAATCTACTTGGTCCTCTAAATAAATACATAGTTTCTTTTAACGATCCAGTTTCAAGTAATAACATAGTTATTCTATCAACGCCAATCGCAAATCCACCATGTGGAGGACATCCATATTTAAAGAACTCTAAATAAAATTCAACGTCCTTACCAAGTCCTTTTTCTTTAGCTTGCTCTACTAGTATATCATATCTATGTTCTCTTAATGCAAGTGTTGTAGTTTCACAACCTTTCCAAATAAGGTCAGCTCCTTGTGGAATACCATTTTCTCTTTTATGATAGAAAGCTCTTTTCTTCGCACTAAAATCTGTAATAAATACAAATTCATGTCCATACTTTTCCATAACATAACGACTTGCTAGTTTTTCAGATTCACTATTCATGTCCCCTACATCTTCATAATTCATAGTAAACCCATATTCTTTTTCTAATTCTTTATATAACTCTTCTAACTTAATTCTTGGAAATGGTTTAGTAGGAATAATAACATCTACATTAAATAATTTTTTAATTTGTTCTCCATATTTTTCTTTAACTGCTGACAATCCTGCAATAAATAAATCTTCTTCAAAATTCATAAGTTCTTCTAAAGACTCAATATAACTCATCTCAATATCGAATGATGTAAAATCTGTAGTGTGTCTATATGAATTAGAATTTTCTGCTCTAAATGCTGGAGCAATTTCAAATACTTTTTCAAAACCACTACACATAGCCATTTGTTTATAAAATTGTGGACTTTGTGCTAAATATGCTTTTCTGTCAAAATATTTTACTTCAAATACTTCTGCACCTGATTCACTTGCAGCACTAATAATTTTAGGAGTGTGGATCTCCGTAAAATTATTTTTCACAACAAACTCTCTCATAGCATTAATCATGCAAGTTTGAACTTTAAATAAAAGAATATTTTTTTCGCTTCTCAAGTCTAAAAACCTATAATTTAATCTAGTATCTAATAGTGCGGACTTGCTATCTTTATAATTTAAAGGTAATTCCTCTAAACATTTACTAGTTACGATTATATCGTTAGGTATTAACTCCATTCCATTAAGTTTTACTTTTTCATTTTTTAATAATTTTCCTGTTATTTTAACTGTGCTTTCTGCAGTTAAACCAGAAACAAATTCATTTAGTTTGCTATTATCCTCATTTTTCTCAATTGTTACTTGAACTTTGCCAGTAGTGTCCCTAACAATTAAAAACTGAACATATTGTAAATCACGAATATTATCAACAAAACCTTCAATAGTTATTTCTTGTTCAAAATATTCATTTAAATTTTTAAAATATATTTCTTCATTTTTAATTCCTCCTATTCA
>JAZRPV010000055.1:0-43000 GCA_045649455.1 Bacilli bacterium | reverse complement strand
TGATATTAGTATTGTTTCTTATTTGGGTATTTATAAATATTTATTTTTCTTTATTAGATATGTATATATCTTTTTATTTATTATTTTAGGTATTGGTATAAATATTTTTCTTAGTAGAATGATATTTTCTGTTGAAGTAGTTCATTCTAATAGTAAGATTAGAGAACTTATTTATAATGATTTAGAGAAGTATGGAATTAAGAAATATTCTTTTAAAGTTAGTTATTCTGATAAAGAAAAGATAGTTGATAAAATTCTTTCTTTAGAAAAGAATGATATAGAGTGGATTGAAATAGAAGAAGTTGGTTGTAAATATATTGTTAAAGTAGAACAGAGAAAGATTAATTCTTTGGATGATGAATGTAATTATAGACATATTATTTCTAAAAAAGATGCGATGATTACAAGTATTTCTTCTAGTAGTGGGGAAGTTGTTAAGAAGAAGTATGATTATGTAAAAAAAGGAGATATTTTAATTAGTGGATTTATCTATAATAAAGATAAAATTATGGCTAAGAGATGTTCTGTTGGAAAAGTACTTGGAGAAGTTTGGTATAAAGTTAATTTAGAAGTACCAAAAGAATATATTGAAGAGAAGTTTACTGGTAATAAGAGTAGTCGATTAGAATTTATTTTTCTTAATAGTAAGTTTAATAAATATAATAATTATAAAGTTAAAAGAATTGGTCTTTTTAATAGTAAATTATTTGATATTGGTGTATTTTTCTCTACTTATTTAGAGACATCTATTATTCATAAAAATTATAGTGTTTTGAGTAGTGATGAAGAGTATTTTTCTATTGCAATATCAAGACTTAAAAATAGACTTGGTGATGATATTAGAGTGATTAGTAAAAATGTTTTGAAAAAGGAGGAAAAAAAGGGTAAAATAATAGTAGAAGTATTTATTAAAGTAGAAGAAGATATTACAGACTATTTGGATATTACAGAGATAGATATAAATGATTGGGAGTGATAGTATGCTAAGTTTATCTAATACAATACATGGTGTGATTCAATATACTTGGCCTATGATATTAATATCAGTCGTTATTATAGTGTCTTTTAGAGTTGCTTATTTAATTAAAATGAAAGAAGATTTTGTTTTATACAAAGAGCTTATTGCATTATCATTTATTATTTATATTTTATGTTTATTCCAAGTAGTTACTTTTCAAGATAATGTTAGTTGGTCTACTAATAATTTTATTCCATTTAAGGAAATATTTAGATATAATATGGGAAGTCGATTATTCTTTAAGAATGTTATTGGGAATATGTTGATGTTTATGCCTTATGGTTTATTTATTAGTTTTTATTTAAAAAATAATAAACCTACTTTAACTATTATTCTTACTTTGATTGCAAGTTTTTCAATTGAAGTAGTACAAATGGTTATAGGTAGAGTATTTGATATAGATGATATTATATTAAACTTACTTGGAGGTTATTTAGGTTTTCTTGTTTATTATTGGTTATGTAAATTATGGGAGAAGATACCTAGTATATTAAAAAGTGAATTAGTATTAAATATAGTATCAATTATTATATTGATGTGTGTTATTGTTTTATTATAGGAGTAGTATATGAATAAAGTAGAATTATTTAATCAAACAGAAAAGGATATTGTTGAATTAGACACAGTATTAAAAGTACTTGATAGTGCCTTAAAAAAAGAAAATTTAGATGATGTTAGTTTTAATTTAATTATTGTTGATAATGAATATATTCATGAATTAAATAAAACTTATAGAAATATTGATAGAGAAACAGATGTTATTACATTTGCATTAGAAGATGAAGATAGTATTGTTCTTCCTAGTGATGAGAGAGTACTTGGGGATATTTATATTTCTATTGATAAAGCTGAAAGTCAAGCAGAGGAATATGGTCATTCATTACTTAGAGAATTATCTTTTTTAGCAGTACATGGTTTTTATCATTTGTTAGGATATGATCATATGACTGAAGAAGATGAAAAAGTGATGTTTAAGAAACAAGAGGAGGTATTAGAAGAGTATGGGATTTCTAGGGATTAAGAAAAGAAAGATTGAATATAATAATACACTTGATGCGAAGAGATTAAGTAGAAGTTTTAAAGCTGCTTTTGAAGGTATTGCTTCTACATATAAGAAAGAACAAAATATTAAGATTCATACTTTTATAGCAATATTAGTTATTGTATTTGGATTCTTTTTAAAGATTAATTATATTGAATGGTTAGTATGTTTAGTGCTAATTGGATTTATGTTAATGGCAGAGTTTTTTAATACGGCGATTGAATATGTTGTAGATTTAGCATCTCCTGATATTCATCCACTTGCAAAAGCTGCTAAAGATACTGCAAGTGCTGGAGTATTGATGATGGCTATTATTGCTGCTGTTACGGGGTTGGTTATATTTGTACCAAAATTAATTGAATTTGTAGGAGGATATTTTTAATGAAAGAGAAATTATTAGAATTACATAATCATGCTTATGTACCTATATCTAATTATCCTGTTTCTTGTGTGTTAAAGACTAGTGATGGATTTTATTTTGCAGGAGTTAATGTAGAAGATGCTTCTACTAGAGCAGGAACTTGTGCTGAGAGAAATGCTATTTTTAATGCTATTACTTGTGGTGTTAAAAAAGGTGAAATAGTTGAGATTAATGTTATGACTTCATCATCTAATACAATTGGTATGCCTTGTTTTGTATGTCGTCAAATGATATCAGAATACTGTAATAGAGATTGTGTTATTAGATGTTTTAATAAGAATGGAGATTTTGTAGAACATACAGTTGAAGAGTTATGTCCATATCCATTTGGAGAGGAAGATTTAGTATAATGAAGTGTGGTTTTGTTAGTTTAGTTGGTAGACCTAATGTTGGAAAGAGTACTTTACTTAATAGTATTCTTGGTATGAAGTTAGCAATTACTTCTAATGTTAGTGGTACTACTAGAAATGTTATTCAAGGAATTTATAATGATAAAGATTCACAAATAGTATTTGTTGATACTCCTGGTATACATAAACCTACACATAAATTAGGTAATTTAATGAATAAGAAAGCATATAACAATACTGAAGGTGTTGATGTTATTTTATTCTTAGTAGATATTTCAAAAGGTTTTGGAAAAGGAGATCAATTCATTTTAGATAGAATTAAAGATAAGGGTATTCCAATATTCTTATTATTAAATAAAATTGATCAAGTAAAAAACAAAGAAAGATTATTAAGCGATATTGCTAAATTAAAAGAGTTACATGACTTTGAAGAAATTATTCCAATTTCAGCAATGAAACATGATAATGTTGATTTATTAATTAGTTGTATTAAGAAAAAGTTAGATGATGGGGATGCAATATTCTCAGAAGATGATTTAACTAATGTTACAACTAGATTTATAATGGCTGAATTTGTTAGAGAAAAAATAATGGAATTGACTAGAGAAGAAATTCCTCATACTGTAACTTGTTATGTAGAAAATTATGAAGAAGATGAAGAAGTTGTACATATCCAAGTACTAGTAGTAGTTGATAGAGATAATATTAAAAAGATTATTATTGGTAAAGGTGGAGCGATGCTTAAAGAGATTGGTACAAGAGCTCGTCATGATATGGAAGAATTTCTTGGTAAGAAAGTTTTCTTAGAGACTTATGTTAAGACTTTAAAAAACTGGAGAGATGAAGAAAAATATTTCTTAGAACTTGGATTAAAAGAAGAAGATGAATAATTTTAAAAAGAAATCACCACTATATTAATAGAGGTGATTTTATGAATTATGATATATTATGGAAGTTATTTATTAAGACTGGGGATATTAAATATTATAATTTATTAAAACAAATAAAAAAGAAGTGATTTAGGTGAAGATAGAAAGTTTTGAAGGTATAGTACTTAGTGAAACTAATTATAGTGAGTCTAGTAAAATACTTAATGTATTAACTAGTGAATATGGTCTTATTGGTATTATGTCTAAAGGATGTAGAAATCTTAAAAGTAAACTTAGAGGTGTTAGTAGAAAGTTAGTATATGGAACATTTCATGTTTATTATAAAAAAAATGGATTGTCTACTTTAATTGGGGTAGATTTAATTAATTCTTTTTCTAAAACAATGATGGATTTAGAAAGAATAAGTTATGCATCATTTATATTAGATTTATCATTACAAGTAGTTAGACAAAGTGATGAAGATTTCTTTAGTTTAGTAAAAGATGTTTTATTAAAAATAGAAGAAGGATTTAATCCGTTAGTACTTACAAATATATTTGAAATTAAAATGTTAGATTATTTAGGAGTTAGACCTAGTATAGATTGCTGTAGTTTATGTGGGACAGATAAAGATATAGTTACTTTATCATCACATAAAGGAGGATATGTTTGTAGAGGTTGTTTTACTGATGAAGGATTAGTTAGTGATAAGACTATTAAAATGATAAGGCTTTATTATTATGTAGAAGTTAGTAATATATCAAAACTTGATGTTAGTAGTGAAGTTAGTAGAGAGATTAATTCTTTTTTAGATGATTATTATGAACGATATACAGGTTTATATTTAAAAAGTAAAGAATTTATAAAGAAAATTAATCAATTAGAATTTAGATAAAGCGCAAAACTATGTATAAATTTGATGTTAATTGCCATATTATGATACAATTTTATTGTGAGGTGATTATATGAATTTTTACATAGCTTTTTTCTTGCCTTGTATTTTAGGTATATCTTTATATTTATATTTGGTAAAAGAAAAGAATATATTATCATTAATAATTAATTATTTTTTAATTACTTTTTTATCTAATATGATGTCAATGATTATTTTGATCTTAAGGCATACTGTTAGAGAAGGTGTTAATATTATGGCTCATATGGAATATAGTTTTCCATTTGGAGTTAAATATATGTTAATGACTGGTTTTTTTAGTATTATTGTTGTAATTTCTATATATATAATTAATAAATATTTTTCTTTTACAGTAGAGGTTTCTAATGGTAGAAAAAAATAAAAAGATATTTAAAAATATTTTGAATGTTTTTAGTATTTTTATTTTATTAATTATATGGTTTGCAATATTTATAAATTATGAATTTAATGATGTTTCTTTTGAACAGTTAATATTTACTTTAACTAATCCAGCAGGAGCGAACTATGATATTGTTTGGTATGGAATATTATTTGTTGGTTTAGGAGTATTTTTTACAATTATTATTTATAAATTATTTAAATATATTTGGAATTATATAAAGTTATCTGTTGTATTTAAATTTAGATTTAAGAAAAAAGAAATTTCTGTTGATTTATTTAAAGTTACTAGGTTTAGAAAAATAACATTTTATTTAATTTTTGTTTTTGGTTCTATATATGGAGCGATTAAATTAGTTGAGTTGGATAGTTATATTAAAAATATGAATAATGTTTCTACTATTTTTGAAGATTATTATGTTGATGGTAGTAAGGTGAAAATTGAATTTCCTAAAAAGAAAAGAAATCTTATATTTTTAGTAGTTGAATCTTTAGAGTCATCTAATGTATCTAAAAAAAATGGAGGATTAGTTGATGAAAGTTATTCTCCATATTTAGAAAAATTAGCGATGGAATATACTAATTTTAGTAGTAGTGATAAGATTGGTGGATTAATACAAGTTAGTAATACTAGTTATACAATTGCAGGATTAGTATCACATACATCTGGTATTCCTTTAAAGACACCTGTTGATTGGAATACTTATAAGTCTAATAAAAGTTCTTTATCTGGTGCATATTCAATTGGTGAAATATTAGAACATAATGGTTATAAAAATTATTTTATGTTGGGATCTGATGCTGATTATGGTGGAAGAAAGCAGTATTTCGAGCAACATGGTAATTATGAAATATTTGATTATTATTGGGCTATAAAAGAAAGAAAAATTTCTAATGATTATAAAGTATGGTGGGGTTACGAAGATTTAAAATTATATGATTATGCTAAAGAAAAATTATTAGAAATTTCGAAGAATGATGAACCATTTAATTTTACTATGTTAACTGCGGATACTCATTTTACTGATGGATATATGGATAAGTATTGTGAAAATAAATTTAGTAATGTATATGCTAATTCATTTTATTGTGCTGATTATAAGATTGGTAAATTTATAGAATGGGTTAAAAAGCAAGAATTTTATAAAGATACAACAATTGTTATTGTTGGGGATCATTTAGTTGTACAAGATGGATTATATGATGATATGTCTAATAGATATATTTATAATGTTATAATTAATTCATCTTTAAAGACCGATAATAATAAGAATAGAATTGCTACTCATTTTGATATGTATCCAACAACTTTAGCTGCTTTAGGGGCTAAAATAGATGGTGATAAGTTGGGATTGGGTGTTAATTTATATTCTGATAAAGATACACTAATTGAAGAATTGGGTGTAGATTATATAAATGCTGAATTATTAAAGAAATCTAATTATTATGATAATCATATTATTGGTGATGATTATTATGACATGATTAATAATAAAGAGGAATTATATGAAGACAAGTAAATCTTGTCTTTTTTTGTGTTTTGTGGTATAATATAGCGCAATTAAGGGGATGAGGTTATGGAAAGTAAAGTAATATTTGTAATTATTATGTTACATGTTATTTATTACATAATTGAAATAATAGAAAAGGTTGTTGAGTTAAAGAAAAGATAGGAGGGGTTTGATGTATTGTTTTGAAAAAGACTTTTACGAAGTTGCAATAACGAGTGCGGCTGGTGTACTTGGTATTGCAAGTCAAATTCCTTGTATTATCTTAAATGGATATGAACCTATTAATGGGAGTATTATGTCTATGGGGTTAGGTACGGTACTTGGTGCTGGTATAAGATTACCTTTAAGATATGAGAAATGGAAATTATTTCATAATATTATGAAAAAAGAAGAATTTAAAGAAGAAAAGAAACTATATTTAGAATATGTAAAAGATATTGCTAAATTTTTAAAAAGTATGGGAGTATCTTCTGATTTAAGTGGAGCTTTTTTATGTAAGATGTTAATAGATGGTGGGATATTATCTGAAGATAAAGTAGAATATGCATCTTATAAGAAAGATTGTTATGATCATTTTGTGGATATGATGGGTTCTCGTGTTGCGACTGGTTCGTTTTGCTGTAGACATTGTGCTAGTTTAGTTACAGATGTTATTAATGAAATGGGTGGAGTAGCGAGTGATGTATCTGTTCGTCGATGTAGTGTAGATGAAGAAAAAGGTGAAAATGCAAATCACTTAATTACTGGACTTAAACATAATAATAAAGCAGTTTTATTTGATCCTAGTGCTCCTTTAGTTTTGTTACCAATGAGTGGTTTGTTAGAGTTTAAAACTCAAAAGGGGAAAATTGTTACTAAAAGTTTTGATGAAGAATATTGTTATGAGGAAAAAATTTCAGAACATGACTTTGAAAAAGTTAATAGAATAAATCTAAGAAAATTAAAGTCTTTAGAACCATTAGATGTTAGTGAAGAAATGTTTGGTGAATACTTAGAAGCCTTTACTACTTATATTAGATATTCTGATGAAATAAGTGATTTTAGAGACAAGGAAATGCCTAAGATAAAAAGATTATCAAAATTAAATAAGATTGTTACACCTTACTTTGAAAAAGAAAAATCAAGTAGGGAATAGTCTTGACATTAATAAAAAAATTAAGTATATTATTGGAAACAAGTGATAAGTGCGATGACGGGTGTGGAAAGCCTAGAGCAGTATAAAACAAAGCTGATTCTTCTAGAATAAGTAAGGTGGAACCGCGGAATATAATTTCGTCCTTACATTATTCTAGAAGTTTTTTGTTTATATAGGAGGTGATCATTTTGAATTTATTTATTGGATGTACAGCTAAAACTAATATTGATAAAGTTTATATTGATGAATGTAGTGATTTAATCAAAATGATCGCTAGATTAGATAATGTAGACTTAGTATATGGTGCGTATAATCGAGGCCTTATGGGCCTATGCTATAGTGAATTTAAAAACAACAATAAAAAGGTAACAGGAATTATTACTAAATATCATGATGATAGAGACGGGGAAGAAGTAGTTGGTGATGAAAAGATTGTTGTTGATACTACTACAGAAAGATTTAATGCAATATTTAGTAATAGCGATATGGTGTTAATATTACCTGGTGGTCTCGGGACATATGCTGAGGTATTTTCGGCAATAGAAGAGATGAGAATAGGTAATGGTAAAAAGATAATTTTATATAATTGTAATTATTTTTATACACCATTAATTAAAGAATTATATCATTTATATGAAGAGGGATTTATTGATATGGTTCCATCTGAATATATGATAATTGAAAGTGATAAAAATAAAATAGTTGAAATGATAAAGGAGAATTAAATTATGGAAAAATTAACAATGGAAAAAATGGTAGCATATTGTAAACAATATGGATATATATATCAAGGTAGTGAAATTTATGGTGGACTTGCTAATACTTGGGATTTTGGTCCATTAGGAGCTGAACTTAAAGAAAATGTAAAAAGAGCTTGGAAAAAGAAATTTATTCAAGAAGATCCAAATAATGTAGGATTAGATTCTGCAATATTAATGAATCCAAAAACTTGGGAAGCAAGTGGACATATTCAAACATTCTCAGATCCACTAATTGATTGTAAAGAATGTAAAAGTAGACATAGAGTAGATAAGTTAATTGAAGATGCTGGTGTTATGAGTGAAGCAGGAGGACTTTCTCATGAAGAATTAATGAAAGTTCTTAATGAAAATAAAATTGTTTGTCCTAAATGTGGTAAATTCAATTATACAGATATTCGTGAATTTAACTTAATGTTTAAGACTTATCAAGGTGTTACTGAAGATAATAAAAGTGCAATTTACTTAAGACCAGAAACTGCACAAGGTATCTTTGTTGATTTCTTAAATGTACAAAGAAGTATGAGATTAAAAGTACCATTTGGTATTGGACAAGTTGGTAAGAGTTTTAGAAATGAAATTACTCCAGGTAACTTTATCTTCCGTGTAAGAGAATTTGAACAAATGGAATTAGAATTCTTCTGTAAACCAGGTACTGAATTAGAATGGCATCAATATTATAAAGATACTTGTAAAAAGTTCTTATTAGATTTAGGTGTTAAAGAAGAAAATTTAAGATTTAGAGATCACTCTGCAGAAGAATTAAGTTTCTATAGTAATGCAACTACTGATATTGAATATTTATTCCCATTCGGATGGGGAGAATTATGGGGTATTGCATCTCGTACTGATTATGACTTAGGACAACATCAAAAAGTATCAGGAGTTCCTCAATTATATTTAGATCCTGAAACTAATGAAAAATACATTCCATATGTTATTGAACCAAGTGTTGGTGTTGAAAGAACAGTACTTACAGTATTATGTGATGCTTATCAAGAAGAAGAATTAGAAAATGGAGAAACAAGAGAAGTATTAAAACTTCATCCATATCTAGCTCCTTATAAAGTAGCAATCTTACCATTAAATAAAAAATATCATGGTGAAAAAGCAAGAGAACTATATAAGAATATTAGTTTTAACTTTATGACTACATATGATGAAGCTGGATCAATTGGTAAACGTTATAGAAGACAAGATGCTATTGGTACACCATTCTGTATAACAGTTGATGATGAAACTGTTAATAATGGTACAGTTACTGTTAGAAATAGAGATACTATGGAACAAATAGTATTAAAAGTAGAAGAATTAGAAAACTATATTAGAGAAAATACTAAGTTTTAATTAAAGAAGTCATTTGACTTCTTTTTTTGTTTATAAGTGTAAAGTTAGTTTTATTAGTTTAAGTTATGTGATACAATGATAAAGAATATGGAGGTATATATGTTAACTGATGTAGAAAAAGATATATATAATGTATTAAAAGATAAACTTAATATAACTGAAGAAGAATTTGCATTATTACCAGTTAGTGAAAGAAATGATTGGGTAGAAGCTTGTAAATTAGCAAGACTTTTATATGAAAATAGAAAAGATGAATTATATGAAGGATATAAGGATACTGATGTATTTAAGAATGGTGAATTTGATTTAGTGGAAGCTACTGAGCTGATTCGTCAAAAGAAGAATATTTTTATTGATTTAGAAAAGTCTATGAATTTTAATGGAAGTCTTCCGCAATTTATATTATTAGGAGAGAATAATAATTATAAATTAGTAAGTGAAGGATTAAAAAATATAAATATTAAGAATGTAAAGGATATGGAAACTAGTGAATAGTTTCTTTTTTTTAGAAAATAAAAGTGATATATTTAATATGGTAGGTGAAATGAATGAAGAAAATAAATATAAATTTAAGGGATAGAAAAAATCTATCATTAGTACTTTGTTTAGTTTTAATTTGTGTATTTACGTTAACAATTGCTTATTCTGCACTTTCTGCAGTTTTAACAATTCAAGGTAACGCTAGAGTAAGTGCAGCTGATTGGGATATTTATTTAAATAATCCTAGAGTAATAAAAGGTAGTGCAACAACTAATTTACCGGTTATTAAGACTAGTAGTACATTAGAATTTGAAACAACATTAAATAGGCCAGGAGACTTTTATGAATTTGTAGTTGACGTTGTAAACGGTGGTGACATTGATGCAATGATTGAAAATGTTGTTAAGATTCCTGATTTAACAGCAGAACAATCAAAGTTTTTAAAATATGAAGTTTCATATCAAAATGGTGAAAGTATCACATCAAAACAATTACTTGCAAAAGATACAACGATGCCTATTAAAGTGAGAATAGAGTATAGAAAAGATTTGAATAATTATGATTTACCAACTGGACAAGTAGTGTTAGATTTAGCATTAACTTTAGAATATGTTCAAAGTGATGGCAGCGGAAGTAGTGTTAAAGATAATGGTGTTTATAAACCTGTTTCTGCAAATGGCGATGTAACTACTATTGGTACGATTGTTACAATAGGAAGTGAACAATTCTACACAATTGGAACAGAAGGAGATAATATAAAGCTTTTTTCGATGTATAATTTGTATGTTGGTGGTGAATATGATTATAGTACTTATGAATTAACTTACTATGGTGATGAAGCAACTGGAATGCAAGATTCTACTATGAAGGGATGGGATTCTGTTAATGACATACGTAGAGGTATAACAAAATATTCTGATTATAGTTCAAATTATACTTTTAGTTTTGTTAAAACTTATATAGATAATTATAAGAATGCATTAGAGGATAATTTTAATGTTGAAATTGTTGAAGCAAGACCTATTAAAACAGAAGAATTAACAAGTTCTGAAACATTTGGTTGTTCATTAGATTATTATTGTCGACCTGCTAAATATCCTTGGATTTATTCTACTTCATATTGGACTGGAACAGCATATGATTCTACAAAAGTTTGGTATATAACTGCTGGTTATGGAATGTTAGGAAATGATTCGGCGATTAATAAGGGTACTATGGGAGTTCGTCCAGTTATAGTTATTTCAAAAGATTATTTTAATTAGAATATTAACTCGCTTAGGCGAGTTTTTTTTGACTTTTATTTGATTTTATGGTATAATGTTAGCACATTTGAGGGGGGTACTATGGGAGTTAAGATTGTAGAATCAACACGTGAATTTGGTATTATGAATGCTAATAGTCGTTTTTATCCAATGAGATATGATGCTGCAAGACGTGAAAAAGAATTTATGAAACATAGAAAAAAACTTGGTGAGTTCTATGGATTTGATCCTAATAAATTCTTTATGGCAGATCAATTAGATAAAAGTGGGACTTATTTTGAAATAACTGAGGAATATGTTGAAGATAATCCTAAGGGATGGAGTGATATTCCTGAAGATATTTTAGTTATTAGCAAAGATGTTCCAGGTGTTGTTATTGGACATCCTGTTGCTGATTGTCCTGTAGTTATGGTTAGTGATTCTAGACGTGGTGTTAGTGCAATAGGTCATTGTAGTTGTGAACTTATAGATAAAAGATTACCAATGATGATTGCAGATGCTTTAGTAGATGCATATGGTTCATATGATGAAGATTTACATATATATGTTAGTGCTTGTGCTGGGGATGATTGGATTTATCAAAATTATCCTAGATGGGCAGAAGATTATGATTTCTGGAAAGATTGTATTTATGAAGAAGATGGAATATTTAAAATAGATATTCGTAAAGCTTTAAGTAAACAATTTAATGAAAGAAATATTAGAAGAGAGAATATTGTTTATAATCCAGCAGATACAATTAGTGATAAGAATTATTATTCTAATTTTGCTTCTAGTCCTAATGGATTAGGAGATAAAAGTAAATTAGGTAGACATTTTGCAGGATTATTTTATGATAATGGGTATCAACTTACTAAAAGTAGAAAAAAATAGTTGACTTTTTGTAAGTGGATGAATATAATATTACTAGTCGAGAAAAAAGGAAAGAGATTTATATCCACCTGATTGCTAAGTAAGGCGATAGGTTAAATGCCGTGAAGAAAATAATTAGTTATTTTATTTATTGTGTATTTAAAGTGGATATAAGATTTATATCCGCTTTTCTTATTTTATGGAGGTGTTGGGTATCGCAAACAATAAGAATGGCTTGTTGATAAACGAACAAATTAAAGCTCGTGAAGTATTAGTTATTGGGCCAAATGGAGAACAAGTAGGAGTTAAATCAATTCAAGATGCAATGACATTAGCATCATATGCATCATTAGACTTAGTACTTTTAAGTCCAAATGCTAATCCACCAGTTTGTAAAGTAATGGATTATAACAAGTATCGTTACGAAAAACAAAAGAAGGAAAAAGAAGCATTAAAGAAACAAAAAGCTAATATGTCTGAGTTAAAAGAGTTCAGATTATCACCTGTTATCGACGTTGGTGACTTTGAAACTAAACTTAGAAATGCTACTAAGTATTTAGAAAAAGGTGACAGAATTAAACTTACAATTCGTTTCAAGGGTCGTCAAATGGCTCATACAGAATTAGGTAAGGAAGTTCTAGAACGTTTTGCATCTCGAGTTACAGATTGTGCGGATATAGAGCAAAAACCTAAATTAGATGGAAAAACAATGACAATGTTATTGGTACCAAAGAAAGACAAATAATAGGAGGAAGTTAAAATGCCAAAAATTAAAACACATAAAGGTACAGCTAAAGTAATGACTAAACGTAAAAACGATATTAAAATTGGAAAACCTGGAAGTAGACATAATACAGGTTCTAAATCACAAAGCGTAAACAGAAAGAACAGAAAAGGATCAAACTTAAGTAAAGCTGATCAAAACAGATTAAAAAATATTATCTAATTAATATATTATAAGTTGAAGGAGGAAAACGGAAATGGCAAGAGTTAAAAATGGAGCAGTTACAAAAGCTCGTCATAAAAAAGTATTAAAAGCTGCTAAAGGATATTTTGGTAGTAAACATAGACTATATAAAACAGCAAAAGAACAATTAATGCATTCTGGACAATATGCTTTCAGAGATAGAAAACAAAAGAAGAGAGAATTCAGAAAATTATGGATTACTCGTATCAATGCTGCATGTAGAATGAACGAAATTAGTTATTCAAGATTTATTGAAGGATTAACAAAAGCAGGTGTTGAAGTTAACAGAAAAATGTTATCTGAAATCGCTATCAATGATCCAAAAATGTTTACAGAATTAGTAAAAGTTGCTAGAGATGGTAAAGCTGGAAAAATTACTAAAGCTACAGAAGTTGCTGGTAATGAAGTAACAGTTAAAGGAGCTACTAAAGCTGCTAAAAAAGAAACTAAAGAAGTAAAAGCTGAAGTTAAAGAAGAAACAACTGATTATTCAAAAATGACAGTTGCTGAATTAAAAGAAGTTGCTGCTGCTAAAGAAATTAATGTTGCAGGAATGAAAAAAGCTGAAATTATTGAAGCTTTAACTAAATAATAAAAATAAACATATTAGTGGATTTGCTTATTCGTGCCTTAGGGTTATAAGTAGTGGAAACTAATAGAAGAAAAAACGAAGGAGAAAATAAAAATATGACAATAGTATCAATGAATTATTTATTAGAAGCTGGTGTTCATTTTGGACATCAAAAAAGAAGATGGAATCCAAAAATGAAGGAATACATCTATACTACAAGAGATGATATTTATATTATCGATTTACAAAAAACAGTTAAGAAAATGGAAGAAGCTTATGAAGCTATGAAAGAAATCGCTGCAAATGGAGGAAAATTCTTATTTGTAGGAACTAAAAAACAAGCTCAAGAAGCTGCTGAAGAATCTGCTGTTAGAACTAACATGTATTTCGTAAATGAAAGATGGTTAGGTGGAACTTTAACAAACTTCAAAACAATTCGTTCAAGAATTAGAAGAATGGAAGAAATCGAAACTATGGAAAAAGATGGTACTTTCGAAGCACTTCCTAAAAAAGAAGTTATCCAAATCAGAAAAGAATATGACAAATTAGTTAAAAACTTAAGAGGAATTCGTGAAATGAAGAGAATGCCTCAAGCTATGATTATTGTAGATCCTCGTAAAGAAGAAATCGCAATTAAAGAAGCTAGAATTTTAGGAATCCCTGTATTTGGTATCGTAGATACTAACTGTGATCCTGATATGGTAGATTATGTTATTCCAGGAAATGATGATGCTGTAAGATCAGTTAAATTAATCATTGGAGCTTTAACTAACGCTATCGCTGAAGTTAATGGAAACGAAGTAATCGATTATATTAGTGAAGAAGACAAAAATAAAGAAACTAAAAAAGCTAGTAAAAAAGAAGAAAAAACTGAAGTAGTAGAAGTAAAAGAAGAAGTAGTAGAAGCTAAAGAAGAAACTGTTGATTATACAAAAATGACAGTTGCTGAATTAAAAGAAGTTGCTGCAGCTAAAGAAATCAATGTTGCAGGAATGAAAAAAGCTGAAATTATTGAAGCTTTAACTAAGTAATAAAAATAAGGATGGGGGATGGATTTTACCATCCTTTTTTGTTAAAATATTAATTGAGATTTATTTAGAGGAGGAGAATACATTATGTTTAAAGCAAGTGATGTAAAAGAATTAAGAGAAAAAACTGGAGCTGGAATGTTAGATTGTAAAAAAGCATTAGAAGCTACAGAAGGAAATATGGAAGCTGCAGTAGATTGGTTAAGAGAAAAAGGTATTGCAAAAGCTGCTAAGAAAGAAAGCAGAATTGCTGCTGATGGATTATGCCAAGTTAAAACTGAAGGAAATAAAGCTGTTATCTTAGAAGTTAACTCAGAAACAGATTTCGTTGCTAAAAACGAAGAATTTACTAATTTCGTTGATTATTTAGTAGATGTAGTATTAAACAATGATTTAGCTACTGTAGAAGATGTTATGAATTATAATGATGGTGGAGAAACAATTTCTGAAAAATTAGCTGCTTTAGTTGCTAAAATTGGAGAAAAAATTAGTTTCCGTCGTTTCGATGTAATTACTAAATCAGATGATGAAATTTTTGGAACATACAAACATATGGGAGGAAAAATCATTACTGTTGTAGTAGTTAAAGGTGGAAGTGAAGAAGTAGCAAAAGATGTTGCTATGCAAGCTTGTGCTATGAACCCAACTGCATTAAATAGAGAAGGTGTTCCTGCTGACGTAGTTGAAAGAGAAGCTCATATCATTAAAGAACAAGTTATGGCTGAAGGAAAACCAGAAGCTATCGCTGAAAAAATGGTTACTGGAAGATTAAATAAATTCTATAAAGAAATTTGTTTAGTTGAACAAGACTTCATTAAAGATAGTGGTATGACAGTTGCTGACTATGTTAAAAACAATGGTGGAGAAATCATTTCAATGATTAGATACGCTGTTGGTGAAGGAATTGAAAAGAGACAAGATAACTTCGCTGAAGAAGTAATGGCTCAAATTAATGGATAATTAAAGAAAGCTTAGGCTTTCTTTTTTTGTGTATTGTATTTTTTATTTTTTATATTTATAATATTGTTAATCGGGGTTGAAAGAGGTTTTATGAAGAAGTTAATAATATTATTAATATTTTGTTTATTACTTAGTGGATGTTCTATTAAGAAGACTGAGGAATTATCAAGTGCTGAAAAATTTTCAATTGAATATTCTATAGATGCGGATAATCCTTTTGAATATATTGTTTATTCTGAAGTATTTGATTTACTTAATGATGGAAATGGTGTTTTATTTTTAGGTAATTCAGATTGTGAATGGTGTATTCAAAGTGCAAAAATATTATATGATGTAGTACTTGATAGTGAAATAGATGTTGTATATTATTTTAATCCTAATAATTTAGGATCTAAGAAATATAAAGATCTTATTACTTTAATTGACGATAAGTATAGTGATGATTTTAGTGAAATAAAATTACCTAGTTTATTTATTATTAAAGATGGTAATATTGTTGGATATACAGACTATTCTTTAGAAAAGTCTACTGATTTAGATGATAAGAAAATGATATTAAAAAATAAATATATTAAATTAATTAATATGGTAGATATTTTTTAATATCTTTTTTTGTGGTATATTATAGATAATAGAGGTGGTAGTTTGAACGGTGATACTTTAGATAAAATTGATGAAGCGATTAAGAAACTTCAAGGTAATGAAGTTAGTACTGAAGTAGAAGTAATTAAAGAAGATACTGATACTAAGATATTTAATAATGATGTTTCTAATAGTGATGATTTAGATAAAACTATGGAATTTGATGGAGTATTAAAAGAAGTTGAGATTACATCAGATGTTAAAAAGAAAAATAATGATACTTTAATTATAGTTCTTTATGTATTTGCACTTGTTATTACTGTTTTATTAGTTACTGCATTTATTTTATTTTTATATTAGATTTACTTTATTTTATAACAAATTTATAATATAATATGTGTTAAGGAGAGATGAAATATAATGGATAGCGACATGATTATGTTAGAATTAACTGATAAGATGGATAAAGCGATTGAAAGTCTTGATAAAAGATTTGCAACTGTTAGAGCAGGTAGAGCTAATCCTTCTAGTTTAGATGGAATTATGGTTGAATATTATGGAAGTATGACTCCATTAAAACAACTTGCAACTATTTCAGTTCCAGAAGCTAGACAGTTATTAATTAAACCTTTTGATAGAGGAGCTTTAAAGGATATTGAAAAAGCTATTTTAGCTTCTAATTTAGGATATAATCCAGGTAATGATGGAGAAACAATTCGTATTATTATTCCTGAATTAACTGAAGAAAGAAGAAGAGAATTAGTTAAACAAGTTAAAGCATTAGCTGAAGATTCTAAAGTAACTGTTAGAAATTTAAGAAGAGAAGCTTTAGAAGATATTAAGAAATGTGAATTACCTGAAGATCAAGCTAAAGGTATGGAAAATGATGTTCAAGATATGGTTAATGACTATAATAAAAAGATTGAAGCTAAATTAAAAGAAAAAGAACAAGAACTATTAACTGTTTAATAGTTCTTTTTTTGTCTAGTTGAATTTTTCCTTTGTTTGTGGTATAATTTGTATGTTTTCGAAAGGAGAAAGAAAAACACAATGGAACAAGAGACGGGTAGTCAGAAAAAACAAACTGTAAGTGGTTACAGTTATGAAGAACTACTAGAAAGATTAAAGAGTGGAGAAACTCTAAGTGATGATGAATTAGAAGATATTATATGTGAAGTAGTATTTGAAACTATTGATAATTCTAATTTAGTTGAAAAAGAAGGAAAAAATGCGAGAGGAATTAAGGTTAGTTTATTAACACTTGTTGGTAAAATGGGTGGTAGACAAACTAAGTTCTTACCATTTGCATTAGATTATAGAAAGAAAGCAGCTTTATATAATCAAGATAATTATGATAGGGTATTAGATGCAACAAAAGTAGTGGTTAATACAGAAAACGTATTACTTTTAGTTCATCAATTAGAAGCTGCTAATAGATATAGAGATGGATATAGAACATTAGATGCTGAAATTGAAGAAAGCATTGATGATGGTTTAGGTTCATTTAGAAGTTTTGTTGGTATGGAAACAATGATCTCTATGGATAAAGAAAGAGATAATGTTTTAAGATTAACGAAAAAAAGAAGAGTAAGAAGATAGACGATACATGTATCGTCTTTATTTTTCAGGAGGTTTTTATGGTTAAATATGATGATTTGTTTTATGTGCAAATATTAACACAAGTAGAATATGGTGTACCAGTTATCGATTATGAATTTAATAAGTTAATTGCAGAAGTTGAAAGAGTAAATGCTGAGGGTACTGAGATTTTTGCTAAAGATAGAAAACTTAAGAATTTAGATTATCTTTTATATTTATATATTTCTGCAGATAAAGGTTTAGAAGAGACAATTGGTCTTAAACATGCTTTAGGTACATATATAAAGGGAATATTTCAATCTAAATTAAATCATAAAGCTTTATTAAAAGGCATTAATTTAACATCTGTTAATAGAATACCTGCTAATGCAGCAACATTAGTACAACAATCTGAGGCTGTTATTGATTTTGATGATGAATGTGAGTCTTTATATCAAGCTATTCTTAGAGCTAGTGATGAGGAATATGCTAGTGAAATTGGTACTAATCATCAACAAATGATGGCTGATAGTAGAAATAAAGTTAAACAATTAGCTAAAAAGTATGAAAAAAAGTAATTGTTTTTAATAAAAGTGTGCTATAATATGTGTAAATCGACATTGATTAGGAAGTAGTAGTAAATGATGTTTTTATAGAGAACTTGTGGTTGGTGGAAACAAGTAGAACTAGTTTATGAATTCGTCCTAGGAGTTCTTATTAATAGTAAGCGTAATTCTTGCGTTAAAAGATTAGAGTGTATAGTAAGACAACTATAAAGTAAGGTGGTACCGCGAGTAAATCGTCCTTATGTTATAGTTGTCTTTTTTTTGAGGTGATGTATGGAAAAGAAGAGATTTATATTTGATATAGATGGAACATTACTTGTTCCTGATTGGAATTATGAAACTGAATATTTTTCTAGTGTATTATGTAGTTCTGATTTTGATAAATTTTTACCTCAAATAGCTTGGTTATTAGAATCTTATGAAAAGAGTTTTCCTAGGTATGATGTTGATGAGTTGAGTCGGTTTTTAACTATGAAGAGTGGAGTTTTGATTACACCTGAAATTATTAAAGGATGGAATGATGCTTTAGGTGAGACTAGTCCAATTGTTATTGATGGAGTAGTTGAATCATTAGAATATTTGAAAAGTAAAGATAAGAGTTTAGTTGCTCTTACTAATTGGTTTTTAGAACCACAAATATCTAGATTAAAAAGTAGTGGATTGGATTCTTACTTTGATTATGTATATGGAGGAGAACTTGGAATTAAACCTAGTGTTTTTGCATATATGAATGCAAAGGGAGAATTTGATATAGATTCATCTATTATGATTGGGGATAGTTTAGACTTTGATGTTTATGGTCCTGGTAGAATAGGAATGGATGCAATATTTTATAATCCTAAAAACAAGGATTATGATAAAGCAAAAGTTAAAAGTATTGGAAGTATGAAAAAGATAAAGGAGATGTTTTAAATGAAAATTGAAGAAGTTAAAAAGTTATTAGAAGAAGATATGAATAATGTAACTTCATTAAATGAACTTAATGAACTTAAGAATAAGTATTTAAGTAAGACTGGATTAATTACAGTATTAAATAGTGAAATTAAGAATGTTCCAAATGAAGAAAAAAAAGAATATGGAATGAAAGTTAATGAAGTTAGAAATTTATTTAATGAATTTTATGAAACTAAAAAGTGCGAATATGAAGCAGCTTTATTAAATGAAAAATTAAGTAAGGAAGCTATTGATATTACATTACCAAGTAAAAGAGTTAAACGTGGTAGTAAACATCCAATGACAAGAATTACTGAACAATTTGAAGATTTATTCGTTTCTATGGGGTATACAGTTTATGAAGGACCAGAAATTGAAAGTGATGAGAATTGTTTCCAAAAATTAAATTTACCTAAGGGACATCCTGCAAGAGATGCTCAAGATACTTTCTATTTAAAAGATGAATATGAGAATTTCTTATTAAGAAGTCAAACTTCAACTGCACAAGTTAGAGCGATGGAAGATAATACTGAAAAAGGGCCAATTAGAATTGTTTGTCCTGGTAAAGTTTATAGAAGAGATGAAGATGCAACTCATTCACATCAATTCATGCAAATTGAAGGATTAGTTATTGACGAAGGTGTTTCAATGGCTGATTTAAAAGGAACATTAGAAACTTTCTGTAAAAAGATTTTAGGAGAAAAAACTAATGTTAGATTTAGACCAAGTTTCTTCCCATTTACTGAACCTTCTGTTGAAGTTGATGTTACATGCTTTAAATGTGGTGGAAAAGGATGTCCATTATGTAAACAAACTGGATGGATTGAAGTATTAGGTGCTGGTATGGTTCATCCTAATGTATTAGAAATGAGTGGATATGATTCTACTAAATATCAAGGATTTGCATTTGGTACAGGAATGGATAGATTTGCAATGTTTAAATATGGTATTCCGGATATTAGAACTATTTATGGAAATGATATAAGATTTATTGAAGAATTTGATAGAAAGGATGAAGAGTAATATGAAATTAAGTAGAAAATTTGTTAGTGATTATATTGATTTAGATGAAAATTTAACTATTACTGAAATTGCTGATGCTATGACTAGTGTTGGTAATGAATATGATTCTGCTGAAAAACTTATTAATTGTACTAATTTAACAGTTGGTAAAGTTTTAGAATGTGAAGATCATCCTGATTCAGATCATTTACATGTATGTAAAGTTGATGTAGGGACTGAAGTATTAAATATCGTTTGTGGAGCACCTAACTGTAGAAAAGGATTAACTGTAATTGTTGCTTTACCTGGAGCTAAACTTCCTGGTGGAGAAATTAAAAGAGGAGTTATTCGTGGTGTTGAATCAAATGGTATGTTATGTTCTAAAGCAGAACTTGGACTTGATTCTAAATTCTTAACTGAAGAAGATAAAGCTGGTATTCATGAATTACCTAGTGATATAGAAGCTGGTAGTGATCCAATTAAAGCATTAGGGATGGATGATGAAGTAATTGATTTTGAATTAACATCTAATAGAGGAGATTTATTAAGTATACTTGGTATGGCTTATGAATTAGGTGCTATTTATAAAAAAGATGTTAAAGAAATGGAAGTTTCTTTTAAAGAAAATTCTGAAGATGTTAATGATAGTTTTAAAGTTATTGTTGAAGATGAAGATTTATGTAATTTATTCTTAAGTAAAAAAGTTAAGAATGTTGTTATTAAAGAAAGCCCAGAATTTATTAAAAATAGATTAATAGCATCTGGTATTAGACCAATTAATAACGTAGTAGATATTTCTAACTATGTAATGTTAGAAACAGGTCAACCACTTCATTATTATGATGCTGATAGATTAGGGGATACTTTAGTTGTTAGAGCTGCTAAAGAAGGAGAAAAACTAACTACACTTGATAGTGTTGAAAGAGAACTTACAGTTGATGATATTGTTATTGCTAATAAGAGTGAAGCAGTAGGACTTGCTGGAGTTATGGGTGGTTTATCTACTGAAGTAGAAGAAGATACTAAGAACATTATTATTGAAGCAGCTATTTTCGATAGTGTTAAGATTCGTAAAACTTCTAAGAAGATTTTAAGAAGTGAAGCTTCAAATAGATTTGAAAAAGGATTAGATCCTAAACGTACTTATATGGCTATGATGAGAAGTTGTCACTTATTAGAAAAGTACGCAGATGCTGAGGTAGTAGGTGGATTAGTTACTTATGATAAAGCTAATAAGGAAGATAAAGCAATTGATATTACAGTAGAAAAAATTAATAAAGTATTAGGCATTGAAATTCCTGAAGCAGAAGTTATTTCAATTTTAGAATCTTTAGGATTTGGAGTTACTGCTAAGAATGGAGTACTTACAGTAGTTGTTCCAACTCGTAGATTAGATGTTAATATTGTTGAAGATTTAGTTGAAGAAGTTGGTAGAATTTATGGTATGGATAATATTAAAGGTAAACTTCCATTATTAAATGTAGTTACTGGTACTTATGATCATACTAAACGTGAAATTAAGAATAAAATGGTTGCATTAGGATTAAATGAAACTTGTAGTTATACATTAATTCCTAAAGATGAAGTTCATAAATTTACTACTGATAACTTTGAAGAAATTTATCTTGCAGATCCTATGAGTGAAGATAGAAATACTTTAAGATATAGTTTACTTTATTCATTAAAAGAAATTTATTTATATAATAAAGCTAGAAATAATACTAATATTTCAATCTTTGAAGTTGGTAAAGGATTCTATAAAGAAGATGGAATTTATAAAGAAGATTTAAAACTAGCTGGATTAATGACTGGAGATTATTATTTAGATATTACTAATAGTAAAGTTGATTTCTATGTTGTTAAAGGTGTAGTTGAAGAATTACTTGAATACTTAGGATTTGGTGGAAGATATAGTTTTGTTACTGGAGATGTTCCAGGAGAATTACATCCAGGACAAAGTGCTAGAATTATACTTCAAGGAAAAGAAATTGGTATAATTGGTAAACTTCATCCTAATACATTAAAAGATAATGTTTATGTATTTGAAATTAACTTAGAAAAATTATTAAAAAATTATCCATCTAGAATGACTTATAAAGATATTCCTAAGTTCCCATCTATCTCTAAAGATATAGCATTTATTTTAGATAAGAATGTTACTGCCGGAGATGTTATGGCAACTATTAAGAAAGCTGGAGGAAAATTATTACAAACTATTTCAGTATTCGATGTTTATACTGGAGAAAATGTTGCTAGTGATAAGAAATCAATTGCTTTCAATTTAACATTCATGGATATGAATAGAACTTTAACTGATGAAGAAGTTATGACAGTATTTAATACTATTGCTGAAAAAGTATGTAATACTTATAAAGCTGAAGTTAGAGATAAATAATATTAATAAAAACTCACTAAATAGTGAGTTTTTTTGTTTACTTGACAGTTTAATTTTAATAATGAGTTGTGTTTGTATTTAAATATGTAATAAAATTAAAATAGGTGATGATATGAAGAGATTAAATTTTAATATTAAAGATAGAAAAGTATTAACATTGGGATTATGTTTAATATTAGTATGTGTATTTACATTAACAATTGCATATGCTGCATTAAATGCAGTATTAACAATTCAAGGTAGTGCGCAAGTAAGTTCAGCTGATTGGGATATTCATCTAGCAAATCCTAAAGTAACAAGTGGAAGTGTTACAACAAATGTACCTGAAATTAAATCGAGTGGAACATTAGAATTTGAAACTACACTGAATATGCCTGGAGACTTTTATGAGTTTACAGTAGATGTTGTTAATAGTGGTAGTATTGATGCAATGATTGAAAGTGTTATTAAGAATCCTGAGTTAGATGCATCTCAAAAGAAGTATTTAAATTATGAAGTTACTTATCAAAATGGTCAATCTATTAATACTAAACAATTAGTAGAAAAAGAATCATTTGTTAGATTAAAAGTAAGAGTAGAGTTCAGAAAAGATATTACCGCATCTGATATGCCTACAACATCAGAAACACTTAACTTAGCTTTTACAGTAAACTATGTTCAAAGTGATGGTAGTAGTGATAATTTTACTATCGAAAACAATGGTAAGATTATTTATGTTGATGGTGATATAAATAAAATTGGTACAATTGTTAAAATTGGAAGTGAACAATTTTATACAATTGGTACTGAAAGCGACAATGTAAAATTACTTTCTATGTATAATTTGTATGTTGGAGGGGAATATGATAGTAATTTAAGTACTTGGACTCCATATGGAGAAGAAGCAACAGGAAAGCAAGATGAGAATATGAATGGTTATGTAGTAGATCAAAATATAAGAAAAGGTACTACATTATTTTCAAGTGCTGAACAAAAAGGTACAAACTATAGTGATTATAGTGGAAGTATAGTAGAAAAATATGTAAATAATTATAAAGAATTATTAGAATCAGATTTTGGAGTAGGAGTAGTAGAAGCAAGACTTATTAGAAAGACTGAATTAATGTCTAGTACATTTATGTGTAGTACAAATGAATATACATGTACTAATTCTGCATATCCATGGATCTATGCGACTTCATACTTCACTATGTCAGTCAATAATCCTTCCTTTGTATGGATTGTTCAAAGTGATGGAGAGTTCTTCATTGATATGTACAGGGATTACTACTTCGGTGTTCGCCCTGTTATCGTCATCTCGAAGGATTATTTTAATTAAATTTAAAAGACATTATATATGTCTTTTTTTTTAGTGTTGTGTTATACTTTGTATAGTAGGTGATATGAGTGGAAAGAAGAAAGTTATCTAAGGGGACTTTAATAGCAGAACAAGTTGTTTATACAATTATGTTATTATATGTAGCAATGTTTTTACTTGCAATTTGTAGATCGTTACTAGATTATAATCAAATTATTGGTATTATTGCAATTGTAATATTATCAATATTCTTTGTATTATGTATTATGTATACAATACTTAGATGGAGATTATTAATAACAAGAGAAGATATTTATGATGATGATTTAAAAATTAGAAAGATTTTTGGTTTTTATAGAAATGATGAATTATTAGAACAAGAAGTTGAAAGATTTGTTCCAGAAGATGAAGATAATTTAGATGAAGAAGCAATTATTAATAAAATATTAAAGAATGATGAAAATTTTTCTAAAAGTATGTTTATTTCAGATGTTTATTATATTTATAGATGTTATGAAGATAGTATTTGTAAATTAGATGAGACTTTAGTTAGACCTTTTATGACTGATGATTGTTATATGAAACATAAAGTTTTGATTAATAAATATAGTAATCGTAAGTATCCTGAGAAGAGAACTAATGTTAGTGTTAGAACTATTTCATTTGATTCTTATAAAACATCTAGTGGAAAAGAATGCTTAACATTATCAATTACTGCTAGAATGAAAAGATATTGTGTTAATGAAGCTGGTAGAGTAGTTGATGGTGATAAAGAAGAATTTATGGATGTACCATATATCTTAACTTTTATTAGAAAAAAAGGTGTTAAGTATGATCAAAGTACTCCGATTGATAATTGTCCTCATTGTGGTAAGAAACTTAAAGTTAATGAAGATGGTTATTGTTTAGAATGTGATGTTGATATAGATACTGGAGAGTATGGATTCGTACTTAGTGATATTAAAAGTATAGATTAAAAAGAGACTAGATTTCATCTAGTCCTTTTTGTACTCTTGATTTTATTATTTCGATTAGTTTGTCTTTTAATTCATTATCGGCATTTTCCCAAATTATTTCTAGGAATACTCCTAGACCTGGTAGAGTTACTTCATCTTGTTCTTTTACAGATTCATCAATTGCACGACGAAGTGTTTCATAATCGTCTCCTTTAAAATTATTTATAATATGTTGTCTTATACTCATATATATCCTCCTTAAATATATATTGGTATTTATGATTATTATTTATACAATACTTTTAATTTTTTGGTATTTATTGTAAAATAAGATTGGTGATATTATGAAATTAGATATCGATGGGAAGTATTATGAGATCGTTATTGAAAAAAAGAGTGGTCAAAAGAATACTTATATTAGAGTTAAAAAAGATTTAAAGATTTATGTTACTACTAATAAATTTACTTCTACTAAGTTTATTAAAGAACTTATAGAAGAAAATTATAGTAAGATAGTTAAAATGATAGAGACTCAAGAAAAGAAGAAAGAAAATAACGAAGGATTTTTTTATTTAGGTAAGAAGTATGATATAGTTTATGTTTCTTATTGTGATATTTCTTTTGGAGAGAGTAAAGTATTTTTAAATAAAAATTTAGATATTGATAAGTGGTATAAGAATCAAGCTAAAAGTTTATTTTTAGAACATTTGGATGAACAATATCATAAATTTAGTAGAAGAATTCCTTATCCTAGTTTAAAGATTAGAAAGATGACTAGTAGATGGGGAGTGTGTAATATTAGATTAAAAACTCTTACTTTAAATTTAGAATTAATTAAGAGAGATACTAAATACTTAGATTATGTTATAGTACATGAATTAAGTCATTTAATACATGGGGATCATTCCAGTAGTTTTTGGGCATTAGTAGAAGAAAATATGCCTGATTATAAAAAGTATAGAGAGGAGATGAAGGATTTCTAATGATAATAACTAGTTTAGATAATGATAATGTTAAGAAGTGGAAGAAACTTTGTAAAAAGAAATATCGTGATGAATTTGGTATTTATTTAGTAGAAGGAGAACATCTTGTTGAAGAAGCTTATAAGAGTGGAGTACTAGATAAAGTTATTGTATTAGATGGAGAATCTTATTCATATGATAATATTATTTATGTATCTTATGAAGTTATGAAAGCTATAAGTAGTTTAGATACTCCTAATAGAATTATGGGTGTATGTAAAAAGAAAGAAAGTAGTGAACTTGTTGGTAAGAGATATTTATTATTAGATGGTGTTCAAGATCCGGGTAACTTAGGTACTATTGTTAGAAGTGCAGTTGCTTTTAATATTGATACTATTGTTTTATCTGATGACACAGTTGATTTATATAATCCTAAAGTACTTAGATCAACTCAAGGGATGATATTTCATACTAATATAATTGAATGTGATTTAGTTGATGTTATTAATGAATTACATTCTAATGATATTACTGTATATGGTACAGATGTGAATAATGGAATTGATGCTAGAGAATTATCTGACTTAGATAAAACTTCTTTTGCACTTGTTATGGGTAATGAAGGTAATGGTGTAAGAAAAGAAATTAAAGAATTATGTGATAAGAATTTATATATAAATATGAATGAAAATGTAGAAAGTTTAAATGTAGGGGTTGCTACATCAATACTTTTATATGAGTTAGGAAGATAGATATGGAAAAATTATTTGTAGGGAAAATTGTTACAACTCATGGTATTAAAGGTGAAGTTAAAATACTTAGTGGTTTTCAGTTTAAAGATAAAGTATTTCGTGTTGGTAATAAATTAATTATTGATGATAATGAATATGAAATTAAAAGTTATCGTGTTCATAAAGGATTTGATATGGTTACTTTAAATGATTATCATGATATTAATGAAGTTTTATTTCTTTTGAAAAAAGAAGTTTATATTGATAAAGAATCTTTATCTTTTGACGATAATGAAATTTTAGATGAAGAATTGATGGGATTTGATGTTCTAACTACTGATGGTAGAAGTGGTAAAATATTAGAAATATTTTATGCTAGTCCAACTAATAAAGTTATGCGTATAGATATCGGTTATGAATATTTAGTACCATTTAATTCTCCGTTTATGAAGAAGTTAGATAAGAAATCTAAAACAGTATTAGTAGAAATACTAGAGGTGAAATAATGAAGATAGATGTATTAAGTTTATTTCCTGGTATGTTTAGTGGAGTTTTTGAAGAATCAATTATTAAAAGAGCGATTAATGAAAATAAAGTATCTATTAATATTCATAATTTTCGTGATTTTAGTTTAGATCCACATAACAAAGTTGATGATACTCCTTATGGTGGAGGGGCAGGAATGGTTCTTACTTGTCAACCAATATTTGATTGTGTTAAAAGTTTAAGAAGTGAGGATAGTATTGTTATTTTACTTACTCCAGATGGAGAAGTATATAAACAAAGTAAAGCTTATGAATTAAGTAAATGTAAACATTTAATATTTATATGTGGTCATTATGAAGGTTTTGATGAAAGAATCCGTAGTATATGTGATTTAGAAATTAGTATTGGGGACTATGTATTAACAGGTGGAGAGATTGCTTCTATGGCAATTATTGATTCTATAGTTAGATTAATTCCAGGTGTTATCGAAGAAGAAAGTCATGTTAATGATTCGTTTAATGATAATTTACTTGATTATCCTACATATACTAAACCAAGAGTTTATGAAGGGATGGAAGTACCTGAAGTATTAGTATCAGGAGATCATAAAAAAATAGCAGAATGGCGTAGAGAAGAAAGTTTAAAAAGAACAAGGGAGAGAAGACCAGATTTATTAGATTGAAGGTGAGATAGATGTATACTTTAAGCAAGAAAAAAAGAAGAAAGAAATTTTATATTAATGGTGAAGAGTTAGTTAATATTTCGCATTTTGATATGAAGAGTAGAAATTCTTTTTCGATTGAAGGAATAACTGTTAAAAATATTAGAATTTATTCTTTTGAACTTGCTCATCCTTTAGTTAGTAAGACAGTTAAAATTAGATTTAAGAAGGTATTAGATTTATTAACTGAATTATTAGTTTCAGATGATGATAGTGGGGATACATTAAGAGAAGCTTTAAATCAAATAGAAAAGTTTAGATTAATTATAAAAAATAAATATAGAGATTTCTTAATTAATAAAGAATTAACTGAAATGAGTAATAAATTGAAATTACTTAGAAAGAATGCAGAAGAGAGATTAATTGAAATTAATAATTCTCATGTGATGAGTTCAGGAAAAGGTAAGTAGTGTAAAGGAACTTTTTAGTTTCTTTTTTTGTTGTATAAATTATTTGTTTTTGATATTATTAAGATAGTATGGAGGCTTTTATATGGAGCGAATTGAAGAGAAAAAGAAAAATAGTAAGAAGGATATATTATTAATATTATTACTTTTGTTTATGATATTTATTTTATCAATAGTTACAGTTACTTATACTTTTAATTCTAAGATTATTGATATAGTTGGTTTTACTGGTGTATATAGGGAGACTAGTTGGAAAGTAGATTTTGATAATATTAGTTTAGATAGAGAAGGTAGTATTTATGTAGAAGATATTAGTGCATCTAATACTTCTATTAAGGATTTTGATATTACTTTTATTAGACCTGGTGATGCATTTACTATTAGATTAGATGTTGTTAATAATGGTACTTTAGATGCTAAGTTAGAAACATTTAAGATTAGTAATATTGTTTGTACTTATAATAATGGTTCTTCTGCGGATGATTATTGTGATAAATATATAAGTTATTCTATTAAATATAAAGATGGTTCTAGTATTAAAAAAGATGATGTATTAGAAGCTGGTGATACTAAGACTGTTGTATTTAAAATGAGTTATGCTGATAATGCTCCTGTTTTATATGATGAAGTTATAAGTATTGATGATATGAATATGAGTTTTGTTTATGTTCAAAAGTAGGTGATAAAATGTTAAGGCAAGAAAGTAAAAAGTTTTTAATGATTGTGCTTGGTATTTTATTGATAAGTGTTTTTGGATTAAGCATTGCATATGCGATTTTAAATATTACATTGAATGTTTCGGGAAGCGCGAAGGTTACTAGTGCTGATTGGGATATTTCAATTGAAAATGTATCGGTTGTTACTGAAGGATCGGCAGAGGTGTTAAAGCAACCTGTTGTTGATGGAAATGAAATAAAAGATTTTAGTGTATCTTTAACTAAACCAGGGGATGCTGTATTTATTACTTTTTATGCTACTAATAATGGTAGTGTTGATGCTAAGTTTGTAAATAGTACTTTACACAGTGTTGATTATGGTTCTTATAGAGATTATGCTATGAGTAATTTTAGAGTTGGATTGATTAGTCCAGAAGAACCTGATTTAGTTGAGGGAGAGTCAAGAATGTTTATGTATGAGATATCTTGGGGTAGTTCTTCGACTGAATTACCTGGTAACACTGAACCGTTTGTTATTAGTAATTTAGGTGCGACAATTTTATACGAACAAAAATAATTTGTAAAATTCTATCATAAATCTTGTAAAGATGATTTCTTTATGATAAGATTTATTTATAATAAGCGAAGGAGAATAGGAAATATGGAAAATAAAAGAGAAGTTAAAATTATTGCAATTGTAGCTTTATTAGTTGCTGTTGTTGGTTTATCTGTTGCGTATGCTGCACTTAGTACATCATTATCTATTTCTGGTACTGCAACTGTTAATTCTGCAACATGGCAAGTAGAATTTGTTAAAGGTGCTTGGGATACACCAGTTGGAACTGCTGTTACATCTGGACCAGAATTTGGTGTTACATCACTTTCAAATATTGGTGTTACATTAGTAAAACCTGGAGATAAAGCAGTTTATAGATTCAAAGTTCATAATAAAGGAACAATTCCAGCTAAATTATCTGCTAATACAGCTGTTGGTACTATTGATTGTACTGGTGGAGCAAATCAAACAGAAGCTGATACAACATGTTCAAATATCACTTATACATTAACTTATGCTGATGGAAAAACTCCTGCTGCTGGTGATACACTTGCTGCTAGTGAACAAAAAGATTTAATTTTAACTGTTGAATTCAAGAGTTCAGCAACTACTGTACCATCAAGTGCAGTTACTGTTAACGGAATTTCTGCAACATTAGAATACGTTCAAGGATAATATAAGTAAAGAATGATGTTAATCATTCTTTTTTGTTTGAAAAAAAGTGCAAAACGCCTTTTTTTTCTATTTCATATATGTTATAATTTGATTATATATAGTAGATTAGGAGGATAAGGTATGCAGTATAGAAGAACAGCTTTCAAAAGTTTATTTCTAATTGTTCTTTTAGTTAGTGTTTTTGGTTTAGGAATTGCTTATGCTTTACTTAGTACAACACTTACTATTAGTGGTACAACATCTGTTTCTGCTGCAACATGGGATATACATTTTAATAATTTAAATGCTTCAAAGACAGGAGATGCAACATATACTTTACCTAAGTTTACTAGTGCAACAGCATTAACTGATTATGAGATTGTTCTTACAAAACCTGGTGATTCAGTTACATTTACTTTTGATATAGTTAATGCAGGAACAATTAGTTCTTCAATTTCATCATTAGTAAAAGGGACACCTTCTTGTAGTGGTGTTGCGGGTAGTTCTACTGGAACAACAGATGGTCCAATAGTATGTAATAATTTATCTTATACATTTACATATAATGATGGTACAGTTGTAGGAGTTGGAGATACATTAAATAAAGGTGAGACAAAGAGTGTTAAATTGACACTTAGTTATAATAGTAGTGCTTCACAAGTACCTGCTAACGATGTGGCAATTTCAAATTTAGATATTACAATGATTTATAGTCAAGCATAGGAGTGAATTATATGAAGAAAGAAACTTATATAATTGCCATTATAGAAGTTTTATTACTTATTATTAGTTTGTTTCAAATATATGTAGTAAAGTCATTTAGTTATCCTATATATTTACTTATTTTATTTGTAATATTAGGAGTTAGTTATTACTTTTTGAAGTTTGATAAAAGAAAAGAAAGACTTTCTAAAGATATAATGTTAATAATAGGTATTGTAGTTTTACTATATTGGTTAATCATATATATAGTTGGATACTTTTCTGGATTCTTAATGAATAGTTATCAAAGAAGTTTCTTTGGTATAACTAAGAATGTTCTTTATGGATTTGGATTAATTGCTTCTTCTGAAATGTTTAGACATATGTTTTTAAGAAGAAGAAATGATAATAAGAAGATATTTGTATTAACAATTTTAGTTATTTCAATGTTAGAGATAGTTACTAAGTTCTCTGCAAATCAATTAGATAGTAATGTTCAAATACTTAAGTTATTATTTAGTGTAGTAGTTCCGATATTTAGTAAAAATATATTCTTATCTTTTATTACTTTAAAAGTAGGATGTTTAAGTAGTATTCTTTATAGAAGTTTAATGGAACTTCCATTATATATAGTTCCAATTATTCCTAATTTAGGATATTACATAGAAAATTTAGTAATTACAATTTTACCATTGATTATTTTATTAATTATATATAAACTATATTATAGTGATGATGGTAAGATAGTTAGTAGTAGAATGTATAATAAGATGAATAAGATATCAAATGTTATATATTCATTTATAGTAATCTTACTTCTAGGGGTTGTCTTATTAGTAAGTGGTATTGGAAGATATATCGTTTATACAATTGGATCTGCATCTATGGAAGATACAATTAATGTTGGAGATGTTGTTGTTATAGATAAGAAAGATAAAGAGTTTAAAGAAAATGATATTATAGCTTTTTATCATAATGATGTTATTTTAGTACATAGAATAATAAAAATCTATAAAGATGCCTATGGTGAGTATTATCAAACTAAAGGTGATAACAATGAAACAGCAGATTCATGGTTAGTAAAAGAAAAAGATGTGGTTGGTCAATATCGTATGAGATTTAGATGGGTAGGATGGCCTACTGTTAAATTAAATGAATGGTTATTAGGTGGTGAATAAAGTGGAGAATAATAAGGGAAAGAAATCTTATAAAGTTGGTTATGATAAGAGCAAAAATAATAAAAAGAAAAAATCCACACAAGTTAGACATAATAATGTAAAGAAAGTTAATAAAACAGCTGTAAAGGATTTAGAAAAAGTTAAATTATATGATAACTCTAAAGATGTTAATTTAGAGGGATATGAAGATTTTGATAAATTTAATTTTATTGAAAATACTTCAGTATTAAACTTAAGTGAAATTATTACAGAAGATGATATTACAGAAGATTATGGAGATGTTCCAGTAATGGTTCCTGTTGAAGAAGAAACTCCTGAAATTGTAGAACCAATCTTTGCAGAAGAGGTTGCAACTGAAGAATATCTTCCAATAGAAGAAACACCTGTTGAAGAAGTTAACGAAGAAATAACTGAAGAAAGTGTTGTGGTTGAAATGAATAATAATGTTGAAAATAATGAAGAAGTAGTTTCTATAAGTGAAGTAGAAGAAATTGAAGAAGATGAAATTACAGAAGTATTAGAGTTAGATTCAATTAAATATCAAGAAAATAATGATAATGAAAATGCTATTCCTGAAATGATAGTTGAAAATACTGAGACTAGTCCAGTAGTTCCTATATCAGAAGTAGCTATTTCTAATGATAATAATTTAAATAATGCTCCAAGCTTCAATAATATAAATGTTAGTTATAATCCTAATAATAAAGCAGAACCTCCAAAGAATCACTTTAGTTTTGAAAAAAGAGTTATTCTTATGGGAAGTCTTACAATTATTAGTTTTGTATTAGCAATTATATTCTGTTATCAAGCAATTAATTATTCTGATGTAGATAATGTTTCTTATAGTGAAAGATCTTCTATTACTTATAGTGTTTGTTTAAATGATAATGATTACTATAAAGGACAATGTCAAAGTAGTGGAATGCAATATATTTCTACTTTAACTAAATCAATTCCAGTAGTATTCAATTATAATATTAATTATTCAAATGCTGTAAATTATAAATTAGATTATTATATTTTAGGTAAAACAGTTATTTATGATAGAGATGATGCTAGTAAAGTATTATATCGTGATGATAAATTATTATCTGAAAGAAAGAGTGTTGAAGGTACTGATGTAATTGCTAAACTTAATGCAAAAGTTGATGTAGCTTTCAAAGAAAAGAATGACTTTGTTAATGGATATAAGAGTAAATATGCTTTAAACTCATTAGCAAGTTATGATGTAGTTTTATATGTAGATGATGGTAAAGGTCCTAGAGAAGTTGCTAGTGTATCAATTCCATTATCAATGCAAACATTTGGTATTAGTGAAGAAACAATTACAAATGATAATCAATTAGTTTCCATGGAAAAAGCTGGTTTAGCATCAATTAATACATTATTTGGATTAATTGGTGGAGTATTTGGACTTGTTGGAGCTGTAATCTTAGTTAAATTAATTAAATTAATTTATAGAACTATAGATGGTGGTTCTCCATATGAAAAGAAATTAAATCAAATTTTAGCTGAATATGATAGAGTAATTGTTATGTCTAAGAGTGAATATCAAATTAACCCTGATAAACAATTTATTAAATTAGATAGTTTCTTTGAATTATTAGATGCTAGAGATACTTTAGAAAAACCAATTATTTATGAGAGAGTAAATAGTGTTAAATCTTATTTCTATGTAGAAGATAATGAAAGAATTTATAGATATGCTATGAAAGAGTCTGATTTCGAAAAGAAATAGACTCTTTTTCTTATTAAAATTGTTGATTTCCTTAGTTTTGTGTGATATAATCTACTTTGTCAAGTGAGATGATCCGCTTATCTATTGATTATGATCATTGGTAAATTTTTTTAGAGAGGAGAACTTAAATATGAATATTATTGACAAAATCAATGCTAAACAAGTTAATCCTAACATTCCTGAATTCCGTGTTGGAGATACAGTAAGAGTAGATGTTAAGATTATCGAAGGAAAAAGAGAACGTATCCAAGCTTACGAAGGTGTAGTAGTAGCTAGACGTGGTGGAAGTGTTTCTGAAACATTTACAGTACGTAAAATGTCTAGTGGAGTTGGAGTAGAAAGAATCTTCCCAATTCACTCACCAAAAATCGCTGGTATTACAGTAGTACGTAAAGGTAAAGTTAGACGTGCTAAACTTAACTTCCTTAAAGGTATGGTTGGTGGATACCGTATTAAAGAAAGAGGACAAATCTAATAAAGTAAGGCACAGCCTTACTTTTTTGTTTATATGGTGAATTATGAGTGATACTAAGAAAAATGTTATTAAAGAGATTGTTTCATATGTTTTAATTATAGGTGGAGTATTATTAATAAAAGCATTTGTAATGTCTCCAATTATTGTTAATGGGGATTCAATGAATAAAACATTAAAAGATAATGATATTATGATTTTAAATAAATGGAGTTATCATTTTGATGAAGTAGAAAGATTTGATATAGTAGTTGTTAAAGATGAAGATGGATATTTAATAAAAAGAGTAATTGGATTACCAGGAGATATAATTTATTATATGAATAATAATTTATATATAAATGGGAAAAAGTATGATGAGAAATTTGCTCATGGAAGTACTGAGTTTTTTGGAGAAGTACATTTGAAAAAAGATGAATATTTTATAATTGGTGATAATAGAGAGAATTCTTTAGATAGTAGAAAGTTTGGTCCTGTTAAGAGAAATCAAATACTTGGAAAGACTCATTATGTATTATTTCCATTTAATAGATTTGGAGAAGTTGAATAATTTATTATTTTATTTTATAATTAATATGGTGATTATATGATTATTGATTATAGTGAATTATATAAAGAAGATGTAAAGAATTTGTTATTAGAATTACAAGAACATATTCATAGTGTTGATCCAGAAGGATATAATATAGTTGGTCCTGATTATAGAGAATTATCTTTTGTTGATACAATGGAAGATGTTAATAAATATAATGGAAAAATTATGTTATATTTAGAAAATGATGAAGTTCTTGGAATGGTTATTGGACTTATTAATAATGAAATAGAAGATACATATAATTTTAGGGCACCTAAGAGAGGTAGAATTTCTGAATTAGTGGTTAAAAAGGGAGTTAGATCTAAAGGTATAGGTTCTATCCTTTTGAAGAGTATGGAAGATTATTTACATAGTGTTGGATGTGAATCAATACTTATTGGATGTTTTGCTTATAATAATGAAGCAGTAGAATTTTATGAAAGAAATGGATATCATAATAGAATGTTAGATATGATTAAGTAGGTGTTTTATGAAGAAGAATAAAAAGAAATTTGTAATTGAAATAAAAGATGATGTATCAACTTGGGTACCTATAATGATGTGTTTAGGTATGAGTGTTGGTATGTGTATTGGTTCATCATTAGATAGTATTCCTATAGGTATGAGTATGGGTCTATGTTTTGGATTATTACTTGGTACTATTATGGATGCAGGTAAGAAGAATAAGAAGAAATAATTCTTCTTTTTTTATGTTATAATTTTATTAGAGGTGATACTAATGATTATTAAAGAGAATGTTAAGAATATAGAAGAATTTAATTTTTTATATGATAATGTAGGTTGGGGTTGTTATGATGATGAAGTTAGTGAAGTAGCGCTTGATAATACATTATATTCAGTATCAGTTTATGAAAATGATGAAATTATTGGATATGGAAGATTAATAGGAGATGGAGCTTGTTTCATTTATATTCATGATATTATGGTAAGAGTTGATTATCAAGGTAAGAAAATAGGTACTTTAATTATGAATAAATTAATGGATAAAGTTAAATCTTATAAGAAATTTAATCCTTATGTTAGAGTATATTTAGGGGCTTCTAAGAATAGAGAAGGTTTCTATGAAAAGTTTGGTTTTATTAGTAGACATGATGCTGATCTTGGAGAGGGTATGATTTATAATGATTAAGTTTTTAGAAAGTATTTTAGTTAGTGATGAGGTATCTTCATTAATTAGAGAGAATGAGGAAGAATTATTTTCTTTTATACCAGAACTTGGTTTATGTAAAGGATTTAATCAAAATAATGAGTGGCATATATATGATGTATATGATCATACTTTAAAAGTATTAGATAATCTTCCTAGTAATATTATTTTAAGATATGTTGGATTGTTTCATGATCTTGGGAAAGTTAATACTTATACTGAGGATAGTGAAGGAGTTGGACATTTCTTTGGACATTGGGAAGAGAGTAGAAAAATCTTTTTAGATTTTTGTAAAAGAAATAATATTTCTGGGGATTTAGTAGATGTTGTTTCTAGACTTATTTATTATCATGATATTAATTTTAGTAAGATTAGTAATGATGATTTAAAGGCCTTTGTAGAGACTTTTAGTATTGATGATATAAAGTTATTATTTATTATAAAAAGAGCGGATTTACTGGCTCAAAATCCTAAATTTCACTATCATTTAGATGAGTATGGTGATATGGAAAAAAGATTAATTAAAATGAAGTAGGTGATATTATGTTATATGTTTATCATGTTGTTACAGAAAGAGAGATGGAATTAAATCAGGTTATTGAATTTAATGAAAATACTCATAGTGGTGTATATAATAGAGTTTATGCTTTAGAAGATAAAGTATTAGATATATATAATAATCCTGATAAATATAAAGGTGTAGAATTAGAATATCCTGTAAAGGTTGCTTTAAGAGAATTTGCTTTAGAAGAAGTTAGATCTAAAGAATATAATAATTATCCATCTAGACTTAATTGTTTATATGTTTCTAGTAATATAGAAGATGCTGAAGGATGGGCAAATTACTTTATAAAGTTAAATAGAAAAGTATTTCAACTTGTAAAATTAGAAGTAGATGGTAATAGTTTTATAGGGGATGCGAATAATTGTTTTGAAGGTAGTATTGATAAAGAAAAAAATATTTCTTTAGCATATGATTATTGGAATAATATAAAGAATAAAAAAGGTGTTGATAAGTTTCCTGAAATGATAGTTGATGGAAAAATAAAAGTAGTTGAAATTATTAAGACTTATTAGGTGTGATTATGAATAAGATTGTTACAATATGTGGAAGTTTTAAATATAAAGATATGATATTAAAGAAGTCTTTAGAATTAGAACTTGAAGATAAGTATATAGTATTGCAACCTGTATATGGAATTGATAATTATAAGTATACTGATGAAGATAAAAAGATATTAGGAGAACTTCATTATAAAAGAATTGATATCAGTGATGCGATATATGTTGTTAATGTAGATGGTTATATTGGAGAATCTACTAAAAAAGAAATTGAATATGCTAAAAGATTAGGTAAAGAAATACTATATTTAGAAGATTAGAATCATCTAATCTTTTTTTATGATATAATTTTATTAGGATGTGGTAGTATGAAAAAACTTATTGAATTATTTTTAACTATGCTTAAGATTGGAACATTCACTTTTGGTGGAGGTTATTCAATGATAGCTTTTTTAGAAAGTGAATTAGTTGAAAAGAAAAAATGGATTGAAAGAGATGATTTTTTAAATATGATTGCGATTGCAGAATCAACTCCTGGACCAATTGCGATTAATAGTGCAACTTATGTTGGTTATAAGATGAATGGATTGCTTGGATCAATTCTTTGTACTTTAGGAGTTGTTTTACCGGCATTTATAATTATGTTTATTATTTCATTATATTTTGATCAATTTTTAAAATTAAAATATATTTCATATGCATTTAAAGGTATACAAATAGGGGTTATTTATTTAATACTTAGAGCGGGAATTAGATTTTATAAGAATTTAGATAAAAGTTTATTTAATATAATTATTATTTCTTTAGTAATGTTTTTTATGATTTTGTTTTCTCTTCTTTCTATTAATTTTTCATCTATATATTTTATTTTAATATGTGGATTTATAGGGATGATTATTCTTAATAAGAAGGAGGTTAAATAATGGAATATTTATTATTTTTCTTAACATTCTTTAAGATTGGATTAACTTCTTTTGGTGGAGGTTATGGAATGATTTCTATAATTAGAGAGACTGTTTTATTGAATGGATGGTTAACTGAAGAAACTTTTTTAAATATGATTGCAGTATGTGAATCTACTCCTGGTCCGATAGCGATTAATATGGCTACATTTATTGGTTCTAGTAGATATGGATTAATTGGTAGTATACTGGCAACACTTGGAGTTGTTCTTCCTTCTTTTATAATTATTTTAATTATAGTTAGTTTAATTAGTAATTTATTAAAGAAAAAAGTTGTTAGAAATTTCTTAAATGGTGTGAAACCTTGTGTTGTTGCATTAATACTTAGTACAGTTATTATTATGGGTATGGAATTAATATTATCTTTTGCTAATATTGGTGATTCTATTTATATTAATTATATTGGTATATTTATTTTGATACTTTTAGGTTTAATTAATTTTATGTATAAGAAATTATTTAAGAGTAATATGTCTCCGGTTATTATAATTTTAATATCTGGAATTTTAGGAATAATATTTTATGTTTAGGAGGATTTTATGGGAAGATTAGAACTTTATATACCAAAGGTAGAGGATTATTGGTATGAAGAAAAAATACAAAGTGACCCTAAGACTATGAGTTATAATGCAGGATGGGATGTTTCTTATTTTGGATATCATTATGATACAGGATGTATTGATTTTCCTAAAGAAAGATGGGAAGATGTTTATAATAAAAGAATGAATGAAAAGAGATTTTTTGCATATTTAAAAGATACAGAATTAAATGAATTTGTTGGATATGTTAATTATCATTTTAATAATAGTGTTAATAGATATGACTGTGGTATTTTAATAGAAGATAAATATAGAGGGAATGGTTATAGTAAAGAAGGATTAAAATTACTATGTGATTATGCTAAAAGTCAGGAAATTGATTATTTATATGATGACTTTGAAGATAATAGACCGGGAACAAGTATATTTTATGATTTAGGATTTAAAGAGATTGATCGATATCAAAGTAAAAGATTTGATAAATATTTAGATATTGTTGTTGTGGGGATTGATTTAAATGAAGAAGATAATAATATTAGTACTAATTAGTTTATTTATGCTTACTGGATGTAGTAGTAATTTAGAGAAAAGTAATATTAAAGTAGAGAAAAATGATATAGAATTTATTATTAAAGAAGATACTTTAACTAGAAGTACAGTTACCTTAATATTAAAGAATAATAGTGATAAGTCTTTATATTTTGGTGATCCTTATGAGGTTGAGGTTTATGAAGATTCTTCTTGGAGGAAGATAGAAGCTGATATGTATTTTAATATGCCTTTATATGAATTAAAACCTGGAGAAGAAAAAGAACTAGATTTTAATTGGGAACATGGTTATGGAAGACTTAATAGAGGAAAATATCGTATTATAAAAGATGTTTATTTTGAAAAAGAAGATAAGTTTTATATAGGATGTGAATTTACTATATGATGATTACATTAAATAGAGATAAAGAACCTTATATTAAAGTATTAAGCAATGATAAGATTATTAATTTAACTGGTCAAAGTGGATCAGGAAAAAGTACTTATGCTAAAAATAATTATAGTAGTGATGATTATATAATTATTGATACTGATGAGATTTTTTCAGATAAGAGATTTAAAAATAGTAGTGGTCTTAATAAAGAATTAGGTTTATTCTTTAGAAAAAAATATGAAGATTTACCTGATTTAGGAAATGATTTTGATTCTATTTATTTAGATATTTTGGATTATTGTAAAGATATTGATAAGACTATTGTTATTGATTGTGCACAATTTCATTGTATTAAAGATATAAGTATTTTAAAGGGTGTTGTTATAGTTATTAGAACTTGTATTGATACTTGTTATAATCGTTGTATTGAGAGATTTAAAAGTTCTTATAATTATACAGAATCTGAATTAGATGCTTATAAAGAGAAGAAAAAGAAGATATATACTTGGTATCATCAAACTAATGAGTTTATTAAAAAAATTGATGAATTTGACAGATAATATTTTTTTAAATATAATAAGTTTATAAATCTTTGATTTGGGGAAGTAAATAATTATGAGATTTATAGAGAGCAGTTGGTTGGTGGAAAACTGTAATGGATGATTATTGAATGGGCCAAAGAGAGACTACTTGAATTATATTAGAGTAGTACGGGTGATCTTGCCGTTATCAATAGATCGTGTATGATGGTACATGTATGAAGCTATATTAGGTGGCATAACAAGAGTATTATAAGATCTTGTCCTTTTTAGGATGAGATCTTTTTTTATTGAAGGAGGTGATGCATATTGTTAGGTGACTGGTGGTGGCGTAAGCCAAAATTTAGAAGAAAAAATATTATATTAAGGAGAAAGAAAAATGAAAAATTATGGAAAATTTGGGGGACAATATGTATCCCGAGATGTAAAGAAAGTATTAGATGAAATAGGAGATGCTTTTAAAGAAGCAAAAAAAGATAAGAAATTTGTAGAGGAATATTTATATTATTTAAAAGAATATATTGGTAGACCAACACCGTTATATTATGCAAAAAGATTAAGTGAATATGGTGGAGGTGCGAAGATATATTTAAAAAGAGAAGATTTAAATCATACTGGAGCGCATAAAATTAATAATGCTTTAGGTCAAATATTACTTGCAAGAAGAATGGGGAAGAAACATATTATCTGTGAGACAGGAGCAGGTCAACATGGTGTTGCAACAGCAACTGTGTGTGCTTTGTTTAATATGAAATGTACTGTTTTTATGGGAGATGTAGATATTAAAAGACAAAGCGTTAATGTTGCGAAGATGAAAATGTTAGGAGCAGAAATAAAGAGCGTTGACGGAACTTTAAAAGAAGCGGTAGATGATGCGTTTAATTATATGAAGGATAATTTAGATGTCTTTTATTTAATTGGTTCTGCAGTTGGTCCTTATCCATATCCAGAAATAGTTAAATATTTTCAAAGTGTTATTGGTAAGGAAGCAAGAAAACAAATACTTCAGTTTGAAGGTAAACTACCTAAAGCATTAGTTGCATGTGTTGGTGGTGGAAGTAATAGTATTGGATTGTTTTCTAATTTTATAAAAGATAAAGATATTGATATTTTTGGTGTTGAAGCTGGAGGTTTAGGGTTAGAAACAGGTGAACATGCTGCAGCAGTAAGTGAAGGTAAAATTGGTATTATGCATGGAATGAAGACATATTTAATGATGGATAAGAATAATGAAATAAAAGAAGCATATTCAATATCTGCAGGACTTGATTATCCAGGAGTAGGCCCAGAACATGCTTATCTTAGTTTTAATGGTAGAGTGAAATATGATTATGTTACTGATAGTGAAGCAGTTGATGCTTTTAAAATTACAACTAATTTAGAAGGAATAATTCCGGCACTTGAAAGTTCTCATGCTATTAGTTATGCATTAAAAATTGCCAAGAATTATTCTAAAGATGATTCTATTATTGTAAATTTATCAGGAAGAGGAGATAAAGATTTAAATACTATATTTGATTACATAAATATGATATAATGAAGCCTGGAAGAGGTGTTTATGAAAGTATTATTATTTACGCACAAGAATGACATTGACGGAATGGGAAATGCAATTCTTGCCCAACTTGCTTTTAAGGAAGTTGATTATGAACTATGTGGAACATTTGATTTGACTAGTTCAGTTGAAAGTTATTTCGAAGGAGATAAGATTTATCAGTACGATAGAATTTATGTTACTGATTTATGTCTTGAAGATCCTGTATTATCTAAAGTTGCAATGGATAGCAAATTAGAAGGAAAGGTAAAAGTTTTTGATCATCATAAAACATTCGCCGATCCTAAGTATACCTCTCATAAATTTGTAACTGTTAGAATAGAGGATGAAGATGGACTATGTTGTGGTACAAGTTTATTTTATAAATATTTAGTATCAGAAGGGTTAATTGATAAAGATAATAAATGTATAAGTGAATTTGTAGAATTAACAAGACAACATGATACTTGGGAATGGAAAAATATTTATAATAATGAAAAAGCTAGAGAATTATCTATATTATTTGATGCTTTAGGTTATGATGGATATATTTCTTTAATGACTGATAAATTAAAAACAGAAAAGATTTTTGATTTTAATTCTATGGAAAGAATTTTAATTGATAATCGAAAAAAACAAATATCTTTAAAATGTGAATATTATAAAGATAAAATAATTTATAAAGATATTTTAGGTATGAGGGCAGGAATTGTTTTTATTACTTATGAATATCGTAATGAACTTGCAGAATATTTTAGAGAGAATAAGTTTGATATGGACTTTACGATGATGATTGCACTTGATCCTGGTGTAGTTGCATATAGAAGTGTTAGAGATGGTAAAGCTGTAAGACCAGTTGCTGAACTTTTTGGAGGGAAAGGTCATGATAAAGCAGCAACTAATCCTATTACTGATGAAATGATTTCTAAGATATTAGAAGTGTTAACAAAGTAGACTTTTGTCTACTTTTTTACTTTTTTAGATAAAAAAATCCTTTGTTTATTGCAAATACATATTATTATAGATAAAATAATAATAGGAGGAGAATGCATATGAAAAAGAATAATAAAAAATTAAAATTATTTTCATTAATTTTCTTAATTCTTTTTTGTTTGTATTTTCAAACTGTAGCTTATTCTGCAATTAACTCTACAATGACAATAAAAGGTGATGCTTATGCAAGAGTTGATGCAGATGTTAGAATAACAAATTTTAAATTATCAAGTTCTAGTTCAAATTCTACTT
>JAZRPV010000054.1:0-11626 GCA_045649455.1 Bacilli bacterium | reverse complement strand
TCGACTTGCATGTCTTAGGCATGCCGCCAGCGTTCATCCTGAGCCAGGATCAAACTCTCAATAAATTTATTTTTATTTTAGTTTGTTCATTTTTTCCTAGCTACTCAAAATTGACGTTTTGCTTAGTTTTCAAAGATCATTGTTTCTTGTTGCTTTTTTGCTGAGTTGCGTTATTAATATATCAAACATGTTTAACTAAGTCAACACTTTTTTTAACTTTTTTTTATTTTTTTATTTTAAGTTTTTTTTGTGTCGATTTGTTTCACACGTATGTCTAGGTATTATAGCACCTTTTTTAAGTTTGTCTATAGTTTTTTGAAAAAAAAATAAAGTTTTTTTTAAACTTCATTTTCTTTATAGATTTTACAATATTCTTCCACAACACCTGGGGAAAAAATTCCTTCTTTGTTTCTTACTTGATTTATAAGATTTGTTAATTCTTCTTTTAGAATTGTATCTACTTTGTCAGGATAGTTCATTATACTTTTATGATATTTGTATTCTCCTCTATCCAGTACTTTAAAACTACCATCTGGGAAAACACGTAAATCTAAATCATAATCAATATATTTAATAGTGTCATCTTCAATTACAATAGGAGATGCTATATTACAATAGAAATAAATTCCATCTTTTTTATATTGTCCTATGATGTTATACCACTTATTATAATAGAAACATAATACAGCTGGTTCTTTAGTTCTCCATGTTCTTCCATCGGATTCTGTTACTTTTGTACGTTCATTACCAAAAACTAGATAGTCATCATTGATTTCAAGTAAAACTGCTTCATCCCAAGATCTATGAATATTTCCTGTGTGTTTGTAGGCATGAATTTCATATTTCTTTCCTATAATTAGTTTTTCTTTTTCCATCTTTTTACCTCGTTCCCCTGTATTATACATTTTTTTTTATTATTTTTCAACTTCCAATAAAAAAAGCCAATTCTGGCTTATTCTTTATCTTTTTTATTTTTTGATTTTTTTGCAGGTTCTTCTTTTTCTTCAACTACTTCTGCATCTGTAACTACTGCTGCTTCTATTGCTTTTTTGATTGTTTTAAAGTTTTTTCTAATTGTCATTGTTGAAATAATATCAAGCACTGCATATGCAATAATAAATCCACCTACTAATTGTGTAAATATTACTGCTCCTTTAAATGGATTAAATAATAATAGAATTCCACATAATGTACTAATTATTGAAACTATCATTGTAGCTTTCCATAAACTATTATTATTTGCTTTTAATTCAAATGCATATTGTAGTTTTGTTGAACTACTAATTACAATAGCAACACCTAATACTAAAGGAATAATACTTGCTATTGCTTGTGGATGTGTAATTATTAAAACTCCTAATATTACAGTTACTACTCCATATACAATATCTAGTTCATTTTTGTTTTCTTTATTTGTTCCTTGAATAAATTTAATTACAGCTAAAACTCCTAGTGCAACTAATATTCCACCTAATACATATGATATTGTAAGAATTGTTGCTTCTGACTTAATTATTAACATCACACCAAAAGCAATTAACACTAAAGATGTAATCATAGATGATCTAAAAAATTTCTTAAATAGTTTATCCATTTGTACCTCCGTCGATTATAAAATCATTTTTTCTTTTTTTCATTATAACACAATTCGTCTTCTTGTTGCGTTTTTTCTTGGTGTTTTTCTTCGATTTCTTCATTATTCTCTTCTTTTTCTATAACCGATATATTTCTAGTGTTGGTTATTTTTTCATATAAAAAGACTTTTTCATTCTTCTTAGCAATAAACATATAATATATAACATTTATAATAATGAAAATTTTCGTACCTATATCATATATATAGATAATAAGATTTGGCACTTTATTTAAAGTTAATATATCTACTATTATATAAGGATATAAAATGAAGAATATTAATATCATATATCTTATAAAGATGTTATACCATTTTTTGGGTCCTTTTATACTAATTATTTCTAATCTTAATATTTTTTTACCAATAGTCTTACCATTTCCAATTAACGGAATAATTACATAATATATTAATATAGATATAAGGCCACCATAGAAAAATAACTTCGAACTATATAATAGGATGCTTACTATTACATTAATTATTGTTATAAAGAATATATCAATTAAAATTGAGAATAATCTTCTAAGTAAAGTAACTTTTTGACCTTTTTTATAGCTGATACTTTCTATTTCTTTTTGAGTTGGCAAAAACATTGTTAGTAATGGCGTTATTATATGTCCAAAAAAACCACCTGCAGTGTTTATTATTAAATCATCTACATCAAATAATCTATATGGTCTTGGATATATTCCATATAATCCACTTAATTGTGTTATTTCAAAAAATAAACTAAATAGAAAACTATATATTATTGTTTGATACCACTTTTTATTGAAATAATACTTTAAATATACTCCTAACGGAAGTGTTAATATAAAGTTAAAAACTACAACATATATTGTAGAGTGACTAAATATATTAATAACATCTTTAAAATTTGTCACATCAAACGATACAGTTGCAGTTATGTCTTTTATAAATTGAAAAGGCGTAAGTTGTGTGTATGGTGTATTCAGTTTTTTTACATACTCTATCGATGGCAAAGGTAACATTACCATATAATATGCAGTTATTAAATATAGAATAAAACTATAAAATATAATACTTTTTAGTATTGGAATAGCACCATATTTTCTATATTGATATATAAGAAATGGAATTGTTAATATAAATGCAATAAATGGAAATGTTATAATCGCAAATTGAATTGGAATACTATATGCATTCATTTTATCCACAACCTTACTTTATAAATTATTGTTTTTCCACAAGAAATGTTAATAACTCTTCTGGATTTTGGCCTTCTACGGCAATGTCATAAATTAAATCTATAATTGGAATAGATACTTTTTTATTTTTTAGTAATTTATAGATTGATTCTAGAGTGTAGAATCCTTCAACAGTTGTATTTTTAAGATATTCATCTAATTCCTCTTTAGAACGTTTTTCTCCTATTAATTTACCGAAACTAAAATTTCTACTCTTTGTTGATGTACAAGTTAAGAATAAATCTCCAATTCCTGAGAATGATGTAACTGTTCTTCTCATAGCTCCAAATGATTCTAGAATTTCTTCCATATCATGCATTGCTTCTGTTAAGAACATTGCTTTTGTTGAATCATTGGCATTCATTCCATCTAACATACCTGCTGATAAAGCAATTACGTTTTTGATAGATCCACAAATTTCTACTCCGATAACATCTCTTGTTTCTCTTAATTTAATATATTTGTTTTGTAATGCTTGTTTTGCTAATTCTCTTGTTCTAATTTTCTTACTAGCTAGAGATAAACCTGCTGGCATTTTAGTAATTAGGTCTACAGCAAATGATGGTCCACTCATTACAGCTATATTTGTTGTATCCAAATATTTTTCTAAAATTTGATTAATAAATAATCCCGTATCTTGTTCAATACCTTTTGTAGCAATTAGGATATGATTATCCTTTATATATGGTTTCATTGCTTTAGCTAAATCGTCTACGAATGCTGCTGGAATAGCAACAATTAATAAATCTTTGTCTTTAATACATTCCTTAACACTTGTTGTAAATTTAACGTCCTCTGGGATTTTGTAGTTTGGCATAAGTCTTTCATTAACTCTTGTTTTTTCTAGAGCTTCCTTTTCAGCATCAAACTTTGTCCACATTGTAATATCACATTTATTTTCTGATAAGATGCTACTTATTGCTATACCATAAGCTCCACATCCAAATAATCCTATTTTCATAAAATCTCCTATCTTTTTTCATAATATAATTATTAATACGTTTAACACATATAATTCATGTGTATTTTAATTTTAACATTTATTGTGAAAAAAATTAAGTATTTTTATTATTATGTTAATTTTACATTTTTTGAATTGTATGTTTTTGACTTTGTTTTTCTTTTGAATTATACTTAAACTGAGGTGATAACTTGTGAAATTAGATAATATTAATGTAGAGAAATTAAATACCGATAAAAACATGAAAGTTAAACGTTCTCCGATTGTTGGTTTTATTAGAAAGTTTATAACAATTGGTATTGCTGTAACTACTGTTGGAATGCTTAGTCAATGTGATTTTGATGATAATGATTTAGGTACTTTTACTCCAGAATCAGAGGTTGTATCAAACTATACTTCTCCTATTAGTATTGGTATAGATCAAGTTAATGATTTAAACATTATTATTAATGGTGGAAATTGTAGTGATTCTTTTATAAGTGGTATTGCAGAAGAATTAACTGAAGATGGTATTAATGTTTCTTGGACACAAGACCTTGAAGGTATGAATACAGACAATTCTATAGTTATCACATTAGATCAACAATATATTTCAGGTCCTGGAATGGTTATTGTTGGTCCGTATCAAAATGGAAGAGATGATAATTCTGATGCTTTAGCCCTTGCAATGCAAGCTGGATTTAATGAGCGAGGATTTTTTGCTGATGAAATTCAATGTGGAAGAACTGGTTATGAAGAACTTGCTGATGGTACTGTTGTAGAAATGGTAAGAAGTGAGACAGAAAAAAAAGTTGGTCAAAATACTTCTTTTGTAGAATTATGCTTTGGTACTCAAAATACAAATCCAGAGTTAGTTGGTAAAGCAATAAAATTATCATTAGCAAGATATGCAAATTATTTAGCAAATGAAAAAGTTAGTGAAGATTTACTTGTTAGAACAGATGTCCCAGAAATGTATGGTGATGAAATGTTACCAGAAAATACTGTATTAATGAGTGATACTGTACTAACAATTGATTCTTTTGATAAAAGTACTCCTATTGATTTAGGTGGTTTAGAATCAACAATTTGGTATCAAAAGTAATCAAAAGTTATTGAAATACAATATTTTGTGTGTTATAATTTGCTTGTTCAGTTGATTTTGAACAGCAATTTAGGGGATTAGTTAAATGGTATAATAATGGTCTCCAAAACCACTGTTGGGAGTTCGATTCTCTCATCCCCTGCCATTTAGAATTTTAAGCAACAAAATGTTGCTTTTTTTGTTGTTTTGGCGTGGATGACTTTTTGACTAGACCACTCTACAGCTCTAGTAGTCCCCTCTCTAGTCAAAAATCGCGTGCTTCGCCCGAAAGCGGTAGTTTTAAAATAGTCGTTTCTTTTTTTAAAAGTATTGATAAATCGTAATTAAAATCAAAACAAAAGAATCGCAAGTGGTGTGGGGAAAGCGGTTCTTTTATTTTATAATCTTATGACCGAGTCATCTTGTTTGTACCTTCTCTCCTAGTATGTGAAAGAACAAAAAACTCATAATCATTTGACTATGAGTCTTCCTATCAATTTTAATATTAAGCTTTTGTTTATCTTTGAATAATTTTTACTATTACATTTAATTCTTCATTTTTTGAAGTTAAATCTCTTTCTATTCCAATTGGATTATTAATTCTTTCATCTGGATCATATACAAAACATATTAAAGTATTACAATTTGGATGACTTTTATATTGCGCTATATCAATGATTAATTGATCTCTGATTTCTTTTGTGTTTAATCCTTTTCTTGTCTTTTTGATCTCAATTACTATATTTTCTTTTTTTAATAAAAAGTCTTGTCTAGCACATTTTCCCGCATATGATGGTGTCCATTCTTCTGCTCTTATATCATCAAAATAAATACATAATAAAGCATGAAATAAGTCTTGTACGTCATATTCATCTGAAATATCTAACGTTTCTCTCGAATTATATCTATCTCTTAACTGTCTCACAACTAAATGAAATTTTTCTATTAGATGAAGTACTTTTTCTTTAGGTTCAACAGTTAAATTAACACCACTTTTAACAACCATCTCTTCCCCATTATCATCATAAGCTTCTTCTAATAACCTTTTTAAATCTTCAATGGATGTTTGTAAATCTTCTTCAAATCTTTTTACAAAATCTGAATGAGATGCTTCAACATAAATATCAAATGCATATGAACGATTTTTAAAAATCTTTGTTGTATTAGAATTTTCACCTTCATTTTTTTCTAAAAATCGGATTAACGCATTATTCCATGCTATAAATTTGCTATCATCACATGTTAATCCTTTCCCTAAAAAACTATTTCCGTCTTCTATAAATTTCTTTATTTTTTCAGCTTTCTTATTCACGTTTACATCACCACTCTCATTATACCATATAAGATAAAATGAGTTATAATTAACTTCTTGTTTTTAATTTGTTTTATAATATATTTTATTTTATAATTATATTAGGAGGATGTGTATGGGAAAATTAATAATTATTTCAAAAGATAAAAAGGAATATAAGATGGACATTTTTTTAAATGAACAAAAAATTTGTTGTTTAAATCCATTAGATGAAAAATATTTTAAAATAAAGCAAAAAAATTATTCTATTTATTGTTTTTCGAAACATAGTCAAAGCAAATCATCTGTAGAAATAATTGATTTGAATAAAAATGCTATAGTGGAAGTCTCTCAGGGATTTATAAATCCAAAAATAAACATTTTTTATTTAACTGATGAGGAATTAAAAACGTATGATGATAAAGTATTTAATAATTTAGAAATTGAAAATTCCAATAAAAACGATGCTACCTCATCTTCATATAATATTAAAAAAAATGTTAATTCTATATCATCAGTAGGAATAATTGTGCTAGGACTTATCATATTTTTTATTGGGATAAGTTTACTTATTAATGGAAACAATATAATTAATAATAATTCCGATGAAACTTCTAAATATTCATACACTGTTAAAAAACAAGGAATAAATGAAAATGGTGTATACATTATTTCAGGCGAAGTTACCAATAATACAAGTAAAGATGTAGATGGTCTTCAAATTGAATTTAAATGTTATGATGAAAATCAGAATTATTTAGATACTATAAGTAGTTATACAGAAAATTTAGCTGCTGGCGAAACTTGGGTATATGAAGTATATACTATACTTAATTCAGAAAAAATCAGCAATTGTGATTTTTATCAAATAACTCCATACGTGAAAATTGCAGATTTTCATTAATAAAATAAAACGGTTTGAAAATCAATTTAAACCGTTTTATTATTTATATTCATTACATTTTTCTTCTAATAAAATAAAGTTGCAACATCTTTGACATATTCTTGCTGGGAGTTTGTTATTTTTGTATTTTTCATATAATTTAATTGCTTTACCCTTAACTGTTGAAATATTCTTATTTAACCATAGCAATTGACTTTTTAATAAGTTTTGCCTTTTTAGTTCAGGAGTGGTTGCTGGTTTACTATTAAGATCAAATAATTCATAATTGTTTGATTTTACAGGAATCATATTATTGAAATTTATCACTCCTAATCTTCCGCCGTCTATCTTTACTATATCAACATTGTTTTTCATATCTAGGTGTTTTGCTTTAGGACTGGATAACGGAGCAAAATATTCACAACCATTTACTACAAATAAAATTCCAATAAAAGGCCTAAGTTCTTTACTACCTGCATTATATGGAACCTTATTATCAAATTGTCTTAAATAATCACAATATTTATAATCTACTTTCACTATTCTAAAATTTCTAATCACGTACATCACCTAATGTTATTATATAATAAATTTATACAAAACAAAAGATTAGAGTCTGCTCTCTAATCTTCTTTTTTAACTTCACATTTAATGGCTGGAATCACCGCTTTTTTAATTACCATTTAGGGCTGGTTTCACCGCTTTTTTAAGTTCCACTTAAGGCTGGAATCACCCGCTTTTTTAATTGCTATTAATAGCATTAATATTATATGCATTTTTGCATAACATAATCACTTATGTGGCTATAATATAACATATTTTTATAAATTATTCAATATTATTTTAAAATTATGTTGAGGTCAATATTTATACTTTCAAAATTTTATCTATTTCTTCCTCTGCTTTCGAAGTCATTATATTATGTACACATAAAAACAATTTTGAATTTATCCAATTAAAAACAATATTAAAAATGGCAAATATCGACACTGGAAAAAATGTGCTAATAATTGTATATATTGTAGTTAAAGTTAATAGTGCTTTCACTATACCGCTTGTATCCTTAGCATTCGTATATTTAAATGTAATATAGCACAATAAACAACAGAAAAGTATTTCTATTATCTTTTCAGAATACTTGATTATAGTTTTAATGGTATTTTCTCTTTTTTCATATATTGAATAAATATTATCTTTATATTTTTTGTCATGTTGTTCTTTTTCCATTAATTTGTTTAATAATTCATCATTTTTTTCTTCTAATAACTTACTTTTTCTTTCAATGATTTTGTTTTCTTCTAATGTTGATTCATAAGTCTTTAGTACCAGATTTGGATTTATTTTATTCAAATCGCCATTTATAGCATCCATTAAATTTTCAGAGTAATAATTACTGCATAATAGATTATGTAACTGTGTTGCCGTTATTTGCGTTTTGTTACTTTTTAACTTTTGAACAGATTCATTAAATCTATTTTTTATGCTAGTAGTAGGTTTTAAGGCCGCAAGTGCATTTTCTGTTAGTTTCAATTCTGGAATATTTTTATGTGTAGATAAACTTTTTAGCCATAATACCGCTGTTAAATCTATGTCACTAATTACTGGACTAATTTTAAAAATTTCATCCAAATTTAATAAATGATTTGTTTCCCTTCTAATATCATTATTTGTGGTTACAAATATGGCCGGGCATTCTTCCATTTTTCTATACTCTTTTCCCTTTCTAATCCTCATAATTGCTGAGATTGATGCTACATCATTCTCTATTATTCTAATATTCTTCTTTTCATCCGAATATAATCTTTCTAAGTTTTCTTGTAATTTTTTCTCATCAATTACATGTTTATATTCTTCTTTTTTGTAATCTGGAATATCTGTTATTTCTATATTTAGTTCCTTAAATAATTCTTCTAGTGAAGTTAGTATTCCTCTTAATTCTGTTTCGCTGTAATTTTTAATCACTAGATTTTCCAATGTTTTTTCTTGTGGCTTGCCATAGTTTCTTATAAATTCTTCTAGTATATTTTCAATTTCATCATAATTGTGTTTAAAACATTTTATTTTTACTTTTTGCTCTTTTAACAGTTCTACTAACTCTAATGCTGATTTGTTATCCTTCGGGTCTTTAAATTCTAAAACTCTTAGCATAAATGGAGTGTCAAAATAGCAAGTTAAATTTTCCAAATTATTTTTATTGTCATTTTCTATATTTACATATATAGCATTTGCAAGCAACGATCCCTCAATAATATCAACTAAATTTTTGTAAATAATATCCTCTTGTTGTTTGTGTTTTTTTATAAATAAACCAATGTGATATTGTACTTTATCTTTATTTTTTATACGTGTTGAATTATTGATGTCTTCATATAATAAATATCCATTTTTATCTAAAAATACAGCCAATGAATTTCTACAGTCTAAATATGACATTTTTAAGTTTGCTTCTGACTTAAAGTATTCCATCATACTTCTTATAATTTCATCAATTCCTTTTTTGGCCTTTTCCATTCGCTTGTCAAAATTTTCTACTACATTTGTGATATCTTTTTTAAATATCAATCTATTGTCTTCTCTATTTACTATGCCTTGTTTTCTTAATCTATTTATAATAATTCTAACTATAGCACGTGGGAAATTATAGAAAGCGAATAATTCAACCATTTTATTACCTATTTCTTCTTCTTGGATTTGAGGATTTTCATAAATTATTTTAATTATAAATGGTATCAATAACGATATATTGTCTTGCTTTTTCTCATCAAATATTGCCGATAATAAAGCTGTACTTATTAGTGCATTATTTTGTTTCATACTACTCACCACTTTCAAAGCCATTATATCATATTATCCTTTCATTTAAATATATACTATTATTAAATAATATACTCATTTAATAAATTTATATTTAACTTTATGAATTTAAGCATATTTTTTATTTTTTAAAACATAATTACTATTATAATCTTTGGTTATTAAATAAAAGAATCGCTTTCCCCACACCCCTTGCGATTCTTTTGTTTTGATTTTAATTACGATTTATATACTTTTAGTAAAAATTAACGACTATTTTAGAAACTACACTTACCGGCGAAGCACGCGATTTTTGACTTGTCGCGCTCCAACTCAAAAAAAAGAAGTAGAAATGTCCCTCTTCTACTTGCGTAAACACTTAATTTACTTTATACTGAAAGTGTAATTTATATATATGAGATCGTTATTATATAATTATAAAACGTACTGAAATTTATTGGTGGGTCTATAACGGAATGAGTCAAATCTCCAAAACCACTGTTGGGAGTTCGATTCTCTCATCCCCTGCCATTTAGATTTAATCGAACTTATGTGTTCGTTATAGTACACCTTGATGCGTAAGTATCAAGGTGTTATTTATATTAAGGAGAACTATTTATGAAGGATAAAATAATAAATGTAGTTGGTACAATGTTTTTTAAAGATGGAAAACTTTTAATTGATAAGCCAAGAAAAAGACCTACATTTCAAATGATTGGTGGAAGTGTTGAAGACGGCGAATCAACATTACAAGCTGCTATAAGAGAGTGTCATGAAGAATTAGGAGAAAATGCAATATTGGATGAAAGCAAATTTGAATTTGTAATGGATTTTTTAGAAATTGCAACAAGTGATCAAACTACAAGAATTCATTTCTATGTATTTAAATATAATGGTGAATTACAAGGTGATTTAACTATATCGGATGAAATAGAAAAATTTATGTGGTTTGGAATTGATGATGATATTAGTTTATTATCAAATACTTTAAAGAATGAAGTTATTCCATATTGTATTAAAGAAGGATTAATATGCAAACAAAAATAGAAGTGTTACTTCTATTTTTTTGTGTATTGCTGATTCTTCAATTCTGACTCATATGTATCATATTCTGATAATACTCGTGCTGCTAATGGTAAGATTTCTTTTTCTGGAATATATCCTAACTCTACTCTCTTACTCTCTGGAAAGCATATCATTAAAGTAGTATCTATTATATACCCTTCTAATGTTGTCCAGGCATGTTCACCATTTGGAGATGATGGTGTTCCAACTAGTAGTTTAGCTTTTCCATAATATAATTTTGCCTTATCGAAGCTTCTAACTACATATCTTGAAGTTAATCCGCAGTGACCAATATTAAACCCAACTGTGTATACCTCACTCATTTTATCAAATGTTGGTTCAACTTCTTTATCAAGATTTATTCCTAGAATTATTTCTTTTAATTCTTCCGGCCATTTGTACTGTTCTAAGTCTATATCTTGTTCTTTAGAAACTTCTAATCTTAGTTGTTCTGAAGGTAGCATAACATCATCTCCTTTTGTGATGTATTATAACACATTTTTTATATTATTTTATGTTATAATATATCCTGTGGAGGATTTGATATATATGAGATGTGTTGGTACTGTTGTTAGGGGTATAAGGACTCCTATAATTAAGGAACATGATGACTTAGCAGATATTGTTGTTACTTCTTTGATGAATGCAAAAGAAAGTGAAGGTTTTGAGTTTAGAGACAAAGATGTTGTCGCTATTACTGAAGCAGTTGTGGGAATTAGTGAAGGA
>JAZRPV010000053.1:0-38232 GCA_045649455.1 Bacilli bacterium | reverse complement strand
AATTTGATTCAACTTTTATTGGTTTAATTAAAAAGATTGGAGAAATCCAATTTTCATTTCTTATGTCTTCAACGATATTTAAATAATCTTTTTTAGAAATGTAATATACTTTAAATCCTGTATCATCTATTATTTCTTGGTAGTTTTGTATTTTATAATTATAATCATAATTCATCATATAATTATCTATAAAATCTTTTATTCTTTGATAAGCGATCATATCATCTTCTACTATTATATAATTTATCATTTACTTCTCATTTATTTTACGCTTAAGTTAAGTATAACATATAAAAAAAAGAATACTATTTTTTAGTACTCTTTTTTGGTTTTGATTTTTCTTCTTTTTTTGTTAATTTTAATGTTTCTTTTACTTTTTGTCTTATTTTTGGAGTTTTATCACTAATAATTGATGTATGTAATACAAACCATATTACTAAGACAAAGATTGTTACATATAATGCAATTCCCATAGTAGCATCTTTTAATGTATAGAAGATTGATGCTGCTGCGAATAGAATATTAATTGCATAAATAATTAAGACTGTTACTTTTGGTGAGAAGTTCATTCCTAGTAACTGATGATGTAAGTGTTCTTTATCTGCTTGAAATGGTGGTTGCTTCTTAAGAAGTCTTCTAATTATTGCAAATAATGTATCTAAAATCGGAATTCCTAGAATTGTTAATGGTACAAAGAATGATATTAAGGCAGGTCCTTTAAATTCTAGTAATGTAATAATAGATATAATAAATCCCATAAATGTAGCACAGTCTCCTGCAAATATTGTTGCAGGATTAAAGTTATGTAGTAAGAATCCTAACGTAGAACCTAACATAATAAGTGTTAATGTCATTACTAAGCTTCCATATCTTGCTTGGAAGAATCCAATTATAGCAATTGTTATATAGAATATTGTACATATTCCACCACTTAGTCCATCAAGTCCATCTATTAGATTAATTATATTAGTACATGCTATTATGAAGAATATTGTAATTGGATAAGACCATATTCCAAAATTTAGAGTATAACCAAATGCTGAAATTTGATCTAGAAGTATTCCTCCATATAGCGTAATTATTAATGCTGCTGCTATATGTCCTAGTAGTTTATGTGAAGCCCTTATTGGTTTTATATCATCTAATATACCAGTTAATATTACAATAAAACTTCCTATTAATATAGAATTCATTCTTATACTTTGTTCACCAAAGCACATATATCCAACTAGGAATGCTAAGAATATTCCAAGTCCTCCTAGTTTGGGAGTAGCTTTTTTATGAATATGTCTATTTCCTTCATCAGATCTTGGTCTATCAATTGCATCTACATGATGTGCAATTCTTTTCATTAATTGCATTATTACTACTGAAAATACAAAAGTAAGTAATACAATTTTACTTGCATCAAATATTTGATATCTCATTTTACTGCCTTCTTTCTAATAAAATTATACCAAATAGTGATATTTAAGCAAAGAAAAAAACCATTTTATTGGTTTTCTTCTAGTAATTTAATATTATCTAATAGTACTCCTGTACCTTCTACAACACATGTTAGTGGACTTTCTGCAGTTAATACAGGAACTTTTAATGTTTCTTCTAGTAATTCACTTAGTCCTGTTAAGAGTGCTCCTCCACCCGTTAAAATTATACCTTTTCCATAAATATCAGCAGATAGTTCTGGAGGTGTATCTTCTAAGACATTTGTTGTTCCTTTTATTATTTTTTGAACACTTTCTTTTAGAGCTTCTTCAGTTTCATCTTGAGTTATTTCTATTGAATCAGGAAGTCCTGTTATTAAGTTTCTTCCTCTAACTTCTAGTTTTTTTCTTTTATCTGGTTTAAATACATTAGCAAAATTTATTTTTATTTCTTCCGCTGTTTTTTCTCCAATTAGAAGTTTATATTTTGATTTTATATATTTAATTATATCTTGATCCATTACATTTCCTGCTACTTTAATTGACTCTGATGCAACGATTCCGTTTAATGAAAGTATTGCTACGTCAGTAGTACCTCCGCCAATATCAATAACCATATTTGCGGTTGGTTCACTTATATCCATTCCAGCTCCTACTGCAGCTACTTTTGGTTCTTCTTCAATATAAACTTTTCTTGCTCCTGTTCTTTCAGCAGCTTCTTTAATAGCATTTTTTTCTACTTGTGTGATGTTTGTTGGACAGCATATTAATATTCTTGGTCTTGAAAATAATTTTTTTGCTTTTATCTTCTTTATAAAGGCATTTAGCATAATTTCTGTAATTTCAAAATCAGCAATAACTCCATCTTTCATTGGTTTAATTGCTTTTACTTTACCTGGAGTTCTTCCAAACATTTCATTAGCTTCTGATCCTACAGCAATTACTTTTCTTGTTTCAGTATCAATTGCAACTATACTAGGTTCATTTAATACTATTCCTTTTCCTTTTATATGAATTAATACATTAGCTGTTCCTAAATCTATACCAATATCTCTTGATAACATCTTTTCACATCCTTTTGTATATATTAAGTTTATCATATTTTGATTTATTTATATTAAATATATTAAAAATTTTTCTTTTTATGAAAAAAAGAGTTTAATCTTTTAACTCTTTATTTAAATGATCTAATGGATTAACTATATTACCATCATAAGATAGTTCAAAATGTAAGTGATTTCCAATTGCTTTGTCTAACTCATTAGTTCCACTTTTACCAATAGGTTGTCCTTGAAAAATTGTATCTCCTTTTTTTACAGATACTTCACTTAGACTTTGATAAAGGGCTACATATTTATCATGTTTTACTTCAACTATTTTTCCTAGTAAATCATCTTCTTTTACTTCTGTTACTGTACCAGGTAAAATTGATACTACTTCGAATACATTATTACTAATAAAATCTACTCCTGAGTTTTGCATATATGTTCCATCATAATATACTATTGATTTTTCTTGATGTGATGATTCTCCTTTATAGTCATAATATTCTTTTCCTATTGTTACTCCTTGATCAAGATATGGATTTATTATCATTATCTTTTCATTCATTACTGGAATAGCTTCTTCTAATATTGAATTTGATACGTATGTGTAATTTTCTTCTATTGGTGTTTTAGATACACTATTTAGGAGTAGTAATACGGCAAGTACTAATAATAATGATGGAATTACATATGCTTTTAATTTTAATCTTTTCATTGTTTCACCTCATTTAAAGTATTAACAACAAAAAAGGATTTATACACCTTTTTAAATAAATTTAATAGAAGTGAATAAATCCATTATAAAATTAGTTACTAAATATATTAATGATAATGCCAAGAAGAAGTAAAACAGTGTTGCTTGAAATACTCTATTTTTTTTAAATATTTGATTTATATTTATAGCTTCTAAAGACCAAATTACTAGTGCTGAAACTAGTATATATATTAATACTTTTCCATGCATTAGTGAGTCTCTTCGTAATTAATAATCTTTCTAATTCTTCTTTGATGTTTTTCTAAAGCTGTATGTTCTGTTTCTATAAATGTTTTTACAATATTTAAAGCATCTAATAGAGTGTTTTTTTCACTTAATGCTACGATGTTAGCATCATTATCAATTCTTGTTATTTCTGCTTCTTCTGCAGTAGATACTTTAGCACATCTTACACCTAATACTTTATTACAAGCAATACTAATTCCTATTCCTGAACCACAAATTGCTACTCCGAATGATACTTGTTTACTAGCAACACTTTCACCTAATACAAAAGCATAATCAGGATAGTCAGTAGATTCTTCTGAATGTGTTCCATAATCCACTACATCATATTCTTTACTTAACTCTTTCATTAATTGTTGTTTTAAAGCATAACCTCTATGGTCACTGGCAAAACCTATTTTCATATTTTCTCCTCTTAATTTCATTTTCTACTGATTTAATTATAACATAAGATAATTAGATTATTTCCACAGAAATTGTGGATTATTTAAAATTGTTTTTATTACTTGTTTAATTCTTTCGATTTTATAAATTTTATATACTTTTTGAAGAGATTTTTCTTGCGTTAAAGATTGATTTGTATCTGTAATTATTCCATTTACTATTACTTCTGGAGTGTTTGTTCTATAAAGATTATCTTTTATATCTGTTATTTCCCAATTATATTTATTTGCAATTCTTATAAATTCATTAAGTTTATCCATAGGTATTGTTATTAATGGACGTGATTCTTCTAAAAATTCTATGGCTTTTTCCACTAAAATTGTTCCTATTTGGTTTCTTCTAAAGTTTTTTTCCACATAAAATGTGCATATCTTTTTTTCTGTTGGAGTTTTCTTTAGTGAAACAAATCCTACTATTTTATCATTGATATGAGCGATTATAATATTTCTTTCATTTGTATAAAGACCTGGTACTTGTACTTTTGTATACCATTCTTTATAGTCTGGATAGTCATTTTTTACAATCATACTAAGTGCAAGTACTTCTTGTATCATTTTTTCAACAATTTCCTGTGGATAGTTTTGTTGTATTAACTCATTTAAATTGTGTATTTCTATTTTTGCCATAGTAGTCTCCTTTTAGATAAAATAAAAACTGCTATTATTCAGCAGCTTCTTTTGATTCAAATCCATATTTTTTGTTGAATTTGTCAACGCGACCAGCACGTGATGCTCTACTTTGTTTTCCTGTATAGAATGGATGACATTTAGAACATACTTCAACATTAATTTCTGATTTAGTAGATTTTACAGTAAAAGTTTCTCCACATGCACAAGTAACTGTACATTCTTTTACTTCTGGATGAATATTTGTTTTCATTCTTATCTCTCCTTCCGCCATGACTTATATAAAGTCATAGTAATTAAATGCGTTATTAATATATCAAACATTTTATGTTTTTTCAAGTTTTTTTCCTATTTTTGATAGGATTTTACTAGATATTTGTTGATATCCTTGGGTATTTGGATAATAACTATAGGGATTTTCTAAATATTTTGAATCTTTTAGATAGGAGTTTGTGTCTATATAAATGATATTTTTTGTGTTTTTTATTAACTCATTATACTTTGTAATAGCATAATTAATTTTATAATTATATTTATTTGATTCATAATAACCTACTATGCATAGTTTATCATTGTACTTGTTTATTTCATTTATCAGTATTTTAACATTATCATATACTTCTTCTACTATGCTGTTTATAGTGGATATTTTTTGATTGCTTAGCGTTATTTTATAGAGAAGATCATTTAATCCAATTGACATTATTATGACAGATGATTCTGTTAGAATATGTTTTATGTTATCTTTTTTGTTGTTTGAATTCACTTTTTTGTTTATTAAAATATAACTATTTAACATTTCAATTGACATATCGCTTTTTGTGAAGTCTTTTGAATAATTCTTTAATAAGTTTTTATTTTGATAATAATCTCTTAAATACTCTCCATATCCATAGTCAATTGTTTCATATGAATTTATTCCTTTGGATAATCCATCTCCTAGAATTGTTATATTTATGTAGTTTTTGTTTGTTGTTTTATAAATTAAAAATATTATTGGTACTGATAGGATTAATACTGCAAGTTTTATTAGTTTATGCATTTTTCCTCCATAAAAAAAGAAATATATTTAATTATATTTCTTTTATTTCTATTTTAGCACCAACGCTTGTTAATTTCTCTATTATTTGTTCATAACCACGTAGGATATGTTCTACATTTGTAATTGTTGTTTTTCCTTCGGCTTTTAATCCTGCAGCTACCATTGCAGCTCCTGCACGTAAGTCTGTTGCAACTACATTAGTTCCTTTTAATTCTGATTTACCTACAATTGTTGCAGTTTGATTTTTTACGACAATATCTGCACCTAAATCGTTAAGATATGGTATATGCATAAATCTGTTTTCCCAAATTGTTTCTGTTACTTTTGATTTACCATTACTTTGAGTTAATAATACAGTAAATGGTTGTTGTAAGTCTGTTGGGAATCCAGGATATACAGCTGTTTTTACGTTTGTGGATTTATATTTTTCTCCACGAGTTACAATGACGTAGTCCGCTCCTACTTGGATATCTACGCCTATTTCTTCTAATTTTGATATTAAAGAATCAACGTGTTCTGGAATTATATTATCTACTTTTAATGGATTACCGCATAGTGCTCCTATGATAATATATGTTCCCGCTTCAATTCTATCTGGAATAACTTCATGGAAACATTTTCCTAAGTAGTCTACACCTTCAATTTTAATTGTAGATGTTCCTGCTCCTGTTATTTTGGCTCCCATATTATTTAAGAATGTTGCTACATTTACTATTTCTGGTTCTTTTGCAGCATTATCAATTACAGTTTTTCCTTTTGCACGTACTGCTGCTAACATAATATTTATAGTAGCACCTACTGATGCTATATCAAGATATATATTTGCTCCATGTAGTTCTTCTGCTTCTACAATATATTTATTCTTTTCATTAGTTACTTTAGCACCTAGGGCCTCAAATCCTTTTAAGTGAAGGTCGATTGGTCTGGCACCGATTGAACATCCTCCTGGGAAATACATTACTGCTTTTTTATATTTACCTAATAATGCTCCCATAAAGTAATAAGATGCTCTTAGTTTTTTTGAAAATTGCTCGCCAATTTCAATATTTTGCATATCTTGTGGATTAATAACAATACTCTCACTTGCCCTTTTTACATCTACGTTTAACGCTTTTAAAATATCACATAAGGCCTCAGTATCTGTTATTTCTGGAATATTACAAATTGTTGCTTCTTCATCAGTTAAGATTGCTGCTGGAATTAACGCAACTGTTGCATTCTTTGCACCACTTATTCTGATAGTACCACTTAGTTCTATGCCACCCTCTATTTCCATTAACTTCATTTTCATCACCTCCGTTTAAAATCTACATCTTTGTCTTAAATAAAGTAACTATTTCTTTTATTCTATTTTTAATTGCTTTTTCTCCACTACCAATTACTTTACGTGGATCATAAGCTTTTGTATCTTCTTTTAAGAATTCTCTTACAGCATTTGACCATACTACTTGTAAGTCGGTATTAATATTAATTTTTGATATACCACAGCTAATAGCTTTTTGAATCTTGTCATCTGGAATACCAGTTCCACCATGTAATACTAGTGGGATTGGTAAGTTTTTATTAATATTATCCATTGTTTCAAAATCTAGGTTTGGTTCACCTTTATAGAATCCATGTACACTACCTAGTGCTGGAGCTAGTGAATCAATATTTGTATTTGTATATAATACTAAACAATCTTCTAAAGTAGCATTTAGAGAAGTTGCAGAAATATTATCTTCTGTTCCCCCAATATGTCCAACTTCAGCTTCTACACTTACATCTTTAGCATGAGCATAATCAACTACTTCTTTTGTAATTCTTATATTTTCATGTAATTCATGTTTTGAAGCATCTATCATTACTGATGTATATCCTGCATCAATTGCATTTTTACATGATTCAAAAGATGTTCCATGATCTAAATGAATACATACTGGTATTTCAATATCTAGTGATTCCACTAATCCTCTTACCATACTTGATACAGCGATGTATCCACCCATATATTTTGTTGCACCTTCACTTACACCTAAGATTACAGGCACTTTCATTTCATTACATTGTTCTAAAATATATTTTGTCCATTCCAAATTATTTATGTTAAATTGTGGAATTGCATAATGTCCTTTTTTAGCTTTATTCATCATTTCAATGAAGTTTACTAACATTCCTATCACCCACTTTAATCATAAGTAATTAGATATTTTTTGTCAATGAAATCAACAATTTCTAAGTAAAGAATATGTAAATTCACTATGATATTTTATGCATAAAATTAAAAATATTTATCAATTAATTCTTTAATAAAAGTTGTGTACTCTACTTCATCTTGTTCTTCATCAATTAAACATAATGGAGGGAATAAAACACACCAGAAATTATTACCAATTCCTTCTCCTAAAGTTATAACCAATGATTCATATTCTCCTTCTTCATAATAGATACCTTTATAGACTTTTTCTGGGAAATAATTATATCCATAGTTAATAGAATAATCCTTTACTTCTTGTTTTAGAGTTTCATCGATTATTTTTAAATTATCTTTAATACTTTTTCTGGTGTCATTTATATTTTTAGGGGTATATGTTAATGAACTAAGATTCTTTTTTAACTTTGATACTACTTTTTCTTTTATCATTTGGTCTTCTTGAGAATTACTATTGGCAATTACTCTAAATCGTATTGATTCTTTTGGTATAATTATTGTTTCATTTGTATTTAGAGACATTATTACTATAATTATTGCGATTAATATTAGAGTTTTTTTCATATAAAAACCTCACTTTCAATTTTATAGTGAGGCTTTTCTTTTTTATTTATTCAAGATTTTTAAATATAAATAACATTCTATCTTTACCAGATAAATCTTTTTTTACTTCTACTTTGATATTTCCAAGTACTTCTTTTGCAAGATTAGTTATATCTTGTGCTTGAGTCATTCCTATTTCAAATGCTATTAAACATCTATCTTTCATATGATTTGGAAGATTATTGATAATTTTTTTATAGCAGTCTAATCCATCTTCTCCAGCAAATAAAGCTAGATGAGGTTCGTTATTCAATACTATGTCTTCTATTTCTTCTGTTGTTTTTATATATGGTGGATTACTTATTATGACATCATATTTTTTTGTTATGTTTTCAAACATATCACTTTGAATTAGATTTGCTTTTGAGTTTAGGTTTTCTTTATTTATTTTTGTTACTTCTAAGGCTTTTTCACTTATATCTATTAAATCCACAGAATTTGTGGAAACTTTTTTTTCTAAAGTTAATCCTATTACACCACTTCCACAGCCTAAATCTATTATATCCACAGGTTCTGTGAAAAATTTCTTTATAAATTCTTTAGTATGTTCTACTAATTCTTCTGTTTCAAATCTTGGGATTAAAACATTTTCATTTATATAGAATTTATTTCCATAGAAGTTAACATTTCCAATTACATATTGAAGTGGTTTTCCTTCTTCTAAGGCTAATACTTCTTTTTTATATGTTTCTACTTTATCTTCAGGTACATTTTCCTCAAGACATGTTAATAATTCTAATGGGTTTTTATTTAATAGTTCTGCTAGAAGTATTTTAGCGTGGTCTGAATGTATGTGCTGTTTAGCAAAAAACAGAAGATTATCTACTGTCATTACTCTTCTGTTTCTCCTCTTAATTTCATTTTTTGATCTTCTTGAATTAGAGCATTAATAACATCTTCTAAGTCTCCATCCATTACTCTATCTAAGTTCTTAGTTGTAAATCCGATACGATGGTCAGTTACTCTATTTTGTGGATAGTTATAAGTTCTAATTTTTTCAGCACGGTCTCCAGAACCAATTTTACTACGTCTTTCTGCTCCAGCTTCTTCTAATTGTTTTTGAAGTTCTAATTCATATAGACGTGTTTTTAATACTTTCATAGCTTGTTCTTTATTTTGAATTTGGCTACGTTCATTTTGACATGTTACTACTGTATTTGTTGGTAAGTGAGTAATTCTTACTGCTGAGTCAGTTGTATTTACTCCTTGTCCTCCACATCCACTTGAACGATAAATATCAATTCTTAAATCACTTGGATTGATTACAATATCAATATCATCATCTGCTTCAGGCATTACTAACACTGTTGCAGTTGATGTTTGTAAACGTCCATTTGCTTCTGTTACAGGAACACGTTGAACTCTGTGTGAACCACTTTCATATTTTAATAATGAATAAGCGTTTTTACCTTTAATAATAAATTCTATTTGACTGAATCCTCCAGCAGTTCCATCTACTGAGTTATAAACTTGATATGAAAATCCTTGTTGTTCTGCATATCTTGTATACATTCTAAATAAGTCTCCTGCAAAGATATTTGCTTCATCTCCACCGGCAGCTCCTCTGATTTCAATAACAACGTTTTTATCATCATTAGGATCCTTTGGAATTAATAAGATTTCTAATTCTTGGTCTAAAGATGCTTTTTCTTCTTCTAAAAGTTTTAATTCTTCTTTAGCCATTTCTCCTAATTCTGGATCTTTTACCATTTCTTTAGTATTTTCAATATCTTCTAATACTCTTTTATATTTTTTATAGCATACTACTATATCTTCTAGTGAAGACATTTCTTTTGAGTATTCTTTAGTTTTTTTGATATCACTTAGAATTTCAGGTTTTGTTAGTTCTTGTTCTAAAAATTCATATTTTTCTAATGTTGCTTCTAATCTTTCTATCATATTTTTCACCCTTTCTGGTAATCAGTTGTATTATATCACAACTTTTTAAGAAAAAAAACTAGATTATTGTTCTAGTTCTAATTCATCTTCATCGATTACAACTAAATCTTTTAATTCTTCATTAGTATCTTCGTCATAATCTTCATCTTCTGTATCATCATAGTTGTCTTCTTCGATATCGTCTTCATTTTCTTCTTCTTCGTTTTCTTCGATATCTTCTTCATCATCTTCGTCAGTAATTTTAATTACTTTGTCAGAAGTGTGTCTACTTCTTAAATCCCATGATCCATCTTCTAACATGATGAATCTTTTATCTGTAGCTAGAGCTGTATAGTAGTCAGCGATTTTAGAATCGATTGTACTTTCTGGTAACTCTAGTAATTTTGCTATTTTTTTGAATAAATTTAATGTGTTAATTGGCTTAGCACTTTCTTCTAATAATAAATAAGTTATATCTTTGTTAGACATTAATTCTAACTCGTCTTTCGACATTTTTTTTAGACTCATACGCCCTCCTATATAAAAACATAATATGTTGTTTTTTTTCATTCTTTTTTCTCGGTAAAAAATTACCAATAAACTTATAACATATATATTTTATAATTACAACCTTTTTTTACATTTTTTCAGGAACTTTTAATCCTAATACATCTAAAAGTACATTATTTATATCATATACAAGTTTAGTTAATACTAACCAAGATTCTTGTAATTCTTTATTTTCTTCTACTAATACTTTATTTTCTGCATAGAATTTATTATATAGTGAAGTTAATTTATATACATATTCAGCTATATCATTTAAAGTTTTTGTTTCTAATGATCTAGTTAAAACTATTGGTAAATTTAAAATAGTTAAAGCTATTTCAGTTTCTGTTTCTCCCTTTAAAGTATGAATTCTTTCTTGTTTTAATTCTTTAGCTTTATTTAGTAAAGATTTCATTCTTATAGTTGAATATAGTAAATATGGACCTGTTTTTCCTTCTAAGTCAGCAAATTTTTCTACTTCAAATATATAATCAGTACCTCTATATGGTAGTAAGTCAGCATATTTTAGAGCGGCTATTGCTACTGTTTTAGCTACTTCTGCTCTTTCTTCTTCTGGTACTGTTTCTGGATTAATTCTTTTTAGAGTTTCTTCATTAACTAGTTCGATTAAACTCTTAAGAGTCATTACTCCACCATCTCTTGTTTTAAATGGTTTTCCGTCTTTTCCATTCATTGTACCAAATCCAATAAAGTCTAATACTACATTTTCATCTACTAATTCTGCTTTTCTTGCAGCTCTGAATACTTGTTCAAAGTGTAAATCTTGTCTTCCATCTACACAATACCAAATTTCATCTGGATTGTAGTCTTTCTTTCTTTGTAAGATTGTTGCTAAATCAGTTGTTTCATATGATACTGAACCATTTGATTTTACTAATAGTAGTGGTGGCATTGGAGCTTTGTCATCTTCTTTGATAACTTCTACTATTTTTGCACCTTCACTTTCTACTATGATATTTTTATCTTCATATATTTTGATTAGTTCTTCGAAATATTCAGCAGAATCACTTTCTCCTAACCATAATTCAAAATCTACATTTAATTCTTTATATGTTTTATCAATATCAGCTTTAGATATTTCTACTACTTTTTTCCATAAATCATAGTATCCTCTTACATATGATTGGATTTTTGCAGTTACATCTCTTCCTTCTTCTAGATATGCTTCATCTTCTTTAGCTTTGGTTGATGCTAATGGATAAATTTTTTCTAGGTCTTCATTTGTAATTGGAAGTTCTACTTCAGAATAGTCACCTTCATATGATTCATCAAAATATGGTAAATCTGGATACATGTGTTTTAATTCTAATACTACTAATCCTAATGGTCTACCATAGTCTCCTAAGTGAGCATCTCCTAGTACTTCATGCCCAAGTAATCTTGCTAATCTTTTTAAAGCTTCACCAATATTAGCACTTCTTAAGTGTCCAACGTGTAATGCTTTTGCTACGTTAGCTCCACCATAATCTAATACAATCTTTTTAGGTTGTTCTTTATCAATATTATTATTTAAATCTTCCGATATTTTATTCATTAATTCTGATAAATATTCATCAGTTAAAGTAATATTAATAAATCCTGGCCCTGCTATATTAATATTTGTAAATCTATTATCTTGTTCTAATAATTTAGCTATATCTTCAGCTATCATTCTTGGATTTTTACCGTATTTTTTTGCTAATGGCATAGCATCATTTATTTGGAATTGACCTAAATCCTTTCTACCTGATGGTTGTAAGTTTAGGTTTTCTACTTCATAACCAGCTTCTTTTACTAATTCTTTTAAAGATGCTGTTAATTCTTTAATTATACTCATTTAAATCACCTCTATTTTATAGTTAAATTTGTCATTTTCTATTTGATATTCTATTTCTATATTGTTATCTTCCCATCGGACTAATTTTAGTGTCTTGATGGTTACAATTAAGTTTTTTTCCATTCCTTTAACATAAATAGTTCCTTGAGAATTCTTTTCTTTGTTAAAGTTATATTTCATTAATAAAGAATCGTTTTCCCGGATTAGTTCTTTAGTGATATAGTTGAATTTTACTAATGTCTTTTGATCATCTTGTTCATTGTAAATAATTACTTTTTCATCATCATGATAAATAGCTGATACAACATATTCAAAATTATCTTCAGCATTTTGTAATGTAATTTTAGCATTTACTTTTGACACAATATCACCTCTTTCAAATTCATAGTTTAGATTATAGCACACTTTTAGTTATTTTTATACATATTTTGGTAATTGTAATCAATAATAATAACGAGGAGAATCATTTTATGGGTAAATTTATGAAAAGATGCTTTGTTTTTATGATTTTTATTGGAATTATTGGTATTGGTTGTAGTATTTTATATGTTAAACTTTCACCTAGTTTAAATATAAATAGTACTAATAGTATTCAGTTAATGGATAGTACTGGTAGTATATTTTTTAAAGGAAATGAATCTAAAGAATGGATTAGTTTAGATAATATAAGCAAAGATTTAATTAATGCTACTATTTCTACTGAAGATAAGAATTTTTATAAACATTTTGGTTTTGATTTACTTAGAATTATTAAGGCTAGTTATATAAATATTGTTAATAGAGCGACTATTCAAGGTGCTTCTACTATTAGTCAGCAGTATGCTAAAAATTTATTTTTAGAGTTTGATAAGACTTGGAAAAGAAAATGGGATGAGATGTGGTATACGCTTAGAATTGAAGATGATTATTCTAAAGATGAGATCTTAGAGGGATATTTAAATACTATTAATTATGGTCACGGTAAATACGGAATTGAAAATGCTAGTAAGTATTACTTTAATAAGACTGCTAGTGAATTAAGTCTTGCTGAAGCTAGTATTTTAGTTGGGATTCCCAAAGCACCTTCAAATTACTCTCCTTTAATTAATTATGATTTAGCTAAGAAAAGACAACGTGTTGTTTTAAATACAATGGTTAATAATGGATACATTACTGAGAATGAGGCTGATACTGCTTTTAATGAAGAACTTATTTTTACTAAAACTAATAGTAATGATGAAGTTACTTCTTTAATGTATTATAAAGATGCTGTTTTGGATGAATTAGAGAGTATTAATTCTATTCCTAAAAATTATAATGAAATGACAGGTTTAAAGATTTATACAAATTTAGATTATAATGCTCAAAAGAAATTAGAAGATTCTATTAATGAATCTTTAGGTACTAGCGAATTAGAAGTTGCTTCTGTGATGATTAAACCAGATACTGGTGGAATTATTGCTTTAATTGGTGGGAAAAATTATGAAATATCTTCATATAATAGAGCTACTGATTCTTTAAGACAAGTTGGTTCAACTATGAAACCATTTTTGTATTATACAGCTTTGGAGAATGGTTTTACTTCTAGTAGTGCTTTTACTAGCGAAGAGACAACCTTTTCTTTTGCAACTGGTGATGATTATTCTCCTAAAAACTATAATAATAAGTATGGTAATAGACCTATTTCAATGGCTGCTGCTATTAGTTATTCTGAAAATATATATGCTGTTAAAACTCATTTGTTTCTTGGAGGAGAATCATTAATTAATACTGCTAGAAGAGTTGGGATAACTGCTAAATTAGAAAATATTCCTTCTTTACCTCTTGGTACAAATGAGATTAATATTATTGAAATGGTTTCTGGATACTCAGCATTTGCAAACCTTGGTTATAAGATTAAACCTCATCTAATTGAAAAAATCGAAGATTTAGATGGAAATGTTTTATATGAATGTAATCATGATAAAGAATTAGTACTTAATCCAAGTTTAGTTTTTATTTTAAATAATATGCTTACTTGTACTTATAATACTAATTTTATTGATTATAATTATCCTACGGCAGTTAATCTTGCTAATAAATTAACTCATACTTATGCAATTAAAAGTGGTACTACTAATACTGATAATTGGTATATTGGATACAATAAAGATATTGTTACTGGAGTTTGGGTTGGTTATGATGATAATCGCAATATTAATTCTACGGAGTATAAATATGCTCAAAATATATGGTTTAATTCAATTGAATCATATGAGATAGGTAAAGATAATAAATCTGTTTGGTATGAGGTTCCTAATAATGTTTCAGGCGTATTTGTTGATCCTATATCAGGAAGACCTGTTAATGATGATAAAAGTAAGAAGGTTCTGATGTATTTTTTAAAGGGAACAGAACCTAATGCTAGTGATCCAGTATTTGATGAAATTTATTCTAATGAAGTAGGCACTTAGAATTGATTTGATAGGCCTTTTTTGCTATAATTGGTATAGCATTGAGGTGATGATATGTATATAATTATTGGTAGTGTTGTAGGACTATTATTTATATTAGTAACTATAATATCTATTTATCATAATAAATTTCAATTTTGCATTATAAAAATTGATGAAGCAGAAAATAATATTGGGGTTTTATTAGATAAAAAACGTGAATTATTAGAAAGAACTAGACCTATTATTAAGAAAGAATTAAAATTAGATGAATTTTTAGAAAAGATTAATGATTGGGATGGTAATAATTTTAATCATTTTGAAATTAATAGTATTTTAAAAGATTGTGCTTATGATTTATTTAAACTATTAGATGAGAATGAAAAATTATATAAGAGTGAGTCTTTAGTTAGTATTATTGAAGAACTTAATGATAATGAAGATATGATTGTAGGATCAATTAATTATTATAATGACAGTGTTGTTGAATTTAATAAATTAGTTATGAGTTTCCCTTCTAAATTAATTGCATTTTTATTTAGATATAAAAAGAAACAATTTCATAATAATGAAAAAAGAGAAATGTATGAAATATTAAATGAGAAATAGGATGTGTAGTATGAATTTTATAGACAGAATTAAAGAGAGAGCAAAAAGCGATAAAAAGAGAATTGTTTTACCAGAATCAATGGATAAAAGAGTTATTGAAGCTGCTGAAAAGATTTTAAAAGAAGATCTTGCAGAAGTTGTTATTGTTGGTAAGAAAGAAGATATTTTAGAGATTTCTCAAGGATATGATATTAGTAAAGCTATTATAGTAGATCCTTTTACTGAAGATTATACTGAAGAGTTAATTAATGAACTAGTAGAATTAAGAAAAAGTAAAGGTATGACTTATGATGAAGCTAAAAAGTTATTATTAGAAGATTATATGTATTATGCATGTATGTTAGTTAAGACTGGTCGTGCTGATGGTGTTGTATCAGGTGCATGTCACTCTACTTCTAATACACTTAGACCTGCATTACAAATTATTAAAACTAAACCTGGAGTTATGCTTGTATCAGCATTCTTCTTAATGGTTGTGCCTGATTGTGAATATGGTGAAAATGGTACATTTATATTTGGAGATTCAGGACTTGAACAAAACCCTACTCCTGAAAAGTTAGCTGCCATTGCTGCTAGTAGTGCTGAAAGTTTTAAATTACTTGTGGAAGCTGAACCTAGAGTAGCAATGTTATCTCATTCAACTATGGGTAGTGCTGCTCATGCTGATGTTGATAAGGTTGTAGAGGGTGTTAGAATTGCTAAAGAAATGTATCCTCAATATAAAATCGATGGAGAAATGCAATTAGATGCTGCTATAGTACCTGAAATTGCTAAGTCTAAGGCCCCTGAAAGCGAAGTTGCTGGTCATGCTAATGTATTAATATTCCCTGACTTAGATGCTGGAAATATTGGATATAAATTAGTTCAAAGACTTGCTAAAGCCGAAGCTTATGGACCAATATGTCAAGGTATAGCTGCTCCTGTTAATGATTTATCTCGTGGATGTAGCGCTGATGATATCGTTGGAGTTGTTGCAATTACAGCAGTTCAAGCTCAAAATAATTAATAATAAAAAAACACCTTTTGGTGTTTTTATTTTGGTAAAACTATTCTTAATTTAAATTTCCACATTGGCATATCATTAGATATATTTAATCTAGGTATTTGATATTTATCATCTTTTCTTGTAGCTTTTCTATGCTCTTTTCCTGGACCAAAAGTAAAGGCCATAACATAGTTTTCTTCTTTTAAAGCATTAATCATATTTTTGTTATGTGCTCCAAAAGGATATGCATAATATCTACTATTAACTATTTTCTTTTGTTTTTTGATATCTTTCTTTAATTCTTCTTTAGATTGGTTTATTGAACCTTCTATATGAAGATTATACGAATGAGATGCAATTGTGATATTTGGATATTCTTTCATAACTTTATCTAGTGTTTCTTTCGACATATATTGTTCGTTATGTCCATCTTCATTTATTCCTAGATAAAATACAGTAGCATTCATATTATATTTCTTTAGGAGTGGGAAAGCTAAGTCATAATTTGATTGATACCCATCGTCCATGGTGATTAAGACACTTTTTCTTGGTATTTTACACTCTCCTCTATGGAAACATTCAAATTCTGCCATAGTTAAAGTTTTATAATTATGTTTTTTTAAATACTTAAGTTGTTCTTCAAATATGGATATATCCATAATCATATTATCCGTTATATTTTGTTCTACTCTTTTATCTGATTCAATAAATGAATGATATCCAAGTATGGCGACACTTTGTTCTCTATAAATAAATAGAACTATTCCTATTATTAATACTATTATTGTTGATAAAATAATTATTACTTTTTTCATACACTACCTCTTGATTTAAATATATCAAAATACAATAAAAAAAGAAATAGCTAACTATTTCTTATTCTACATTCCAATTTATTTCTTTGATTCCTTTACTTTTTAAGAATTCATTTGTCTTTGAAAATGGTTTACTTCCGAAGAAGCCATTTCTTGCAGAGAATGGTGATGGATGAGGAGATTCAATTATATAATGAATTGGGTTTGTTATATATACTTTCTTTTCTCTAGCATAATTTCCCCATAAAATGAAGACTACTGGTTCTTCTTTTTTATTTAGTATTTTTATGATTTCATCAGTGAATGTTTCCCATCCTTTATTTGCATGAGATGCAGGCTTATGTTCTTCTACTGTGAGTACTGCATTAAGTAGTAAAACACCTTCTTTAGCCCAAGGTTTAAGTGAATTATATTCTGGAAAAGGTATTCCTAAATCACTTTCTAGTTCTTTAAAAATGTTTTTTAATGATGGTGGTTTAATTACTTCATTACTTACTGAGAATGATAAACCTTCTGCTTGATTAGGTCCATGATATGGATCTTGACCTAGAATTACTACTTTTACATTATCGTAATCAGTGTATTTAAAGGCATTAAATACTTCTGTTTTTTTTGGATAAATAGTTTTTTCTTTATATTCTTCATTTATATAATTTATTAGTGTTTTGAAGTATTCTTTATTCACTTCTTCTTTTAATAAATTATCCCATGTATTTCCTATCATATTTGCCTCCTACTTGTGATAACTTTCATTGTTAAGGATTTTATAACAACGATATATTTGTTCTAGGAGAAGGACTCTAAATAGTTGATGAGGGAATGTCATTTTTGAGAAGGATAGATGTAATTTTGATAGTTGTTTAATTTCATCACTTAGTCCATAACTTCCACCTATTATGAAAACTATATTACTATTTTCTATTTGAATTTGATTTAGTTTTTCTGAAAATTCTTCTGATGTTAGTTGTTTTCCTTCTATTTCCATCGTTACTATGTAATCTCTAGGACTTAGATGTTTTTTTATTTTTTCAGCTTCTAAGGAAATTGCTTTTGATTCTTCTACTAAACCTTCATCTTTTACTTCGATTAATTCAATATTAGTATATTTTTTTATTCTTTTAGTATATTCTTCAATAGCATCTTTTAGATATTTTTCTTTTATTGTTCCTACAGTGATTAATTTTATCATATTACACCTCTATTATTGGGCCATTTTCATATTGTTTAGCGATTGTTATAGTTATATCTATATCTTGCTCTTTAATTGCTTCTAAGGCTTTTTCTTCTGTATTATTTTTTTCACTTAGATGGGCAAGAATAATATTCTTTGTTTTTGGACCAATTATTTTCTTTAAGTATTTTGATGTTGTTGCATTTGATAAGTGACCACTATCACTAATAACTCTTTCTTTTAAGAATCTTGGATATGGTCCATCCATTAACATTACTTCATCATGATTACTTTCAATTAGATATAAATCTTTATTTACCATTTTTGCTAGATATTTTCTATTTATATATCCTGTATCGGTTACGTATACAAGACTTTTGTCGTTATGATTAATTATAAATCCTACAGATGATGGAGCATCATGAGATGTATGAATTAATTCTATTTCTACATCATTTATATTAAAATTATCATCTATAAAATTACATCTTGATAGTGGTATATATTCTTTTAAACTGTCATACATATCTCTTGGTATAAATGCATGTAAATTAGTATGTTTTACTAATGAAGCAAGTCCATTGATATGATCTTTATGACAATGGGTAATTAAAATTCCAGAAAATTGTTCAAAAGAAAGGGAATTTTCTTCTAAACTCTTTTTTAAAGTTAAGTAGGAAACTCCCATATCAATGATTATATTGGTATCACCACATAATATAATTGAACAATTTCCTTTTGATCCACTTGCGATTGTTTGTATTTTCATTAATACAATGTCATTGGATTTAAGGCTCTAGAACCACCTGAGTAAGGTTTTCCACTCCATAATCCAAAGTGTAAGTGTACTCCTGTTGCAGCCCCGGTTCTACCCATACCACCAATTGGCTGACCTTTATATACTCTATCTCCAGCTTTAACATAACGACATCCTGGACACATGTGTGCATATATTGTGAAGAATCCATTTCCATGGTCAATGATGATATATTCACCATTATCTCCATATCCTCCAGCATATCCACCATATTTCTTTCTTGATTCTACTACTACTCCAGCTTCTGCAGCGAAGATATTAGATCCATGTCCACATCCAGCAATATCCATTCCATCGTGTAATGTTCCCCAACGCCATCCATAATGACTTGATACAGATGAACATGAAGCTGGCCATCCCCAGTTTCCACCAACAGGTACTACTGTTCCCCATCCTGTGTTATAAGTTCTTGTTCCTTTTACAACAATTTCTTTTACTGGTTCTTTTAATACTTCTGTATTTAAAGGTTCAATATTTGTAATTTGTCCATTGATTTTTGTAATTCTTTGCGTTACTTTATTTTCACCTTTAATACCGTTTTGAAGTGTTACTGAATAATTTGTATATTTGCTATTATCTAATCTTGTTTCTGTTTGGTAGTTTGTTACTTCACGTTTTACAACATAATCTTGTTGAAGAACATTAAATTGTGGTTTCAAAATACCAATTGTAACTTTTTGTCCTGGATATAACAAACTTTTTTCATTTGTGAATTCAGGATTTGCGATTAAGAATTCTTCTGTTGATACTTTATTATTGAAGGCTACATCTGCAATTGTATCTCCTTCTCTAACTGTATATGTTTGTTGTGGATCTGTTGTCCCAAACATTAAATATTGACTTAATTCTTTTTCTTCTTGATAAATCACTTTATTTACTGGTATATTTTGTTCTTTAATTGTTATTTTATTTTGAATATAAATGTTTTCAATTATTTCTCCAGTATCAGTAATTTCTGTTTGTGTATCATTTGCAAAAGCTTCATAATTTGCTTCTGGGATAAAGGCTTTTACTGTATTATAAATAGACTTTTTAAATACTTCTTTATCTAATACATATAATGTTAAACTTTTTGTAGAAATATCTTGTCCATGTAGCGTTTTAGCATCTACTCCTTTGATACTAACTTTGTATCCACTGATTGTAAATGGTGATTTATCTTTTATTTTGTTATAAATCTTTTTAATTGAAGTAATATTGTTATTAAAAGTTACTTCTTTTACAATATCCAAATCAGATGGAATATATACTTTATCTACATCGTATTTTTTCTTTATTTCAATTTGTTTTTCGTTGATGTAATCTTCAAGTGCTGTTTTTGATTTAATTATTCCTAGTGATTCACCTTTTAAATATACTCTATATACTTTTTGAGGCGTTTTTGTTACTAGTGTTGCTCCTGTTGTTATTACTGAGCATAGAATAATTAGCAGAATCGTTATAGTCTTAAGATTCTTTTTCATTATTGTATCCCCTCCACATTGTCCTTTTCTTTTCTAAGATTTAGGAATGTTGATGTATTCTTTTTAAATAATAATTCGATTGTAGCGGTTGGACCATTACGGTGTTTTCCAATGATTAATTCACTTATACTGTTATTGTCTTCAGTACGAGCTTCTTTATTATAATAATCATCACGATATAAGAATGCTACAATATCGGCGTCTTGTTCAATTGATCCTGATTCACGTAAGTCACTCATTAAAGGTCGCTTATCTTCTCTTCCTTCAACACTACGTGATAATTGTGATAAGGCAATTACTGGTACACCTAATTCTAACGCTAAAGTTTTTAAACTTCTGGATATATCCGAAACTTCTTGTTGACGATTTGAACCATAGTTTTTTCCACCAGAAATTAATTGTAAGTAGTCAATCATTACTAGAGCTAGTCCCTTTTCACTACTGGCTAGTCGTCTACATTTTGCTCTTATTTCACCAATTGTTATACCTGGAGTATCGTCAATTACTAGATTAGTTGTTGATAATTGTGATACTGCTTCATTGATTCTTTTCCAATCATTGTTCATTAAGTTTCCTGTTCTTAACTTAAATCCTTCTAATTGTCCAAGAGACGATAGAATACGCATTGCTAATTGTTCTGCAGACATTTCCAAGTTAAATAATGCAACAGATTTTGGTTGTGTCATAGCAACATGTGTAGCTAAATTTAATGCAAAGGCTGTTTTTCCCATAGCAGGACGAGCGGCTATTATTATAAATTCATTAGCATGTAACCCTGTAGTTAATTTATCTAAGTCATACCATCCTGTTGATAAACCTGTAATTTCACCTTTATTTTCAGATAATCTTTCTAAATCAGATTGTGTTTTTGCTAATACATCTTTAATTGATCTAAATTCACTAGCTTTTCTGTTTTTTACAATATTTAAAATTTTCTTTTCAGCATTATCTAAGATATCATTTACTGTTAAATCTGTTTGATATCCTCCTGATGCAATTTCCTCTGCAGTAGTAATAAGATTTCTTAATAGATGAGATTCTTCAATATCTTTTATATAATAATCAGCATTGGCAGCAGTTGGAACAATATTTAATACTTCTGTTAAGTATTCTACTCCTCCTACTTCTGTAAGTTGATTATGATTTTTTAGATAACTTGTTACTGTTGTTAAATCAATTGGTGTTTTATCTTCCATTAAATTTAACATTGCTGCATAGATTTTTCCATTTTTTTCGTCGTAGAATGACTCAGGTAATAATGTTTCTCCTGCTTTTTGTAGGGCATATTTTGATAAGAAACATGCTCCTAATAAGGATTGTTCTGATTCAATATTACTTGGCATATTTCTTAGTGCCATACATCTTCACCTCTACTTTATTACGTGTACTTTAATTACTGCTGTGATTCCTGGATATAAATTAATATTTACATTGTGGAATCCTAGAGAAGCAATTTGAGAAACTATTTCTATTTGACTCTTCTCTATTTTATAATTTTTCTTTAATAATTCATCTTTTATTTGTTTAACACTGATACTTCCGAAGACTTTGTCTCCTTCTCCAGTTTTAACTTTGAATTCTAAAACTACTTTATCTAATTCTTTTTTTAATTCAGTAGCTTGTTGTTTTGCTGCAGCATCTTCTTTTGCTTTATTAGATTTTTCTCTTTCTAACTTAGCTAGGTTTTCTTTATTTTTGATTACTGCATAACCATTTTTTATTAGGAAGTTTTCTGCATACCCATCTTTTACATTCTTGATTTGTCCCTTTTTACCTTGATTTTTTAAATCTTTAATAAAAATTACTTCCATTTTATTCACCCATTTCTTTAATTATTTTTTTAACATCTTGTTCTACTTTACTAATTGTTGTTTTTTCGAACTTTGCGGCTCCTTGTTGTGGAGTACCTCCTCCACCTAATTTTGTCATTATTTTACTAATGTCATAATTTCCTAAACTTCTAGCACTTACTCCAATCGTGTCTTTTCCAATCTTTCCAACTACAAATGATGCTTCAATATTATTGAAGAACAATAGTGTATCCGCTGTTCTTGCTAAATCTTCTTTACGATAGATTGTATATGGTGTTGCTTTTGTAAAAGCAATTCTGCTATCGATTGTTTCAATATCTGACATTAATTTTTGTCTTTCAGTATAATCCTCAATGTCTTGTTTTAATAAATATTGTACTTTTTTAGCACTGGCACCTAAACTAGATAAATAGTAAGCTGCATAATATGTTTCTGCTTTTGTTTTTAGCATAAAGTTGCTTGTATCTAATACAATACCAGCTAAAAGGATTGTCGCATAATAAGGATCAACATCTATGTCATAATATTCTACTAAATCTGTTATCATTTCACAAGTACTAGATGATTCAGTATCATTAATCATTATTACATCTTTTAGTGATTCTTTACTTAAATCATGGTGATCTATAACAAGTTTCTTGTTAATTTTTGATATAACTTCTTTAGATTGAACTAGAGATGCTTTATTTGTATCAAGGATAATTAATAAGTTTTTATTATCTCTTTTATGTAGATATTTATCTATATCTTCACTTCTTATTATTTTAATACATCCTTCTAATTCTCTTAGAACTTTTTGTACTCCTAGTTCATGAACTTGATCATCAATTATAAGGTAACAATTTTTCTTTTTTTGTTGCAAAATCATATACATTCCAATGGAACTTCCTAATGCATCTAAATCTAAGTTTTTATGAGCCATTAAGAAGATGTTTTTTGCTCTATTTATAGTCTTATTTAAGGTTCTTTTATTTTCAATTATACTCATAGTTACCTCCTATTCGATATCAATTTTATTATATAATAATTTGCCTTTTTTGTAAAATAAAAAGCATACCATAATTGGTATACTTTTATTATCTTGTATAAGGCATTAATGCGATAGCACGTGCTCTTTTAACTTGTTTAGAAATATATCTTTGGTGTAATGCACAGTTACCTGTTACACGTCTAGGTACGATTTTACCTTTTTCATTTGTATATCTTCTTAATGTTTCTGGATCTTTGTAATCAACAGTTTTTCCAGCACACATCATACATATTTTCTTTTTTCTACGATTGAATTCTGCCATTTTAATCCTCCTTCTTAGAATGGTAATTCATCATCGCTAATTTCGATACTAGCACCGAAGTCAGCATATGGATTACTATCTATGTCTGTTCCTTTTGGTTCTGGAGTTCCTCCAAAATCATAAGGTGTTAGCTCTGCACTCTTTGATGCAGGAGCACTCATATTATTAGAATTAGTTGAGGAATTTCTTGATCCTAAAAATTCAACGTTATCAGCTACAACTTCAGTTATATATCTCTTTTGACCATTTTGATCATCATAACTTCTTGTTTGAAGACGTCCTTCAATTGCAACTTGGCTACCTTGGGTAAGATAGTTTTTACAATTTTCAGCTTGTTTTCTCCATACTACGATATTTATGAAGTCAGCTTCTCTTTCACCAGCTTGGTTAGAAAAAGGTCTATTTACAGCTATAGCGAATGTTGCTACTGGTAGATTACTACCTGTATATCTTAATTCAGGATCTCTTGTTAATCTTCCTATTAAAACTACTTTATTCATAATATTACCTCTTAATTTCTTTCTTAGTCTTCTACTTTAACGATTAAGTGACGAAGTAAACTTTCATTAATTCTAACAATACGATCGAATTCCTTAACAGTTTCAGCATTAGCTTCAACTACATATAAGAAATAATATCCTGTTGTAAATTTGTTAATTTCGTAAGCTAATTCTCTTTGTCCCATAGCTTTTTCTTCTAACATGTTAGCTTTTCCGTCTGTTAAAACCTTTTTCATTTCTTCAGCTGTTTTTTTGATTTCAGCTTCTTCCATATCAGGTCTAACGATAAACATAATTTCATATTTGTTCATTCTTGTGCACCTCCTTTTGGTCTAATCGGCTACAAAATGTAGCAAGGAGTATATTAAATACTCGAAACGTATTATACCAAAACTCATTTTCTTTGTCCACCCTATTTATAGAAAAATCCTACAAAATTTTGTCCAAATTTGTCCTTTTTTCCTTTAAAACTGGCATAATGAGAATAATATTCCTCATTTGTAATTGTATCTATAGGGCTTATTGTTATATTTTTTATATTCATTTTTACTAATTGTTTAGTTATTGTAGTTACTAAATCAATGTGATATCCATCATCTTCTTTAGTAATAGTATCTTTCCAAAGTTCTTTATTATTTGCCCATTTTGGATATGTTTCATACACATAACTTTCTTTTTTTGCAGAACTTCCAATATAAGCGTATAAATCCTCTGGATTTGAATTAAATTCTTTGATTAACGCTTCCACTGTTTGTTGTGGTAAAAGTCTATCTATGTAAGATGCTCCGCAATGAGATAATGCTGTTACACCTTTTTTTCTATCTTCGATTATTAAGATAGGACAATCAGCCATTGGATGACCTACTACTATACCTTTATACTTATCTTCTAATATTAGAATATCCGTTTTTATATCTTCATACCAGAAATCTTCTTTTTGCATAAATGTATCATCTAGCACTACATATTTACCATTTTCATATAAATCACTTTTATCCGGTGATTTTTGGTTTGCTTGAAACATTTTTTCACCTTTAAAGCCATTTTTTATACCTAATTCGTGTCTTGTTTCTTTAAAAATTCGCTTTATATCATCTTCTGATAAGTGTTCATCATAAAACTTTTTATTCTTACATAGAACACCATCTTGCTTATTTGTTTCAAATATTTTTATTCTCGTTTCCATATTAAACATTAAATCTAAAATGACAGATATCTCCGTCTTGCATTAGATAATCTTTTCCTTCTAAGCGGGCTTTTCCTGCTTCTTTTACTTTTAATTCACTTCCGCATTCAATTAAATCATCGTATGAAATAACTTCTGCTCTAATGAATCCCTTTTCAAAGTCAGTATGGATAATTCCTGCACATTGTTTAGCATTCATTCCTTTTTTGAATGTCCATGCCCTTACTTCGTCTTTTCCTACAGTGAAATAAGTAGCTAAACCTAAAATATCATAAGTAGCAGTGATTAATTTGTCTAATCCTGATCCATCTAATCCTAAACCTTCTAACATTTCTTGTTTATCTTCAGGTGATAGTTCACTTAATTCTTCTTCTACTTTAGCACATAAACTAACTACTCTAGCATTTTCTTTTGTTGCATATTCTTTTACTTGTTTTACGTAGTCATTATCTTCATTACCTAGTTCACTTTCTTTTATATTTGCTAAGTAAATAATCGGTTTAATTGTTAAGAAACTATATGATTTTAATAGTTTTCTTTCTTCATCAGTAAATTGTATTTGACGTAGTGGAATATTTTCTAATAGCGCTTGTTTTGCTTTTTCTAGTGCTTCTACCTCAATAATATCATCTTTATTCTTTGTTGTTCTGGCTTTTTTAGCAACTCTTTCTAAACGATTATTTACCACGTCTAAGTCTGCGATTGCTAGTTCTAAGTTTATTGTTTCAATATCTCTAATAGGATCTGGTGTTCCATCTACATGGATAATTTTCCCATCATCAAAACATCTTACTACTTCTACAATAGCATCTACTTCTCTGATGTGTGATAAGAATTTATTACCTAAACCTTCTCCTTTTGATGCACCTTTTACTAGACCTGCTATATCTGTAAATTCATACGCTGTTGGAATAAATTTATTTGGTTCATACATTTCTTTTAATTTATTCATTCTTTCATCAGGTACTGTAACTACTCCTACGTTTGGTTCAATTGTTGCGAAAGGGTAGTTTTCTGCTAATATTTTTTGATTTGTAATTGCATTAAAAAGTGTTGATTTCCCTACATTAGGAAGTCCTACTATTCCTGCTGTTAAACTCATATTTATACCTCATTTCTTTCTTTATTATATCATTATTTAGTTTATTCTTTTTCTTTTGAAGAAGATTTATACTTTCTTTATGTAAAGTTTTCTTCAATTACGTGTCATATTATATTATATTTTTCTTTTTATATCAATAAAAAAACACCCTAAGGTGTTTAAATATTTGGTGTAACTCCAGGTCCAATTGGTAATCCTAAAATGTACCATCCTACTACTATTAATATCCAAGCTAATGAAATATATAAGAAGTATGGAGTAATTAATTTCATTGATTTTCCAATTGTATATGGCTTTTCTTTATGTAAATTATATACATTTAAGAATCCTATATAAAGTACAAATGATGCCATTAAAGGAGTAAATCCTTTTGTTAATGAATCTCCTGCTCTCATTACTATTTGAGCAAATTGTGGAGATATATTTGATTGCATAAATATCGGAACAACAACTGGTGAAAATAAATACCATTTATTTGCAGTTGATGTTAAGAAAATACCTGATAATGCAATTAATAACATTGTTACAATAATTAGTGGAATACCACTAATATCAACATAGCTTAGTATGTTTGCAAGCCAAGTAGTAATTACTATTCCAATATTAGTTTCTTTGAATATTGCTATAAATTGAGCTGCTACAAAGATTAATACGAAGACTGCTCCTACTTTAGCAAAAATATCTCCTATTTTCTTAATTAATTCCTTATCATTTTTTATTGTTTTAGAACTAATTCCATATCCTAATCCTGTTAAGATAAAGAATAATGATACTACATATGGGAATGCATTCTTTAAATATGCTTTTGGTCCAAAGATTTGAGTTAAATAAATCTTTTCTTTCATATCTAGTAATAATCCAGAACCAGGTAAACCAGGTATTAATGAATATACTACTATTAATCCATATATAATCGCTATTATTAAAGCTGTTCTTAATCCTTTTTTCTCATTTCGATCTTGTTCTATTCTCTTTTGTTCTTCTTCTACAATTGCTGTTGTACTATATTGTTCAGTCTTAGCAAGTTCTTCTTCTCTTTTATATTTACCTACTTTTGGAGCTATTATCTTTTCAATAATAATTGTACCTATTATTGAGATGATAAATGTTGCTGCGATTATAAAGAAAAGGTTCGAACTTAATGCTATATGACTTGTTTCATCAATTAATTCTGCTGCTACTGCTGTATAATCCATTAATGATATTTCAGCTGTACCAATAAATAATGTTGCACCTGTACCGAATGCTACTCCACAGAAAGCAGTTATTATACCTAACATTGGATTTCTACCAATAATAAAGTAAATTAATGCTGTTAGTGGAATTAGTAATGCATATCCAATATCAACAATTATTGATGATGTTGTTGCAAGTAACAGTATCAAGAATGTTAATACATATTTTGGTATTTGTGATAAGTATTTCTTTGAAAATACTTCAATTAATCCAGATGCTTCTGCAACGGCTATACCAATCATTGATATAAGTAAGAATCCTAATGGAGCAAATTTTAAGAAATTTAATAAAGCATTACTTAAAATAAACTTTAATCCATTAAAACTAAATAGATTTTCTACAGCAATCAATGTTGGCTCTAATTCTTTAGTATTAACATTTACTGTATTATATGTAGCTTGCATTTCAAATGCAGATAATATACCACTTAATAATACTACTACAATTGTTAAAAAGATAAATATTGTAATTGGATGAAAATAAAACTTCTTTAACTTTAGTTTTCTTTTATCATTCATACTTTTTATCCTTCCTCTGAAATGATTTTTTTCAATTTTTTATTAAAATCAATTCTTGGTATTAGAATGGTTCTATTACAATTTAAGCATTTGATTTTTATATCTGCTCCTATTCTTGTTATTTCCCATTCATTAGCACCACAAGGGTGTTGTTTTTTCATTATAACTTTTGTACCTACTTCGTAATTATTGTTTTCCATGATGCACCTCAATTTGTGGAAATGGTATTTTTACTTTGGCATCGTCTAGAGCTTCTTTGATTTCTTTTCTTAGAATTCTTTGAACTCCAAAGTGAGCCATTGGTTTTGTCGGAACTGTTACTCTATATACTATTGATGAATCTCCTAAACTATTTATACCTAGAATTTCAATATCACCTGTTGTATCAGCAATTGTTCCATTTAGACTTTCTGCTAATTCTTTTAATACCTTTTCTACTCTTTCTGATTTTTGACTATAATCTATTGAAACATCTACAATTGCTAAAGAATCATGTAGACTATAGTTAATTATGTCATCCATATATCTATTAGCAATAATTTTAGTAGCACCTTTATAATCTCTTATTTTTGTTGTTTTTAGACCTATCGATTCAACTTCTCCCATAAATGTTCCAACTTGAATGGTATCACCCACATCATATTGAGCTTCTGTAATAATCGAAACTCCTGCGATTAAATCTTTTGCTAAATCTTGGAACGCTAATCCAATAATTGCAGTTGTTACACTTAATCCCGCTATTAATGCAGTAACATTTACTCCGAATGTTGCTAAAATTGCTAATAGTGCAATTATTACTATTGCATATTTTACTAAGTTAATAATTAATTCTCTTACTGTTTCAACTCTTTGATAGTGTTGACTCTTTTTATTTACTTTTATTACCTTATATATAATTTTTTTTGAAATTTCATATACTATAATTGCTATTATTATATAAGCTATTGGTAATATTATTTTCATTATATTAATACTAGATATTAATTCTTTCATAATTAACCTCTTGGCTCAATATGCATTATTTCTAGTAATCTATTAAGGTCATTTCCATTTACAAAGCTTATTTCAATTTTATTACTCTTAATTCTTACTTTTGCTCCTAATCTTTCACATAATTCATCTTGTAAGTATTTATAGTCATTTGATGTTTCTTTTGTTTTTACTTGTTTGTGTGTCTTAGGATATTTTTCTTCAGAATTAGTTATTTCTTCTAAGTTTCTTACACTTAGTCCTTCTGCAATAATTCTATCTGCTAATTCTCTTTGTTGTTCTTTATTATCAAGTTTACTTAGTACTCTGGCATGTCCCATACTTATTTTCTTTTCACTTACATCTTGTTGAATTACTTCAGGTAATGCAAGTAAACCTACCATATTAGTAATGTGGCTTCTACTTTTACCAAGTCTTGCAGCTAATTGTTCTTGTGTTAGACTTAATGTTTCTAATAATTTTTTATAAGCATTTGCTTCTTCAATAGCATTTAAGTTTTCTCTTTGTAAGTTTTCTAATAATGCTATTTCCATCATTTCTGTATCATCGAAATTTCTTATGATTGTCGGAATTTCTTCTAATCCAGCCATAATTGATGCTTTAACACGACGTTCTCCAGCAATTATTTCGTAACCTTTTATACTTTTCTTTGCAATAATTGGTTGGAAAACTCCATGTTCTTTGATTGATGCTGCTAACTCTTTTAAAGCATCTTCATCAAATACTTTTCTTGGTTGGTATGGATTACTTCTTAATTCAGATAACTTAACCATTGTTATAGCTTCTTTTGGTGTTTCTGTAATTATTTTTTCTTCTACTTTGTTATAATCGATTGGTTCGTTATAAAAAAGTTCTTCTAACCCTCTACCTAATGCTCTTCTTTTACTGGTTACTTCCATCTTGTTCTCTTCCATTGCGTTCAATCACTTCCTTCGCTAAATTAAGATATGCTTCAGATCCTCTACTTTTTGGATCATATGCAATAATTGGCTCTCCGTGAGAAGGAGCTTCTGTTAATCTTACTAATCTTGGAATTATTGTGTTGTATACTTTTTCTTTGAAGAATTTTCTAATATCATCAACAACTTCAAATCCTAGATTTGTTCTAGAATCTAGCATTGTTAATAATACCCCTTCAATATCAAGAGTTGGATTTAATTGTTTTTGAGCCAACATTATTGTTTTTAATAATTGTGTGATTCCTTCTAACGCGAAGAATTCACATTGTACTGGAATTATTACTGAGTTTGATGCTGTTAAAGCATTGATTGTAATAACTCCTAAAGATGGTGGACAATCTATAATTATGTAGTCAAAACTGTCATTTATTGATTCTAAGTGTTTCTTTAATTGTTTTCCTTTATCGAAATTATCTTCTTGGCGACTTTTTTCCATTAATTCACTATCGATTCCTGCTAAATTAATAGTTGCAGGTAAAACATATAAATTCTTATATTTAGTTTTAACCATTGCTTCTGTTATAGCGCATTCATCAATTAGAACATCATAGACACTTTTATCAATCTCACCTTTGTTTATTCCAACACCAGTAGTTGTATTTCCTTGAGGATCTAAATCTATTAATAAAACTTTTTTTCCTAATACTGCTAATGATGCTGAAAGATTAATACTAGTTGTTGTCTTTCCTACTCCACCTTTTTGATTTACTAATGATATAACCTTTCCCATCTAATCACCCATTTTCCATATTACTTTAATATTGTATCAAAGAATAAAAGTTTTTTAAATGATTTTATTAAAAAAAGTGGATTTTTATCCACTTTATTTATTCTACTTTTTTATCAATTTTTAAAATTACTTGGAATGTTCTTTCGAAATTCATTTCATCTTTATGAATACTGATTCCATGAGCTTCTAAATCTCTTACTAAATCTCTGATTTTATTCATTGCATCATCCACTGTATAAACTGCTGGTTCTGATACTGTTGGCAAGTCGATTGTTGAAAAATCAGGAGCCGCAAAATAATCTTTTGTCTTTTGTTGTTGAGGTTCAAAACCTTCACTTATTGCTTTTTCAGCATGTGAATTATATACTTTTGGACCTGGAACATTGATATTAAGTAAACTATCTAAGTTGTTGCTTGTTTGTACTGGTTTAATATCTTCAGCTTGTTTCTTTATTTGGTTAATATCAACTGGTTCTTTAATATCATTAAAATCCATAGTTTCTTCTAATTCCTCTGTATCATCTACATTTTCATAATTTATAAATGTATTATTTTCTGTTGGCGGAGCAACTTTATATCCTTCATAAGGTTCAACATCTACAATTTCTTCAATAGGCATTATCGTTGGAGATAACGGTGTTGAGTTAATTGGAGTTGGTGTAACAGTAATTTGTTGGTTAGTTGTTGCCATATTACTGATACCATCTTTATTATTTAATCTTTTTATTTCTTCTTCTACAGCTCTAACACTCATTTTTTGATTGATAATTTTCTTTAATAATTCTATTTGTTTTGGAGCATCTGTTAAATTTAATAATGCTCTAGCATGACGTTCTGAGATTTGTTCTTTTAATAATGAGTCTTGAATTTCATCAGGTAAAGTTAATAATCTTAATTTATTAGCTACTGCAGATTGGCTTTTTCCCATTGTTTTAGCTAAATCATCTTGTGTCATTTCATCTATTTCTAATATTTTTTGATATGTTCTAGCTTCTTCGATAGGTGTTAAGTTCTTTCTTTGTAGATTTTCTAATAATGCTACTTTCGAACTTTCTTTATCATCTAAATTTCTAATAATAGCTGGAATTTTTGTTAAGCCAGCTAAAGCAGATGCTTTATAACGACGTTCTCCTGCTATTATTTCATATTTATCTTTTACACTTCTAACGATAATAGGTTGGATTACACCATGTTCTTTAATTGATACAGCAAGCTCTTTTAATGCTTTTTCATCAAAAACTTCTCTTGGTTGAAATCTATTTGGTATTATGTCATCTAAGTATAAGTATACTACTTCGTCTTTTGTTTCTGTATTCATGGGTATCCCTCACTTTATTCTTTTATTCCTATGTTATCATTATATATCTTTTTATTTTTTATTTCAATAAAAAAACATTTCTTACTTTGCACTTTACAAAATAAGGAATGTTTTAATTTTATTTATTTTTTAGAACTACTAAACTTCTATGACTTTCTTCAATTGGTAATAAGAACTTCTCTATTTTTACTATTTGATATTTTTTTGATAATTTTTGTTGTACTACTTGAGTCAATTCTTCTTCAATATTTCCTTTCATAGCAACTAATTGACCATCTTTATTTACTAAATGCATAGTATATGTTACTAACTTTTCTATATTAGCAACAGCTCTTGCTGTAACAACATCAAATTTTTCTTTAAAGTCTTCTCCTCTACTATGAATTGCTTTGATATTATCTAATTCTAATTCTTTTATTATTGAATTTAGATAATTTACTCTTTTTTGTAGAGAATCTACTAAAGTTATTTTTAAATGCGGATACATAATTTTTAATACTATCCCAGGAAATCCTGCTCCAGTACCTACATCGCATAATGTTTCTACATCATTTAAATCTATTACTTTTTTGATTGTTAGACTATCATAGAAGTGTTTTAAATATACTTCATTTTCTTCAGTTATTCTTGTTAAATTTATTTTTTCATTCCATTCAATTAGTAGTTTATAAAAACTATTTAGTTTATTTAATTGTTCTTCTGTAATATCAATTCCTAATTTTTTTAATTCTTCAATAAACAAATCTTTATTCATGAGCACCATTTCTTCTTAAATATACCATTAAAATTGATATATCTGCAGGATTAACTCCACTTATTCTTGATGCTTGTCCGATTGTTGTAGGCATTATCTCTGCTAGTTTTTGTCTTGCTTCACTTGCTAAATTAGGAACTTTACTATAATCAATTGTTGAAGGAATTTGTTTTTCTTCTAAAGCTAACATTTTTTCTGCTTCTTTTAGAGATTTTTTGATATATCCTTCGTACTTAGTATTTATTTCAACTTGTTCTTTTACTTCTTTATCTTCAGGTATTTCAACAAAATGGGCTATATGTTCTAATGTAACTTCTGGTCTTTTTAAGAATTCATATAGAGATATACCATCTTTTAATGGAGTTGTTTCAATTGATTCTAAGTATTCATTTGTTTCTTTCTTAGGTGTAATTCTTGTTGTTTGTAATAATTCAGTAAACTCTTTTATTTGTTGTTTTTTATTTGTAAATTTTTGATATCTTTCTTCATCTACTAATCCAACTTGGTATCCATATTCTCTTAATCTTATATCAGCATTATCATTTCTTAATAATAATCTATATTCTGCACGAGATGTTAGTAATCTATATGGGTCTTTTACTCCTTTTGTTACTAAATCATCTATTAATACACCAATATATGATTCATTTCTTTTTAAGATTAATGGTTCTTTACCTTCTAATTTTAAGGCAGCATTTATACCTGCAATTAACCCTTGTCCTGCCGCTTCTTCATAACCACTTGTTCCATTGATTTGTCCTGCAGTATATAAGTTTTCTATTAATTTTGTTTCTAATGATTGTTTTAATTGTCTTGAATCAATTGCATCATATTCAATTGCGTATGCATATTTTAAAATCTTTGCATTTTCTAAACCTGGTAAGCTTCTAACCATTTGATCTTGTACGTAATGTGGCATACTTGTTGAGAATCCTTGAATATAAATGTCATCATAATATCTACTTTCTGGTTCTAAGAACAATTGATGTCTTTCTTTTTCACCAAATCTTACAATTTTATCTTCAATGGATGGGCAATATCTAGGTCCTACTCCTTCAACATGTCCTCCATACATACTTGATTCATTTAAATGTTCTCTTATTATGTTGTGTGTTTCTTCTGTTGTATAAATTAAATGACATGGAACTTGGTCTTCTATTTCATAATAAGCTTTATTATTAAATGAGAAAGTTCTTATTTCAGAATCTCCTGGTTCTAATGATGTTTTTGAATAATCAATAGAATTTTTATCAATTCTTTGAGGAGTACCTGTTTTTAATCTTAATATTGTGAAACCTAGTTCTTTTAAATGTGTACTTAAGTGTTTTGATTCTTTTTCACCATGTGGTCCACCTGGAGTTTTATTATCTCCTACTAAAATAACACTTCTTAAATATGTTCCAGTAGTTAAAATAACTGCTTCTGCTTGAATTTTTTCTCCATTTGCTAGTTCTACTCCCACTACTTTATTATTTTCTACTAATAGTTTTTCAACCATTGCTTCTTTTATTTCAAGATTTTCTGTTGCTTGTAGTGTTTTTAACATTTCTTGTGGATAAGTTATCTTATCTGCTTGTGCACGTAACGCTTGAACTGCTGGGCCTTTTTTAGTATTTAACATTTTAATTTGAATAGCACCTTTATCAGCATTTCTTCCCATTTCTCCACCTAAGGCATCTATTTCTCTTACAACAATCCCTTTAGCTGGTCCACCGATTGATGGATTACATGGCATATCTGCTATATTCTTTATATTTCCTGTAACTAGTAGAGTTTTATGATTCTTTCTTGCTCCTGCTAGAGCAGCTTCACATCCTGCATGTCCTCCACCTACTACTATAATTTCGTATTTCATTTTATTCACTTCCTATTTTCCTACACAGAAATTTTCAAATAAGTTATCAATAATTTCTTCACTATATGTAGCTCCAATGATTTCACCTAGTGTATCAAAACATTCTTTTAAGTCAATTTCAATCATATCAACTGGTTGTTCATCTTCTATTGCTTGTTCTGCATCTAATAAATTCTTATATGCTTGCTTTGCTAAAGAAATTTGACGACTATTTGCTAAATATGTATAGTCTTTTGTAGTTATTTGTTCTAGATTAAATAATTCTTTAATTTTTTTCTTTAAAGATGTAATTCCATCTAAATCATTAGTATTTGTTTCTACTACATTTTGTAAATTTGTTGGTATTACTAGTTTTTTATCTAAGTCGTTTTTGTTTAAAACTATAATTCTTGTTTTATCTTTAGTCTTTTCTAATATTTCTTTATCTTCATCAGATAACTCTTCATTACTATTTAATACAACAATAATTAAGTCTGCTTCATCGATCATTGATAAGCTTTTTTCTACACCAATTCTTTCAACTACATCATCTGTTTCTCTGATTCCTGCAGTATCAATTATATTAAGTAATACACCATCTAAATATATTTCACCTTCTACTATATCTCTTGTTGTTCCTGCTATATCTGTTACGATTGCTTTGTCTTGTTCTAATAATTTATTTAATATACTACTCTTTCCAACGTTAGGTTTACCTAGAATAACTGTTTTTATTCCATTTTTTATTGTAACAGTATTTTCACTTGATTTTACTAATTCTTGTAATTCTTTTTTCATGATTGACACTTGTTCTTTTATTTTTTCTACTGTCATTACTTCAATATCATAGTATTCTGGATAATCTATATTTACTTCTATTGATGATAATAATTGTTTTAAAGTATTTCTAAAATTAGTAATTAATGTTGATGTTGTCCCACCTAATTGAGATAAAGCCATTTTTCTTGCTTCGTCACTTTTACTTTCAATTAAATCCATTACAGCTTCACTTTTAACTAAGTCTATACGTCCATTTAAGAATGCTCTTTTTGTAAATTCTCCTGGTTCAGCCAATCTTGCTCCATGATTTAACATAGTTTCTAGAATTCTATTAGTAGTAATAATACCACCGTGGCTATTTATTTCTACTACATCTTCTGCAGTAAAACTTCTTGGTCCTTTCATTACTGATACTAATACTTCATCAATTAATTCTTCTCCATCATAAATATGTCCATAATTAATTGTATGTGTAAGTACTTCTTCTAAATTTTTACCTTTAAAACATTCATTTACTATTGATATTGCTTCTTTTCCACTTAGTCTAATTATTGAAATTGCCCCTACTCCCATTGTTGTAGAGATTGCTACTATTGTGTCATTCATGTGGATTCCTCCCTTTTTTTCTACCATATTATAGCACACTTATATAATAAAAAAAAGAAGAATTAATCTTCTTTTGGTTTAATTACTACACAACGGTTTGGTTCTTCCCCTTCACTTTCTGTGTAAACTTTTTTATTGTTAGTTAAAATGTTATGAACTATACGTCTTTCATATGAGTTCATTGAATCTAATTTAACAGGTATTTTTGAAGTTGCTACTTCTCTAGCAATCTTTTTAGCTAGATATTCAATTGATTTTTCATGTTTTTCTTTATATGAATTAATATCAATAATAAATTTAAATGTTTTTCCTAATTCAGTATTAATATGTTGATTTACTACAACACTTAATGCTTTTAAGTTTTTACCATTCTTTCCTATTAATAATGCATCATTATCAGAATAAATTAAATATGTAGGAATAGCTTCTTTATTTTTGATTTCAATATTTACTTGGAATCCTAAGTTTTTTAATAATTTAACTAAGTATTCTTTAATATATTTAACTACTTCTCTTCTTTCAATTACTTCAATTTCTATTTTTTTACTTTTGAATAATCCGCCTTTTATTTCTTCTTTTTGTTTGATTATTAGGTTTTCTTCTACTTCTTGTAAATCAATTTTTGCGTTTTCAATTGCTTCTTCAATTGTTTTTCCTTGATATTTATGCTTTTCCATTGGCTTCTTTACTCCTTTTAACTAAAATATTTTGAATAATTGTAAATACATTTGTTGTTATCCAATATATTCCTAATGCTGATGGCATGAATAAAGATGTAAATATAATCATACCAGTCATCATATATGGCATCATTTTCATACTAGGATCTTGCATATTACCTGTTGAATTCATCTTAAATGATAAATAAGTTGTTAGTCCTATTAAAATAACTAATATTATATACATGTAGAATGTTCCTGTTGTTATACCAACTGAAGGTGTTGTTCCTAATTGTAATCCTAGGAATATATCTTCGAATATAGCTGGTGTTCTTTGAATTGCTTCGAAGAATGCTATAAATAATGGTAATTGTAACATTGAGAATAAGCACCCAGCCATTGGATTAATGTTGTATTTTTTGTAAATCATTAGAATTTCTTGATTTTGTTTCATCATTGACTCTTGATCTTCTTTACCTTGATACTTCTTTTGAATTCTATTTAATTCTGGTTGTGCTTTCTTAATAAGTTCTGATTGTAAAGCAGTCTTTCTTGTTACTGGGTATGCAATTAATCTTATTGCTAAACTTACAATCATGATTGATAAGGCATATTTACCAGTAAATCCTAATAATCTACCAATTGCTAGTAAAACAAAAGCAAGTGGTTTAACTAAAAAACTTGTCCACAAACCTTCATACTTTCCTGATGTAATTTTAAAATCATCACACTTTGGAAGTTTTTTTATGTCTACCCCATTTTTTTCATATGCTTTAATTGATATCTTATCAGTTGGTTGACAAATAATGTTTTCTGTTAATGTTTGTTGTGTTTTTTCATTTTTTACTGCTTGATTATTTTTATCAGTTAATGTTTTTGTACATCCTGTAGTTAACAGTAACAACATTATTAATATCAATAACTTAAATTTATTATTTTTCTTCATTTTTTTGTATATCCTTTCTTATATTATCCATTAAGTTTAGGAAATCAGTATTTAAATCTTGATATTCTCTATCTTTTGCATTTCCTCTTAATATTATAAT
>JAZRPV010000052.1:0-5176 GCA_045649455.1 Bacilli bacterium | reverse complement strand
TATACTTGGTAACTTTTTCATTTTTTCTCCTTTTTATATTTTATGATTAATAAATAAATATTTTCATTTTTTTATTGTATAATAATATTAAAGGAGGTATGAAAAATAAAAAGTTTAAATTTAAAGATAGTTATACCTGTTGTGTTACTAGCTATTATGAGTATTATAACTATTTATTGTGCTTCTATATATACTTCTAGTAATATGGGTAATTTAACCTTAAAGCAATCTATATGGTATATAGTTGGAGCTATCTTAGTAATAATTATTTTAAAGTTAAAAAATGAATTTTTATATAGGCATACTTGGATACTATATATAATTGGAAATATATTACTAGTTGGATTATTTTTCTTTGGTACTCCTATTAATAATAGTAGATGTTGGTATACAATACCTGGTATTGGTAGTTTTCAACCTAGTGAGTTTATGAAAATATTTTTAATGTTAGCTTTGGCAACTTTAATTCATAATTTTAGAAGTGATTATAAAAATCCAAGTGTAAAAGAAGAGTTTATATTTATATTAAAATCTTTAGTTGTTTTAGCAATACCTTCTATTCTTACATTCTTACAACCTGATACCGGAGTTGTATTAATATATTTTATTATATATTGTGTAATGATGTTTATATCAGGTATTAGAATGAGATGGTTTATTTCAGGTATATCATTAGTAGTGGTTGTTGCAGTTAGTGTATTGTCACTTTATTTCTTTAAAGAAGAATTATTTATAGATATATTTGGTACTTCTATATTTTATAGATTAGATAGAATATTTGATTGGAGAAATGGTTCTGGTTTACAACTTGAAAATGCTCTTGCTGCGATTGGTTCTGCAGGATTATTTGGACACGGATTTAATAAAACTCCACTTTATTTTCCTGAGGCATCTACTGACTTTATATTTGCAGTTTTTGCTTCTAACTTTGGTTTAATTGGATGTTTAATTTTAATAGGAGTTATTATTTATTTAGATATTAATATAATTATTCTTGCAAGAAAGAAAATAAATGATACTGATAAATATATAATTGCTGGTATTGTAGGGATGATAATATTTCAACAAGTACAAAACATTGGAATGACTGTTGGACTACTTCCAATAACAGGAATTACTCTTCCGTTCATATCTTATGGTGGTTCAAGTTTATTATCATACATGGTATTAGTAGGAATTATATTAAATATATCTACAGAAAAAGAAAGAACTTATAAAATAAAATAAAATAAGAGAATCAATTGATTCTCTTTTTTATTTTCTTTTTCCACAGTTTGTACAAAATTGTCCAACTAAAATAGTTCCACAATTGGTACAATATTCTTTATCAGAATTAGTCATATTTATTTGTTGAATTTTTTCTCTTTCAATATAATTATCCATTCTTGAACTTTTTAATCTTCTTATATATTCTTTCTTTAACTGATCTCTATATAAACTTTTATTCTTTCTAGATAATTGTTTTATTTTACTTATAGATGCAACATATAAGAAAATTATAAATATAAAGAATATATACATAAATTCATCTTTATTTATAAATAAACAAAAGTCATATATACCGTGTAATATTGTTGGTACCAAAATACTTTTTATTTTATTTAAGTTTTCTTGATCTTTATTACCCTCAATATGGGCTTGTTTGGCAACAGTTAAATAATATCCCATAAAGACTGAATCACATGCATGTCCTGGTACTGCAAGTAAGGCTCTTGAAATTCCTATTTGAATACTATTATTTGTAAAGACATATAACATATTTTCAAAGAAGGCAAAACCTAACGATACAAATACAGCATATACAAGTATGTCATACTTTTCATCAAAACAACGGTTGTTGTAACCAACTTTATGGACAAAATACCATTTACATGCTTCTTCTACTAAGGCTACACCTATAAAAGAATATATAAACACTTCGAACTGTGTCATATCAACTATTTCTTTGCCAAGGAATGGAACTAATAATTCCATAAGTTCTGATATAACTAATACCCAGAAACAAGATATAACACCTTTTCCAAATAGTTTTGATAATAATTCTAGTGGTTCTTTATTTTTATCTTTAGAATAAACAAACCAACATATAAGTACTACAGGTAATGCTGAAAGTATAAATAATATTAAAAATCTTATCATTGTAGTCACCCTTTATTCTTCTACTTCGAGTATATCATTTAAATTTTTTATGTTAAAGAAAAAAGATATGATATTTTTCTTATTTGACATATCATATCTATATTAGTGATTCCCATTCTAAAGTTAATTCGTTTATTTCTTTATTAATGGAATCAATTTTATCATTAATTTGTTTTGTTTTTCCTATATCAGTGTAAACTTCTTTTTTGAACAATTCTTCTTGTAATTTTTTAGATTCTTCTTCTAATTTAATTATTTTTCTTTCTAGTCTATTTATTTCTTTGGAAGGAATAATTTTTGTTTCCTTTTTTACAGGTTCTTTTTTATCAATAATTATTTCTTCTTCCACTACTCTTTTTTGTAAATATTCTTCATAACCAAAAGGATATAAATCAGTAGAATTTTTATTAAAGACTAAAAGCTTGTTTGTAATATTTTTTATTAAGTAACGATCATGACTGACCATAATGATAGTACCTTTATAACTATTAAGCATATTCTTAATTGTATTTTTACTAATTATATCTAAATGGTTTGTTGGTTCATCTAGTATTAAGACATTTGGTTTTGTATAAAGAATTTTACATAAACTTACCCTTACTTTTTCACCACCAGATAATTCTTTTATTTGCTTAAATACTTCTTCTCCTGTAAATTCAAAACATCCTAGAAGTGTTCTTATTTCTTGTGGTGAAAGTGATGGGAACGCTTTATCTATTTCATCATAAATTGTGTTATTTGGATTTAGATTATCAAGTTGTTGCGAGAAATAGGCAATTGTTGTTTTTTCCCCAAAGGTAAATTTTCCAGAAAGTGGTTTTAATTCTCCTATTAAAGTTTTTAATAGTGTTGATTTTCCAATTCCGTTTTCTCCTATAATTCCTAACTTGTCTCCTCTTTCTAGTTTTAGTGAGATTGTTGCAAGAGGATGATCATAACCAATTGATAAGTTCTTTAATTTTAAAACTTCACGATAACTTTCAAAATCAGGATCAAAATTTATTTTAAAAGACTTAGTATTTTCCTTTTGTGGTTTATCAATTAAAACCATTCTTTCTATTTGACGAAGTTTAGACATGGCAAATGATGCTTTGGATGGTTTGTATTTAAATCTATCTACAAGTGCTTGAAGTCTTTTTATTTCTTTTTGTTGTTCTTTATAATCTTTTTCTTGTTTTAAGAAATTCTCTTCTTTTTGTTTTACGAATGATGTGTAGTTTCCAACATATCTTTTTAAACATCCAAATTCTATATCATAAATAATATTACATACATTATCTAAAAACATTTGGTCATGGCTGACAAGAACAATACTTTTATTATAGTTTTTTAAGTATTCTTCTAACCATTCAATTGTTGTGATATCTAAGTGGTTTGTTGGTTCATCTAATATTAATAAATCCGGTTTACTTAGTAATAATTTTATAAAAGATAATTTAGTAAGTTGTCCTCCAGAAAATTCACTTAGTTTCTTTTCTTTATCAGAAGATGTAAAACCAAATTTCTTTAAAGCAAGTTCATATTCTTTTTTATAGTTATGTCCACCATTATAAATATAGTCGTGAGTAAGCTGATTATATCTAATAAGTAATTTGTCATTATAGTCAGTGGCCATTTTTTCTTCAATTGTTTTAATTTCTTTTTCAATTGATAATAATTTTTTGTATGCATCTAAGATATAATCAATCATTTTAGTATTTGGATTAGTATCTAAATTTTGTTTAATATAACCGATTGTAAAATCATTAGTCTTTTCTACTTTAACTTTATCATAACCATCTTCTAAATCCACTTCTCCAATGATTGCTTTTAGTAAAGTGGTTTTACCTGTACCGTTGCGACCAACTAGACCTATTTTTTCATTATCATTAACTTGGAAGTTTATATCTTCTAAAAGAACATTACCATCAAAAGATATACTTCCATTACTTATCTTAAAATACATATTACTCACCTGCTTTGTATATTTTAACATATATTAAATTTTTAGACAAAAAAAATCTTGGTTACCCAAGATTTAATTTCAATATGGTGGAGCATAGCGGGATCGAACCGCTGACCTCCACGGTGCAAACGTGGCGCTCTCCCAGCTGAGCTAATGCCCCATAACTAACCGTTTTCTCGCAGTCAGTAATTAGATTTTAGCATAGCGATTTTTTAAAGTCAACAGATTTTTTTAAAATTTTTGATATTTTTTAGTTAAAAAGTCTTTTTCTCGCCAATAATGGTCTTTTTCTTTTATTATATGGGACTTATTGCGATAGAAATCATTGATATTGTTAATTATCATTGTATCTTTAAATTTATAATTATGAAGATATCTTTCTAATAAAAATTTATTATACAGATTTTTTATTTTACTACTCTCTTTAAAAAGTTTAACAAATAGCAAGATAATCATGATTAATAAATTAAGTTTTAGATTATGCAAATTATTTATAATAATTATTATTAATATTAGATAACTCATAAGAACAGAATATTTTAAACTGAGTTTATATGGGATTTTTGATGAGGCAATTATATGTAATATCTTTCCCCCATCAAGAGGATATATTGGTAAGAGATTAAAAAACAATATTTGGTAATTATAAAATTCAATTAAACTTTGATATTCTGGAAGTATATGTTGATATATGGCATAGAATATTAATTGCAGTATTGGACCTGATAATAAAACTAGGGATTCTTGCAATGGATTTGTGTTTAAATCCATATTTAATTTAGTTATTCCACCTAGTGGGTAAATATATATTTTATCTATTTCTATTTTTAATAATTTAGCCATTAATAAATGTCCTAGTTCATGAACTATTATTAGACTAAAAATAATTATTACTTGGATAAATGATGCTGATAATACAGATAACAATAAAAATAGATAAGTTAATTTATCTATATAAATATATTTATATATATTTTTTATAATCAAGATATTCTCCATTCTTTTGGAATACTAAATATAAATTATTATTTTTTGTTTCACCTAGTAATGATCCTTTTTCTACATAGTCATATATTTTAATATCAATTGGAT
>JAZRPV010000051.1:0-83026 GCA_045649455.1 Bacilli bacterium | reverse complement strand
AGAAGCTTTATTAAGTAATGAGAAAGCTAATAATATTCTTTTTGTAGCTTTTCCATCTAATAGAGGGGGCTATGCGGTTAAGACAGTACCTAAAAGTGTTGAGGATAAGACGGCTAGATTATTATTTCCTGAAGAATGGGCAGGATTTGAAAATGGAAAATTAGAAGAGATATCAGGTATTCCTGGTTTGAGATTTTGTCATACTGGTAGGTTTATAATTAACTGTAAGAGTATTGAGACAGTATATCAAGTATTTAGTAAATTATGTGGTGAAGAATAAGAGGTGTATATATGTATAATAGAAAGAAAGAAATAATTAAGAGTTTTATTTATATTTCATTTATTTTATTAATTGCGGTAGTATCTACTCATTATATATATTATAAATTTCAAAAGAATCATGATATAGATGTTTCTTCTGATTCTTTAGATATTACTTATCATGAGAATACTGGTAATAAAATATCAATAAAGAAAGTTACTCCGGTTACTGACTCTGTAGGATTATCATCTAAATCTTATTCTATATCGGTTAAAAATAATTTAACGGAAGATGTTAGCTATAAAATAAAAATTGTTGACGATAATAATGCTGTTGATGAAGATAAATGCGAAGACTTTTTAATATCTAAAGATAATATTAGAGTATCAATAAAATTAAATAAAAATGATAATCAAATATATGATTTAAATAGTCTTGATGATGGTATTTTACTACATAGTAATATTAATGCTTTAGATACCGATGAAATTGCGATTAGACTATGGGTAAAGCAGGATACAGCTTTACCAATAGGAACACTTATGCATTATCATGGTATAATACAAGTAATAGAAGAAAAAGCATAGGTGTTATGATGAAAATAGATTTAAGTAGATTACATAATAAGTTAGTAGATTCTATTGATATAAGTGGAACATATGAATTAGATGCTTCTTATTATAAAGATAGTGAAATTATTGATTTATCTATAATTAAAGTAGATGGAGAAGTAATAGAAAAAGACTCTGATGATGGGGTAAATGATTATATTACTTGTAATATTTCTGGTAATATGATATTATTAGACTCAGTTTCTATGGAGAAGGTAGATTATCCTTTTACGATAGATTATGATGATTTTATAGAGGAAAATTGCCTATTAGATGAAAATATACTTGATATTTTTGAGTTTTTATGGGAGAATATTCTATTAGAGGTCCCCTTACACTATTCAAAAGTGAAGGATATTCATAAATTTAATGGGGATGGATGGAAATTAATTCGTGAAGATGAGGTTAGAAGTAATAATCCTTTTTACGATTTATTGAAAGATATTGAAAAGGAGTGATATGATGTTAAACTTAGATATTCAATTATTTGCAGTTCCAGCTAGAAAAGTATCAAAGACAAGAAAAAGAATGAGAAGAAGTCATAATGCTATGGAAATTCCTGGTATGGCTAAATGTCCAAGCTGTGGAGAAATGATTACACCACATAGAGTTTGTCCAAACTGCGGAACTTATAAAGGTAAAAAAGTAGTTGCAACTAAAGATGCTGAATAAGCATCTTTTTTTTGTCTTCATTCGTTGACTTTTAGCCGTAAAATGTTTAAAATTAAATAGTAAGGTAGAGGAGTGTAAAGATGAAGAAAAAATTACAAAATCGTAAGGGATTTACATTAATCGAATTACTAGTAGCTATCGTCATACTAGCAATCATCGTTGTATTGTCAATTCCTCAAATTTCTAACTTGATTGATTCAAACTCCGACAGGAAATTTGAAACTTATGAAGAAACAATCAAATCAAGTGCAAAATTATATACCGATGCATATAATCAAGATATGTTTGGTAACAATACAAGTGGTTGTTATGACATTGAATATTCCGCAATGGAAGAGAAAAATTTAATTAAAGACGTAAATATTCATAATGCTACTTGTAAAGGTGGCTCTCAAAAGAAAACTTTCGTCAGAGTATACAAATCAGGAGATATTTATAGATATAAAGTATCAATTTTATGTACAGATAAAAATAATGTCTCAACAGTTTTATATTCTAACTTAATTGAAGGTGACATTGCAGGAGACGTTGAATTCTGTGATGGTAAAACACCAGACTTTGCTGGACCTAATATAATCATTACAACAAGTAATGCAGATGGATGGTTAAGTAAAGATACATCAGGATTTAAAGTGGGTGTTAAAATAAGCGACCCATATGGACTAAAAGATAACATAAGAATCAAATATGCATGGACAACTGATCCTGCAGTAATTGGAACTTGGACAAATTATAACTTTAGTAATGACTTTGATGTTGACTCAGTATCAGTTGACCTAACATCAACAGCACCAAAAACTGCCAATAGTGATTACTACTTAATAGTTAAGCCAGATGATGTACGTGATATAAATGGTAACCACCGTACAGAAGGTGTACAAAAAGTATTCCAATTCGATAATACACCTCCAACTTGTCAAATTAAGGTTACATCTGGAACAAAAGGTTTAAGTGATTGGTATATTTCAAAACCAAAAGTAGAAATGACTTATTCAGATGCTCGTGGTAGTGTAGAAAAATATGGATTAATTGATTCAGCAACAACAACATATAACTCAAAGAAATCTGCTCAACCAGGAGATACAACTGGAATTAAATATTATGGATATGTAAAAGACTATGCAGGAAATGTTGCAAAATGTGAACTTGCAACAATTAAAGTAGACACAACACCTCCAACACAACCAACAACAGGAACATTATCAATTAGTGGAAGCAGCGCGTCAGCAACTTTAGCAGAGGCAGGAGGTTCGACTGATGCAACATCAGGAATCTTAGAATATAGATATGTAATTCAAGAATCAAGTGGAGCACCTGCAAATACATCAACAGCATTTACAACAACAAGAACATTTACAAGAGGTTGTGGTAAATCATATTATGGATATGCAATTGCTGTAGATAAAGCAGGAAACAAATCAACAGTACGTAACATGGGTTCTGCATCAGATGCCGCAAACTCTTATTCAAGTTGGACAACATGTACTAAATCATGTGGTGGAGGAACTCAAACAAGAACAAACACATGTGCTTTAGTTACAACAGGATTATCACAATCATGTAATACACAAGAATGCTGTTCATCTGTAAATTATAGTGACTGGACAAGTTGGTCTACATGTTCTAAATCATGTGATACAGGAACTCAAACAAGAACAAGAAAGAAAACATCTTCATACAGTGGAGCAGATTGTGGTACTGAAACACAAACTCAAAATTGTAATACACAAACATGCTGTTCATCAGTTCGTACAGAATATGGAGGATATGGTGCATGTTCTAAATCATGTGGAACAGGAACTATGTCGAGAACAGTATATCAATATAGTAACTATAATGGACAATTATGTAATAGCTGGGGAGAAAGTGCTAACTGTAATACACATTCATGTTGTTCATCAACATATAGATCTGGCGGATACTGGACAGGATGTACAAAATCATGTGATTCAGGAACTCAAGAATATTACAATTATATCTACAGTAATTACACTGGAGAATACTGTGGAACATCATATAATACATGGCAATACTGTAATACACATTCATGTTGTTCATCAACATATGGATCAGGTGGATGGTGGACAGGATGCTCTGCTTCATGTGGTGGAGGATGGCAAGATTACTATTCAGAAAGATATAGTAACTACACAGGACAATATTGTGGTTCAGCATACTCACATGGACAAAGCTGTAACAATCACTCATGCTGTTCAACAGTATACTATACAACTGCTGGAACATATTGTTCATCTGCCGGTAAATACTTTGGAGTGTCATGGAAGAGCTTAAAAGTATGTAAAAAAGATGCAGTAACATGTACTGCTGCAACATCACCAGGAACATGTGAAAAAATGGGTGGAACATACTTCTACTTCACAGATTGTTAATAGGAGGAAATATGAAGAAAAAGAATATAATAATTATTGTAGTAATTGCAGTAGCTCTACTATTAATAATAGGTGGAATAATATTTGTAAGTTCAAGTGAAAAAGAACCAAAAGAAATAAAAGAAAATAGAGACTACAAAACAGTAGTAGAAAATGCACCAACAACAGAAGGCGAAATGTCTTCTGTTGAAGAAGTGCAAGAATCATTTGAAGAAGATGCAAAAGATATCGGATTTGAAAAAGCTGAATGCAAAGATGGAAATTGCTTAGCAACAAACAAAGGATATACAAATGCAGATCAAGAAGATGTAATTAATGTTGCAAAAGATGAATATGGAGATCCTACTATGGTTGTAGTAATGCATTTCCATAAAAATGATTGTACTGCAGATAATGTATATACAAAATTAAATGCTGCATCAAATAATTATTTTGGTACAAAAGTATCAAAAGAAGATATTCAAAAGATGATAAATGATATGGAAAGTGCCAGTGATAAATATGGTTCAATCTTATTAACATCAGGAGAATATACATTAGATTTAAGTATTCAATATGTAGATGGAACTGACTTTAGAATTGTAAAATACAGAGTTTTAACTACAAAATTATATAATGAATATCAAGGTGCATAAAAGCGAGAAAAAATCTCGCTTTTTTTTTACTTACATTGACTTTAAATCCTAAAAAAGATAAAATAATATAGTATAGTAGGTGAAAGAATGATAAAGAAAAAAAGAGGGTTTACATTAATAGAATTATTAGTAGCAATAGTAATTTTAGCAATTATTATTGTTTTATCAATTCCACAAATATCAAACCTAATTAATTCTAATAATGATGCTAAATTTAAAGCCTACGAAAAAACTGTAATAACTAGCGGAAAATTATATGTAGATTCTTATACAGAAGACATCTTTGGTAACAATGAAAGTGGTTGCTATGATGTTGGATATTTTGATATGGAGGATAAGAATCTAATTAAAGATATAAATGTTTTAAATGCTACTTGTAAAGGTGGAGAACAAAAAAAGACATTTGTAAGAGTTTTAAAATCGGGAGATCATTACAAATATAAAGTATCACTATATTGTACTGATAAAATTAATAAATCAACTGTTTTATATAGTAATACAATTGATTCTGTTTTAGCAGGAGATAATACTGTTTGTGATGGAAAAACAACAGATTCATCTGGACCTAATATGGAAATTATTTCAAGTGCAGATGGATGGATAAATCCAAGTTCATCATTCGATGTAAAAATAAAAATATCAGATGATTTTGGACTACTTGAAAATCAACAATTTAAATATGCATGGACTACATCATTAACAAATATAACTAATTGGAAAACAGTTACTATGGATAATGAAAGATTTGCGACTTCAGTAACATATAAAGTAACAGACATTCCAACATATGCTAATATCGATTACTACTTAGTTGTATCACCAGTAGATATAAGAGATGCTAATGGAAATCATCAAACAGAAACAATACATAAAGTATTTATGTTTGATAATACACCACCAACATGTCGTATTGAAGTAACCGGTACAGAAGGTGATAATAACTGGTATACATCAGATGCTGAAGTAAAATTAATATATAGTGATACAAGAGGAAATGTTGCTAAATATGGATTAACTACAAGTACAGAAGCAACTTATAATACAAAGAAGAAAGATACTCAAGGAGAAACAAAAAGTAAAGTTTGGTATGGTTATGTAAAAGATGGAGCGGGGCATACATATAAATGTGAATCTACAACTATTAAAGTTGATAAGACTGCTCCAACAGTACCAACAACTGGTTCATTTAGTGTTTCAGGTTCTGATCCAAATGCAACAGTAAATGAAGTATCTGGTTCTAAAGATGACATATCAGGAATTGCAGAGTATCGTTATTATGTAGTAAATAATTCAACAAAACCAACAAAAGAAGATACAGGATTCCAAGCAACACGAGGCTTTGTCAGAAGTTGTGGTTCTAAATATTATGCTTATGCCATCGCAGTAGATAAAGCAGGAAATAAATCTGATGTTTTCTATATAGGAAATGATTCTGATGGAAAAGATGAATATAGTGCTTGGACAACCTGCTCTAAGAAGTGTGGTAGTGGAACTCAAACAAGAACAAATGCATGTGCTTTAAAAACAACAGACTTATCACGTTCATGTAATACAATGGGATGCTGCGATGAAGTAACATATAAAGATGGAACATCATGTTCAACCAAATGTGTAGACGGAACATATAATCAATTAGCATATTCTGCTTATGATAGTAGTGTAAGATGCTCATCAAAAGATAAATCATCTGGTGGATCTAAATGTAATGTCGGTGGATGCTGTGACAAAGTAATATATAAAGACGGAACATCATGTACTAAAAAATGTGGTGGCGGAACTAAAAATCAATTAGCATATTCTTATTATGATAATAGTAAGAGATGTTCGGATTATGATAAATCATCAGGTGGTGCTGCATGTAATACAATGGGATGCTGTGATGAAGTAACATATACAAAAGGTTCTACATGCTCTGCAAAATGTGGTGGGGGAAGTTATAATAGATTAGCTTACTCTAAATATGATAGTAGTGTAAGATGTTCATCAAAAGATACATCAACAGGAGGCGGTTCTTGTAATACACAAGACTGCTGTTCTAAAGTAAATTATGGTAACTGGACAAACTGGTCAACTTGTACTAAAACATGTGGTACAGGAACACAGTCTCGTTCAAGACCAAAAACATCATATTATAATGGTGGATCATGTGGTAATGAAACTGAATCAAGAAATTGTAATACTCATTCATGTTGCCAAACAGTGTACTATACAACAGCAGGAACATATTGTTCATCAGCAGGTAACTATTTTGGAACATCATGGAAAAACTTACAAGTATGTAAAAAAGACCAAACTACATGTACAGCGGCAACATCACCATCAGGAACATGTGAGAAAATGGGTGGAACATACTTCTACTATAAATACTGTCCATAGGAGGAAATATGAAAATACAAAAAATATTAATTACAATTATTATTTTTATTGCAACTGTATTAATTGGTGTTGGAATTTTCTATTCTCTTCCTAAGGAAGAACCAGTAAAGGTTTATAAAGAAAATAGAAATTACAAACTAGTTATAACTCAACCAACAAATACTATTGCAGATCCAAAATTAACAAAAGAAGATTTTGGTAAAACAGCAAAAGATATTGGTTTTGAAAATGTAGTTTGTCATGAAAAAATATGTATTGCAAAACACGATACATATAAAGAAGAATCTTATATGGATCAAATTCAAGTAGAACAAGATCCTGAAGGAAATAAAATGTATACTATTACATTATATTTTCATAAAAATGATTATACTTTAGAGAATGTTCATACTCAATTAAACAATATAGTTCCAAATTTTGCAGGAACTAAAGTTACAGAAGAACAAATCAAAGAATTACAAGAAATTTATAAAAAAGGAAAAATAGACCAAGCAGCCAAAATTTATCCAGTAGGTCCATATACAATGGAATTAATAATAAAGAAAGAACAAGAAACAGATTTCTATCAAGTAAGATTCAAATATGTATCAACATCTTTATATAACTAAAAGACACAAAAAGTGTCTTTTTTCTTTCTATAAGAATATAAAAAATGTATAATAAAAGAAGGTGATATTATGACAAAAGAAAACATATTAATGATAATACCAAATAATCAAAAAATGAAAATGTTATCTGAACTAGAAAAGGATAATTCTCTACATAATATTAAATTTATGACTAAAGAAGAATTCTTATCTAATTATTATTTTAAATCTAATGAAGAAACTTTATTTTATTTATTAAATAAATATAAATTAAACTTAGATGTTGCCAAAGTATATTTAAAGAACTTATATGTAATTGATACTTCTAAAGAGTATTCTTCATCTAAATTAAACTTTTTAAAGAACTTAAAAATTGAATTAAAAGAACATAATTTATTAGAAGAAAATCCTTTCTTTAAAGACTATCTTAAAGATAAAAAAATAGTTGTAAATAATTATTATGATTTAGATAAATATGAAGAAGAATTATTTAATCATAAAGTAGAAATTCCTAAATACGAATTAAATATCCAAGTAGTAGAAAACTCTACTATGGAAGAAGAAGTAAATGATGTTTGTTTAAATATAATTAATTTATTAAAGCAAGGAATCTCTCTAAATAATATTTATTTAACAAATGTCTCTTCTGATTATCATTACACTTTAAAGAAAATATTTAATTATTACAACATACCAATCAATATAGATTTTTCATATTCTATATATGGTACTAAAGTAGTAAGTGATTATTTGAAAACAAAGGAGCTAGATCTTGAAAATAAAGATAACTTAGTAATTAATAGAAAACTAGTTAATATTATTTCATCTTTATCTTCTATTGATGAGACTACTCCAGAATATGAAACTCTTTTAATTGATAAATTAAAATCTACTAAATTACCAACTAAAAAATTAAAAGATGCTGTTAATATAAAAGATTTCTACAAAGAAACATTTACTGATGAAGATTATGTCTTTGTATTAGGATTTAATCAAGATTCACTACCTAAATTAGAAAAAGATATTGATTATATAAATGATGATATTAAAGATGAAGTATCTATGTATAAAACAACATACTTAAATAAGAGAAATAAAGACTTAGTAGGTTACTTATTATCAAATATTAAGAACTTACATTTATCTTATAAATTATCATCACCATTCTCATCATTTTATAAATCCTCTTTAATTAATGATTTTAATTTAGAAGTAATTAAACCATTAGAAGATAATTTCTCATCATCTAATATATATAATGAATTAAGACTAGGAGAATCCTTAGATTTATATAATTTATATGGAGAAAAAACTAACTCATTAGAAAAACTTCTAACACATTATAATATCCCTTATAAGACTTATTCTAATGCTTATACAGGTATTTCTAATGATTTATATCTAACAAACTTACCTTATCCATTAAAACTGTCATATACGTCTTTAAATGCCTATAGTGAGTGTAAGTTTAAATATTATTTAAAATATGTTTTAAAACTAGAACCATTTGAAGAAACATTCCCATCTTTTATCGGTACTATGTATCATGAAATATTAAGATTATATAAAAAGACAAATTTTGATTTTGAAACAGAATATCAAAACTATATTTCAAAACATGAATTAACTCTAAAAGAAAAATTATTATTAGTAAAAATAAAAAGAGATTTAAAAGACTTCTTAGAAATCTTAAAGAAACAAGATTTAATAACTGGATATAATGAAACATACATGGAAAAGAAAATAGATATCCCTCTAGATAAAAAAGTAGAAGTAATCTTTACCGGTATCATTGATAAAATAATGTATTATCAAAAAATAGAAGATACATACTTTTCAATAGTAGATTATAAATCAGGATATATTGATACTCATATTGAACCTATGAAGTATGGTCTACATATGCAATTACCTGTATATTTATATTTAATACATTATTCTAAAGTAATACCAAATCCTATCTTTACAGGAATCTATTATCAAAATATTTTATTTAATTATCCAACTTATTCTAAATCACTAGAAAAAGAATTAAATGAAAGAACATTCCTACATGGATATTCTACAGAAGATACATCCATTCTAGAAAGATTTGATCCAACTTACGAAAAAAGTGAATTTATAAAGAGTCTTTCATATAAAGAAGAAAAAGGGTTTGGCACATATTCAAAAATTATGAATAATGACACTTTATATGAATTAGTAAAATATACAAAAAATTATATTGATAAAACAACTGATAATATCTTAGATTCAGACTTTGAAATAAATCCAAAAGTATATGATAAACAAAATATATCATGCAACTTCTGTCCATTTAATGATATTTGTTATACAAAAGAAAAAGATTTAACATACTTAGAAAAAGTAGAAGATTTATCATTCTTAGGAGGTGATGAGTAATGGCATGGACACCTGAACAACAACAAGCAATCGATGAAGAAGGAAAAAACATAATTGTGTCTGCTGGAGCTGGTTCTGGTAAAACAGCTGTCTTAACTGCTAGAACTCAAAGAAAACTTCTAAGTGGTACACATGTAAATGAACTATTAGTTTTAACTTTCACAAATGCTGCAGCAGCAGAAATGAAAGAACGTATTAGAAAGACAATTAATAAGACTCCTGGTCTAGAAGAAGAAGCAAATTTAATTGATGGAGCCTACATCACAACATTTGACTCATTCTCTTTATCAATAGTAAAAAAGTATCATACAAAACTAAATGTAACTAATAATATAAAGATTACTGATGAAGTAGTAATTGATATAAAGAAAAATAAAATTCTAGATGAAATATTTGAAGAAAATTATCTATCTCCAAAACAAAACTTTATAAAGTTAATAGAAGATTTCTGTTTAAAAGATGATAAAGATCTAAAGAAACTAATTCTAAATACATACAAAAAAATAGAATTAAAATATGATAAAGAAGATTATTTAAATACATATATTGATTCATTCTACAGTAAAGAAAATATTTCTAAATATAAAGATGAATATATGTCACTTATAAAATCTTATCAAGAAAATATCAAGAAACTTCTAATAGATTTAAATGACTATTTCGATGGAGAATTTGTTACTAAAATGGAAGATGCTTATCATAAGTTAATAAACGCTAAAACTTATGAAGAATTACTAAATTCACTAGATTTCAAATCTCCAACAGTACCTCGTAACTCTGATGAAACAGGTAAATCTATTAAACAAACAATTTCTGATCAAACAAAAGAATTAAAAGAATTATTAATATTTGAAAATGAAGAAGAAATTACAAATGATATTTATGAAACTAAAGAAAATGCTGAAACTATTATAAATATCTTAAAGGAATTAGATAAAAGATTAACTGAATATAAACAAAAAGAAGAAGTTTATAACTTTAATGATATCGCAAGACTGGCAATTAAAGTAGTTAATGACAATCCTGATATTAGAGAAGAATTAACAAATAGTTTTAAAGAAATCTTAGTAGATGAATATCAAGATACATCTGATACTCAAGAAAAATTCATCTCACTAATATCAAACAATAATGTTTATATGGTAGGGGATATTAAACAATCAATTTATCGTTTTAGAAATGCCAACCCATATATATTTAAAAATAAATATGATACATATAGAGATACTGATCAAGGAATTAAAATTGATCTTGTAAAAAACTTTAGATCAAGAAAAGAAGTACTTGCAAATATCAACTTATTATTTGATTTATTTATGGATGATGATATTGGAGGAGCAGACTACAAAGTATCTCATAGAATGGTCTTTGGAAATAATACATACATAGAACAAGGTCTAACTGATCAAAACTATGATATGGAAGTATATACATATGGCGAGACTGAAAGAAACATCTCAAAAGATGAACAAGAAGCATTTATCATCGGATATGATATCCTAGATAAAATAAATAATCACTATCAAGTATTTGATAAAGATGAACTACTACTTAGAGATATTGAATATAAAGACTTTGTAATCTTACTTGATAAAAGTAAAAACTTTGATTTATATAAAAAGATCTTTGAATACTTACATATCCCATTAACTATTTTAAAAGATGAATCTATTCGTAAAGATCAAGATATTTTAGTAATAAAAAATCTCTTAAAATTACTAATTTGTATAAAAGAAAATAATTTAAATGAACAATTTAAATATAGTTTTACATCTATCTCAAGAAGTTTCTTATATAAAACAAATGATGATGAAATATATGAATATCATGTAAATAAAAATTATAAAGATTCACCATTATATAAGAAATGTTTAGAATTAATTCCATCTATTGATACAACTTCTCCAAGTGAATATTTAAACTACATACTAGAAGAATTTGAATATGATAAAAAACTACTAGAAATAGGTTCAGTAAAATCATTTAGAGTAAGGACAGAATACTTCTATAATTTAATTAAATCATTTGAAGAACAAGGTAATACTATTTATGACTTTGTAAATTACTTAGATGAAATATTTGATAATGACTATGATTTAAAATTTAATATTAATTCATCATCATCAAATAGTTGTAAGATAATGACTATTCATAAATCAAAAGGATTAGAATTCCCAATATGTTACTTTGCAGGTTTCTCATCTAGATTTAATACTTTAGAATTAAAAGAAAGAATAATCTATGATAATAAATATGGTTTAGTTCTACCAAAAGTAAATAATTATTATAAAGATACTATTCTAAAAACATTATTAAAAAATACTACTAAGAAAGAAGAAATATCTGAAAAGATTAGATTACTTTATGTAGCGGTAACAAGAGCAAAAGAAAAAATGATTATTGTTATGCCGGAACTAGAAGAAACAAAAGAAGTACTAGATATTGTCCCTTCATATGAAAGATCTAAATATAATTCTTTCTTATCAATAATGAAAAGTATTTATTCTAATCTTTTACCATTCGTAACAAAGAAAGAAGTAAAAGCAACAAAAGAATACTTAGACTCAAAAAAAGAATCTAATCTAGAAAACTTAAAACTAAAAGAAGACAATCTAACTATAGAAGAATTATCATATGAAAATACTTATATTGAAGAATCACACTTCTCAAAAGATTCTCTTCATCTAATAACAAAAGAAGAAAAAGATGTAATGGACTTCGGAACAAAAGTACATGAAACTTTAGAATTATTAGATTTTAATAATCCAAATTTAGATAATTCTAATTTAGAAGAAAATATCAAAGAAAAGATTAAATTATTCTTAGATACAGATATTATAAAAGAAAATAAAGATGCTATTCTTCATAAAGAGTATGAATTTACTTATCAAGAAGAAAATACTTTATCTCATGGAATAATTGATCTTCTAATCGAAAGAGGAGATAAGATGATTATAGTAGATTATAAATTAAAGAATATTGATGATCCACTATACGATAAACAACTAAATGGATATCGAAAAGTAATTAAAGATAAAACTCATAAAGAAGTAGAATGTTACCTATATTCAATAATTGACAATAAATTTAGAAAAGTAGAAGAGTAATCTTCTTCTTTTTTATTGCTATCAAATAAAATAATTTGATATAATTAGTTTATAAAAATAGGAGGAGTACTTTATGGAAAATAAGTATGAAGAATTGTTTACACCATTAAAAGTAGGTGGAGTAACAATCAAAAATAGATTTGTGCATGCTCCAATGGAAGGGACAGCACCAATCGAATGGATGACAGGATATAAATTTAACGAACATACAAAAAGATATTTGCTAGAAAGAGCAAAAAATAATGTAGGATTAATTATTCCAGGAATTGTAACTGTTAAAAGTGCCATTGGAGGAAAATGGTTACATAAAAGTGGTAAAAAATTCACAAAAGAATTAAAAGAATTAATGGATGAAATTCACAAAGAAGATTGTAAGTTATTCGTACAATTAGGAGCTGGATTTGGTCGAGTAATGTTAATGATTGATATGTTAGCAGGATTACTTGATAAACCATTCTTAGCAAAAATGCTAAAGGTAGATAGAGTTACAGCTTCACCAAGTGAATTACCAAACGTTTGGGAACCAAAACGTATGTGTCCAGAAATTACTGTAAAAGAAATTGAAGAGATAGTAGAAGGATTTGCAAAATCAGCAAAACTATTAAAAGAAGCAGGAGTAGATGGAGTAGAAATTCATGCTATTCATGAAGGATATTTACTAGATCAATTTACAATTGCAAATACTAATAAAAGAACTGACCAATATGGAGGCTCATTAGAAAATAGAGCACGTTTTGTAACTGATATCATCAAAGCAATCAAAAAAGAATGTGGTGAAGACTTCCCAGTAGTTGTTAGATACTCAGTAACAAGTAAAATGCGTGGATTTAATAAAGGTGCATTACCAGGAGAAAAATTTGAAGAATTTGGTCGTGACTACGATGAAAGTATCAAATTAGCAAAACTTCTTGAAGAAGCTGGAGCAGATGCTTTAGATGCAGATAATGGAAGTTATGATGCTTGGTATTGGGCACATCCACCTATGTATATGCCATTAGCATGTAACTTAGATGATGCTAAATTTATTAAGAAACATGTTAACATCCCAGTATTCTGTGCTGGAAGAATGGAAAATCCAAATACATGTCTAGAAGTAATTAAAAATAATGAAATTGATGCAGTATCAATTGGAAGACAATTCTTAGCAGATGCTGAATATGTAACAAAAGTAAAAGAAGGAAGATTAAAAGATGTTCGTCCATGTCTAGCTTGTCATAATGCATGTTTTGCAAATGGACAAAGACCGAATGGAAAAGGAGCAGTTTCAGCACCTTGGGGTAATGGTAAATGTGCAATTAACCCATATACATTAAATGAAAATGCAAGAGACCTAAAACCTCTAAAAGAAAAGAAAAAAGTTGCCGTTATTGGAGCAGGAATTGCTGGTATGGAATTTGCAAGAGTTGCAACACTTAGAGGTCATGATGTAACGATCTATGAAAAAACAGACGAAATTGGTGGAGTATTTATTGCTGCAGCAGCACCTAAATTCAAAGAAAAAGATAAGATGTTATTAAAATGGTATGAAAAACAAATGAAAGATTTAGATATTAAAATTGAGTTCAACCATGAGGTAACACAAGAAGAATTTGAAAACTTTGATGTAGATGTTGTAGTGTTTGCAACAGGAGCAACTCCAAGAAATTTAAATATCGAAGGAAAAGAACATGTAATTGATGCTATCGATTATTTAAGAAAGACAAAAGAAGTTGGAGAAACAATCGCTATTATTGGTGGAGGATTAACTGGATGTGAAATCGCATATGATGCTGTTTTAGATAAGAAAAAACCAATTATCATTGAAGCACAATCAGAAATATTAAATGTTCCAACACTTTGTGCTGCAAACTCTAATATGTTAAGAGAATTAATTAGATTACATGAAATTCCAGTTTATACAAATGCAAAAGTATTAAAAGTAACTGATAAAGCTATTACAATCTTAGTAGATGGAGAAGAAAAAGAAATTGAAGTAGATACAGTTGTTAAATCAATTGGATACAATCCATCTAACTATGAAGATGCTAAAAACTTCTATGTAATCGGAGATGCTTTAAAAGTTGGAAACTTAATGGATGTAATTTGGAAAGCATACGACTTAGCTAATAATCTATAATGATCAGAATATGTTTTATATGTCATGGTAATATATGCCGTTCACCAATGGCCGAATTTATCATGAAACATAAAGTTAAAGAATTAAATTTAGAAAATAAATTCTATATAACTTCCAAAGCTACATCATCTGAAGAACTAGGTAATGATATTCATCCTGGTACTCAAAAAAAATTAATTGAAAATAATATTCCATATACTAGACATTATGCAACAAGAGTAGAAGAAACTGACTACGATGATTTTGATTATTTCATCTGTATGGATGATAAAAATATAAGAAATTTATCATATATCTTCGACGATAAAAATAATAAAGTATTTAAACTTTTACCAAAAGATATTGCTGATCCTTGGTATACAGGAAACTTTGATTTAACTTATAATGAAATAGTACAAGGAATAAATTATTTAATAGAAGATTTAAAGAGCAAGTAATTTGCTCTTTTTTTGTATAAAAAAATTTTATTTGAAAATACTAATCTTAGAAGGTGAAAATATGAAAGAAAATAAAAGAATGAAATTATACATATTAGTTGCATTAGTATTTTCAATACTTACAATAAGTATTGCCTATGCTGTATTAAGTACATCATTAGATATTAGTGGTTCTGCAACAGTCCAAGAATCAAGTTGGGGATTTAAATTAGGAGAAGGTATATCATTATCAGGAAAGGATTATGAAACTACAGGGTCAGCTATATATAATGCCCCAAGTTTTGATGGAGTAACAGCAACCTATAATTTTAGTTTGTCTAAACCAGGAGATTCTGTTACATATTTCTTTAGAATTTATACTCTAGGTTCTTTACCAGGAGAAATATCATCAATACTAACTTCAAATCCTACTTGTACATCATCTTTAAATGTAAAATCAGATGAAGAATTAGTTTGTGATAATCTACTTTATGAAATAACTTATTCTGATGGTACACCAATTCAAACAGGTGATGTGTTTAACACAACTGCACAAAATACTCCGGCGATAACATGCCTAAAAGGTGCATCTACTGGAAATGTGCGTTCTATTAAGGTGAAAATAACATTTGATGACAAAGTAACATCAGTACCATCATCGACAGTAACAGTAAACAATTTAAAAACTACTATCGATTTAAAACAAACAGATAAAGTATGTAATAAAGATAATACATCACCAGAACCATCATAGAAGGATACAAATCCTTCTTTTAATTTGCTTTTTTTTCAAAAATATGGTATAATATCCCCACATTTGGAAAAGGGGAGATAAATATGGCATTTAAGTTTGTAGATATATCAGATCTTACTGAAGGTGAGTTAATTGAAATAATAGAAGATAATACAAAAACTGCTGCTTTCACTAGAGAAGAAATTAGAAAACTAAAAGCCGCAGCAAAACCAAAGATGACAACGCCAACTATTATAGTTGATAATTCAAAAAAGGAAGAACAACCAGTAGTTGACAGATCAGACTTTGAAGATGAGGTTGAATATTATTATTCACAAGTAAGAGAAATTACACCGGATAACATATTAGAAAAATTACACTTATGTGTACCAAAAAGAACCAATAAAAATTATGAGAAAATAATTTTACGTTTAAAATTAGAATCTTTAAGAAATATTAGAGAGATAAATGAAATAATAAGAGAATATGGTTCAATTGAAGATCCTGAAGATATGAAAATGTTTAAAGATGAAATCATCTTTGAACAACAAAAAATTGCATATTATGATCAACTACTTTCTCCGATAAAAGAAGAAGTAGAAGAAGTTATAGAGGAAGAAACATCCAATAGAATGATTTTCGTACCAACAAATGGCGGAAATATTCGTATATTAGATGAAATAGATCATATTCCAGATACTTTCTACGAATCATTTGTAGAATTATTCTTATCTATAAAAGATGGTTCATTTAAGAACGTTAAACGTTTTACAAACAATAATCAAATTACCGGATTATGCGAAGTAAAGAACCCTCAAGTACGTGTAGTATTTGCTCGTCTTGATGAAAATACTTATGCTATAATTACTGCCTTTGTAAAGAAAACTCAAAGAGATAAAGCATATTCTGATAACTTAAAAAATAAAGCTGCAGATTATAAAGCAATATCTGAAATATTAAAAAGAAATCTAAGTAATCCAGAATTCTTAGAATTACATCAACAATATGAAGATGAATTGTTTAGAAAACTAGGTTATGATCCTGTAACAAAAACATTTGTAAAAGGAGGTAAGTAATATGAAAACATTAGAATTATTAAAATTAATTAAATTAAAAGAACAACAATGTGATTCAATATTAAATACCTCAAGTAAAGAATTAGATTTCTTAACTAGATTCTATAAAGAAAATACTTTTGGTGGCATAGATGGAATGTTAACAATGGATTTAACAGACTTCATAACAGCCTATATTATGTCATATGTTACAAATGAAGATAGAGATGAAGCATTCACTTACATCCATAAATCCATTGAATCAATAAGAAATATTATTGAAAATACGACTGATGAAGGAATGGATGATCTTATTAATATATGTAATGCCATTTCTAGATATGGAGCATTAAAACAAGTAAGAGATTTATTTGCTGATTCAAATAGACGTAGAAGTAAAATGAAACTTACTACTATGTTATCTAATAAATGTATTTCATCAGATGATTTAGAATTCTTATTTGAATTATCAGAAAACGAAGGATGCAATGTAGCAGAATTATTTAATCTATATTGCCAAGTAGAAGAACCTTTTGATGATGCTTTATGTATGGTTCATGACATGAAAGCTTTAAGAGATGACTATGATAAGTTTAATCAAGCTTTAGAAATATATGGACCTAAGAGTAAAGAAAGAAAATTCTTAATACAAAGTTTTAAAGATGACTTTGATATTACAGAAATATCTAAACAATTTAGATATATGAGAGGTTACTACGAAGAAATATCTAAAGAATTTAACAGTAGAAAGAAAACTGCTAATAAAGAATTAGGTATATATAGAGCCTTGGAACAAAAAATAGTTCAAGCAATTCAAAATGAAGAAATAACAGATGCTAGAAAATTAATCTCAAAGATTAATGATGAAGAAATTAGATTAAGAATATTAAAATTAGTTTATGAACATAATAAAGATTATTATGAAAAACTATTAGCTGAATATAATGAATTGTCTCAAAACTCAACTATTCATTATCAAAGATTATTAAAAGAAAATAATATCGAAATCGATGCTCAAACTATTATGCAAAATCCAGTACAACAAGTAAAAGATATGATTGCTAAGTTAAAAGCTCTAGGAATCACTAATACAAAAGTAATTGGAGAAATACTACAAATAACTGATGTAGAAACATTTAATCAAGTAATTTCATTCTTTATGAATAATACTTTAACATCTAAAATAGTAAATGATAATCCATTAATATTTGATAAAGATAGTGATGAATATAAAAATTTACTTATAAATACAAAAATGATAAAAGAACAAGGAATTAATCCTCGTAACTTTGAAGAAACTCAAATAATTTTTATATCAGAACCATCATTAGTACAAAGAAATATTGAATTCTTAAAAGCTTATTCATTTGAAAAATCAATTATTAAAGGAATAAACTATGAATTCTTATTAAATGAAAATTTATTAGAAGTATTAGATAAAATGCTTGAATTAGGATTAGAAAGTTTCTTAGAAGAAGATTTATCCATTTTAAATTATTATAAAAATATAAATAGAATACGTGTTATTAAAGAACTAAATATTCCAATAACTTCATTAGACCAATTAAAAGAAATCCTTACGACCGATCAATTTTTACTTTCTGATGAAGATATAATGAAATATGTAGAACAAATAGATCCATCTAGTATAAAAATGACAGATATACCAGATGAAATATCACGTTTAAAACAATTTGAAACTACAAGAACTTATAATATAAATGGAACAATTTTATCTAAGAACAGAGTACAAAGAAACTATCATGATTCAAAAGATGATGAAGAAGTGGAAAATAAACTAATGTATAGTATTTTACATAATAGTATTATGACTCAAACTGAGTATGAAACAGTAAAACAAAGTTTAACGAATTCGTTGACATACAAGTAAACGTATGCTATAATCTAACTGTTTGACGCCTCATGCTCAAACCGCATTGAAAAGGTAGAAACATTATTAATGTACCTTAAGAGCGAGTCTTAAGTTAAAAAAAGGAGGTATTATTAATGAACGCTGTAATTAAAGTTGGTGGAAAACAATATTACGTTACTGAAGGTTCTGAAATTTTCGTAGAAAAATTAGACGTAGTAGCTGGTGATGTTGTAAGCTTCGATCAAGTATTAATGCTTGATACTAAAGTTGGAAGTCCTTATCTTACAAATGTTACTGTTGAAGGTGAAGTAATCAAAAACGGTAAACAAAAGAAAATTCGTGTATTTAAATACAAGAGTAAAGATAGATCTAACCGTAGAACTCATGGACATAGACAACCATATACAAAAATCAAAATTACTAAAATTAATGGTTAATTATGATTAATGTAAAAATTGAAAAAGAAAATGCTAAATATAAAAAAATCACAGTACTTGGACATGCCATGTATGATGATTATGGAAAAGATATAGTATGTGCTGCTGTAAGTAGTATTACTACAACAACAGTAAATGGTATCTTAGCATTAAATAAAAATAGTCTAAGTTACATGGTTAGTAAAAAGGGTTTAAGTATTGATATTAAAAATACTGATGAAACAACACAAATACTAATCGGTAACATGGTTAGTCTTTTAAAAGAACTGGAAGTAAATTATCCAGAAAATATTGAAGTTAAGTAAGGAGGAGAATTATGAATTTTTTAAGATTAGATATTCAATTATTTGCTCACCATAAAGGGCAAGGATCAACATCTAATGGTCGTGATTCTGCAGGACGTAGACTTGGAGCTAAAGCAGCTGATGGTGAATTCGTAACAGCTGGTTCTATTATATATCGTCAACGTGGAACTAGAGTATTCCCAGGAACTAATGTTCGTCGTGGAAATGATGATACTCTATTCACAACAGTTGACGGAGTAGTTAAATTTGAACGCTTAGGAAGAGATAAAAAACAAGCTTCAGTTTATCCAGTAGGAGAATAATATAAAAGAGCCATTTGGCTCTTTTTTTAATAAGTAAGGGGGATTTATGAATACAAAAGATATATACGCTAGAATCAATCAAATACTAGTAGAAAAAACAGGTGGTTTCTTTAAAGATAAGTATGAACAAGCTAAATATTTTGATGAAGCTATGATGGAATACTTATTAGAAAAATTACCAAAGACTAAAGAAACAGAAGTAATGGTATTAGACTATGGTGTAATGTTTGATGTCTTTGATAGATTCTTTACATCACAACAAGAGCAACAAGAGTTTTATCGTCACATAGTTCATAGTTATGTATATGCACTAAGTGATTTAACAGGAGAAGCACTTCTTTGGGAAATAGTAGATGATGATGAAAAAGGGGACTTCCCACGTATTACAGGAGAATATACAAAATTTATTCAAACTAAAAAGAATCAATCGCATAAAGAAACGGCTTTATGGATAAGTTCTTTATATAAACAAAAACAACAAAAACCAATACAAAAAAATTTACAACAATAAATTATATTTGATATAATTAAATCAGTTCGAAAGGGGCGAGAATATGTTTGTCGATGAGGTCGAAATAAAAGTAGAAGCCGGAGATGGTGGAGACGGATGTACAGCATTTAGACGTGAAAAATATGTAGAAATGGGAGGACCATACGGAGGTAATGGAGGACGCGGTTCTGATATTATTTTTAAAGTAGATGAAGGTCTTCACACTTTATTAGATTTACGTTATCAAAAAACAATTAAAGGTAAAAAAGGTGAAAATGGTAGAGGTAAAAACCAACATGGAGCCTATGCTGAAAGTTTAATAGTAAAAGTACCACTTGGTACAGTAGTAACTGATTTAGATACAGGATTAGTAATCGCTGACTTATCTAAAAAAGATCAAGAAGAAATTATTGCCAAAGGTGGACGTGGAGGAAGAGGTAACACTGCTTTCAAAACACAAACTAATACAGCACCTGATTACTCTGAAAAAGGAGAAGAAGGTGAAAAGAAAAACTTAAAAGTAGAAGTTAAAATGCTTGCAGATGTAGGATTAGTAGGATTACCAAGTGTAGGTAAAAGTACTATCATTTCATGTGTATCACGCTCTAAACCAAAGATTGCCGCATATCACTTTACAACATTAACTCCAAACTTAGGTGTAGTTAAAGCATCATCAGGACAAAGTTTTGTTCTTGCTGACTTACCTGGATTAATTGAAGGAGCATCTTTAGGAGAAGGTTTAGGAGATAAATTCCTAAGACATATTGAAAGAACTAGAGTAATCGCTCACGTAATTGATATGGCAGGAAGCGAAATGCGTGACCCATATGAAGATTATGTTTTAATCAATAATGAATTAAGAGCATTTAATGAAAAATTATTAGAAAAACCACAAATTATTATTGCAAATAAAATGGACTTACCAGAAGCTAAAGAAAATCTAGAAGTATTTAAAAAGAAAGTTCCAGATGCAGAAGTATTTGAAGTAAGTGCCGCAACAAATCAAGGACTACAAAAAGTAGTAGATAGACTTGCTGAATTATTAGATGAGATTCCACAAAATCCATTATATGATGAATCACAAATTGAATCTCATGTACTATATAAATTCAAGAAAGAAGAACCATTTACTATTACTAAAGAAGATGATGGTCTATGGGTAATTAGTGGTCAAGAAGTAGAAAGAATATTTAAGATGACAAAATTCTCATCAGAAGAAGCAGTATATAGATTTGCTAAAAAACTTCGTCGTATGGGAATTGATGATCGTCTAGCAGAACTTGGTGCTGAAGTAGGAGATCAAGTAAGAATATTAGACTTTTATTTTGATTACAAAGATTAGTACATTTAGTACTTTTCTTTTTATCTAAAATAGTATATTATATAGACTACACAAAAAAAGAAAGGAGATTTTATGAAACAACCATTAGACAACATAAATAAAACACTTAAAGTGAATAGATTTCTAGAAGAAAACAAACATGGTTATAATGATAGAGAATTAGAATTTATCAGATCTAACTGGGTACATTTCTTAGATAAGAAATTTCAAGTTGATATTCTAAGACAAATGTATTCAGAACTTGGATTTATTGATGAAAATGAAGATATCTATCATGCTTTCATAAAAATCCTTGAAGAAAACTTTGATATAGATACAGATATCATTGAAGTAGGGGGAGGAAGAATTCCTTCTCTTGCTAAAAGAATAGCTTTAAAACAAAAAAGTGGAACTATAACAGTATATGATCCAAATCTAATTTCAACAGATTCCCCATATCCAAATATGGTCTTAAGACAACAACCGTTTACACTACAAACACCAGTAGAAAAAGATCAATTGATAATTGCATTTATGCCTTGTGAAGCAACTGAAAAGATAATATATAATGCAAGAAGAAATAATGCTCATTTCTTAATAGCATTATGTGAGGGTGGCCCACATGGTGATGAATTTGATTATTTTGAATCAGAAGATGAATGGTTATCTAGTATGTTATATTCCGCAAGAGATATTGCTAATAAAACAGGACATGGTCCATTACAAATGTCAGATTTAAAAGAATTTGATGATCCATATCCGGTTATATATACTAAAAAACGCTAAAATTTAGTGTTTTTTTCTTTATAATAAAAATTATTATGATATAATTATCATAATAGAGGTGAATAAAAAATGAGAAGTTTAAATTACTTAATCTCAAACGGGGTAGATGTAGAAAAAAGTTTAGAATTATTTGGTGATATTAAAGTATATAATGAAACTTTAGTAGAATTTTTTGATAGTGCAAATACAAAATTAACAAAACTTTCAGCATATAGAAATAATCGTGATATGGCTAATTATGCTATATATGTTCATTCATTAAAAACAGATGCAAAATATTTTGGATTAACTAAATTAGCAGAACTTGCTTACGAACATGAATTAAAAAGTAAAGCAGGAGATATTGATTACGTACAAAGTAACTTTGACAATTTAGTAAAAGAAGTATCAGAAGCTGTTAAACTAGTAAAAGAATATTTAAATGGTAATGATGAACAAATATCACTAGGAGAACAAAATACATATGCAAAAGATACAATCTTAGTAGTAGATGATTCTAATATTATTAGAAACTTTACTAAAAGAATTTTTGAAGCAACTTATAATGTAGGAATCGCTACAAACGGACAAGAAGCTTTAGATATAATTGAAGCTAATAAAAATAATAATTTTATTAAAGCAATGTTATTAGATTTAAATATGCCAAAAGTAGATGGATTTGCAGTTCTTGAATATATGAAGAAAAATGATCTTTTTGATAAAATACCAGTATCAATTATCTCAGGAGACTCATCTCGTGAAACAATTCAAAAAGCATTTACATATCCAATTGTTGATATGTTAGAAAAACCATTCAATGAACAAACAATAAGAACAGTATTACAAAAAACACTTTGGTCAAAAGAATTAAATTAAAAAAGCACATAAGTGCTTTTTTATTTTTCTACTATATTTAAAGTATCTCCAATCTTTAAGTTTTTAACAGTACCAAGAGGTACAAAGTAAATATTATATACTTTTCTCTTACGACGAATCTTTTTCTCAGTTGGACATTTCTCAATTAATTTAATAATTTTTTCTTCTTTATCAGTTAATATAACATCAACTTTTTGAAAGAAAAAATAAGTATTAATTCTTTTCTTCTTAGGATATTTCATTGCAAAATCTAAAGTAGGAAAATAGAACCTAAGTCCTATTAATCTATCCATAAATTTAGTCATTTCACGAATATGTAATTTCTTATTATTAACTTTTAAATACATCTAATCACCTATAAAAATTATAACATAAATCTTTATCTATACAAAAAAATATGTTATCATATAGTAGAAATGAGGAGGTATTAATATGAGTGGACATTCAAAATGGGCGACAATTCATAGAAAAAAAGGTTTATTAGATGCAGCTCGTGGTAAAGTTTTCCAAAAACTTGCTAAAGAAATTATGGTTGCAGCTAAAGGAGGAAGTCCTGATCCAGCAACAAATGCAGCTTTAAGAATGGTTATTGATAAAGCAAAAGCACAAAACATGCCAAAAGATAATATTCAAAAAGCAATTGATAAGGCAACTGGTGGAACTGACGGAGCAAACTATGAAAATGTACGTTATGAAGGATATGCTCATGGTGGAGTAGCTGTTATGGTTGACTGTTTAACAGATAATCGTAATAGAACTGCATCTCTAGTTAGAAGTTCCTTTACTAAAGCTGGAGGAAACCTTGGAACAGATGGTTCAGTAAGTTATATGTTTGAACGTCGTGGTTCTATCGTAATTCCAGGTGAATATGATGAAGAAACAATGATGATGGAAGCATTAGATGCTGGAGCAGAAGACTTTGAAAGTGTTGAAAATACATATATCATTACAACATCACAAGAAACATTTACAAGTGTAAGAGATGCTTTAGAAGCAGCTGGTGTTAAAGAATTCTTAGAATGCGAATTAACATTCGTTCCAAACATGGAAGTAACACTTGATGAAGAAGGAACAGAAAAAGTATTAAAATTAATCGAAACTTTAGAAGATATTGATGATGTTCAAGATGTATATTACAACTTAAAAGAAGACTAATATGAAAGAATTAAATAAATTAAATAATGAATTAAAATCATATATCAATGAAGCTAATTTTATCTCTAATAAATGTCGTAATAAATTAATATCTATCTTAGGAAAAGAATTTAATATCGATGTTAAATTAGATAATTACGCTAATGTTGATGCAAAAATATTAGAAGATGGTTCTCTAGAAATTAGAGGAGATAAATACAAGAATAATCAAAAATATACATTAGAAGAAATCAATGAACACTTTGACAATTTTAAAGTACAAGCAGATAATCTTTTAAAGAAAAAAGAAGTAAATTATAATAATAAAAATGATTTAAACAACATATTAAATTTATTTATAATATTTGGTATCTTAATAATATTTATATTTTTAATTTATATATGTGTTACATCATTCTTAGTAGGAGATTACTTCCATATATTATGGTTAATAGTATTTATATTTCCGTACTTTGTACCTAATCTAAGAGAAAATTTAATTAGAAGATTAGAAACAGCAAGAAACTTCTTAAAAAGAAAATTTAAAAGATAATTACAAAAACAAGCAAGAGACTTTGCTTGTTTTATTTTTATGTATTAATTTTATGTCAAATTATTAATGAAATATTACCAGAATATTGAAAATAATAAAAACATATGTAAAATTAATAATAAGGAGTAATAAAATATGCAAGGAAGAAGAATTAAAGATTTTTTTAGTAGAGATAGAAAAACACTATATATGATTTTAAGTATAGTATTGATTTCTATATTTTCATTAACAATAGTTTATGCTGCTTTATCAGTAACTTTAAATATTCAAGGTAATGCTCAAGTAACAGCATCTAGTTGGGATATACATTTAGATAATGTAAAAGTTACTAGTGGTAGTGTAAGTGGAACGGAACCATCTATTACAAGTTCAACAACAGCTACATTTTCAACTACATTAAATATGCCAGGGGACTTTTATGAGTTTACTATTGATGTAGTTAATGATGGTTCAATTGATGCAATGATTGATAGTGTAATAAAAGAACCTACATTAACAACATCACAAGCAAAATATTTAAATTATATAATTGAATATCAAAATGGAGAATCAATTAATACTAAACAATTAGTATCAAAAAAATCATTTGTAAGATTAAAAGTAAGAGTAGAATTTAGAAAAGATATAATAGCATCAGATTTACCAACAACTTCAGAAACACTTAATTTAGCATTTACAGTTAATTATGTACAAAGTGATGGCACTGGTACAAATGTTAAAGACAATGGTGCTGAAATGGGTGTAAGAGTTGTTAGTGGAGATGGAACACAAGTAGGAAATGAAGTTTGTATTGGCGAAGAATGTTTTTATGTAATATCAAGTGATACATATACAGTAACAATGTTAGCAAAGTATAATTTACATGTAGGAAATAGTTTAACTTGGGATGGTGTAAATGATCCTATAATAACATCACTTGCAAGTCCAACTGGAATACAAGATAGTACTGCAATAGGTGGTCAAGGTGATTCAAAAGGAAATCCTATAGGTTTCCCATGGATTGGCGTTACAGCATTTTCAAATACTGATTCAACTTATTCAGGAAGTATAGTAGAAGGATATGTAAATAGCTATAATAGTTATTTAATAACACAAGGTGTAACACCAATAGAAGCACGTCTTATTACTAAAGATGAATTAATTGGTCTTGGATGTAGTGAAGATGATGATAGTTGTAGTGCAGCTCCTAGTTGGGTTTATGCAACTTCATACTGGTCTGGGTCGGCTTATGCTTCTAACATTGTATGGTACGTTATTAGTTCTGCAGGCTTCAGCTACGAAAACTCTCACATTGATAACACCTGTGGGGTGCGTCCAGTTATAACAATGACTAAAGATTTAATAAATGGTATTGATTCTGGGATAATTAATGTATCTATTGATGGTGTAACCTATAAAGCAGGAGAAGGAATGACTTGGGGAGAATGGGTTGATAGTCAATTTAATACTGCTGGGTTAGAAAGCTATAGTTATAATATTTTTAATAATGAATTAGGGAAAACTGTTTGTTATATGACTGGAGAAGAACAACATAATCCAGGAAAAAGAGATGTAATTGATCCTACCATATCATATTCTTATTGTACACCTCCACCAGCGTAAGATTGATAAAATTAATAATAAAGTAAACTCTTTTAAAGCGTATTTTAAGACGAATTAAGAGAGTTTTATGTTTATAGTATAAATATTAAATGATAGTTCTAATGGTTAAATAAGAGGTAAATACAAAGAACAGGGGGTATCTAAAAAGTTTTTCTTAGTCGTGTGTGAATGGTGCAAGGGAGGACATTGTAGAAAAAACTCCCTAAATGAAATTTCAAAAATTAATAAAAGCTTTGTTTTATAAGGTGTAGAGTTAAAAAAAGTACACCTTTTTTTATGCATTTATAAAACTATTAAGAGTGTATAAATTGAACATTGTAGATATTAAACTAGATGAATTAAAGCCATATGAAAATAATCCTAGAAACAATGTAATTATTGCTGGACATACGAGATATAAAGCAGCTAAAGATTTTGTCGAAGTAATTTCTAATAAGACAGAAAATTACACTTTATAGTATTTTTATAACTATACTTATACTATTATCTTTGACAAAACAAATGTTCGTATATTATAATTAATATAGTTTGAATATATAAGATATTTGTTTTATAATGTAATAGGAGTGATATAAATGTATGATTATATAAAAGGTACAATTGCTAATATAAAGAATAATGCAATTGTTTTAGATAATAATGGAGTAGGATTTTTAATATATGTATCAAATCCATACTCATTTGAATTAGGTAAAGAATATAAGGTATATGTATACCAACAAATTAAAGAAGATGAAAATTGTTTATATGGATTTAAAACAATTGAAGAAAAAGAATTATTTTTAAAACTTATTAGCGTAAAAGGATTAGGATGTAAGATGACAATGCCTATCTTAGCAGTAGGATCAATAAATGGAATAATGGATGCTATTGAAAGAGAAAATGTTTTATATCTAAAAAAATTCCCTAAGATTGGAGATAAGCTTGCTAAACAAATTATTTTAGATCTTAAAGGAAAACTTGAATTTATTGGACTTGGTATTTCTGATGATATCGTTCAAACAGAAAATGAATTAAAAGAAGTATTAATCGGATTAGGATATAAAGAAAAAGAATTAGTACCAGTTCTTGCTAAAGTTAATACAAGTTTAACTATCGAAGAACAAGTAAAAGATGCATTAAAATTATTATTAAAATAGTATAGAGGTGATATTATGACAGAGGAAAATGTTATCAAAAATTATAATTTATTTGAAGATAACACTATGGATAATACAATAAGACCAGAATCAATTAGTGAATATATTGGACAAACAGATGTAAAAGAAAATATTCAAGTATTTGTAAGTGCAGCTAAGATGAGAGATGAACCGTTAGATCACGTATTATTATATGGTCCTCCAGGTTTAGGAAAAACAACTCTTGCTTTTATTATTGCTCACGAATTAGGAACAAAAATAAAAACAGCCAGTGGACCGAGTATTGAAAAATCAGGTGACTTAGCAGCAATACTATCTTCACTAGAACCAGGGGATGTCTTATTTATTGATGAAATCCATCGTATGCCAAGATATATCGAAGAAATACTATATCCAGCAATGGAAGATTTCTCACTAGATATTATTGTTGGTAGTGAAGGAAACTCTCGTAATATTAAAATAGATTTACCTCCATTTACTTTAGTAGGAGCTACTACTAGAGCAGGAGATTTATCAGCACCTCTAAGAGATAGATTTGGAATTATTTCTAAATTACAATTCTATACAATAGAAGAATTAAAAGAAATTATAAAAAGAACAGCAAGAGTATTATCGGTAGAAATTACAGATGATGCAGCCTATGAACTAGCAACACGTAGTAGAGGTACACCACGTATTGCTAATAGATTATTTAAAAGAGTAAGAGACTTTGCCTTAGTAAAAGGTGATGGAGTAATTGACATAGATATTACAAATGAAGCTCTAAATAGATTAAAAGTAGATAAAATAGGATTAGATAATACTGACCACGAATTATTATTAGCGATAATTAATAAATATAATGGTGGACCAGTAGGAATAGAAGCAATCTCATCAACAATTGGAGAAGAAGTAACAACAATTGAAGATGTTATTGAACCATACTTATTACAAATGGGATTATTAAAAAGAACAGCAAGAGGTCGTGTCGTAACAGATAAGGCTTATGAAGTATTAGGAATAAAAAAAGATTAATGGAGTTGGTACCGTGGCTAAAGAAAAATTGATATTTAATAAAACAACTGATTATAATGAGTTTCTAGAAGAAATGAAAAGACAAATTCCAGAAATGTCAAAATACTATATGGATGAAGAATCTCTAAAAGTAGCTATACAATCAATACAAACAGTAGAAGAACCTACAAGAAAGAAAATTCTAGCATTTGCTAATAGTGTTGATCGTAAGATGAATTTTGGAGGACAAGCTCATAAGAATAGATATCACAAAATTCCAACTATTTTAGCAGGTGCCATATATTATAGTGAATTTCCTGAATCAGTTGCATCCTTAGATGTAGATGAATTAGAAATATTAGCAAAACATTCTATAACTTTTCCGATTTCATTTTACAAAAACGCAACAATGTATTATACTAAACAACTACTGAGAACTATTTATGAAATAGGACCGGATTTCATGTTCAGAACAGGTTATATGTTTTTAACAGAAAAGTATTTTGATCAAGGTAAAACACCAGATGAAATAAATACTTATTTTAAAAATTCAGATTTAAAAGAATTATTAGAAGAATCTTTTGAATATGAACGTATAACTATGGAAGAAGCATTTAAGGAGGCAGAAAGTCATGCTAGTAGAAGAATTTGATTATTTCCTACCAGAAGAATTAATAGCACAAACACCATTAGAAGAAAGATCATCATCAAGACTATTAGTTTTAGATAAACAAACAGGAGAAATTGAACATAAACATTTTACAGATATAATTGATTATCTAAATGAAGGAGATACTCTTGTATTAAATGATACAAAAGTTCTTCCAGCTAGATTAATTGGAATAAAAGAAGAAACAAATGCTGTAATAGAAGTTCTATTATTAAAGAATACTGAAAAAGATAATTGGGAATGCCTTGTAAAACCTGCAAGAAGAATTAAAGTAGGAACAATTGTATCCTTTGGAGATGGTAAATTAAAAGCTAGATGTATTGCTGAAGGTGAAGAAGGTATTAGACATTTTGAATTCCTATATCAAGGTATTTTCTTAGAAATATTAGAAGATTTAGGTACAATGCCATTACCACCATATATCCACGAAAAATTAAATGATCAATCTCGTTATCAAACTGTATATGCTAAAGAAGTAGGTAGTGCAGCTGCACCAACTGCTGGATTACACTTTACAAAAGAATTATTAAAAAAGATTGAAGATAAAAAAGTAAATGTAGCATATGTAACATTACACGTAGGATTAGGAACATTCCGTCCAGTAAGTGTAGATAAAATAGAAGAACATGAAATGCATAGTGAATACTATTCAATGTCAAAAGAAACAGCAGATTTATTAAATAAAACAAAAGAAAATGGCAAAAGAATAATTGCGGTTGGAACAACAAGTACAAGAACATTAGAAACAATAAGAAGTAAAAATGATAAATTTATTGAATGTAGTGGATGGACAAACATCTTTATTTATCCAGGATATAAATTTAAAGCAATTGATGCTTTAAGTACAAATTTCCATTTACCAAAATCAACACTTGTAATGTTAGTGTCAGCTCTAGCAGGTAGAGAAAATATATTAAATGCTTATAAAACGGCAGTAAATGAAAAATATCGCTTTTTCTCATTCGGAGATGCAATGTTTATCAAATAAGGAGTAAATCATGATATTAATACCTGAACAAATAAGTTGTTTAAGAAGTCAAATAAAAACAACAAAAGAAAATATTAGAAGTTATAATGATTATTTAAGTTCTAAAGATATAACTTCTGGTGATTATAGTTCTAGAGCTTTTATTGGAGATTCTGTTTTAGATGATCAATATAGCTTAGAAAGAAAAAAATATCGAGATGCTATGTATGCTCTTGAACATGCAGATTATAAATCTGATAGAAGTACTGATGTAATAGATATTGGTACAAAGTTTACCGTAGAATTTGATGGTGACTTTGAACGCGATGAATTATTGTTAGTAGAAGGTGCTGACGGGTTAACTATTTCAGTTAATGATGGATTCATTAGTTTAAGCAGCCTTTTAGGACAAAATGTAATAGGAAAAAAAGAAGGAGATCGTTTTTCATATACTGTTATAACAGGAAGAATGCCTTCTGACAAAAGACGTGTGTCTGGTACAATAAAAACAATTAATAAAGATCCTAAAGCATATGCATCATTTATAAGGGAAAAAAGAAAAAATGATCGTATAAGTAAAATATATAAAGCAAGAAGACATGAATTATTAACAAGTAATACACCAGAAGCTTTAGAAGAATTAGAAAGTTATAATACAATTTCTTTATCACAAAGAATGCTTTTATTAATTGAAGCAGAAAGATTAAGTAAATACGGAAAAGACCGTGCAGCAATCAATAGAATGACAGTAGTAAAGAAATTATTATCAGAAGCAAAAGTTGCAAAACCAAAAGACGATGGAACAATCGGAGTTGGAACAAAATTTGAATTAAAATATAATAAAGATGGAGAAATTCAAACTATTACTGCAGAAATGATAAATCAAGCTGTAACAGAAGAAATAGATACTGATTATGTTGAAAGAGTATCTCCTCTAGGACAACAAATATTTGGTTTAAGAGTGGGAGACCCATTTACATTTAGAGATGGTAATAAAGTATATAAAGGTTCAGTAGCAGCAGTTATGAATCCAGTTCAAGAACAAGAATTAATTGGGTATCAATATAATAGATAGAAAGTAGAAATACTTTCTTTTTTTTATAAAATAGTGTATAATTATAACGAGATTTAGGAGGTACCTATGAAAATAAAATATACATTATTACATAAAGATGATAATTCAGAAGCACGTTATGGTACATTACAAACAAATTATGGAACATTTGAAACACCTATGTTTATGCCAGTAGGAACAAAAGCAACTGTTAAATCATTATCACCAGAAGAATTAAAAGAAGCAGGTAGTGGAGTAATTTTATCAAATACATATCACTTATGGTTAAGACCAGGAGAAGATATCGTAGATAAATGTGGAGGGCTACATAAATTTATGAATTGGGATGGACCAATCTTAACAGATAGTGGAGGATTCCAAGTATTCTCTCTTGCTAAAAATAAAGAAAAAGATATTACTGAAGAAGGAGTACATTTTAAAAGTCATATTGATGGATCAAAATTATTCCTAACACCAGAAAAATCAATTCAAATTCAAAATAAATTAGATAGTGATATTGCTATGAGTTTTGACGAATGTCCACCATTCCCAGTAACACATGAATATATGAAAAAATCCGTAGAAAGAACTCTACGTTGGGCAGCAAGAGGAAAAGCCGTTCATAACAATCCAAATCAATCATTATTTGGTATTGTTCAAGGTGGAGAATTTGAAGACTTAAGAGAATACTCTTGTAAAAAAACAGTTGAGATGGACTTTGATGGATACTCAATTGGAGGAACATCAGTAGGTGAAGATAAAGAAACAATGTATAAAATGGTAGACTATGGAATTAAATATTTACCAAAAGATAAAGTAAGATATTTAATGGGAGTAGGAGATCCAATTGATATTATTGAAGGAGTAATGCGTGGAGTAGACATCTTCGATTGTGTACTTCCAACAAGAATTGCTCGTCATGGACAAGCTTTCACAAGAACAGGAAAAATCAACTTTAATAATGCAAAATATAAAGAAGATTTATCACCAGTAGAAGAAGGTTGTGACTGTTATACATGTAAGAATTATACAAAAGCATATGTAAGACATTTAATCACAACAGATGAAATGTTAGGTGGAAGACTTTTATCAATTCATAATATTCGTTTCTTAATTAAATTAACAGAAGAATTAAGAGAAGCAATTAAAGAAAATAGATTACTAGAATATAGAGAAGAATTTATTAAAAAATATGAATCTAATAACAAAAAGAACGACTAATCAATCGTTCTTTTTTATATATAAAAAATAGGTTTATTAGCATTATCTGTAATAGGAATATTTTCATTTGAAATAGAATCATCGCTCTTTATTACATCAGCAATTTTAAACATTGTTTTAGCATTACTAATAATAGGTTTTACTTGATAAATTAAAGGAATAGTTTGATTAACAAGTCCTAAAGTTTTCTGCGCTCCATCTAAAAATCCACTAAAATTCATTCCCTTAAAAGAACTAAAAAAACCACCTTTTGTAACATTATATGGATACATATAACACCTCATGCAATATTATATGTAAAAAGTTCTAAAAAGTTGAAATATATATTTCAAAAAAAAATTAACTATGCTAAAATAGAAATAGAATAATAAGGAGGTCTGTAATATGGAATATGTTTTAATGCCGTTTATAACAATCTATCATATCGTAAGTGCCATATTATCAGTACCTACAAAACTCTTTACAAAAGCAGAAGATAAAGTATTAGAAAAAGCAGATCAACATCAACTAAGTAAAGAACAACATGAATTACAACAATTAAATGGAGAAAATCCAGGACAACCTTTATTAGATGAAAATGGAAACCCAATAGGCGGAGATGTAGCTTTACCAGATACACCAGACGCTTTAACTGATAAATCAAAAAAAGTAAAAAGACCAATTAAACCATATCGTTATACAATTATTAATGATTTAGGTAAGAAAGAAAATGGTTCTTTTGACGCTGAAAGTGAAAATGATGTTAGAAATTTCTTATTATCGCAAGGATATAAAATTCTGGAAATAAAAGAACGTTCAAAAATGGATATTGATTTAAATTTCGGTGGTTCAATGAAAGCTGCCGATTTATCGTTCTCATTAACACAATTATCAACTTATATTAAATCAGGTATCCCTCTAGTAGATTCAGTTAAAATCTTAGCAAAACAAACAAATCAACCAAACTTAAAGAAAAGTTTTAACCAATTAGTATATGAATTATTACGTGGAGAAAGTTTTTCAAACGCAATGTTATCACAAGGAACAACTTATCCAAAGTTGTTAATCAACATGGTAAAAACAGCAGAAATGACTGGAGACTTACCAACTATACTAGATGATATGTCAGATTATTATACTTCGATGGAACAAACAAGAAAACAAATGAAATCAGCAATGACATATCCGTTAGTAGTATTAACATTAGCATTCGGAGTATTAATCTTCATGTTAACATACTTAGTACCACAATTCTCTGGTATGTTTGCCGATAACGATGCAACACTTCCAGGTTTAACATTAGCAATCTTAGGTATTTCTGATTTCTTAAAAGCAAACTACATAGTTTTAATAGCATGTTTATTAGTTTTTATAGGAATCTTCTTCTATCTATATAAGAATATTGTAAGTTTTAGAACTGGAGTTCAAACAACATTAATGAAATTACCAGTAGTTTCAAATATAATTATTTATAACGAAATTGCCAACTTTACAAAAACATTTGCATCATTAATTAACCATGGTGTATTTATTACAGATAGTATGGAAATCTTATCAAAAATTACAAATAATGAAATCTATAAAAGAATAATTAATACTACATTAATAAGCCTTAGTAAGGGAGACTCAATCTCTTCTGCCTTTAAAGGAGAGTGGGCTGTACCAGTTGTTGCATATGAAATGTTAGTAACAGGAGAAACAACAGGTCAATTAGGTACAATGATGGAAAAAGTTTCAAACCACTTCCAAGCATTACATAAAAATACAATTGATCAAATGAAGAGTTTAATTGAACCAATACTTATCTGTTTCTTAGCAGTAGTTGTTGGTATTATCTTAATCTCAATCATTCAACCAATGTTCTCAATTTATGGACAAATTCAATAAGGAGGATAATTATGGATACATTATATTTAATTATCTTTTTTATTTTAGGATCACTATTTGGATCATTCTTTACAGTAATTGGTCTAAGACTTCCTAAAAATGAAAATTTTACAACTACACATTCCCATTGTGATAGTTGTAATCATGAACTAAAATTATATGAAATGATTCCAATGATCTCATACATAATTCAAAGAGGTAAATGTCGTCATTGTAAAGCAAAAATTGATCCGCTATCAACATTTATAGAATTCTTTACAGGATTATTATTTGCTGTATCATATTACAGTTTTGGATTTAGTTGGGAATTTATTATTGGTTTAGGAATAGTATCACTATTAATGATTGTCTTAGTAAGTGATTTAACATATTTAATTATTCCTGATGAAGTATTAATCTTCTTTAGTGTTTACTTCATTATCTGCCAAATATTTAATTTAGGAATAGTTGGAGCTTTATTAAAAATAGTATCTGGAATATTCCTATTCTCAGTATTATATTTCATAATGTTAATTGGAAATAAAATTCTAAAGAAAGAATGTTTAGGTGGAGGAGACATTAAAATGATGTTTGTCTTTGGATTAATCCTAGAACCTCTACTAGGAACATTATCAATCTTCTTAGGTAGTTTTATAGCATTACCAATATCTTTAATTTTATTAAGAAAACAAGAAGAAAAACTTATTCCATTTGGACCATTTTTACTTATAGCTTTAGCAATCATATATTTCACTAAATTAACACCAGAAACTGTAGTTAACTTTTTAACTTATAAATAATAAAAAAAGAAGTCAAAAACTTTCTTTTTTTTTCTAATTATAGTACTATATTTACGAGGTGATGATTATGAAAAATTTAACTATTTTACCGGCAGATTCCTACGTAGTAATTAATAAAACTACTATAACAGATGCAGATAGAAAATTAATATCTATGTTATATCAACCAATCATAGGATATACTGCAGTATCTTTATATAATACTTTAATTGATGATCTAGATAAATTAGAATTAATGTCAGAAGAATTAACTCATCATCATCTTATGTCTACAATGCAATTAAAGTTAGAAGATATCATTATCGCTAGAGAAAAATTAGAAGGTATAGGTTTAATTAAAACTTATGTAAAAAAAGGTAATATAAACTCCTATGTATATTTAATTTATTCTCCAATAACTGCCAATGAATTTTTCAATCATCCAGTATTAAACGTTGTCTTATATAACAACTTAGGTAAAAAAGAATATGAAAGATTATTAAACTACTATAAAGTTCCAAGAGTAAACTTAAAGGACTATGAAGAAATTACATGTAGTTTTGATAATGCTTTTAAAACAGCATCAGGAACAATCCTTGATATGCCAACAGATGTAATTAAAAGAGAATCTAATAATTTAGAAATTACAAAAGGAATTGACTTTAATTTATTAATCTCATCAATTCCATCATCTCAAATAAGTGAAAAATGTTTTAATAAAGAAACTAAAGAATTAATTAATGCTTTAAGTTTTACTTATAATTTATCAACTCTAGATATGCAAGGATTAGTAAAAAATGCTTTAAATGAAAAAGGTACAATTGATAAAACTGAATTAAGAAAAAATTGTCGAGATTATTATAAATTTGATAATAATGGAAAACTTCCAACTTTAATTTATAATAAACAACCAGACTATTTAAAGAAACCTCAAGGTGATAATTCTAAATGGGCAAAAATGGTTTATACATTTGAAAATATGACACCATATCAATTCTTAAAAGCGAAGTATAAAGGTGGAGAACCTACTGAAAGAGATATGAGATTAATTGAAAGTTTATTAATTGATCAAAAATTAAATTCAGGAGTAGTAAATGTTTTAATAGCGTATGTTTTAAAAATAAATAATGAACAACTAAAGAAAAGCTATGTAGAAACAATTGCAGGTCAATGGAAAAGATTAAATATCGAAACAGTAGAAGAAGCAATGCGAATAACTGAAAAAGAACACAAAAAGATGAAAAAACTTGTAGAAGATAAAAAGAAACCAACAGCAACAACTACAAAGAAACAACCAACTCAAGAAGCAGTTGTTCCGGCTTGGTTTAATCAAAATCTAAATGAATTAGAACCAACTAATACTGAACAAGAAGAAATGGACAAAGTATTAGATGAAATGAATAAGGTTCTAGAAGAACTTGTCTAATCGAATTAGTTATGTTATAATATGCCGTGCTGCTTGTAAAATCTTGTAAACACCAAGAGAAATAAGCTGTATCCTTGAAATGCATAAAATATTTATGTTATTATATAAAAGGATACTAAAAAGATAGGAAGTAAGACATGTATAAATATAAAAACAGAGAGTTTAATTCTTTAATTCAGCCTATTGCCGAAAATGAAGAATTTTTAAAAACAAAAGATATAAAACATCATGGTTTGACAAGATATGATCATTCTCGTAGAGTGGCATACTTTTCATACTTAGTTACTAAATTTTTAAGATTAGACTATAAAGAAACAACAGAAGCAGCAATGCTACATGATTTCTTTACAACAGAAGTGCAAAACGATAATGCAATCTTTAAACTAAGAAGACATCCAAATCACGCAGTAGAAAATTCAAAGAAATATTTTGAATTAAGTGATAAACAAGTAGATATAATTAAAACACATATGTTTCCAGTTACATTTACACCACCAAAATATTTAGAAAGTTGGATAGTTGATATAGTTGATGATGTAGTATCAATTTATGAAAGAGCATTTTGGTTAAAAAAAGAAATCAAAGCTGTTGCAACATTCTTATTAGTACTTCTAATTAAATAATGTCAAAATGAGTAACTGCCTAGGTAGATTGCTCTTTTTTTAAACACAAAAATATGTTATAATTTACCATAAGAAAGAAGATGATAATATGAATAAAACATACATATTTGGCCACAAAAAACCTGATACTGATTCTGTTATGTCAGCCATTAGTTTGTCTTATTTAAAAAATCAAATAGGGGATAATACAGAACCAAGAGTTTTAGGACCAATTAATAAAGAAACAACATATGCTTTAAATTATTTTAATTTAAAACAACCAGCATATTTAAATGATGTTAAATTACAATTAAAAGATGTTAACTTCCATAAAAATTCATTAATAAAAGAAAATGATTCTATTTATAATGGATATCAATTTATGTTAAGAGAAAACTTAACTGGATTACCAGTAGTAAAAGAAAATGGTCAATTTACTGGATTAATTACTATTAAAGATTTATCTCACGTAGTCGTAAATGAAAACGTAGAAGACTTATATACTTCTTATAACAATTTATTACATGTCTTAAAAGGAGAAGAAATTCTACGTTTTAATGATGAAATTATTGGTAAACTATTAATCGCTTCTTATAGAAGTACAACATTTATGTCAACTGTTGAACTAAAGAAGAATATGATTTTAATAGTAGGAGATAGACATAGTATTATTGAATACGCTGTAGAATCAGGAGTTAAATTAATTATCTTATCAGGAGATGCTGAAATAAAAGATAAACACATTGAAATTGCAAAACAAAACGGTGTTAATATTATAAGAACTCCATATGATACATATCATATTGCTAAATTAGTTGCTTTAACTAACTATATTAAAACAATGATTAGAAGTTATAATCCAACTAAATTTGAAAATACAGAATATGTAGATACAGTAATGGAAATTAATAATAAATTAAAACATACAAATTATCCAATAGTAGACAAAAAGAACAAATGTCTAGGTTTATTAAAAATCATTGATTTAAATGAAAAAAATCCAAAGAAAGTTATCTTAGTAGATCATAATGAACCATTACAAAGTGTTGAAGGTATTGATGAAGCCGAAATATTAGAAATAATTGATCACCACAACTTAGGAAGTATTACTACAAATAAACCAATCAACTTTAGAAATATGGCTGTAGGATCAACATGTACAATTGTATATAATTTATTCTTAGAAAGAAAAATAGAAATACCAAGACATATAGCAGGTGCAATGTTATCAGGAATCCTATCAGATACTTTAATATTAAAAAGTCCAACTGCTACTCGTAAAGATCAAGAAGCAGTATACCATTTAGCTGAAATAGCTGGAGTAAACTATGAAGTATATGGTATGGATATGTTAAAAGCAGGAACTTCATTAGAAGGAATGTCAAAAGAAGATGTATTATACAATGATTTTAAACTATATAATGTAAATGAAAAAACATTTGCAATAGGACAATTCTTTACAATGAATTTTGATACAATTCAAAATGAAATAGATGAATATATTCATACTTTAGATGAAGTAGCAGAAGGAAATAATTATAATTTAGTAGCTTTATATGTAACAGATATTGTAAAAAATGGAAGTTATATTATTTATAATACTAAAGGTAAAAGTATTATTGACCTTGCTTATGATAATGAAGATATTGAACAAGGTCATTTTATACCAAACTGTGTATCTCGTAAGAAACACGTAGTGCCATTAATAATGGAAATATTTGATAATTAAGGAGAACATTATGAAGGAAAATATATTTTTAGTAATTAAAGGTTTTATAATGGGTATTGCAAATGTAATACCTGGAGTAAGTGGAGGAACACTTGCTTTAACATTAGGTATTTATGAAAAACTAATTAAAGCAATTTCACATTTCCTATCTAATTTAAAAGAAAATATTAAATTTTTATTACCATTAGGAATAGGTATGGTATTAGCAGTAATTACCATGAGTAATGTAATTGATTTTTCATTTAAAAATTTCCCATTACCAACAACACTATTCTTTATGGGATTGGTAATAGGTGGAGTCCCACTTCTTTATAAGAGAGTTAAAGGTACTAAAGAATCTAAAAAAGCATCTAGTTATATAATTGCAGGATTAACTTTTGCTTTAGTAATTACTCTTGCTTTATCAGATCAACTATTTAATATTAACTTAACTGCTAATCTTTCAAATATGAATATATTAGAATATATCTTATTATTCTTAGTTGGAATAGTTGCAGCAGCAACAATGGTAATTCCTGGAGTATCAGGATCATTAGTATTAATGCTTTTAGGTTATTATTATCCAATCTTAGAATTAGTAACAGAAATAACAAAATTTAATAATTTATTTACAAATATAATAACAGGTGGAGTATTCGGTTTAGGTATTTTAGTAGGAATTGTAGGAGTATCAAAACTAATAGAATTCTTATTAGAAAAATATGAAGTTAAAACATATTTTGGAGTATTAGGATTTATCCTATCTTCAATAATTGCAATCCCAATTGCAGCTTTAGCAGGAAGAACAGGAATTTTTGCAATACCACATGTAATTGCAGCAGTTATCTTCTTAGCGTTAGGAATATTAATTGGATATAAGTTAGGAGAGAAGTAATATGTCAATTATAGAAACAATCATACTAGGAATCATACAAGGAATCGCAGAGTTCTTACCAATCTCATCATCTGCACACTTAATTATATTTAGAGATATTTTTGGTATAGGAGCATCTATGCCACAAGAAATGGCTTTATCATTTGATATTGCCTTACACTTTGGAACACTTCTTGCAATAGGAGTATTCTTCTTTAAAGAATTTATTACAATGATTACAAAAGGTTTAACAAAAGGAGTTAAAGATGATGAAGGAAAGATGTTATGGTATTTAATCGTAGCAACAATTCCAGCAGCAGTAGCAGGACTTCTATTTGAAGATATAATTGAAGGAATCATTAGAAATAATTATTATATTATTGCCGCAGCACTTGCAATCATGGGTATTATTATTTATCTAGCAGATGCTAAAAGTAAAAGTGATAAAAATTTAAAAACAATAACATTAAAAGATGCAATCATAATTGGATGTAGTCAAGTATTTGCACTTATCCCTGGATTTTCTCGTAGTGGTACAACAATTGCTGCTGGAAGACTTTTAGGAGTAAATAGAGAAGATGCAGCAAAGTTCTCATTCTTCTTATCTGCACCAGTTGTATGTGGAGCAGTAGCATTAGAATTATTAGAAAAAACTACATGGACAGTAATTGCAGCAGAATTATCAACATTTATAATTGGAATTATAATTTCATTTGTAATTGGAATGTTATGTATTAAATATTTATTAAAATACTTACATAATCATAACTTTAAAATATTTATGATTTATAGAGTACTAATTGCTATAGTAGTATTAGTATGTGTATTACTAGGAGTGTAATATGGATATTGCAAAACTAGGATTACTTACAACACTATTACTTGGAATCTTTATTTTAATAGGTTCAGTATTAGCATTAATATTTAAAAGACAAGAAAAAGTAGTAGAAGCATCTATTGGTTTAGCATTTGGTGTAATTATAATGTTAATATTAACTGAACTACTACCAGAAATAATCCATCATTTAGGATTAAAACATATCTATCTATTTATTGTATTTACAATCGTAGGATTCGTAATATTAAAAGCATTAGATGATTACATTCCAGATCATGATGATGAACATATGACTCCAAAAGAAAGAAAAGAAAATTTAATTCATATTGGTGTTATGACAGCAATCGCTTTAGCATTACATAATATCATCGAAGGTATGGCTGTATACTCAACAATCATAACTGATTCAAATATGGGTATATCTCTACTATTAGGAATTGGTTTTCATAATATTCCTCTAGGTATGGTAATAACATCTGCACTATACCAAGGAAAAGATAATATTTATAAATCAATCCTGTCAGTATTAGCAATATCTTCAACAACATTTATTGGAGGATTAATAATGTATTTCCTAAACATAACTGCTTTAAATACAATTGTTTTAGGAATATTACTATCTATAACATTAGGTATGTTATTATTTATAACAGTAAATGAATTAATCCCTCGTATAAAAGGATCAACAAATAAAAAAACAACTATCATATCAATTATCATTGGTATAGTAATAGTATTAATTGCATCACTAACACATACACATCATCATTAAAAAGATAACTCAAAAGAGTTATTTTTTTTATTTGTTATGTTATAATGAAATAGTATAAGGAGTATAAGATATGAAAAAGAATAAGAAATTCAAAACATTTTTATATTTAGTATTATTATTCTTTTTCGTATTGGCTTTTCAAACAATTGCTTATTCTGCAATTAATTCAACAATGACTGTATCAGGAGACGCATATGCAAGAGCAGAAGCGGATGTAAGAATAACAAACTTTAGACTTGCTAACTTAACAAACGCCACATCTCATTATGAAGAATTCGGAAAAAATCATATTGTTACAGAAGTAGATTTAAATAATTCTTCTTCTCAAATAACATATTATTTAGAAATAACAAACTATGGTAGTGTAGATATAGGAATATATGATATAACAGGACTACCAAGTGGAGTAAACTATTCAATAAAAGATTATAATTTACATGACAAAATATGTGACGATACAGGTAAATGTAATGGTTTTATAAAAAAGACTTATGAAATAACTCTTACAACAACATCAGTATATTCAGGACAAGTTCAATTAAACTTTGTCTTCAGAACATATCACAAAGTAACTTATAATGGTATAACTAACAATAACTATCCAACAGAAGTAATTGATGGTGGAACATTAAATATTACTTTTAAAGAAAACTTAAAAAGAGTAACATTTATCTCTAATGAAACAGAAATTGCATATTATCAAAGTATATCTAATGAACAAAACATCTCAATAAGTAATGTGTTTAATAATCTTGAAATAAAAATAAAAGTACCACCAGCTACATTAGTAAACGGAAAAATCAATGAACCAGGAAGTGAAATTTGTGTAGGAGATGAATGCTTTTACATTATTTCAAATGATGGAACAAATGTAAAAATGTTTGCTAAATATAATTTATATGTTGGTGGAGAATATAATACACAATGGGTATCATATGGGAACTCCGCAACTGGAAGGCAAAATCTTACAATGCTTGGTTATGCAAAAGGACAAACAACATATAAAGGTGTTACAGCACTTGGAAGTGAAAATACATGTGAAAAAAATAATGATATTGTATTAAATTATATAGCTACATACGCCTCATATTTAAGAGATAAAGGTTTAAATGTTATTTCAGCTGAATTAATAGATAAGAATGTTTTAGTTTCTCACGGTTGCATTGATAAATGTGACATAATTGCAACAACAGGTATGCAAGAACCATGTGGAATGCCGGGCGTAGAGTTTAAATGTGATAATGCTCCAAGTTGGATCACTAATACATCGTATTGGATGAATGAGTTCACAATGGACTGTGAATTTGGTTATGTTCTTGGCTTTATAAGTTATTCAAAAGAAATAACACAACATTATTATGAAACTAATTCTTCATTAGGTGTACGTCCTGTTATAGAGATACCTGTAGAAGAAATATACGAACCTAATCCAGTAAGATTAATTAGTGGAGATTTAGATACTATTGGTAGTGAAGTGTGTATTGGTGAGGAATGCTTCCTAACAATATCAAGCACTGAAGATACAGTAACAATGATTGCAGAAATGAATATTTCATTTGATACATCTCCAAAACAACAAGATGAAGCAGGAACAACTATATATGATGAAAGTATGATTGTTCAGTACTTAAATAATTATAAAACCACATTAACAAATTATGGAGCATCAATAAATAATATAAGACTAATTACATATGACGAATTAAATGATTCAAGCACATTTGCCTGTGAAATGTTTAGTGAATGTAATGATGAATATCAATGGATATATACAGGAGAAGATTATTGGACAGGAACATATTCTGAATTAGGTGGAATATGGTTTATGTCAATTTATAGTAATGGAATATATGATACGACGGAAAGTGGAGAAAGTTATATCGAAGTTGAATATGGTATTCGACCAGTTATAACTATTTCTAAAGAAAACATTGATACAAACATTGCTCAAGAACAAAAAGATTTTATTGTCTTTTCTTTAGAGGGAAGAGGTTTCCTAGCTGAAGACGGAATGACTTGGCAAGAATGGGGAGAAAGCAAATACAATACATTTACAAAATGGGGAACACCTCTTACATTCTATAGCACATATATCAATTGTCCAACAGGAGATAGTTATTTTGTATGTAATTCAACATCAGTTAATGATCATGTATCGCCAACAGACACAATTATCGCAAGACACAACTATTATTTAAATTCAAAAGCAAAATAAGAGACTAATTTACTTAGTTTCTTTTTATTTAAAAAAAGTTATTGACAAAAAAATAAAAAAGATTTATATTGAAATAGACGTTTTTGCAAAGAAGTGACAATTTATATATTTACAACAGGGTACACATAAATAAATATGTGATTTTTTGCGTCTTGTAAAAACTTAAGGACTTATATTTATTTAACTTCTTTGCACAGAAAGGAGTTGAAGAAAAAATGTCATTCATCGAAGTCAAGCAGATTAATAAAACTTTTAAAGTTCCAGTAAAAGAAAAAGGAAAATTTGGAGCTTTAAAGACTTTCTTTAATAGGAAATATAAAGAAGTAAAAGCCATCAACAATATTTCTTTTTCTATTAAGAAAGGTGAAATAGTAGGATACATTGGCCCAAATGGGGCAGGTAAATCAACTACTATTAAAGTACTATCGGGAATCCTTGTTCCAGATTCCGGCTCTGTCATAATTGATAAAAAAGTACCATGGAAAGAACGTAAAGAATACGTAGGACAAATTGGGGTTGTCTTCGGACAAAGAAGTCAATTATGGTGGGATATACCTGCTATAGACACATTTAATTTATTAAAAGATATTTATAAAATACCAGAAGATAAATATCAAAAGAAGTTAAATGAGTTAATTGACTTATTGAACCTAAAAGATATTGTCAATGTACCAGTAAGACAATTAAGCCTAGGTCAAAGAATGCGTTGTGAAATAGCAGCTTCCTTAATCCACAGTCCAAAGATCTTATTCTTAGACGAACCAACAATTGGACTAGATGCTATTTCAAAGAAAATAGTAAGAGACTTCATTAAAAAACTAAATAAAAAAGACAATGTCACAGTCATTTTAACAACACATGATATGGCAGACATTGAAGCTCTTGCAAAAAGAATTATCTTAATTGGAAAAGGAGAAGTCTTATACGATGGAACCCTAAAGAAATTAAAAGATAATTACGACTACCTAAGAAAAATAACAATAAAAACTAATGATAAACTAACATTAGAAAAAGACTACATCGTAGAAGAACATAAGACAAAAGATACAATTGAATATGTAATTGATATAAGAAAAATAGAAATAAGTGATTTCATAAAACTAATTTCTTCAAAAATATCAATCATAGACATTGATATCGACAGTGGAAATATTGATGATTTAATAGTAAGGTTATATGAGGAATATAAGATATGACATCTTACTTATCCTATTTTAAATTAAAGTTTAAAACAGGATTACAATATCGAGCTGCTGCTCTTGCTGGAATATCAACACAAATTTTCTTCGGAATAGTTTATATTTCAGTTTATGTAGCTTTCTATAATTCAGGTTCAGGTTCACTTCCAATGCCAATAGATGAATTAGTAAGCTACTTATGGTTAAACCAAGCTTTCTTCGCTTTGGTTTATATGTGGTATAAAGATAAAGATATTTTAAATTTAATTAAAAAAGGAAATATTGCCTATGAACTATGTCGTCCACAAGACATCTATTCAATGTGGACTTCTAAAATACTAGGTGAAAGAATCTCTAATCTGACATTAAGATGTTTTCCAGTTCTATTATTCGCATCATGCTTACCAAATGCTTTTAGATTAGATTTATCAATCTCTCCAGAAAGATTCTTAATATTCTTAGTAACATTAGTTCTATCAGCATTCCTAATGGTATTTTTAATACTTCTATATCATATTATTTGTTTATTCACTTTAGATGAAAAAGGAATTGTAAATATTTTTATGGTAATGACTGATATCTTATCAGGTTTAGTAATACCAATTCCATTCTTCCCAGAATTTTTACAAAATATTTCAAATGTATTACCATTTAGATATATATCTGATTTCCCATTCAGATTATACGTTGGCAATATCTCAATACAAGAAGGATTAATTGGAATAATAGTTCAAATTATCTGGATTGTAATTATCCTATTACTTGGAAGACTACTGATGAAAATAGCATTAAAGAAAACAGTAGTACAAGGAGGGTAATATGAGTTTATATTTTAAATATTTTAAAGTACATCTAAAAAGTGAATTACAATATAAAATATCTTTTATTCTATCTTTCATCTCACAATTCTTTGTCTTCTTTGGATATTATTTCACAGTACTATGTCTATTTGATAACTTCTCAAATATAAAAGGATTTACTCTTTATGAAGTACTTCTAACATTTGGAATTATTCAAACAGGATTCTCATTCTGTGAAACATTCTTTAGAGGAATAGATAAATTTGATGATCTAATAGTAGATGGATCATTTGATAGACTTTTACTTAGACCAAGAAATATACTTCTTCAAGTATTCTGCCAAGAAACAAGTTTTATTAAATTATCTCGTCTAATTCAATCTCTTATCATTTTAGGAATTGCCGTAATAAATATAGATGTAGTATGGACAATCGAAAAAATAATTACCTTACTATTTATGATAATAAGTTCTATACTAATCTTCTTAAGTATTTTTATCCTTGCAGCAGCTTACTGTTTCATAACAGTAAAAGGATTAGAAGTACGAAATGTCTTTACTGATGGTGGTAAACATATGGCACAATATCCAATTGGAATTTTCCAAAAAGGATTTATATTCTTCTTCACATACATAATTCCATTTGGATTTGTTAATTACTATCCATTATTATATATTTTAGGAATAAAAAATAACCCAATTTATATCATCTCTCCACTGGTAACAGTAATCTATATAATTCCATGTATTATAATTTTCTACTTAGGTATGAAAAAATATACATCTGCAGGATCATAAAAAAAGAACCTTCGGGTTCTTTTTTATATGTGTAAACCAAAATTAAAATAAATGACTTATATTTAAATATATGATAAAATGAAATAGGATGGATAATCCAAAGAGGAGAAAAAGATATAATGAAGATAAAAGAAAATATTAATAGAAATATATTTAGGGGATATGATATCAGAGGTATTTATCCAACTGAGATAGATGAAGATACTGCTTATACTATCGGTCTAGGTTTTGGTAGTTATATCAAAAGTATTGGTAAAACTACATGTGTAATTGGACATGATAACAGAATTAGTGGTCCTGTTCTATATCATGCACTAGCAGCAGGTATTATAGAGACTGGTATTGATATTATTTCTTTAGGTCTATGTACAACTCCTATGTATTATTATGCTTGTATTAAATTAGGTGTATATAGTGGTGTAATGGTAACTGCATCTCACAATCCAAAAGATGATAATGGATTCAAGTTTGCTTTTGATGAAAATGGAAACTGCAAAGGACAAGAAATTCAAGATTTCCTAGCATACATTGAAAAAGGTGAATTTGCAACAGGTGGCGACCTTGGAAAACTTACTAAATACGATGTAACTAATGATTATATAGAATTATTTAAAAATAGTTTAAGTTTTGGACCAAGAAGAGTAAAAGCTGTAATTGATCCAGGAAATGGAGCATCTAGTATAATTGCCAAAGAATTATATAGTATGTTCCCAATTGATTTATATGCAATCAATGATAAAAGTGATGGAACATTCCCAAATCACCATCCAGATCCATGTATTGAAGAAAATCTTGAACAATTAAAAGCAAAAGTACAAGAAGTAGGTGCGGATGTTGGTTTAGGATTTGATGGTGACGGAGATAGAATGGGAGTAATCTCAAACTCATTAGAATTTATCCCAACTGATTATTACATGATCGCAATCATCAGAGATATTGTAAATAAAGTTGATAAAAAAGAATTCTTATATGACGTAAAATGTTCTAAATCATTATCAGATGAAATAGAAAAACTAGGAGCTAAAGGATTATGTTATCGTACAGGTAACTCATATACTAAAGCAAAAGTTAGAGAAGAAGACATACCATTTGGTGGAGAATTATCAGGACATGTATATTTCCGTGATAAATTCCCAGGATTTGATTCTGGACTATATGCCGGATTAAGATTATTAGAAATCCTATCACATACAGATAAATCAGTAGATGAATTATTAGAAGGTATTACAAGATATCATTCTACAGAAGAATTAAAATTCAAATCAACTGATGATATGAAATTCCAAATAGTAGATAAAATTGAAGAATATGCTAAATCAAAGAATTATAATTATATAAATATTGATGGCGTTAAAGTATTATTCGATGATGGATGGGCATTAGTAAGAGCATCAAATACAGGTCCAAACTTAACTGCAAGATTTGAAGCAAAAACAGAAGATAGATTAGAAGAATTACAAGAAGAATTTATCGGTTTAATTGAAGAATATAATAAATAAAAATAATACTTGTATTAAGAAAAAAACTATGTTATATTTGAGTGGACGTTTTCGAAAAAATTAAATATTTTTTAACAGCCACTGCATCTATTAATGTAGTTTTTTCGCATTTTGCTTAGTTTTCTCAATATTTTAAGGAGGTAAAAATGGCAATTAGTGAAGTAGAATTTCAAAAAGAGAAGAAAATTCTAAAAAAAGTACAAAAATTATTAGGAGATAATCTTCAAGAACTTGGTGCTGACGTTTTCCAAGATGAAGAAGACCTAATAGAATTCAAAAAAATGATGTGGGAGAACTCCAGTAGTTTTGACAACGCTGAAATACAACAAGTTATGGCTGCTACTGCAATGGAAGCCGATAAAGTTCTCGCAAAACAAAGATACTTCAAGAAATTACGACAAGTACAACACAAACCTTATTTCGCATCTATAGTTTTCAAAGACGATGAAGGAAAAGTATTTAATATTTACATATCCTTAACATATTTAAAAGACAAAAATTTAAACAATATCTTATACGACTGGAGAAGTCCAATTTGTAGTTTATTCTATGACTATGAAACTGGTCCATGTGAGTATAAGGCACCAGGTGGTATCTATACTGGTGAACTAAAAAGAAAAAGACAATATAAAATTGAAAATGATCAATTAGTAGGAGTATTTGATACATCATTAAATATTGATGATGAAGTCTTACAAGAAGTACTCGCTAATGAATCAAGTGACAAGATGAAGAATGTTGTTAATACTATTCAACAAGAACAAAATAAAGTTATTAGAAACTTAGAAGATAATAACTTAATCGTTCAAGGAATTGCTGGTTCTGGTAAAACAACAGTAGCACTACACAGAATAGCATTCTTACTATATCGCTTAGAAAGACTAAGTAGTAATAACATCTTAATCTTCTCACCAAACAACATCTTTACAGAATACATCTCAGATGTCTTACCATCTCTAGGAGAAAACAACACATTACAAACAACATTTGCAGATTACTTATCATTCTTCTTAAATGAATATAAAGATGTAGAAACATTCACAAACTTTGTTTCAAGATACTATACTTATAAAGAAGAATTCCCAGAATTAATTAAGTATAAACAAAGCGATGCAATTATTAAAGATTTAGATAATTATATTGAAGATTATATTAAATCAATAAAAATCAATTCAGACTTTACAGAAAACGAAATAAATTTCGTCTCAAAAGATGAAATGAATGAATGGTTACACTATCGATATGATCGTCTACCTTTATTTGAAAGAATAGAGGAGATGTCTAAAAAACTATCTCAAAACTTCTATAAAGGAAGTAACAAAAAAGCCAAAACATTCGCAAAACTATTAAGAGAAAATTCAAACTTAAAGAAAGACTTCAAAGAAATATATAAAGGATTCTGGCAAAGTAGTTATTCAAAATATAATCTTCCAGAAGCATCAATTAATTCATTCATAAATCAAAAAGTAATAAACTATGAAGATGCCTTATTATTTACATATATTAAAGGTCATCTACAAGGTTTTGCTTATGAAGGTAATATCAAACAAGTAGTCATTGATGAAGCTCAAGATTATAATAAATTACAATATATAATTATAAGTAAAATATTCCAAAAAGCAGATTTCACAATACTTGGAGATATAAATCAAAATATTAATCCATACTACGCTTATGAATCTTTAGAAGAATTAAAAGATATCTTTAAAGGAGAATCTAAATACTTAGAATTATTAAAAACATATCGTTCATCTCCTGAAATAATTGATTATACAAATAAAATTCTTAATCTAAAACATGTAAATGCCATTAGAAAAGAAAATAATAAACCAGTTATTATCAGAAAAGGAGTAGAGGACTTAAAAACAAGTATTATTAATGATATAAATAAACTTCAATCAGAGTATAAATCAACTGCAATTATTACTAAAGATAATAAAGAAGCAGAAAAGATATATAACTTAATTAAAGATGATGTAAATATATCATTAGTAGATGCCAACTCTAAGAAGTTTAAGAAAGATTTAATAATTATTCCGGCTTATACTGCTAAAGGATTAGAATTTGATAGTGTCATCATTTATAACGACCGTGATAACTCGTATAAAGCTAATGAAAGAAATCTTCTTTATGTAGCATGTACTCGTTGTCAACATGAATTATATATTTACAACTAAAAAAGAGATTTCTCTCTTTTTTTATTTTAAATAAACTTTTCTAGATAAATATATAGTAGTCATAATAACATTTAAACTAATAGATAATATTAAACTCCAAATACCAATTTTAAAGAATGAAAATATAATTAAACCCAAAGTTCTACATAAAACACCAATGATTGATCCATATAATACATATTTACTTTTATTAGTAGCATCTAAACAAATATTTAATGGAGACTGAATATATTGAAGAAGACAAACTACAAGTAAAAATCTAATAAAATTAATTCCTTCATAAGTACCATATAAAAAGAATAATATATATCTTGCAAATATAAATATAATTAAAGAAAGAATAAAACCAATCCCAAAAGATAAACTTATTCCTAAAATCATCTTTTTCTTTATACCAATATAATTCTTATTACTATAATCTCTACTAATAATAGGAAATAAGGCTTGAGATAAAGCACTTGTAAAGAAAGAAGGTAGAAGTACTATAGGCATTACAAAACCTGATAGTACCCCATAATTATATGTAATATAGGTATTACTATAACCATTAAAACTAAGCATATTTATTAAAAGTATAGGTTCTAAAAAATATCCAATAGAAGAGATTAATCTACTAAAAGTATTAGGTATTCCAATAGATAAACTATCATAAAAATAATTTTTATCAAATATAAAATCTTTTCTTGAAAGACTAATTTTTTTAGGTAAGAAAAATAAAAGTACAAGAATCGATACAATCTCACTAATAACATTAATTAATATAAGATAACTTACTATAAAAGAGAGACTCTTTTTATAAAAACTTCTCCCTAAAAAGATTAAAATAAGTCTTACAACATCCTCTATAATATTAGAAATAATATGAGGAAATACTTTCTCTTTACCAAAGAAATAACTCCTACAAATACTAGATATAGTTGTAAAAGGAATAACTAATCCTATAGATAATAAACCATAATAAGTATTAATATTTTTTAATAGTTTTACTGCAATAAACTTAGATCCGAATATAATAATAAATATAAGGAAAATATTAATAATAAAAGTAAAAATAAATGTAGAGAACAATAATCTTTTATTATTATATTTCTTAGTAGAAACAAGCTTTATTAAAGCAGTAGGCATCCCAACTTGACCTAAAGAAATAAATAAAGAAAAAGTAGGAAGAATCATCATATAAAGCCCAAGTCCTTCAGCACCAACATATCTTCCCATTAATATTTTTATAAGCATACCAAGTATTTTTGTAACAATACCACCAATAAGTAATACAAGAGTAGATTTAATAAAAGTATTTTTCATACAAAATTATATGAAATTTTGATGAAATATATACAAAAATTTGAAAAGTATGATATGATTAATCTAACAAAACAAAAGATTAAAAAGAATACTCGAACAAGTGTATTCTTTTGTAAAAATGGATGTAAAATTATTAAAATGTCATCTTAAAAAGATATTAAATCTTTGATTAAAAATTAAGCTATGATATTCTAATAATATAGAGGTGGACATAATGAACGAATTAATCAATTTTTTAACATCAAAAGAAATTATTGTGGTTTACATGGTAGCAGGAGTAGCATGTTTTTTATGCTTTATAATATATTTAATTGATAAAACTTACTACAAGAGAAAAAGAAAACACAACACAAGAGAATTAAATAAACTAGTAGAAGAAGTAAATAGAGAACTTGAAGAAGAAGGATACGATATAAGTGAAGAAGTGTATAATACACCTGTTTTAGCGCCTATTGAAGAGTATTCTGAAGAAGTTGAATTTGTTGAAGAAGAAAAAGATATTGAAGACATGATTGTTGAAAATATGGAAATTCAACAAGCACAAGTAGAAGAAGATGAATTTGAAGATGAAATTATCGGAGAAGAAATAATTGAACCTGTTGTAGAAGAACCTGTAGTAATTGAAGAAGAACAAGAAGAATTAAGCTATACAGATATTGAACCAAATAAAGAAGAAGCTCAAGCTGAACTTAGAAGATTAACTGAAGAATTAATGAAAGCAGAAGCTTTAGCTCAACAAGAATTAGAAACACAAGAAGAAACACCAGTAATTGAAGAAGAAGTTAAAAATGTTAGTTTAACATCATATGAAGAAGAACAAGAAGAAAACGCAATTATATCATTAGAAGAATTAGTAAGAAAAAGTAAAGATATGTATGAACAAAATGAGTTAACTCAATATGCAGATGAAGGTAATGAACCAATTTCACTACAAGATCTTGAAATTAAAATGAAAGAATATAGTTTCAATGAACCAACAACAGTAGAAAGTATCGTTGAACAAATTGAATCATTAGAAGAAACAGTAGTAGAAGAACCAGTAATTATTGAAACTCAACCCGTAATCATTGAACAACAAAAATTAGTATTAGATGATTTCAATACAGTTAAAGTTGAACCAGTAGAAGAAGTTCCTCAAACAATCTCTAATGCTTATCAAACTACAAAGAAATTTAAGAGTAGTCCAGTAATTTCACCAATTTATGGTATTAGACCTCAAAGTGAATTAGAACTTGAAAATACTGCAAATTATGAAAAATTAGATGAAGAAATTAAGAAAACTAATGAATTCGTAATGACTCTTAAAGAATTACAAAGTCATTTAGACTAACTAAAAAGTTAGTCTTTTTTATTGAAAATAAAGAGTATAATATATATGAAACTTGAAAAAAACACTAAAATATGATATAATATGTTCACCATTGAGGGGGAATATAAATGAAAAGATTATTTATAATGGTATTAGTCAGTACAATTATCATTACAGGATGTACTAAACCAACTAGCGAAGTAAAAGTTACTGATAAATATGAATATAACCTAATTGAAGAAAAAGAAATCTCTTCAGATGAAGAATTCGTAACTTATATTAATAATGTAGAACAAGAAGTTACTACTATAACTGAAAAAGAAGAAGTAACTGCCCAAGATCAAAAAGTATTAGAAAATACATTTATAACATTAACCGACTTCATCTTTTATGATGGAGAAATTAATGGAGTAACATTTGATGAATTAACAGATGCAGCTAAAGAAAAAGTATTAGATATTTATGATAAAATAGATACTAAGATAGAAAGTGTTTTTCCTAATTATAAAGAAGATATTGCATCAACTTCAAAAGATGTATATGCTAACCTTAAAAAGGAAATTACTGAATTAAAAGATAAAATTAAAGATAAGTATATTGATGAATATGGTCAAGAAAAATATGATAATTTAGAACAATCATATAATGAGAGTAAAGAAACTCTAAAAGATGTATCAACAGAGTTTTATGAAAAAACTAAAAATAAAGCAGAAAACTGGTATAAAAACTATAAAGAAAGTAGGAATTAGTTATGAGAAGTGCAGGTATATTAACTCTAGGTTGTAAAGTAAATACCTATGAAAGTGAATACGTAATAAATAAATTAAAAGAAAACAACTATGAAATTAAATCATTTAATGATATTTGTGATGTATATATAATAAATACCTGTACAGTAACTAATACATCTGATTCAAAATCTAAAAAGATGATTAATAATGCTATAAAGAAAAATCCAGATGCCTGTGTAGTTGCAATGGGGTGTTTTATAGAAGCTAATAAAGATTATCAAATAGAAGGATTAGATATAACTATTGGTAATAAAGATAAATCAAAGATTGTTGAATTATTAGATGAATATTTTGAAAAGAAAGAAACACTAAATAGACTTTATACAGAAGAAAAAACTACTTTTGAAGATATGTATATAACAGATTTTCCAGGTCGTACAAGAGCATTCGTAAAAGTACAAGATGGATGTGAAAACTTCTGTAGTTATTGTATTATTCCATTTGTACGTGGAAAATGTCGTTCAAAAGCATTAGATAAAGTAGTATCAGAAATAACTGATTTAACTAATAATGGTTATCAAGAAGTAGTATTAACTGGTATTCATACAGGAAACTATGGAGTAGATTTAAATACTAACTTTGCAAAACTACTAAAAGAATTAGTAAAAATAGAAAAACTAAAAAGATTAAGAATTTCATCAATTGAAATAACTGAATTAACTGATGAAGTATTAGAAGTAATTAAAGATAATAAAGTAATAGTAGATCATATGCATATACCACTTCAAGCAGGAAGTGATGAAATATTAAAATTAATGAATAGAAAATATGATTTAAATTACTTCTATAACAAAGTAAAAGAAATAAGATCTATTCGTCCAGAAATATCAATCACTACAGATGTAATTGTAGGATTCCCTGGAGAAACAGAAGAATTATTTCAAAAGACAATTAATACTTGTAAAGAATTAGAATTAACTAAGATGCATGTTTTCCCATATAGTATTAGAAAAGGTACAGTTGCAGAAAACTTACCTAATCACCTAGATCAATCTATAAAGAAAGATAGAGCAAGAAGATTACTAGAAGTATCTAAAGAATTAGAGAAAAATTATTTTAATAAATATATAGGAAAAGAAGTAGAAGTATTAATAGAAGAAACAAAAGATGGTTATAGTTATGGACATACTGGAAACTATCTTTATGTAAAAATAAATAGGGAATTAGAACATAATACATTTGTTCAAGTAAAAGTCACAAAAATAGACTATCCTTATTGTTTAGCCGAATAATTTTTGATAGAATAAATACTAGGAGGAAGAAGATGGGAACATATATTAAAGGAAACTTTCGCCGAAGTATTTATCAAAGTGCTCAAGGCTATACAATTGGATTATTTAAAGTAAGTGACACAAATGATGAAAAATTAGCAGATTATTTAGATAGGGTCATTACATTTACAGGATATTTCCATGAATTAAATGATATGGACACCTATCTTTTTTATGGAAAATTAGTCGAACATGACAAATATGGAGAACAATTTCAAGTAGAAGCATACGAACGTTGTAAACCAGAAGAAAAAAACTCAATAATTGAATTTTTAACAAGCGGTCTTTTCAAAGGAATAGGTGAAAAGAAAGCAAAACAAATAGTAGATACTCTAGGTAAAGATACATTAAAAATAATCTTAGAAAACCCAGATAATTTAATTTTAATACCAGGAATTACAAAGAAAAATATAGAGACACTTCATACTCAATTAAAAGAATATGAATCGTCATACGAAATGATTTTATATTTAGGAAATCTAGGTTTCTCAACAAGAGATTCTATGATTATATATAATTTTTATAAGAATAAAACTAAACAAATAATAGAAGAAAATATCTATAGAATAATTAAAGATATTAATGATATTACATATAAAAAGATTGATCAAATCGCCATTCGTATGGGAATTAAACCAAATGACATTATAAGAATTAAAGCAGCATTATTATATATAATGGATGAAGTAAGTAATACTTATGGTCATAGTTACTATTATGATGAAGAATTAATCTCTCTTTTACCACGAGTAGTAAATGTACAAATCACACAAGATGAATATATTGATGCAATTAAAGATTTAATTAAAGACTCAGATATCGTTGTAAAAGAAGAAAAAATATATCTAAAAGATATGTATGATGCCGAAACTCTAATTGTAAAAAGATTTAGATTATTAGAAAATAATCCGCCTCAAAAAGAAAAAGATTTAGATGATAAAATAAAACAATTAGAAGAGTTCTTTGAAATAAGATATAACGAAGAACAATTCCAAGCTATAAAAGAAAGTTATCTAAGAGATTTTCTAATCATAACAGGTGGACCAGGTACTGGTAAAACAACTATTATGAAAGGTATTACTGAACTATATCGTCAATGTAATAAATTATCTTATGAAAAACTTCAAGATAAAATAGCCCTTCTTGCCCCAACTGGAAGAGCAGCTAAAAGAATGAGTGAAACAACACTCCTAAGAGCATCAACAATTCACAGATTCTTAAAATGGCAAAAAGAAACAAATAAATTCCAAGTAAATGAATATAATAAAAGTAGAGTTGAATTAGTAATAATAGATGAAGCAAGTATGATAGATACTTATCTTATGGCATCTCTTCTAAAAGGATTATCAGCAAACTGTAAAATAATCTTAGTAGGTGATGATCATCAATTACCTTCAGTTGGACCAGGTCAATTATTACATGACTTAATTGCATCAGAAAAACTAACAACAGTAAAATTAAAAGAATTATATCGTCAAGGAAAAGATTCAAATATTATTACATTGGCATATGATATAAGAAATGGTAAAGTAATGCGAGATGTCTTTAATAAAGAAGAAGATTTAACATTTATATCATGTACACCAGATCAAGTAATAAATCATATAAAAGAAATATCTGAAACATATAAAGATGTTTCATATAAAGATTTTCAAATACTCGCTCCAATGTATAAGACATATGTTGGAATAGACGAAATAAATAAACAATTACAAACAATCTTTAATAAAAAAGATAAATCAAAAAAAGAACTAACTATTGGAGAATTTACTTTTAGAGAACAAGATAAAGTTATTCAATTAACAAACATGCCAGAAGAAAATGTTTATAATGGAGATATAGGTATTATTGAACAAATAATAACTTCTCCTAAAAAAGAAATACATATTAATTTTGATGGAAATGTTGTTAAATATACACCATCTAATTTTAGTAATTTTCGTCTAGCATATTCTATTTCAATTCATAAAGCTCAAGGATCTGAATTTGATATAGTAATTATGCCAATAGTAAGAAATTATAATAAAATGTTATATAGAAAATTAGTATATACAGGTGTAACTCGTAGTAAAAAGAAACTATATATTATTGGAGACATATCTGCATTAGATATAGCAGTTGCAAATACATCAGTAGATATAAGAAGAACAACTATAAAAGATTTTCTTATAAATGGTATAAAGTAAAATAAAACATCTCATAATATTTATGAGGTGATTATATGAAAGCAAAAACAATGACAATGATGGCTGTACTTGGAGGCATGGGAGTAGCAGGATATATGTATATGAAGAAAAATCCTATCGCTATGCATCGTATGAAAAAGATGGTAAAAGGTGCAGCAAAAAGAACATATGAAATGATGAATGATGTAGACTAAGAACCGATTGGTTCTTTTTTATTGCTTTTATATATACATATATAATATAATTAAGAAAATAGAGGTGTATAAAAATGAATATACGTTATAGTAAAAGAGGTAAAAAAATAGGGGCAACTTTAATCGCAATACTTATCATATCTATAGTATCATTAACAGTTGCATATGCAGCATTAAGTGAAACGCTATCCATTCAAGGAAGCGCCAAAGTAAATGCATCAAACTGGGATATTAATTTAAATAACTCTACAACAAAAACAAATTCAAAAACAGGAACTGCAACATATACAACACCAGTTGTAAATGGTACAACAATTTCATATAGTGTTGGATTAACTAAACCATCAGATTCAGTAACTCTATATTTTGATGTATTAAATAATGGTGATGTAATAGGAGAAATTACTTCTATAATTTCATCAACACCAAAGTGTACATCAGCAACAGGAAACACTGCAGACGCAGACTTAGTTTGTAATAACTTGGAAATTTCACTAGTGTATTCAGATGGATCATCAGTACAAGTAGGAGATGTTATTAATACAGAGGGCTATAGATGTTTAAATGGATCAACTTCATCAAGTACTAAAGCATACATTAAACTAGTTGTAAAATTAAAAGACTCAATGACTAGCGTGCCAACAAGTGAAGTAACAATTTCTAATTTAAAACACGATATAATTTATTCTCAAACAAGCAAATCATGTACTACCTTTACCTGCTTTACAGGTGATACAAAGGTAGCAGTAGAAAATGGCTATAAGAATATAGAAGATATTAAAATAGGAGACTATGTATATTCATATAATCTAGATACAAATAAAAAAGAACTAAAGAAAGTTCTAGAAACATTTATTCATCAAAATGATGAAATTTATACATTAAAAGTTAATAATCGATTAATTCATACCACAAAAGAACACCCATTCTATGTAATTAATAAGGGATGGATCAATGCTGAAAAATTAAAATTTAACGATAAATTATTAAGTATTAAAACAGGTCCAACTAACATCCAAAATATAAGTAAAAGACATAATAAAACTTATGTATATAATATTGAAGTAGAAAATAATCATAACTATCTTATAACAGAAGAAGAACTTCTTGTACATAATAAAAGTGGAGGAGCTATTTAAAACTATGAGAAATCATAGTTTTTTCTTTTATATAAATATTTTTATGTTATAATATACAATCAAAAGAGGGAACCTTATGAAAAAAGAAAGAGATTCAGACAAATACCAAAAACATGCTGATAAAGCAACTGAGATAATTGCAAGTATTGGTATGGCTACATCAATATCATCACTACTTACATTAATACCATTTCCAACAGATAATGAATTAAGTATTATAACAGGTGGAACTATATTATTTAGTCCATGCATTTATTTTGGAATGAATTATTTAAAAGATAAAATGAAAGAACGTAATATAAGAGATCAACATCATACTGCTCAAACATATTTAATGATGACAGAAGCTAATTCTGCTGATCATAATGTAACTAAAACAACAACCATTTTTCTACATGAACTTCATCAAGAAATGAAAAAATATCCAACTAGAATAGATGATGACGATCAAATGAATATAAATCAATTTCTATATTTAATAAATGCTAATTATTATGATGAAATCACAAAAACATTTCCAATGTTAAATAGAGAAGAAATAGTACGAAGATTAATTCTTCTAATTTTAAATCATTTAAATACAAATGAAAAAACAACTTTTGATGAGAATGATGCTAAAGAAATATTAAGTAAATGTTTATTTATAAAACACGGTTTAAAAGAAGAAATATATAAAGAATTAAAAAAATCTAAAGTAAAATTTGGTAAGAAAAAATTCTATGAAATAATAAGAAAAGATGCAGGTCCTTCAATTGCATCATACGGAGAATTACGTCGAGAAGATGAAAAGAATCAAGCACCTAACTTTGATATAGAAGACTTAAATCAAATATATTCTTTAATAGGTTGTTATGTTAATAACGAAGGAATGCAAGAATTAGGAAATACATTTTTAGATTGGGACTATGATTTTTTAAGAAGATTATTATTCTTAATATCTATAAAATATCGTAAACAATTAGTTGATAAGCACGGAACACTTCATAATAATTTAAATTTAGCATCAACATTTATATATCATGCTTTAAGTTATGCTGTTGTAAATGACAGAGAAATGGTAAGCTATAAAGAAATGATTAATGCTTTTAAGAATTGGGATTATATTCCATTTAATCTACAATTAGATATTTTAGATGATTTATTTGAGCAAGAAAATATTCCTTATGAAGAACATCCATATGGTATAAAAAAGAAAAGAAATAAAACAAAAATAATTCAAATTGACTTTAATGGAAATAAGTAAAAAATGCTAAAAGTCGTTGATATATAACAAAATTTGTCAAAAAAAGTAAACTTCCGTTGAAAAAGGAAGTTTTTTTCGTTATAATAACTAATAGTTGAAACATTAGGAGTGATAATAAAATGGCTGATAAATATGATGCAAAGTCTATTAAGATACTAGAAGGTTTAGAAGCAGTAAGAAAAAGACCAGGTATGTATATTGGTTCGACTGACAAAAGAGGTCTACACCATTTAGTTTGGGAAATTGTTGACAACTCAGTTGATGAAGCTATTAACGGCTATGGAGATTACATAAAAATAACACTTCATAAAGATAAATCAGTTAGTGTTGAAGACCACGGACGTGGAGTTCCAACAGGAATGCACGAATCAGGTAAATCAACACCAGAAGTAATATATACAATCCTTCACGCTGGAGGTAAATTCGAAAGCGATGGATATAAAGTATCAGGAGGACTACATGGTGTAGGTTCTTCTGTAGTTAATGCTTTATCTAAATGGATGGAAGTAACTATCAAAAGAGATAAAGAAGAATCATATATTAGATTTGAAAATGGTGGACATGTAACAGTTCCACTAAAGAAGATTGGTACAACAAGTAAAACAGGAACAACAGTTAGATTCTTACCAGATGAAGAAATCTTCTCTACAATTAATTTCTCATACACAACAATTTGTGAAAGAATGCAAGAAAGTGCTTTTTTATTAAAAGGAATTACTATTGAAGTAGAAGATGAAGAAGATCAAAGAAGTGCTAAATTCCATTATGAAAGAGGAATTGAAGAATTTGTTGAAGAAATCAATAATGGAAAAACAACACTTCATAAAGTATTAGGTATTACAGGTGAAAGAGAACATATCGAAGTAGATATTGCTATGCAATACACTGACACATATAATGAAAATATTGTAAGTTTCGTTAATAACGTTAAAACAGTAGATGGTGGTTCTCACGAAGTAGGATTTAAAACTGCTTTAACTAAAGTATTTAATGACTATGCTAAATCAAATGGATTTATCAAAGGAAAAGATAAAGCTTTAGAAGGTAGTGATGTTCGTGAAGGATTAACTGCTGTAATTAGTTTAAAAATTCCTGAAGGTATTTTACAATTCGAAGGACAAACTAAAGGAAAACTTGGAACTCCACAAGCAAGAGTTTCAGTTGAATCAATTGTTACTGAACAAATGAGAATCTTCCTAGAAGAAAATAAAGCAATTGCAACAGATATCTTAAATAAAAGTTTAAGAAGTAAAATTGCTCGTGAAGCTGCTCGCAAAGCAAGAGAAGAAGCTCGTAAAGGTACAAGTAAAAAGAAAGAAGAAAGATCACTTTCTGGAAAACTTGCTCCAGCTCAAAGTAAAGATAAAACTAAAAAAGAATTATTCTTAGTCGAAGGAGATTCTGCTGGAGGTTCAGCAAAACAAGGTCGAGATAGAAAATATCAAGCAATCTTACCATTACGTGGTAAAGTTTTAAATACAGAAAAAACAAAAGAAGATGAAATTCTTCGTAATGAAGAAATTAATACAATGATTTATACAATTGGAGCGGGATATGGATCAAACTTTGATATCAATGATTGTGAATATTCAAAAGTAATTATCATGTCCGATGCCGATGAAGATGGAGGACACATTCAATGTCTATTACTAACATTCTTCTATCGCTACATGAAACCATTAATTGAAGATGGAAGACTATTCGTAGCATTACCACCATTATTTAAAATAACAAGTGGTAAAACAGTAGAATATGCTTATACAGTAGAAGAAATGAAAGAAAAATCAAAAGGAAAGAAATGTGAAATTCAAAGATACAAAGGACTTGGTGAAATGAACGCAGACCAACTTTGTGAAACAACAATGAAACCAGGTAGCAGAACACTAATTCGTGTTAATATTGAAGATGCACACCTAGCAGAAAAAAGAGTATCTATTCTTATGGGAGACGATGTTCCACCTAGAAAAGAATGGATTGAAGAGAATGTCGAATTCTCACTTGAAGATGATTACAAATTAGAAATATAAACTAGAAAAGGTGATAAAAAATGCCAAAAAAGAAAAATGAAACAGAAGAAGTATTAGAGAAGATTTTTGATTATACTCTAGAAGATATCATGGGAGAACGTTTTGGAAGTTATTCTAAATATATCATTCAAGATCGTGCTATCCCAGATGCTAGAGATGGTCTAAAACCAGTACAACGTCGTATCCTATATTCAATGCATAAAGAAAAAAATACTTATGATAAAGGATATAGAAAGTCAGCTAAAACTGTCGGAGACGTTATAGGTAATTACCATCCACATGGAGATTCATCAATCTATGATGCTATGGTAAGAATGTCTCAACCATGGAAGACACGTCTACCATATATTGATATGCATGGTAATAATGGATCTATCGATGGAGATAGTCCCGCTGCTTATCGTTACACAGAAGCTCGTCTTTCAAAAATATCTAATGAAATGTTACGAGATATTGATAAAGATACAGTGGAATTCTCACCAAACTTCGATGATACAACTGTTGAACCAACTGTTTTACCAGCAAGATTTCCAGCTTTACTAGTTTATGGTTCTCAAGGTATTTCAGCAGGTTACGCTACAAACATTCCACCTCATAACTTAAATGAAGTGGTACAAGCAACTATTTATAGAATTGATCATCCAGAATCAACACTTGATGAATTAATGCAATTTGTTAAAGGACCAGATTTCCCAACAGGAGGAATCGTTGAAGGTCTAGATGGAATAAAACAAGCTTATGAAACTGGACGAGGAAAAATAATTGTAAAATGTCGTTATGAAATAAACGAAGATAAATCAACTCCACAAATTATCATCACAGAAATTCCATTTGAAGTTAATAAAGCTTTAATGGTTAAGAAAATAGATGATATTAGAATCGATAAAAAGATTGATGGAATAGCAGAAGTAAGAGATGAGTCAGCTGCTGATGTAAGAATTGTAATTGACTTAAAGAAAAATGCTAATGTTGATTTAATTATTAATTACTTATTAAAAAATACTGATATGCAAATCAGTTACAACTTCAATGTTGTATCTATCGTAAATAGAAGACCTAAATTATTAGGATTAGCTCAAGCATTAGATGCTTTTATCGCACATCAAAAAGAAGTTGTTAGAAGAAGAACTGAATTTGATTTAAAACATGCAAAAGCAAGATATCATATCGTTGAAGGTTTAATTAAATGTATTTCTATTTTAGATGAAGTAATTAAAGTAATTAGAGCATCTAAAAATAAAGCTGATGCTAAAGATAACTTAGTAAAAGAATTTGAATTTACTGAAGCTCAAGCAGAAGCCATCGTTACATTACAACTTTATCGTTTAACTAATACAGACGTAGTTGCATTAGAAAATGAAAAAGCAGCCTTAGAAAAGATTATCAAAGGTTTAACTGCAATTCTTGCTAGTGAAGAAGTATTAAAAGATGTAATGAAAAAAGATTTAAAAGACGTAAATGATAATTATGAAACACCACGTCTTACAGATATAAAAGATGAAATTACAGAAATTAAAATTGATACAACTGCAATGATCGCTAAAGAAGATGTTGTAGTAATGGTAACAAAAGATGGTTATGTAAAACGTACATCATTCAGAAGTTATACAGCATCTGCTCCAGATGATATAACAATGAAAGAAAATGATTATATCTTAGGAATGTATGAAATGTGTACAACAGATACACTTCTAGTAATAACAAATGCTGGAAACTATCTACATATCCCAGTACATATGCTACCAGATTTAAAATGGAAAGACATGCCTAAACATGTAAGTAATATTATTGAAATTTCTCCAGAAGAAACAGTAATTTCTGCAATACCAGCATATGACTTCGGTACTGAAGAAAATGTTGTAATCGCTACAAAACAAGGTATGATTAAACGTTCTAAATTAAAAGAGTTTAAACTACAAAGATATTCAAAAGAAACAAGCTGTATGAAATTAAAAGATGATGATGAAGTAATTGCAGCATTTGTAGAAAAAGATAAATATTTATTCACTGTAACTGATTCAGGATATGGATTATTATTCGATGTTGAAGAAGTGCCAATTGTTGGTGTTAAAGCAGCCGGAGTTAAAGCCATGAAGATGAAAGATGATTTCTTAGTATCAGTTAATAACTTTGATTACAGTAAAGAAGAATTCATCTCAATCCTTACTGATAAAGGTACAGGTAAACGTGTAAGATTAACAGAATTTGAAGTATCAACACGTGCTCGTCGTGGATTATTATTAATAAGAGAAGTTAAAACTAATCCATACAAAATCTTAAAGACATTTATCATTGATCCAAAGAATTATATTGGAATTAAAAATCCAGATATAATGAGTCTAAAACTTACAGAATTATCAATTGCAGATCGTCATTCAACAGGAAGTTTAATAAGTAAAAAACAAATAACAGATGCCTTTATAGTTGCATCGTTAGAAAGACAACACCAAGAAAACATAGCAGCAAGTCCAATAGTTGAAGAAGAACCTGAAATAATTGAAGTTCTAGAAGAAAAAGAACCTCCAAAAAAAGAAAGAGTTTCTTTAAAAGAAATAGATGATCGTTTAATGACAATAGATGACTTTTTAAGTTAAAAATAGAGACTAGTAAAACTAGTCTTTATTTTTTTGAACATTTATGTTATAATATATAGTACTTTTCGAGGGGATATTATGAAAAAAGAAAGAAATGAAGTATTAAAACATTATAAAAAACTTATTGATGATGCACTTAATGATTTAAGAACACCAGGTAAACGTCATAAACAAATTCCTAATATTTTAACAGCGTTAAGATTATTATCACCAGTAGTTATATTACCCTTAGCAATAACAGGAAATATTCCTTTAACTTTATTAACTGCAGGAGCTTTTGCTTTTACAGATGCTGTTGATGGTTTTATTGCTAGACATTGGAAACTACAAAGTGAATTAGGAAAAGACTTAGATGCTGTAACAGACAAAGTGTTCTCAACAACATTATTAGGAGCAGCATCAATATCAAATCCATTACTATTATTAAACATTGGTTTAGAAGCTGTAATTGCTTTAATTAATACAGATAAAAAATTAAAAGGATATGAAACAGCATCAACAATGACCGGAAAATTAAAAACATGGGCTTTATTTGGATTAACTATCGTAGGAATAGCCGCACCAGGATTAAATCAAATGGGAGTAATTAACTTATTATCAGTTATAACAGCAAGTCTACAAGCTTTAACTGCAACTTCATACTTAACACAAGATAAAGTTAAAACTAAACCATATCCACCAAATGAACCACCAAAGACTAAAAAACATATACATCAAACTGATAGTGAAACTCACGAAAATGAAAAAACAAAAGATTTTGAATTAAAAGAAACAGATATAAAACAATATCAAACAGAAGATATAGTTGCTAAAATTGAAGAATTAGCAGAATTATTGCAAGAACAAAATCAAATGTCTGAACCTCAAGTAGTAAATCAATATATAAAGAAATAGAATAGTCTATTTCTTTTTTTATTACATAAAATATACTGGTGATTATATGTCAAAAGAATCATTTAAATTATTTGCAAAAAAACATCCTGAACTTGCTACTAAAGTAATGAATAATGATATATCATGGCAAAAACTATATGAACTATATGAAATATATGGAGAAGATAATTCTATATGGGATAATTACTTATCTACAGAAACAACAAATATAAAAGATATAATAAATAATATTAAAAATATAGATCTATCATCAGTACAAAAAACAATAAATAACCTTCAGAAGACCATAAGTGTAATTCAAGACATAGGAGTAGGGCAATTAAATAACTCTTCTTTACCATATGAGAAGAAACCTCTCTATAAATATTTCGAGGACTAATGAATTATAAGACTATAAATTATATAAAAACCAATCCTTTGATTTATTCGTATTTAAGAGAAGATTCATCATTATATAAAAATTTAATTAGAAATCCTTTGGTAATAAAAGATATAGAAGAATCTGCTAAAAAGTATTATAAGCAAACCAAAGAAGATAAAATTAAAAGATTGTCTGAAAGTATTGAGACAATTGCTTCATTAATAGATGTCTTTAAATAAACTTTATGATACAATTTATATATGGAAACATTAATAGAAAAAGTAAATGAATTAAAAGCCTCTTTATCAAATTCTAAAGAAGTATTAGATATTAAAGAGTTAAATCAAGAAATAAAAAAGGATAAAAAGTTATTAGAACTTCTTAATGAATATCATCTATATCCACGAGAAAGTTTAAAAAAACAAATTCTAGATAATGAGTTATTTAGAAAATACAAAGAAAAGGAAACTGATTTAAATATATTAATTTTAAAAATAAATAGTGAACTAAAACAAATTACAAAGAAGGATAAGTGTGGTTTATGAAAATAATAAGTGGTAAATATAAAGGACGTAACTTAGATGGACATAATCTAGATGGGACAAGACCAACAATGGAACGTGTTAAGGAAAGTTTGTTTGCGATTATTCAAAATCATCTAGATAATGCAATTGTATTAGATTTATTTTCAGGTAGTGGTAATCTAGGAATTGAAGCTTTATCAGAAGGAGCATCTTATGCCTACTTAGTAGATTTTAATAAAAAAGCAGCAATTACTATTAAGAATAATTTAAATAATATCGGGATAAACGAAGCAGAAGTAATTAATTTAGATTATAAAAAAGCCTTAAATTATTTAAAAGATAAAAAGATGGATTTAATATTTTTAGATCCACCATATAAAACAGACTATATAGAACAAAGTATTAAACTAATTGATGAATATGATATGTTAAATGAAGATGGTCTAATTATATGTGAAAACGACTCATTAGATAAAATTGTTTATCCTGAAAATTATGAGGTTGTAAAGGATAGAAAATACGGCGATAAATGGGTAGTCATCTTAAAAAAAATATGCTAAAATCATACTAGAGAATAGTGGTGAAAATGATGAAAAAAATGAATAATAAAGGGTTTGCAATCACAACATTATTATATGGACTAATGTCAGTTGGTTTTTTAGTTATGACATTATTAATGGGAATTATGTCCCAAAATAGACAAAACACTGCGACATTGGTAAAAAAGATTGAAGAAGAATTAAATAGATATGGTGAAACTGAAACAACATTTGCTTACTTAGGAACGGCACAAGAATATATTGTTCCTTATGGTCAAGCAGGATGGTATAAAATTGAATTATGGGGAGCACAAACATCAGATGGTCTTGGAGATTATACTTCTGGAGTTATATACTTACCAGAAAATGCTAAATTATATTTTTATTTAGGAAATTCATGTACAACATCAACTGCATGTAATACAGCGTTTAATAAAGGTAATACTGAAGTTCGTGTAAATACAGCTACTGAAACAGCGACAATAATGAGAGCAAGTGGTTATAGTAAAAAATCATATATTGCAGGACACGCTGGAGCTCAATCACTTTCTGAAGCGGGTGCTGCAACAGGCCAAACATCTCATTATTCAGGAAAATATTTTATAAATGGATTAACAGTAGAAGAAGTAAATAATACATATGGAAAAGCAAATATTGAATTAGTATCAAAAGGAGCATCTTCTCAATATCCGCCAATGAAATCGTATAAGCTAACAGAAGTAAGATATATAAAGCATTGTATGAATGGAAGTACAGGAACAAATTCAAATCAATTAGTTGAAATTCAAGCTATTGATATTACAAATGGAGTCAACCTAGCAAAAGGAAAAGCTGCTTCAAATGTTACAAATGCCTCATATATAACTGATGGGGATATTGGAAATAATCATGGGGTTGTTTCTGGATGTACCCAAATTGATTTAGGTGGAATATATAACTTAAGTGAAATAGGAATATGGCATTATTATGCAACTGCTAATAGATCATATTATAATAATACATTGGAAGTATCAAAAAATGGTTCAGATTGGAAGATGGTAAAAAACAAATCTACTGATGTGACCACATCAGTTATTGCCTCTGCTTTAGGAGAACATTATTCCCCATGGCAAGCTGATCCGGTTGAATCATTGCCATCAGGAAGATACTATATATTTTCAATTACAAATCCTTCGAAAGTTTTAACTTCTCAAAATGCTCGTGATATGGTTGCTCCAAATAAAGCAAACGTAACAATGGATAACTTTGAAGGAAAAAAACTTCAAAAATGGACAATTGAAAAAGTAACAGCATATGATACAAACATTGGTTTAAAAGAGCAATGGAATGCTTTTGCATTATATAGAGTTATGGAAAGTGAAAATAACCACGCTATGCAAATTGCTGAGGGTACAAATGAAATTGGTGAAAATATTAATGCCGCAGCAACTATAAGAAATTATGAATGGGACCTATGGAATATCATTCCGTTAGGAAATGGTACATATCAATTTAAATCATTAATCTCCGGTCCGGCAATCGGAAGCAATGAACGTTTTATGTATGAACAACCATCAGGAAACATTATATCTTATACTGATACATCATCAGATACTGATTATAGTACAAGATTTAGAGTTGTTAATGCAGAATATTAAAAAGAGTAGTTTTACAACTACTTTTTTCTTTTTAGAAATAATTAGCACAAAAGATTGACAAGTGCTAAAAATAAGTCTAAAATATAATTAGCACTTGATAATTTGAAGTGCTAGGAGGTTGATGTTATGTTGACTGATAGACAAAACAAAATCTTAAAAATGATAGTAGAAAGATATATTAAAGAACCAATACCAGTTGGCTCTAAATCAATATCAAAAGCTCTAAATTGTTCATCTGCAACAGTTAGAAACGAGATGGCAGCTTTAGAAGAAGCAAATCTACTAGAAAAGACTCATACATCATCTGGGCGTGTACCTAGTGAAGCAGGTTATCGTTATTATGTAGATAATCTAATGGAACTAAAGAAAATGAACGCTGAAGATATGTTGAAGTTACAAAGGGTATTTAAGAATCAGCAACTAGCGTTATCTGATGTAATTTCAAAATCATTACAAGTTATATCAGATATTACAAACTATACAACAATCATACTTGGAAGTAATTCTCATGAGAACCTTCTTAAACAAATAGAGGTAGTTCCGATTGATGATATTAGTATTATTGTTATTATAGTAACTGACAAAGGTCATGTAGAGCACAAAAATATAAAACTATATGATGTGCAACTAAGTGAAGTTAAAAAGACCGTTGGATTAATCAACAACCTTATTGCTGGAACACCAATTGATGAAGTAAGTAATAAGTTGGAGTTCGAGATTAAACCTATAATTGGAAATTATGTTAAACAACATGAACAATTATATAATGCCTTCTATCATGTATTTAATGATTTTACTAATCATGAAGTAAGTATAGTAGGAAGAAATAAAATACTAGAACAACCTGAGTTTAGTAGTAACATTGAAAAAATTAAAACAGTCTTCAATAAACTAGAAAGTAGTGATCTTCTACAAGGAATTGAAGAAGATGATGACAACAACATCAAAGTATATATTGGAAATGAAAACAATATCGATAGTGATGTAACTGTTATCAAAACAAAATTCAAACAAGGCGATGAAGAAGGAACAATTGCAATAGTTGGACCAAAAAGAATGGAATACGATCGTGTTGTTGGATTGCTAGAATATATGAAAGACAATATAGAAAGGTAATTAAGTAAATGGAAATTAATGAAGAAGTAAAACAAAATGTAGAACATACATGTAACTGTCAAAACCATGAACACCAATGTAACCATGTTGAAGATGCTAACTGCTCTTGTGGTGAAAGTTGTTGCTGTAATGGTCAAGATAATAAATTAGTAGAAGAAATCAATAAATTAACTCAAATAAATAATGAACTAGTAGATAAAGTAAAACTAGCTCAAGCAGAATTAGTTAACTATCGTCGTCGTAAAGATGAAGAAACAGCATCGTTATTAAAATATGCTAACCAAGATTTAATCTTAGAACTAATTCAAGTAGTTGATAACTTCGAAAGAGCAATTAAATTAGATGATAATAACCTAACTGATGAATTATCAAAATTCTTAGTTGGATTTAAAATGATGTATGCTAATTTAACTGATATTTTAAAGAAATTCGGTGTAGAAGAAATTTCTCGCCAAGGACAAATTTTCGATCCAACTTTAGAACAAGCACTAGTTGTTGACTCAGTGGACGAATATGAAGATGAAGTAGTATTAGAAGTATTACTAAAAGGATATAAATTAAAAGACAGAGTTATTAGACCTGCCTCAGTAAAAATTAATCAAAAATAAGGAGATAAATATATATGGCAAAAATTATTGGTATCGATTTAGGTACAACAAACTCATGTGCAGCTGTGTTAGAAGCAGGAGCACCAAAAATTATTCCAAATCCTGAAGGAGGAAGAACAACACCATCAGTTGTTGCATTTAAAAAAGGAGAAAGACTTGTAGGAGAAGCAGCTAAACGTCAAGCTCTTACAAACCCAAATACATGCTCATCAATCAAAAGATTAATGGGAACAAGTAAAAAAGTAGAATTAGATGGTAAAAAATATACACCAGAAGAAATTTCTGCAATGATCTTATCTTATATTAAAGATTATGCAGAAGCATATTTAGGAGAAAAAGTAGAAAAAGCTGTTATTACAGTACCTGCTTACTTCTCAGATGCAGAACGTCAAGCTACAAAAAATGCTGGTAAAATTGCTGGTTTAGAAGTAGAAAGAATTATCAACGAACCAACAGCTGCAGCATTATCATATGGACTTGAAAAAGAAGAAGGACAAACAATTTTAGTTTATGACTTAGGAGGAGGAACTTTCGACGTATCTATCCTTGAATTAGGAGATGGAGTATTCGAAGTTAAAGCTACTAACGGAAACAATAAACTAGGTGGAGATGACTTCGACGAAAGAATCATTAAACATATTGTTAAAGAATTCAAAAAAGAAAATGATATTGATTTATCAGATGATAAAATGGCAATGCAACGTTTAAAAGAAGTTGCTGAAAAAGCTAAAAAAGATTTATCAGGAATGGTATCAACACAAATTTCTGCACCATTCATCGCTAAAGATGAAGATGGAGAACCAGTTCACTTAGATATGACTTTATCTCGTGCTAAATTTGAAGACTTAATCGAAGATTTAGTAGAGTCTACATTAGAACCAGTTAAGAAAGCGTTAAAAGATGCTAAAATGACTAAAAAAGACATTGATAAAGTTATCCTAGTTGGTGGATCAACTCGTGTACCATTAGTATATGAAACTGTTACTAAAGAATTAGGAAAAGAACCATCACGTGAAGTTAACCCAGATGAAGTAGTTGCAATGGGAGCTGCAATTCAAGGTGGAGTTTTAACTGGAGACGTTAATGATATCGTATTATTAGACGTTACACCATTATCACTTGGACTTGAAACATTAGGAAATGTTATGACAACATTAATTCCAAGAAATACAACTATTCCAACATCTAAAACAGAAATCTTCTCAACTGCTCAAGATAATCAACCTGCAGTAGATATTCATGTTTTACAAGGTGAAAGAACTATGGCTGCAGATAATAAAACATTAGGAAGATTCCAATTATCAAATATTCCTGCTGCACCACGTGGAGTACCACAAATTGAAGTAACATTTGATATCGATGCAAATGGTATCGTAAATGTTAAAGCTAAAGATTTAGGAACAAATAAAGAACAATCAATTACAATCACTTCAACAACAAATCTTTCAGATGATGAAATCGAAAGAATGAGAAAAGAAGCTGAAGAACATAAAGAAGAAGATGAAAAACGTAAAGAAGAAGCAGAAGTTAAAAATGAAGCAGAAGCTTTAGTATTCCAAACTGAAAAATCATTAAAAGATTTAAAAGGAAAAATCGAAGATGATGAAAAAGAAGAAGTAGAAGAATTAATCGAAGATGTTAAGAAAGCTTTAGAAAAAGGTGACGTTGAAAAGATTAAAGATAAAAAAGAAGCATTACAAGAAAAAGCAATGGCTTTAGCAACAAAGGTATATGAACAAGCTGCAAAAGAACGTCAAGAAAATCAAGATAATGAAGATGATGAAGAAGATTCAAAATCTAAAAAGAAAAAATCAAAAAAGAATGACGATGATGTTCAAGAAGCAGATATCGAAGAAGAATAATATAATTAAGTAGTCCGTTTTTGGACTACTTAATTTAAGTATAGAAAAAGGAGTGAAATAATGGCATCAGAAAAAAGAGATTACTATGACGTCTTAGGTGTAAGTAAAAATGCAACTGAGGCAGAAATTAAAAGTGCCTATAGAAAAAAAGCAAAAGAATTTCATCCCGACTTAAATAAAGATGATCCTTCTGCTGCTGATAAATTTAAAGAAGCTCAAGAAGCATATTCAGTATTATCAGATGAAGGAAAAAGAAAATCATATGACCAATTCGGACATGCAGGAGTAGGTAATGGTGGACCTGGCGCTGGAGGATTTGGTGGATTTTCTCAAGGATTCAGCGGAGCGGATTTTGACTTTGGAGATATCTTTGACTCAGTCTTCGGAGGAGGATTTGGTGGAGGTTTTGGAAACTTTGGTGGTTCATCATCTCGTACCAAAGCACGTCGTGGAGCAGATGCATTAATGCGTATGCAAATAAGCTTTGAAGAAGCTATTTATGGAACAGAAAAGAAATTTTCTATCGACGTAGTAGAAGATTGTGAAGAATGTCATGGACATGGTGGATTTGAGCCGGAAACATGTAGTACTTGTAAAGGTCAAGGAGTTATTACAACTGCTAGACAAACAATTCTTGGATCGTTTATGTCACAAGAAGCATGTCCTGATTGTAATGGAAAAGGAAAGACATACAAAAGAAAATGTAAAGATTGTAATGGAACAGGAAAAGAAGAAAAAACTAAAAAGATTACAATCAATATTCCTTCAGGAGTACAATCTGGAGATCGTCAAAGAGTAACAGGAAAAGGTCATCCAGGATCAAATGGCGGACCAAACGGAGATTTATATATTGAATTTATCGTAGAAGATCATGAATATTTTATTAGAGAAAATGAAGATATATATCTAGAAGTACCACTTACAATATCAGAAGCTATATTAGGATGTAAGAAAAATATTCCTACAATTCACGGTAATGTAAAATTGAATATCCCTGCTGGAACAGATAGTGGAGATAAACAACGTATTCGTGGTAAAGGTGTAGAAGACAACTATCGTAATCGCAAAGGTGATATGTATGTTGTATTTAAAGTTTTAACACCTAAGAAATTATCAAAAGATGAGAAAAAACTAATTGAAAAATTAGGTGAAACATTATCTAAAGATAGTGAAATAACTAAATTCAATAAATTTACTAAAGAGAACGAAAAATAATTCGTTCTTTTTTTGTTTTTTATGTAAAATGTTGCAAATGCAACAAGGTAATAATAATTGGTGTGATACAATAGTTAAGAGAGTTAAGGTGATATTATACAAAAGGAAAAAATCAAATACAAACAATAAAAATAGGGAGGACATAAAATGAGTAAATTTGATTTAAATAGATTTAATTTAGCAAAAATAAGACTAGGAGAAGTACCAATAAAATTAAAAAGAGTATCTTATCCAAAACCAAAAGTAAAAAATGGAATGTTAGTAGATAAACAAGGTAATCCAGTAGGAACTAAGGGTGATATGTATACTAAAGTTATCATGGACCATATCTTACAAAATGGTTGCTTAGACCATAATCCAAGACCACACTATGAAGATTATTACGAAGGCGCAACATATGATGAGGAAAAAAGAATTGTAACTACAAAAGAAGGTAAAAAGATTCAAGTAGGAATAAACGAAAGCGTTAAAACAAAAGAAGATGGCTTAGAAATTTGGGTCCCAGCTCATACTATCAGTGTCAATAATGGAGTAGAGTGTACTTATGACTTATCAAAAGGTGAATCACCTATGATCACTCTAAGACCAATCGCTACAAAAGCAAGTTGTGCTGAAATTTTATGGATTTATCAACAACAATCAAATGACTTAGTATTATTTGATTCAATGTTAGGTAAAAACACTTGGGAAGAACAAGAAGATATTGATAATTGGTGGAAAGATTGGGCATTAAGAAATCCCGATGGTTCATACAAGTTAAATGAAGATGGGCATCCAACAATTGGATCATGTTATGGTGGAACAACAGGTCCAAGAAACATGATTAGACGTGAAGTAATTGACGTAATAAAAGGAAATATTGAAAAAGGAATTAAAGCCAATCCAGACAGTAGAAGATTAATAACTTGTTTATGGCAAACAGATGATTTTGATAAAGAACATGGATTAAAACCATGTGCATTCCTAACTATTTGGAATGTAAGACATGACTGGGATGGAGAAGATTATCTTGATATGACAATGGTTCAAAGATCAAGTGACTTTGCAACAGCAGGATGCATCAACCAAGTTCAATATGCTGAACTACTTATGATGGTAGCTAAAGAAGTAGGTATGAAACCAGGAATGTTTACATGGAAACCAGTAAATGTTCAATTGTATGATAGACATTTAGATCAAGCAATTGAAATGCTAAATAGAGAACCAATTAGTGACATAGATGCAACAATAAAAATAAGGGACGAAGCAACTAGTTTTGATGAATTTACATCAGATGATATAAAAATACTTGATAAAGAAGCAATTCAAAAAGTAAAAACTAGAAATCCACAACTTCCATTCCCATTAGGTATTTAATATGAAGAACATAACAATGATCGCCGCAGTAGGCAAAAACTTAGAATTAGGAAAAGATAATAAATTATTATGGTATCTTCCAGAAGATTTAAAATTCTTTAAAGAACAAACAATGGGTAAGCCAATAATAATGGGTAAGAAGACCTTAGACTCATTACCAAGATTATTACCAGGAAGACTACATTTGGTATTAACACATCAACAATTAGAAGAAACAGACCAAATAAAAGTATTTAGAGACATTGATAGTTTACTAGAATTTATAAAAAATCTAGAACAAGAAGTAATGGTAATTGGTGGAGCACAAGTATATAAACAAATGTTAGATTTCTCAGATAAGATGATTTTAACTGAAGTTGATGCAGAAACAACAGCTGATGTATATTTTCCAACATTTGATAAAAATGATTGGGATCAAGAAGTACTATGTGAACATCAACATGAAGAAATTAAATATAAACACTTAGTTTATACAAGAAAAAAATAGTTCGAATGAACTATTTTTCTTTTTATATTAATAAACCATTGTATGTAAAATTCTATCAGTATTTTTAAAATTAACTTTTGCAATATCTTGAAGTTTTTCTTTACCAAATTTTTCTACAACTTCTTCACCAATGGTATCTACATCTTTACCAGCACCTTTTACTAATGGCAAGTGAACTTCATCACATATCTTATCAAATTCTTTTAAGAATAAATATCTACTAATAATAGAACCACATGCAACTGCTAGATTTTTATCTTCTGCTTTAGTCATGAATGTAATATTTCTTTGTACAACATTAGTACCACTTAAGTATTCATAGTATCTTGCTTCTCTTGCAAATTCATCAACAACTATATAATCAATTTCAGGTTTTTCTTCTTGCATTAATTTATATAAAACATTGTTATGTAGAATTGCTTTAATCTTATTCATATTAGTATCTTTAGTATATTTTTCATTATATTCTTTATTAGTTAAAATTGTACTTCTGTATTTAATTCTCTTAGCAATTTGAGGAGCAATCTTTTTTATCTTTTCATCATCGATCTTTTTAGAATCACCAACACCTAATTCTTCTAAGAAAGGAATATCTTCTTTTCTTACATATGTTGCCGTAACAACAATTGGACCAAAATAATCTCCTGTTCCAACTTCATCAGAACCAACTGAATTACAATAATAATACTTTTCACTAGCTTTTTTATTTTCTTCTTGTTTTTCTTTTGTATTTTCTAAAGCAACACCCCACATAGCAGCATCAACATCAGCACTAGTCCCTTGAAACATAACTTTACCTGATTCATACATTGTAATAACTGTATCTTCTTCTTCAGCCTGAAAAACTACATAAGGAATTACCTTATCTCTTTTTTTATCTTTATAATATTCAATCATTTTTTCTTTAATTTCATCATTTACTTTAATAACTACATTCACTAGTATCACCTCAAAAATATTATAGCATAATTTTAATAAATAGTTTATAATGAAAATATGGAGGGATAAAAAATGACAGCAATAGACATAGTAATATTATTACTATTAGTAATGTTCGGAGTAGTAGGTTGGAAACAAGGAGTTATTAAAGAAGCAGTTCAATTTATTGGAATGATTATTATTTTAGTAATTTCATTTATATTTAAAGGAGAATTAGGAAATCTTTTCTGTAAATGGTTACCATTCTTTAATTTTAATGGTTCACCAATAGAAGGAATGACAACATTAAATATACTTCTATATCAAATTTTAGGTTTTGTAATTATCTTTACAGTTTTATATGCAATATATAATATTATTTTAAAAATATCAGGAATTTTCCAAAAGTTAGTTAATTGGACTATTATTTTATTAATTCCATCTAAAATAGGAGGATTAATTCTTGGTTTATTAGAAGGATATGTATTAATATTTGTAATCCTATTAATAATTACAGGATTACCTGCAAGTTACACAAGTAATTTTACAAATAGTAGTTTAGTAAAAACAATTGTATATAAAACACCAATTTTATCATCTGCATCTAAAGATGTAACTAATTCAATGAAAGATGTATATGAATTAGTTGATGAAGTTGCTCAAAAGAAAATAACTACAAATGAGGCTAACTTAAAAACAGTAGACGTAATGTTAAAATATGATTTAGTAACACCTAAAACAGTAGAACAATTAGTCATTTTAGATAAATTAAAAGGAATAAAAGGAATTAACAAAGTAATCGATAAATACAAATAGGAGAAATATGATTTATTTAAAAGAAGAAAAAGAATTTACAGAACTAACAAAAGAAGGTTTGGTTTTAGTAGATTTCTATGCAGATTGGTGTGGACCATGTCAAATGTTAACACCAGTTTTAGAAGAACTTGCTAAGAAAAATAAAGAATTAAAAATTGTTAAAATTAATGTTGATGATTTCCAACAATTAGCAATTCAAAATAAAGTTTTATCAATACCTGCAATTAAAATATATAGGGATGGAAAACTAGTAAATCAAACCGTTGGTTATCAAGAATTAGAAGATTTAGAGACTTTAATAAAATAAGTCTCTTTTTGTTTGTAAAAAAAGTGTGAAATAGACTGATTTTTCTTGTCTAAAAGGCCCTAAATTGCTATACTAATCATGTCGGGATGACAATTGCATAATAGGGAGGAATAAATCAGTATGAAATACGTATACTTATTTAGCGAAGGAAATGCTGAAATGAGAAACTTACTTGGAGGTAAAGGTGCTAACTTAGCAGAAATGACTAACATTGGATTACCTGTACCACAAGGATTTACAATTACTACTGAAGCATGTACTCAATACTATGAAGATGGAAAAGAAATCAATGAAGAAATCCAATCTCAAATTAATGAGTATATCACTAAAATGGAAGAAATCACTGGTAAAAAATTTGGTGATAAAGAAAATCCATTATTAGTATCAGTAAGATCAGGAGCTAGAGCTTCAATGCCTGGTATGATGGATACAATCCTTAACTTAGGTTTAAATGAAGAAGTTGTTGAAACATTAGCTGAAAAATCTGGAAATCCAAGATGGGCTTATGACTGCTACAGAAGATTCATCCAAATGTATTCAGATGTAGTTATGGAAGTAGGAAAAAAATACTTTGAAGAGCTTATCGATAAGATGAAGGAAGAAAAAGGAGTTACTTTAGACGTTGAATTAACTGCTGATGACTTAAAAGAATTAGCAAATCAATTCAAAGCTGAATATAAAGCAAAAATCGGAAAAGACTTCCCAAGTGACCCAAAAGAACAATTAATGGGAGCTGTTAAAGCTGTATTCCGTTCATGGGATAACCCAAGAGCACATGTATACAGAAGAGATAACGATATTCCATATTCTTGGGGAACTGCTGTAAACGTACAATCAATGGCATTCGGTAACATGGGAGAAGACTGTGGTACTGGTGTTGCATTTACACGTGATCCAGCAACTGGAGAAAAAGGATTATTTGGAGAATTCCTAACAAATGCACAAGGTGAAGACGTTGTTGCTGGTGTTCGTACTCCAATGCATATTAATGAAATGGCTCAAAAATTCCCAGAAGCTTTTGAGCAATTCAAAGAAGTATGTAAAACATTAGAAAATCATTATAGAGATATGCAAGATATGGAATTTACTGTTGAACATGGTAAACTTTATATGCTACAAACTAGAAATGGTAAAAGAACTGCACAAGCTGCGTTAAAAATAGCATGTGATTTAGTAGATGAAGGAATGCGTACTGAAGAAGAAGCTGTATTAATGATTGATCCAAGGAACTTAGATACATTATTACACCCACAATTTGATGCTACTGCATTAAAAAATGCTAAACCAGTGGGAAAAGGTTTAGGTGCTTCACCAGGAGCTGCTTGTGGTAAAGTAGTATTCACTGCTGAAGACGCTGCTATTCAAGGTATCGGTGGTAAAGGTGAAAAAGTTGTATTAGTAAGACTTGAAACTTCACCAGAAGATATCACTGGTATGAAAGCTGCGCAAGGTATCTTAACAGTTCGTGGTGGTATGACTTCACACGCTGCTGTTGTTGCTCGTGGTATGGGTACTTGCTGCGTTTCAGGATGTGGTGATATTAAGATGAACGAAGAAGCTAAAGAATTCACATTAGCTGGTAAAACTTATCATGAAGGAGATATAATCTCAATTGATGGTACAACTGGTAACATCTATGATGGAGAAATCAAAACTGTAGATGCTACAATTGCTGGTGAATTTGGCCGTGTTATGCAATGGGCTGATAAATTTAGAATACTAAGTGTTAGAACAAATGCTGATACTCCAAAAGATACTGCAAAAGCTATTGAATTAGGAGCTGAAGGTATTGGTCTTTGCCGTACTGAACACATGTTCTTTGATGAAGAAAGAATCTTTAATTTAAGAAAAATGATTCTATCTGAAACAGTAGAAGATAGAGAAAAATACTTAAACTTATTAATCCCTTACCAAAAAGGTGATTTCAAAGCAATGTATAAAGAATTAAAGGGACGTCCAATGACAGTTCGTTATATCGACCCACCATTACATGAATTTATTCCAAAAACAGAAGCTGAAATGAAACAATTAGCTGATGCTATGGGATTAACAGTAGAAAAAGTTCAAGCAGTATGTGATGAATTACATGAATTTAACCCAATGATGGGACATAGAGGATGTCGTCTTGCTGTTACTTATCCAGAAATAGCTAGAATGCAAACTCGTGCATTAATGGAAGCTGCAATTGAAGTTAAAGAAGAAGACGGATTCGATATTATTCCTGAAATCATGATTCCACTTGTAGGTGAAGTTAAAGAATTAAAATTCGTTAAAGATGTGGTTGTTGAAACTGCTGAATTAGTAAAAAAAGAAAAGAACTCAGATATTGAATATCATATTGGTACAATGATCGAAATTCCACGTGCTGCATTAACTGCAGATAAGATTGCAGAAGAAGCTGAATTCTTCTCATTTGGAACAAACGATTTAACTCAAATGACATTTGGATTCTCTCGTGATGATGCTGGTAAGTTCTTAGATTCTTACTATGAAAACAAAATTTATGAGCAAGATCCATTTGCTAAATTAGACCAAACTGGTGTTGGACAATTAGTTCAAATGGCTGCTGAAAAAGGTAAATCAACAAGACCTAATATTAAATTAGGAATTTGTGGTGAACATGGTGGAGATCCAGCATCTGTTGAATTCTGCCATAAAGTAGGATTAAACTATGTATCATGCTCTCCATTTAGAGTACCAATTGCAAGATTAGCTGCTGCACAAGCTGCTTTAAAAGCGAACGAAAAATAGAACGCATAAGCGTGCTTAAATAAAATAATACGAAAGAGCTGAAAAGCTCTTTTTTGTTGTAATAAAAAGAAAGGATTGAAAAATAAAAAAATAAAAAGTATTAACAGATGTTATAACTAGAAAATTTAATTTTTGATAAAAATAGTCGCAATATAGTTCGGGCGATTATTTTTTGTTGGGAAAATATACAAATAAGAAAGGAATGATGAAAATGTATTATTGAAACTATCAAACTATATAAGCAACTATAATTTTGTAATATTTATAATTTGTGTTATAATACTAAATCAAACGAGGGGGATACTATGAAATTAATGATTGTTAAGTTACATAGTTGTGGTGTGAATTATCAAAATGATTATATAGGTGATTGTTTAGAAAAAAACTATGAATTAACTAATAATTTTGATGAAGCAGATACTATAGTCATGTTAGGTGGTTGTTGTTGTAGCGATGAAAATATATATGCAACTCTAATGCAAATTAATTATGTTCTTTCAAAAAAAAGAGAAAATGCAGTTACATATTTGACAGGCTGTATTACAAGAGGATTTAAAAATGTTGAAGAATACAAAGAATTAGAAAAGAATATAAAAAATAATATTGATTTTGTTATAGAACATTATAATCCTAATGAATTACTAAAATTAATTAATAGTCAAAGTCAAAAAAGTGAAAATTTTGATACAACTAAAGGTTATGGTATATGTGAATATAATAAATTACAAGCAAATATTTATTTGCAAAACGGATGTACTCACAATTGCTCTTTTTGTAAATCAAATTACTTAAAATGTGAATTAATGGATATGCCTATTGAAAAAGTAAAAAGATTTATAGATGAAATGGATGAAGAAAAAGTTAAATATGTTCAGTTAAGGGGGTTAAATTTATCACAATATGGATTAGGCTTATATAAAGAATCTAAATTAATTGAACTTTGTGAATACATTGAAGGTAAAGATAATATAAGACATGTTGAATTAGGTGGACTAGCCATTAGTGATGCTATTAAACTAAACTTTGCTGATAGATTAAAATATTTAAAAAAGGTAGATTTAATAAATTCTTCGTTAGAATCAGGTAGTGATAGATTATTGCGACTTATGAATAAAGGTTTTACTATGGAAGAGTTTTGGGACTTTTATAATAAAATAAATTCAATTGATAAGAAAAAATTTTATTTAAGTATTATATCTGGATTTCCTACTGAAACTAAAGATGATATTTTAGAAACTATTAAAGTATTAAAACAAGTAAGACCAAAGTTAGTAAATATAAATACATTTCTAGATTCAGTTTATACACCAGCTCATGAGTTGGAGCAACTAAGTGAAGAGGAAATTAACGAACATACAAAGATATATACTAGGTCATTAAGAAGAAACTTTATTAGAAACATGGTAAATTTGGGTAAATAATAAAATAATATGAAAGAGCTGAAAGGCTCTTTTTTGTTGCAATAAAAAGAAAATGGTAAATAAAAGAATAAAAAAGAATTAGTTAATGTTGTACTAGAAAATTTAATTTTTGATAAAAATAGTAGCAATATAGTTTGGGCGGCTATTTTTTATTGGAAAAATATACAAATAAGAAAGGAATGATGAAAATGTATTATGTTAAACCAACTTTAAACAATCTTTCTCAAGGAGCTAGACTTAAGTATATAAGGAGACTTAGACATATGAGTTTAGATGATGTAGCAGAATATTTTGGATTTGGAGGTAAAGAACCACATAAAACTTTTAATAGTTATGAAACCAACTATAGGGGTCCAAGTAAAGGAAGACTACAAGAAATAGCAGAGTTATATGAAGTAAGTGTTGATGCTATAAAGAAATATGATTTTAATAATCCAATAGATGTTATTTATTTTCATATGTGGTTAGAAGAGGAGTTCCCATATTATGAGATAAAATTTGATTGTGACAGTCATGAAGATACTGAATATAATGAGGTTGTTTTAAATGCTATTAGAGAATGGCAAAAAATGAAAGAAAAAAGAGAAAATCTAGAAATATCAGATGACGAATACCTTGAATGGAAATTAAACTTCGAAATAATCAAGTAAATAAATAATAGATAACATTTATGGTATAATAGAATAAATAAAAGGAGTGATTTTGATGTCAAACTTACTTATAGACAATAAAAAATTGATCAATGAGTGGAATTATGAAAAAAACAAAGATATGGATATCAACAAAATAACTCTTGGTTCGAACAAAAAGGTATGGTGGATATGCAATAATGGACACGAATGGCAGGCTGTTGTTTCTAGTCGAACACTTTCTAATGCGGGCTGTCCTTATTGTTCTAATAGAAAAACATTGAGTGGGTTTAATGATTTAGTAACTTTAAATTATAATTTGTCTTTGGAATGGAATTATAAAAAGAATCAAATCAATCCAAAATGTGTTTCACCAAATTCACACGAACATGTATGGTGGAAATGCTCAAATTGTGGTTATGAATGGAATGCAGAAATAAAATCTAGGAATCAAGGTGCTGGATGTCCTGAATGTAGCAAAAAGAAGTTTATTAAAACTAGAATAAATAATTCAATTTGTAACAATGGGTCTCTTAGTTCTAATTATCCAAATATATCAAATCAGTGGAATTATTCAAAAAATGGCGAATTAAAACCGAGTGAAGTTACTCCAAGTTCAAATAAAAAAGTATGGTGGAAATGTGATAAGGGGCATGAGTGGCAAACAACAATTTCAAGCAGAACAACAAACAATACGGGCTGTCCTTATTGTGCTAACGAAACACAAACATCTTTTGCAGAACAAACAATTTATTATTATTTAAAAAAAGAATTTACAAATGTTCAAAATAGATATTTAATTGATAATCAAGAGGTTGATATTTATTTATCAGATTATTTTATTGGTATAGAATATGATGGTGCAAGATTTCAGAATAATAGTAAATCTATATTACGTGAACAAAATAAGTACAAAGTTTTAAAAGACAATAAAATTAAATTAATCAGAATTAGG
>JAZRPV010000050.1:0-24889 GCA_045649455.1 Bacilli bacterium | reverse complement strand
AAAAATATGTTTAAAATAATTATATGTTGTATTTTATATATTTTTGTTTGGTGTTTCTTTTTTACTAATATTTTTTAAAGTTTAAATTATACAAATATGTATAATTTTTTTGTGTAAAGTTTTCTTTTTTGATATCGGTTTTTATTGGATTTGCTTCTTTAATATGTCATAATAATTATAATAGGAGTGATAAGATGAACGAAGAAAATAATAAACCAATTCCTGAGATGAAGGATATTGAATTTAATAATAATATTCCTGTACAAAATGCTAGTAAACAAGTAGTACGTGATATTAATCCTGGAAATGTAGTTAATCCAGGACAACAAGTTGTTAATAATAAAGTTAAGGCTAAGAAGAAAAAGAAAAAGCCTAAGAAAGAAAGTTCTGGTCAAGGACTAATTATTGCGTTATTAATAATTATGACTTTAGGTTTAATTGGTGGAATGGGTTATATTTATTATGAAGATAATTATTTAAATAAAAATAAATCTATTAAAACTGAGGTGGAAGAAGTCCATTCTCCTTATAGAATGTCTGGTAATGGGTTAGAAGATTTTGATATACATTTTTTACAATTAGAAAATAAAAAAGTAAATAAAGTATATAGTCCGATATCTATTAAATATGCACTTGCAATGTTAAATGAAGGTACTGGTGGTATGAGTAATGCTCAAATTAAAGGTTTAATTGGGGATTATAATGCTAGAAAATATACTAATAGTAAAAATATGTCTTTTGCAAATGCTTTATTTATACGTGATAGTTTTAAAAAAGGTGTTAAAAATAGTTATATAACTACTTTAAAAAATAAGTATGGAGCTGAAATTGTATATGATCCTATTACTAGTCCAGAACCTTTAAATAAATGGGTTGGTGATAAGACATTTAATTTAATTCCTAAGATGTTTGATGATTCAATTACTACTAGTGATTTTGTATTAATTAATGCACTTGCGATTGATATGGAATGGAATAAGAAAATTCAAGCAACATGTAGTAATTATCAAGATGCTTATGGAGTACATTATCCACATATTAATTTTAGTTCTTATGTATCAATTTTATGTGATGAGTATTTCCCTCAATTAATGTTTAATAATGAAAAAGAAGTTAATTCTTTAGAAATTGGGGCTGCTATAAATAGATATGATATTATTAGTACTTTAGGTAAAGATAATATTAAGAAGACAATTAGTGAAGAATATAAGAAATGGTTAGAAGATTCTTATAATTATGAATATGCTAAACAACAAGATGAATTAGATGTAGATGCTTATACTGAAAAATTTATTAAAGAATTAGGTTCTAGTTATAAGAGTGTTAAGTCTTCTACTGATTTCTCATTATATGTAGATGATAAAATTAAAGTATTTGGTAAAGAGTTAAAAGAATATAATGGTATGACATTAGAATATATAGCACTTATGCCTGTTGATCAAGCTCTTGATGTTTATATTAAAAATATGAGTGCGAAGAGTTTAAATAGTGATATTAATAAATTAAAATCTATTAAATTAGAAAATTTTGAAGATGGTAAAGTTACTAAAATAGTTGGTTCTATGCCATTATTTAAATATGATTATGAGTTACAATTAAAAGAAGATTTAATGAAACTTGGTATTAAAGATGTATTTGATTCTACTAAGGCAGATTTATCTAAATTAAGTACTACTAATAGTATCTTTATAAATGATGCCAGTCATAAAGCAACTATTGAGTTTTCTAATGAAGGAATTAAAGCTGCTGCTGCTACTGCTGTAGGTGGTATGGGTGCTGTTGGTGGTGGATTTGAACATTTATATGAAGTACCTGTTGTTACAATTGATGTTACTTTTGATAAACCATATTTATATTTAATTAGAGATAAAGCTAGTGGAGAAATTTGGTTTACTGGTACTGTTTATAATCCAAGTACAAAATAAAAAGCCTATTGGCTTTTTATTTTTTGTTTTGTTGAAGTAAATATATCTTCTGGAGAAGTGAATTGTTCATTTTGATATCCATCTTTATTTACTAAGAAAGAAAGATGAGTACCTTGTCTTAAGTCATGTAAATCATTAGCAATGATATAATCCATATCATTTTTAATACATAGTTTTTTAGCTACTTCTAATAGATGTTCTTTTGTCACATTTTCTAATAGTTTAAATCCTATTAAAGTAGCTTCTGGGAATAGTTCTCTTAATCTAGATATAAGTTTAGGTGTAAGAGTTAATTTCACTGTAAGGTGAGGTTCATAACTACTTATTTTAGTATTATCATTAACTTTGCATTTAGGGTTTGTTAAGATACTTAGAATTTCTTCTTTTGTGATTAATCCATCTTTTATAGCATTTGCTAATTCTTCTGCTAAATCTTCCATTCTGAATGAAAATTCTGGTTTATAATCTCCTACGGCAGAAGAGTGGATTACTAAGTTATATTTATTTTTAGATTCATTTATTAGAGCTTGTAACATATCTTCTGTTGTTTCGATAGGGATTGTTTTTAGATTAGGGTTATTTCCTAGATTGTATCTTTCATATAAGTTTGATCTTACGACACTTCTTGTTGCGATTAAGGTTACTTCATATCCTTCATTTAAATAGTTTTTTGTTAATTCAATTCCAAGTCTTCCTGTAGACATATTTGTAATTTTCATTACTTCATCAATATATTCATTTGTTGGTCCTGCTGTTATTAGTATTTTCTTTTTCATATTTTTTCCTCCTTCATACTTGTATTATAATTTTTATATTTATATAATAAAAATATATATTACTTATATTCGATATAAGGAGTGGTTATATGAATATTAATTTTGAATTATATAAAGTATTTTATGAAGTTGCCAATGAGAAGAGTATTTCTAAGGGAGCGGAGAAACTGCTTATTAGTCAACCTGCTGTTACACAATCTATTCGAACATTAGAAGAACAGTTAGGTGGGAAACTTTTTATTAGAACTCCTAAGGGAGTAGTTTTAACTAACGAAGGAGAAATTCTTTATAATTATATTAAAGAGGGTATGAATTATTTTATTAATGGATCTAATAAGTTTTTATCATTAAAGAATTTAGATTCAGGAGTTTTAAATATAGGGGCATCTACTGTTATAAGTGAAAATATATTAATAGATGTACTTGGTTTATTTCATAAGAATTATCCAAATGTTGTTATTAATATTTATAATGATTTAACTGATAACTTAGTTAAGAAACTTAGAAATGGTGATTTAGATTTAATTGTTATAAGTACTGATAATGAATATAAAGATATTTTATTTTATGATGTATGTTTATTACATGATATATTTGTTAGTAATGAGAAACTTGATATTACTTTGAGTGGGGATAATATTAATGATTTTGATATTATTATTCAAAAGAATCCATCTGTTATGAGACGTAATTTTGATAAATGTATTAATTTTGAATTCTCTCCTAAGATGGAAGTTGTTAGTCATTCTTTAGTATGTAAATTAGTATCTAATGGATTTGGTATTGGTCTTGTTACTAAAGAATTTGTTAATGATTTTTATGAAGTTAAAAGTAATATTTCTATTAAACCTAGAAGAGTGGTTTATGGTATTAAAGATGATAGAGAATGTAGTTTTTCTTGTAGTGAATTTATTAAGATGTTGAAGGATTATTATGAGAAGATGTAGTTGGTGTAGTGATAACTTAAAATACATAGATTATCATGATAAAGAATGGGGATTAATCACTGATTTAAGTGATAGATATTTATTAGAAATGTTGATACTTGAGAGTTTTCAAGCAGGACTTTCTTGGGAATGTATTTTAAATAAAAGAGATAATTTTTTAGAAGCTTATGATAATTTTGATATTGAAAAGATTGTTTTATATGATGAAGAGAAAATTAATTTTCTTCTTAATAATAAAGGCATTGTTCGTAATAAATTAAAGATTAATGCTAGTATAAATAATAGTAAAATATTTAAAAGTATTTGTTTAGAATATGGTTCTTTTTATAAATATTTATTAAGTTTTTTTGATGGTGAAGTTATATATGAAGTTGGTTGTACTACTAATGAGTTATCAGATAAGATAAGTTGTGATTTAATTAAACGCGGGATGAAGTTTGTTGGTAGTACAATAATTTATTCTTATTTACAAGCAATTGGTATTATATATTCTCATGAAGAAGAATGTTTTATGTGTTATACTAAGTAGGAGGGATATTATGGAAAGATTAGATAAAGTTATTAGTAATCAAGTTGGTTATTCTAGAAAAGAAGTTAAAGAACTTGTTAAGAAAAAACGTGTTAAAGTAGATGATGTTATTGTTAATAATAGTGATATAAAAGTAGATGTTTCTATTAATAAAATATTTATTGATGATGAAGAACTTGTATTTAAAAAATATGTTTATTTGATGCTTAATAAGCCTAAAGGATATATTTCTGCTACTGAAGATAGAAGTTGTCCTACAGTACTTGATTTAATAGATGAAGAATATTTACATCGTAATTTATTTCCTGCAGGAAGACTTGATAAAGATACTACAGGATTAATGATTATTACTGATGATGGAGATTTTGCACATAATATTTTATCTCCTAAAAAACATGTTAAAAAATCATATGAAGTTGTTATTGATAAAAAGATGACAATGGATATGGTTAATGGTTTTAGAAATGGTATTAAATTAATTGATGGGGAATGTAAAAGTAGTGAACTTGAAATTACTGGAGAGTATTCTGGTATAGTTACTCTTACTGAAGGAAGATATCATCAGATTAAAAGAATGTTTGGATGTTATGGAGCAGAAGTTGTTGAATTAAATAGAATTTCTATGGGAAATTTTTATTTACCTGATGACTTAGAATTAGGAGAATTTAGAGAGTTTACTGAAGAAGAATTAAAGAAAGTAGTTGAATAGAATGGATCAAGAGAAGTTTGGTAATTTAATAAAAAAAATAAGACTTGATAATAATCTTACTCAAAAAGAATTTGCTGATAAATATAATGTTACGTATCAAGCTGTTAGTAAATGGGAAAATGGTAAGAATATGCCTGATACTTTATTAATTAAAAAGATATGTGATGATTTTAATTTAAATATAGATGATTTATTTAATGGGGAAATATCAAAAAAGAAAAAGAACTATGTTCCTGTTATAATTGTTTTGGGACTTATTGTTTTCTTTATATGGGGATTAGTTATTGTTAAAAGTATTAGTTCTAATTATGAATTTAAAACTATTACAACTACTTGTGATCATTTTAGGATTAGTGGTAGTTTAGCTTATAATACTAGAAAAGCATCTATATATATTTCAAATATTGAATATTGTGGTGGATATGATAAATATCTTTATACTAAACTAAGTTGTTCTTTATATGAAGAAGATGGTGATGTTGTTAAGAAGATAAGTTCATATGAATATGAGAATGAAAAGAATGCTATTACGTTAGAAACATTTTTAAAAAATGTTAAATTCAAAGTAGATGACTATGATAATATTTGTAAAGATCATGATGTTTATACTTTATATTTAGATATAAAAGGTAATGTTAAAGAGTCTAAGAGAACTATTAATTATAGAGTTGATTTAGAAGTAGAAGATGATTGTAAAAAGTAACTCAACTTATATTTTAGTTATTTCAACTAAATGTTTATTTATTTTTCAATATTTTAATGTATAATTTTAATTGTAGGAGGAAAATATGAAAAAGAAAAGTTTATTAATTTTATTATTAATTATTAGTTTATGTGTAGTAGGTTGTTCTTGTGAAAAACAATTAGAGAGTTTACCTAAACCAAAAGTTACAAGTGGTATTAGAGGAGAACAATTTGGAATTGATAAAAATATAAATGAAGAAACTATTGATAAATACTTAGGTAGAAGTGATAGTGTTTATCGTGATATGAGAATGTTAAAAGATCCAGGCAATTATGAGGCTATTGGTGGAGATTCTTATTTATCAGGTTTTGTTAAAGGATTTGAAGTTGTTCCATATCCGTTATTAGTAAATGTTAGTGGGTTACCTGAAGAAGTGGGAGATACTTATACTGGTAAAACATTATTTAAAGAAAAAGATGGTAAATATACTGCTAGATATGAAGAATCATTAGAGATTTTAGAATATTATTTTCCGAAAGATAAAAATATATTCTTAATGTGTGGAGGCGGAGGATACGCTGGAATGACTAAGAATATGTTAGTAGCATTAGGATGGGATAAAGATAAAATTTATAATGTTGGTGGATATTGGTATTATGATGGTGAAAATAATATAGAAGTTAAAAAGACTAATAAAGATAAAAGTGTTTCTTATGACTTTTGGAAAGTTACTTATCATGATATAGATTTTAATAATTTACATAAGGTAAAATAGATGAAAAAGATATTTGTTTTATTACTAGTAAGTTTATTATTAGTAGGTTGTAGTGGAAAAATAAAATTAGAAAGTAAATATTATAAAAAGAGTGAATACTTAGAATTAAGTAGTTCTAAAGTTAGTGAATTAATTAAATCTAAAGAAAATTTTGTAGTATTTATATATCAACCTATGTGTACTATGTCATCTTCTTTTGAAGAAATATTAGATAAGTATATGAAAGAAAAAACAATAAGTGTTTATAAAATGTCTTTTACAGATATGAAGAAAACTGAATTAAAAAATACTGTTAGATTTTATCCGTCATTTATAATTTTTAAAGATGGGGAAGTAGTTGATTTTTTAGATGCTGATAGTGATGAAGATACTAAGAAGTATAAAGAGCTTGATGCATTTAAAGAATGGTTTGAAAGTTATGTAGAAGTATAAAAAAAGAACCAAATTGGTTCTTTTTATATTTTTCTTGTGATTAATACTTTTAATACTGTATATACTATACTAGCAATTAAGAATACTGGGATAAATAAAAGTATAACTTCAAATCTTTCTAAGTTTGATAATTGAACAATTGATTTAAAGAAATATAACATTTGATTATCGAATAACATAATTAATGTAGCGAAGATTACTGTTAAGATAGCAGCTTCTTCAATAGAGTTTTTAATTATTTCTTTTTGTTCTGCTTTTGCTAGTTTGTATGCTTTCTTTTTTCTTTTAAATTTAAACATTAGGACACCTCTTTTTATTATTTATTAAGATAATTATAACATAGAGTTTTTTTTACAACAATAATAAATATTTATATATGTAAAGTGATAAATTTACATTAATTTACATTATATAATTAATTTTATTTATAATTATTTGACTTTTAATTATTGATAAATCTTTTTAATTTTAAATTATGATATAATTTTGTTGGAGGTTACCTATGAAAATAAAAGTTAAAAACGTCTTAGTTAATTACATACAATATGGTGAAGGTAAAGATATTTTGTTATTACATGGATGGGGACAAAATATAGAAATGATGAAAATGTTAGGAGATAACTTTTCAGATAGATTTAGAATTACAATATTAGATTTTCCTGGTTTTGGATTAAGTGAAGAACCTAGTGAATCTTGGACTATAAAAGATTTTGCAGATATGTTAGATGAATTTGTAAAAGAACTTGGTATAAAGAAACCTATTATTATGGGACATTCTTTTGGAGGAAGAGTTGCGATTAGATATTCAGCTGATCATGTTGTTGAAAAAATCGTTTTATTTGGAAGTCCTTGTGTAAGAGAAGAAAGAGAATTACCGCTTAGTGTTAAAATATTAAAAGGAATTAAAAAATTACCTGGAATGGATAAGATAGGAGAGTTTGCAAAGAATTTTATTGGTTCAAGAGATTATAAAGCTGCTAGTCCTATTATGAGACAAACATTAGTGGATGTTGTTAATGAAGATTTATCAAAATATGCGAAAGAAATAGATTGTCCAACATTACTAATTTGGGGTGAAAATGATACAGAAGCTCCAGTAGAAGATGCAAGAATATTAGAAGGTATTATGGTAGATGCGGCATTAATAGTTTTACCAGGTACACATTATGCATACATAGAAAATTTAGGACAAGTTGTTAATATACTAAATAATTTTATTTAGGAGGAAGTTATGTTTATATATATTTTATTAATATTAATGTTAATGTTTTGTACTGTGTATAAATCTAAAAAGAGTTTACATATGTTACAACAAAATTTATACAATGAAAATAATAGATATATTAAATGGATGATTAAAAATAATAAGATATTTTTTGATTTAGATTTATCTATATTATTAATTTCATTAGTAGGTAGTTTTGTATTTTATGATATAGAATATTTATCATTTATGGGACTTTGGTCAATTATTGTTATTAGTTTTATTCTAGGAGTAGTTTGGAATAGAAGAATTAGAAATGATCAAAATAAGAAACCTCTTGTTTATACAAAGAGAATTAAGAGATTAATATTTACTAGTAGTTTATTTTATTTAGTACCAGTAGTTTTATTATTTATGAATATTGATAATAATAAATTTTGTTGGTTAATGGTATTTGTTTTTACTATTTTAATTTATTTAAACTATATCATTGTATATATTGCGAATATTATTAATAAACCTATTGAAAAATTAGTTTTCTTAAGTTTTAGAAGAAAAGCTAAGAATAAATTAAAGAGTATGAATAAACTTAAGGTAATTGGTATTACTGGTAGTTATGGTAAGACAAGTAGTAAGAATATTCTTAGTGATATTTTAAATATTAAATATAATGCTTTAGCCAGTCCTAAGAATTTAAATACTCCTAATGGATTAATGATTACAATTAATAATCATTTAGATAAGTTTACTGATGTATTTATTGCAGAGATGGGAGCTTATGTTAGAGGGGAGATTAAAGAACTTTGTGATTTAGTTGAACCTAAATATGGAATTCTTACTAGAATTGGAACTGCTCATTTAGAGAGTTTTGGTAGTGAAGAAAATATTATTAAGGGGAAATTTGAACTTATTGAATCTTTACCTGAAGATGGATTTGCTGTATTAAATGGAGATGATCCTAAACAAGTTGGTTATAAACTTCAAAATAAAGTTAAAACTATTTGGATAGGTATTAATAATAAAGATGTAGATGTTCGTGCTGATAATATTAAATGTTCTTCTAAGGGAAGTAGTTTTGATGTTTATCTTAAAGGAAAAGAAGAACCTTATAAATTTGAAACTAGATTATTAGGAGATCATAATATTTATAATATTCTAGCAGGGATTGCTTTTGGTATTGAATTTGGTATTAGTATGGAAGAGTTAGTTCAAGCTGTTAGAGGGGTTAGACCTGTTGAACATAGACTTGAATTAAAAAGACTTGGTAATTTCTATCAAATAGATGATGCTTATAATTCTAATCCAGTAGGGGCAGAAGCTGCTTGTCGTGTACTTGGAATGATGCCTGGTATTAGAGTTGTTGTTACTCCTGGTATGATTGAACTTGGAGAAAAAGAAGCTGAATATAATAAGAAATTTGGAGAACAAATTGCTGAAGTTGCGGACTATGTTGTTTTAATTGGAGAGAATAAAACTAAACCAATTAAAGAAGGTTTATTAACTAAGGGATTTGACAAAGAGAAAATAATAGTTTTTAATGATGTTAGAAAAGCATATTCTTTTATAGGTGCATTAACTGGTAATGAAGAAGTGTATGCTTTGTTTGAAAATGATTTACCAGATACATTTAATGAATAGGGAGATGAAGTTATGAAAATTAGAGTTGGTGTTATCTTTGGAGGAGAGTCTGTTGAACATGAAGTAAGTATTATTTCTGCTATGCAGGCTATGAATAAATTAGATTTAGAAAAATATGAAGTTGTACCAATTTATATTACTAAAGATAGAGAATGGTATACAGGAGATATGTTAAAAGATATTGAAGTGTATACTGATTTAAATTTAATTAAAAAATATGCAAAAAATGTAGTTTTATATTGTAAGAATGGTAACTTTGTATTACAAACTAAAGGATTCTTTAAGAGTGTTGTTAAAGAGATTGATATTTGTTTACCAGTTGTACATGGTACAAATGTAGAAGATGGAGTATTACAGGGATATTTACAAAGTATAGGTGTTCCTTTTGCTGGATCTAATGTATATGGATCAGTTGTGGGACAAGATAAAGCTTATATGAAGGATGTATGGAAGAGTGCAGATGTTCCAATGACTAAATATGTTTGGTTCTATGATGTTGATTATAAACAAGATAGTGATGCTGTTATGAAAAAAGTTGGAACTTTAAAATATCCAGTTATTGTTAAACCTGCTACTACTGGTTCATCTGTAGGTATTAGTGTAGTTGATAGTGAAGATAAATTATTTGAAGCTATTGATGATGCTATTTTATATGATTCTAAGATTGTAGTAGAAGAAGTTGTTAAAAACTTAAAAGAAGTTAATATTGCTGTTATGGGTAATTATGAACATCAAAAAGTTAGTGAAATTGAAGAAGTACTTTCTAATAATAAATTCTTAACTTATACTGATAAATATATTGGTGGAGGAAAGAATGGTAAATTAAAAGGAGCTAAGGCACCTGCTAAAGCATCTAAGGGTATGGCTTCAACTAATAGAAAACTTCCTGCTGAACTTCCAGATAAAGTTAGAAGTGAAGTAGAAGAGATTGCTGTTAGAGCATTTAAAGCTTTAGGTGTTAGTGGTAATAGTAGAATTGATTTCTTAATTGATCAAGACACTAATAAAGTTTATATTAATGAAATTAATTCAATTCCTGGATCACTTGCTTTCTATTTATGGGAAGCTAAAGGAATTAGTTTTACTCAAGTATTAGATGATATGATTAATATAGGTATTAAAGACTATAAAAAACGTGTTAGTAAGACTCATTCATTTGAAAGTAATATCTTACAAGGTTTTGCTTCAAATGGCGGTGTAAAAGGTCTTAAAGGAGCTAAAGGAATTAAGAGATAATTCCTTTTTCTTTTTATATAACAAAAAAAGAAGACTTATGTCTTCTTTAATTACATATGGTGGGCTGTTAGGGATTCGAACCCTAGACCCACTGATTAAGAGTCAGTTGCTCTACCAACTGAGCTAACAGCCCATCACCAAATTGCATAATCTATTTTATATCATATTTTAAATATATTCAAGTGTTTTTTAGAAAATTATTTTTTGTAGAGTAGGGATATATAGTTTTTTCTTAATAAATTTACTATTTTTACTTGACTTAACTTTGTTTTTTATAGTATTCTATATTTGCGATTGAGAAAGATTCTAAAAAAAATTAAAAAAAATGAATTTTACTCTTGCAAAAACAAAATTTATAGTGTAATATTATAAGTGCATTTGTTGATGGACCTGTAGCTCAGTTGGTTAGAGCACACGCTTGATAAGCGTGGGGTCACAGGTTCAAGTCCTGTCAGGTCCACCATTATGCGCCTCAATAGCTCAGCTGGTTAGAGCACTTGACTGTTAATCAAGGGGTCCTAGGTTCAAGTCCTAGTTGGGGCGCCATATTTATGGCCAGTTGGTGAAGCGGCTTAACACACTGCCCTTTCACGGCAGCATTCACGGATTCGAATTCCGTACTGGTCACCATTTTAAAATTTACTCAGAGAAATCTGAGTTTTTTTGTGTCTTAAAACAAAATAAAAAAACATGCTTGGCATGTTATTTGAATAATCTTTCATATAAATTTATTGTATATTCTGTTAGCTCATCAATTGAAGTATCTAATTCATTTCTAAAATATTTTAAAGTTATACTAGTAATTCCATCTACATAGAAATTAATGTCTAATGTTTTATGTTCACATTTATGTTTTTGAATATAATCACTTAAATTTTTTGTCATTAATCTATTTAATCTATTAATAAATATTAATGTTTCATCAGATGTTAAAAGCATGCGATACATTTCTTCATTTTCTTTTAAATGAATTGCAATTCGTTCGATTTGATTTCTTAATGTTTCTGTTGAATTAAGATTATCTATATTATTAAATATTACATCAATAAAGTCATCTTGTATTTCTTCTGCTATTTCATAAATATTATCATAGTGAGTATAGAAAGTTGCACGAGTTATACCGGCTTTATTTACTAATTCTTGGATTGTTATTTTTTTTATTACTTTCTTTTCTTGGATTAATTCAGCAAAGGCTTTTCTTAATTCATATCTTGTTTTCTTAGATGAAGCATTTATTACTTTTACTTTCATATTTTCACCTCTAGGTATATTTTAATATCTTTTTTTATTATTTGTATTAAAAATGTCTTTATTTAGACAAATATTGCCTGATAGTATAAAAACATTGTTGATGTTTTATATATTTTAATTTTTAAGATGTTATAATTAGTATTGACTAGGAGAGGGTAATTATTTTTATTCTTTACTAGTTTGCTATTTTTTTTCATTATGTCAATAATACATGCATAATGAAATAGGGAACTTTGTTCTCTTTTTTTTATTGACAATGATTGGTTTATAATGTAATATTATATGTACGGACGCACATGGAGTAGTACTCAAGAGGCTGAAGAGGCGCCCCTGCTAAGGGTGTAGATCGGGCAACTGATGCGAGGGTTCAAATCCCTCCTGCTCCGCCATTAAGAAATTACCTTGCTTATGCAAGGTTTTTTTGTGTCTAAATTACTAGTATTGTCTTGTTGAATTATGTTATACTTGATATGGGAGAGTTGATGATAATGACCAAATTTGTTAAAAGATTTTTAAATGATTTTGAAGTTGTTAACAAGTATTATAATTACTTGGTAGAACAAACTAAGAAAAAAGAATTTGTAGGGATTACTAATGAATGGTTAATTGATAACTTTTATTTGTTAGTTGAACATAAAACTAATGTAATTCAAAATAAGAAAGATATAAAAAGTAGAAGTAAAACTTTTAATAATATATATAGATTATTAAGAAATATTGCAGTTACTTATAACTATAATATAGATTTTTCTATTTTAATTAATGAGTTAAATAAATATCAAAAAGAAAGTAATGTTAATCTTTCTTATAAAGAATTAGAAAGTGTTAAAGATGTTTTATTATTTATTTATGCAGATAAATTAAAATATTTATGTGTTGAAGAACAAAATAATTTAATTGATAAAGAAAAGATTGTACATATAATTAAGAATTTAGATGGTAAAGATGTAGAGCTTTCTAATTTTGTTAAGAGTGATTTTAATTTTAATGATAATAGATATTATTTATTTGAACTTAATAATCAATTAAGTAGTTTAGGTGCGAAGAGTAATAAGATATTTAAAGAGTTAAATGAATTACTTGATAGTAGAGGATTAAGTTTAAAAGAAATTATTAATGATGAGTATCAAAGAAAACTTGATAATAATTTATTAATTAGTAATATTTTTAATGATTTAAAAGAGTTTTTTGATTTTAACTTAGAAGATTTATTTAAGAAAGTATCTAAGACTGAAAAGTTATTATTAAGTGATGAAATATATTCTAATATGACTATTGAGTCTAAGGCTTTATATAGAAGAAAGTTACTTAAAAATGCTAAGAAAAAGAAATTAGATGAAGTTACTTATTTAGAAAAAATAATGGATAATGCAGATAGAGATGAATATCATATAGGATTCCAATTAATTAAGAAGAGTAATCCTGTATTTAAAGTTATTCTTTATATTTCTACTATTGTATTAGTTACAGTTTTAGTAAGTTTATTCTTAAGTCAATATTTTATTGCATGGAGATGGTTAGGTTTCTTAATACTATTAATTCCAGTAAGTCAATTATTTGTACAAATACTTAATTATATATTAGTTAGTACAGTTAGGCCTGAGGTTTTACCTAAGATGGATTATTCTAAGGGATTACCTAAAGAGTCTACTACTATGGTTGTTATTCCAACTATTGTGGGTAATAAAAATAAAATTAAAGATATGTTTGATGTACTTGAAACATTCTATTTAATTAATAAGTCAAATAATCTTTACTTTACTTTATTAGGGGATATTAAAGCTGCTAGTGAAGAAGTTATGGATTTTGATGAAGAGTTATCTAATTATGGAGTAGAGTATGCAGATAAGTTAAATAAAAAATATGGTAAAGAGATTTTCTTTTATATTTATAGAAAAAGATTATGGAATGAAAAAGAAAATCAATTCTTAGGATACGAAAGAAAAAGAGGAGCATTAATTCAATTTAATAAAATATTACTTGGTAAGATGGATAGTATGTCTGAAAAGAAATATTTTAATGTTAATACTCTTCATAATAAAAAACTTGGAGTTAAGTATGTAATTACATTAGATACTGATATTAGATTAGTTTTAAGTACAGCATTAAACTTAGTAGGATGTATGGCACATCCAATGAATAGACCTGTTTTAAATAAAGAAGGTACTAAAGTAATTAAAGGTTATGGATTAATGCAACCTAGAGTTAGTGTTGATATAGAAGCTACTAATAAGAGCTTATATAGTCAAATCTTTGCAGGTATTGGAGGATTTGATACATATAGTGCAGTTGTACCAAATTTATATCAAGATTCATTTGGAGAGGGTAGTTTCGTTGGAAAAGGTATTTATGATTTAGAAGTATTTGATAAGATTATGAATAATACTTTCCCAGATAATTTAATACTTTCACATGACTTATTAGAAGGTAACTATATGAGATGTGGATATGTATCTGATATAGAGATGATTGATGATTTCCCTTCTAAATTCTTAACAGATATTACTAGACATCATAGATGGGCTAGAGGAGATGTTCAAATTATTTCTTGGTTACTTGGAAAAGTTAGAAATAAGAATGGACAAAAAGTTAAAAATCCAATTAATTTATTAGGTAAATGGAAGATACTTGATAATATAGTTAGAATGTTTTTACATCCAACTTTATTATTAATATTACTTTGTGCAGTATTATTAAAAGATGTTAATACTTGGGGATGGATTGGATTTGTTGTATTAGAAATTGCAATTCCTATTATTTTCTTCTTAAGAGGAAATATTAATAGAAGAGATAAAAAGAATGAAAAAACAACAATTTATTATAGAAGATTATTCTTTGGAGGAAAGAGTTTATTACTTAGACTTTATATAGTACTTTGTACTTTACCATTCTATACTAAGTTATATATGGATGCTTTCTTTAGAACATTATATAGATTGTTTGTTTCTCATAAGAATTTATTAAACTGGATTACTGCTGAAGAAGTTGAAAAGACAGTTAGAGGAGACTTAAAGAGTTATATTAGAAACTTTATACCTAACTTAATTGCTTGTGGAATATTATTTGTTTATTTCTTATTTACAGGTAATTTAGGAGCATTTGTTTTAATATTAATATTCTTAAGTGCACCATTTATATTACATAGAGTTAGTTTAGATATTGATCATAATAAGATTGAATTAAAAGATAAAAAAGTAGAAGAAATTAAAGAATTAGGTCATAATACTTGGTTATATTTTGAAGAAAATCTTAAAGAAGAATTTTTCTATTTAATACCTGATAATTATCAAGAAAATAGAGAACCTAAAGTTGATCATAGAACTTCTCCAACTGCTATTGGTTATTCATTAACTAGTATTATTGGGGCTTATGAATTAGAGTTTATTGATAAAGATAAAGCAGTTGATTTACTTGGTAATGTATTAAAGAGTGTTGATTCTTTAGAAAAATGGTATGGTCATTTATATAACTGGTATGATATTCGTACTAAGAAAGTAATGCAACCAAGATTTGTATCTACAGTTGATTCTGGAAACTTAGTTGCGTGTATAGTTATAGCAAGAGAATTCTTAAATAAGTTAGAATGTAGTGATTTAGTTAAGTTATGTGATAAGTTAATTAAAAATACTAACTTTAAGAAACTTTATACTAAGAAAAATGTATTTAGTATTGGATATGATGAAAATGAAGGAAGACTTTCAGTTTATAACTATAATAAGTTTGCAAGTGAAGCAAGATTAACTAGTTATTTAGCTATTTGTTTAGGAGATGTACCGAGCAAGCACTGGTTCTCATTAGATAAATCACTTACTACATATAAAGGTAGAAAAGGATTAATATCATGGAGTGGTACTGCATTTGAATATTATATGCCATTACTATTTATGAAGAATTATCCTAATACATTATTAGATGAAAGTTATGATTTTGCATATTTCTGTCAAAAAGATTTTATTAATAGTATTTCTCATAAATTACCTTGGGGTATTAGTGAATCTGCTTATAATGAATTAGATAATGCATTAAATTATAAATATAAAGCTTTTGCAACACCTTATTTAAAAGCTAAAGAAGATAAAGAAAATAGAATAGTATTATCACCATATGCTTCATTAATGGCTTTAGAATTATATCCAGAAGAAGTATATGATAATATGCAAAAGTTTAAAGACTTAGAAATGTATGGTAAATATGGATTATATGAAGCATACGATTATGATAATAAAGGCGTAGTTAAATCGTTCTTTGCTCACCATCAAGGTATGACTTTAGCAGGAATAGTTAACTACTTAAAAGAAGATGCTTTAAAAGAATATTTCCATAGTAATGTTAATGTTAGAACATTTGATATTTTATTAAAAGAAAAAGTACAAGTTAAGACTAGTATCGATATGAAGATGGCCAGATATAAGAAATATAATTATGATAAAGAAAGTATTCAAAATGATATTAGAGCATTTGATTATATTTCGTATATGCCTGAAGTATCAGTATTATCAAATAAGAAATATTGTTTATTAATGAATGATAGAGGTAATAGTTTCTCTAGATATAGAACATTACAATTAAATAGATATCGTAAAGTTACTGAACAAGATTATGGTGTGTTCTTATTTGCAAAAGATTTAGATACTAATTATGTATGGAGTAATACATATGCACCTATAAATACAAAACCAGATAAATATGAAGTAGTATTTGCTGCTGATAAGATTAAATATTTAAGAAGTGATGGAGATATTTCAACTAAGACTGAGATTGTTGTTACAAGAAGTCATAATGCTGAAATTAGAAAAATTACTTTCAAGAATAATAGTGATAAAGTTAAGAACTTAGAACTTACAAGTTATACTGAAGTTATTCTTTCAGAAAATATGGATGATGTTAGTCATAAAGTATTTAATAGTATGTTTATTACTACAAGTTTTGATAAAAAGACTAATTCATTAATTGCTAGAAGAAAGAGTAGAGGAGAATCTAATATAAGTAATTATATGGTTTCTAGATTAGTTATTCCTTATACTGATAAACCTTATAGTTATGAGACTGAAAGAAGTAATTTCATAGGTAGAAATAATTCTATAAGTAATCCAAATATGATTAATAAAGAACTTTCTAATTACTGTGGGGATAATTTAGATCCAGTAATGAGTTTAAGAAATAGAATTAGTATTCAACCTAATAGTAGCGAATCAGTATATGTAGTTATTGGATTTGGTAGAAGTAGAGAACAAATTAATGATATTATTAATTCTTATAATACTCCTAATGAATTTGATAGAGCATTTAAAGTTGCAAGTTTAATGAATATTATTAATACTAAGAACTTAAATATTAGTGGTAAAGAGATGAGAACATATAATATGATGTTAAATTATCTATATCAAACTACTAAGATTTCTGTTAGTGAAGAAAGAAATAATTATTTAAGAAAGAATGCATTAAATCAAACTGGATTATGGAAGTTTGGTGTTAGTGGGGATCGACCAATTATTTCTATTGAAATTAGTGATATTAGTGATATGGGTACAGTATTAGATGCAATGAAGTGTTTTGAATATTATAAGAACAATTCTATATTTGTAGATTTAGTTATTATTAATAGTGAGACAACTCAATTCTCTAAGATTATTAAAAAAGAAATTGATGATGAAATGTATAGAATGTATACATTAAATAGTTTCTATCATACACCAGGTAATATTACTGTTATTAATGGTAATGAGTTAACTCCAGAAGAAAGAAGTTTATTAAATATTGTTCCTAGATTTAAATTTGTTATTCAAGACCATAAAACTTTATGGGAAATGGTTGAAGAATTACAAGAGGTTAATAAGATAAGTGATTATAGTAAGAGTGAAGTAGAAGAAAATATTGAAACTCCTAATACTGAAAAACTTATGTATGATAATGGATTTGGTGGATTTAGAAATAATGGATCTGAATATGTTATTTATAATAGAAATACACCAATGCCATGGAGCAATGTAATTGCTAATAAGAGATTTGGTACTGTTATTACAAATAATGGTGGTGGATTTACTTATGCATATAATTCAGGTGAATATAAGATCACTTCATGGAATAATGAAATGGTAGTTAATGATAAGTCTGAAGGATTTAAATTTAATGGAAAAGTATTTGATCCAACTAGATGTATTCATGGATTTGGATATAGTATTTTAGAAAGTGAAACAGAAGAAGTTAAGAAAGAAATAACTGAGTTTGTAGCACTTAATGATACTGTAAAATTATATTTAATGAAACTTACTAATAAGACTAATAGTAAATTAGATTTAGATATTAATTATTGGATTAATCCAACGTTTGGTAACTTTGAAGAAAAGACTGCTAGACATATTTTATGTGAGTTTATGGGAAGAGATAATTACGTTAAGATGAGAAATGTTTATAGTATTAATTTCTCAGATGTTAATGTATTTATGACATCTTCTGAAAAGATTACAAATGCTTATTGTAATAAGATTTTATCTAAGAGTATTGATTGTCAAATCAGTTTAGATTCTAAGGAAGAAAAATATGTAGTATTTGCTTTAGGAAGTAGTTATTCTGATAAAGAAAATTTAAGTTTAATTGATAAATATACAGATATTAATAATGTATTAAAAGAATTACAAGTTGTTAAAGATGATTGGAATAAAACTTTAGGTATTATTAAAGTTAAATCTCCAGATGATAGTTTTGATTATGTTGTTAATGGATGGTATTTATATCAAACAATTTCTTCAAGAATTTTAGCGAAAGCAGGATTCTATCAAGTTAGTGGAGCGTTTGGATATCGTGATCAATTACAAGATGCTATGAATATTGTAATGATTAGACCAGACTTTACAAAAGAACAAATCTTAATAAATGCTTCTCATCAATTTGAAGAGGGAGATGTTCTTCACTGGTGGCATGTTAAAAATAGATTTGGATTAAGAAGTAGATTTAAAGATGATTATTTATGGTTAGTTTATGCAACACTTCATTATATTGATGTTACAGGAGATAAATCTATTTTAGATGAACAAGTTCCATATATAGTAGGTGATAAGTTAAGTGATTATGAAGCTGAAAAAGGAATTACTTATGCTTATACAGAAAAGACTGGAACATTATTAGAACACTGTATTAAATCTTTACAATTATCAATGAATTCATTAGGTCGTCATAAGATACCACTTATGGGTGGAGGAGATTGGAACGATGGAATGAACAAAGTTGGTATTAAAGGTAAAGGAGAGAGTGTTTGGTTAGGATTCTTCTTATATCAAATTATTGAAGACTTTGTTAAATTAATGAAGAAGATTGATCGTAAGGGTGAAAAAGTTAAAGTTGAAGATTATATTAATTTCAATGAAAAACTTAAAGATAATCTTAATAAGAAAACTTGGGATGGAGAACATTATTTAAGAGCATTCTTTGATAATGGAGATAAACTTGGAAGTAGTGAAAATAATGAATGTAAGATTGATTTATTATCACAAAGTTTTGCAGTATTAAGTGGAGTTGCTCCTAAGGATAGAGTTCAAAGTTCTATTAATGCAGTTGAGGATCAATTGGTTGATAATAAGAGTAAGATTGTTAAATTACTTACTCCTGCATTTGATAAATCATTAAATAATCCAGGATATATTATGAGTTATCCAAATGGTATTAGAGAAAATGGTGGTCAATATACACACTCTGTTGCTTGGTATATTATGGCTTTAATTAAAGCTGGATATAGTGATAGAGCGTATAGATACTATCAAATGATTAATCCTATTAATAGAGGAGTTAATAATGCTCTAGCTAATAGTTATAAAGTAGAGCCATATGTTATTGCAGCAGATATTTATTCTGCTAAAGAACATAATGGAAGAGGTGGATGGACTTGGTATACAGGTTCAGCTGGATGGTTCTATAGAGTAGGTATTAGAGAAATAATTGGATTAAAGAAAAAAGGAGATAAGTTAAAACTTGATCCTAAGATGCCAGTACATTGGGATGGATTCAAAGTATGTTATACATACATGGATACAACTTATAATATTGAAGTAATTAGAGGAAGTAAGGATGAAGTTATTTTAGATGGTGTAAGTCAAATTAGTAATAAAATTGACTTAGTAAATGACAAATCTACTCATAAAATTACCATGTATATAAAATAGTTGCTTTAAAGGCAACTATTTTTTTGTTATAATGTTAATAGTAGGTGAGTATATGAAAAGACTAAATTTTAATATTAAAGATAGAAAAGTATTATATGGAATACTTACTATTGCATTAGTATGTGTATTTACATTAACAATTGCATATGCAGCATTAAATGCAGTATTAACAATTCAAGGAACTGCCCAAGTTTCATCAGCAAATTGGGATATACATCTTGCAAATCCAAAAGTAACTAATGGAAGTGCAACTGTAAATGTTCCGGTAATAAGTGGAAATACGCTAAGTTTTAATACTACACTAAATATGCCTGGTGACTTTTATGAATTTACCGTTGATGTTGTTAACGCTGGTAGTATTGATGCTATGATCGCTAATGTTATTAAAAATCCAGAATTAACTAGTGAACAGTCTAAATATTTAAATTATGTTATTAGTTATCAAAATGGAAAATCTATTAGTGAAAATCAAATTTTATATAAAGACACAAGTATGCCAATAAAGGTAAGAATTGAATATAGAAAAGATTTAAGTAATAGTGATTTGCCGACTGGACAAGTAATACTTGATTTATCACTAACACTTGAATATATTCAAAGTGATGGTAGTGGTTCATCTGTAAGTAATAATGGTGTAAAAGTTTTATTTGCAGATGGTGATTATAATGAAATAGGTACTATTGTTACAATTGGAACCGAGAAATTTTATACAATAGGAACTGATGGTAATGATGTAAAATTATTTGCAATGTATAATTTATATGTAGGTAGTGAATATGATAATGCAACAGGTGATTCTAACGATTATGAAAATTTTACAGGGATGCAAGATGCTACGATGTTAGGTAATATATCAGGTTTAACTACTAGAAATGGTGTCATTAGATATGCTGATGAAGAAACTCATGGTGTAAATTTTAGTGATTACAATGGAAGCGTTGTAGAAGGTTATGTTAATAATTATAAAACTGAGATTGAAAAACTTGGAGTAGAAGTAGAAGAAGCAAGAATTATTACAGTTGCAGAGTTAACTGATGAAAATACATTTGCATGTGAGAAATATAATTATTGTACAGGTTCATATCCTTGGATATATTCAACAACTTATTGGACAGGAACTATTCGTGATGAAGAAGATATATGGTGTATGTACGATGGAAGTTATTTAGATAATTATAGTTATGATAGTGCAGAGGACTTTGGGATTCGTCCAGTTATAGTTGTTTCAAAAGATTATTTTAATTAAAGAAAACTATGTTTTCTTTTTTTTATTTTTATAATATAATTTTAATAGGAGAGTGAATATGAAGAAGTTTGATTTTTTAATTGTAATATTTGATTTATTATTTGTTGGATTGTTATATTATTTAACACTTCCTCCAATTAATGTTACTAGTATGGAGTTTTGGTCATTTATATTTACTATATGGATGATTGTCTTTGTTAGTATGGCTATTAGAGATAGTAATAGAATTATTGTGAGAAAGAAGTTTAATTTTAAATTATTAAATACTTATAAATATTTATTTATAGTACTTGCTGTTTTAGTATTAGGAATTGGATTAGTTGATTTTAGTTTATCTCCATTATTTAATGCTAAAAGTTATAGTAAAAGAATTGAGATTGATTCAACTGGTGTATTTGTTGAAGATGTAAAAGAAGTTGATTTTACAAAAATACCTCTTATTGATAAAGATAGTAGTAGAAAACTTGGGGATCGTAAGATGGGAGAATTTACTAGTTGGGTTAGTCAATTCTATGTAAATAATTTATACACACAAATTAACTATAATAATGAAATAGTTAGAGTTACACCAATTGAATATGATGGTATTATTAAATATTTTACTAATAGAGATGAAGGTGTAAAAGGATATATTAAAGTTAATTCAGTAGATGGTAAGAGTAGTTTAGTTGAATTAAAAGATGGTATGAAGTATTTACCAAGTGCTTACTTTAATGAAGATTTATTACGTAAGTTAAGATTTAGTTATCCAACTACAATTTTTGATACTCCATCATTTGAAATTGATAATGATGGTAATCCTTATTGGATTGTTCCAACTATTAAATATGTTGGTGTTGGAATGAAAAAAGAAATTAGTGGTGTTATTACATTAGATGCCGTAACTGGTAAGAGTAAAAAATATAAAGCAAATGATGTTCCATCTTGGATTGATCATGTTTATAGTGCAAGTTTAATTATTGATCAAATTAATAATTGGGGAGAATATAAGAATGGATTCTTAAATTCAATTTTTGGTCAAAAAGATGTTATTAATACAACTGAAGGTTATAACTATTTAGTTATGGATGATGATGTTTATCTTTATACAGGTATTACATCTGTATCAAGTGATGAATCTAATTTAGGATTTGTACTTGCTAATATGAGAACTAAAGAAACTAAATATTATTTAGTACCTGGTGCTGAAGAATATAGTGCTATGGCTAGTGCTGAGGGATTAGTTCAAGAAAAGAAATATACTGCATCATTCCCATTACTAATTAATTTAAATAATAAAGCAACTTATTTAATGAGTTTAAAAGATGCTGCTGGACTTGTTAAGATGTATGCATTTGTAGATGTTGCAGATTATCAAAAAGTTGTAGTAAGTGATGCTTCTTTAGGAATTGAAGCTGCTGCTGAAAAATATTTAGGAGAAGAATTAACTTCTAATAAAGGAGAAGTATTAGAAAAAGACATTACTATTAGTAGTATTAGTACTGCAGTAATGGATGGAAATACTTATTACTATATTGTTGATGGTGAATCTAAATTATATAAGGCATCTATTAAAATTAATAGTAATTTATTACCTTTCTTAAGAAGTGGTGATAAAGTTAAGATTAAATATAGAGAAGGAACTATTAATAATATAACTTCAATAGAAAAATAGGCTATGCCTATTTTTTTGTTTACATATATTTATTTTTAATTTATTGTTTTGTTTTGTTTTTAATTATATAATTTATATAGAATAGGAGTGAGCCTATGAGAAGAATTAATTTTAATATTAAAGATAGAAGATTATTATATGGGGTTTTAAGTATTGTACTTGTTTGTGTTTTTACTTTGAGTATTGCTTATGCAGCACTTTCTGCAGTACTTACAATTAATGGGAATGCAGAAGTTGTTTCTTCAACTTGGGATGTATATTTAGCTAATGTACATGTTAAAGATGGTAGTGTTGATGGTGGTCTACCAAGCATTGTTAATTCAACAACTGCATCATTTTCAACAACATTAAATATGCCAGGAGACTTTTATGAGTTTACTATTGATGTTGTTAATAATGGTAGTATAGATGCAATGATAGAAAGTATAATGAAGACTTCAACATTAAGTGCATCACAAGAGAAATATATTAATTATATAATTGAATATGAAAATGGTGAATCGTTAAATGAAAAGCAACTTATATTAAAAAAGTCTTACGTAAGATTAAAAATTAGAATTGAATATAGAAGTGATTTAACAGAGGCTGATTTACCAAGTAATTCTGAAACTATATCTTTAGGATTTACAATTAATTATATTCAAAGTGATGGAACTGGAAGTTCAGTCCTTAATAACGGTATTGATAATAATATTATGGAATTTACTATTATTAAAAATGGTATTTCATCGGTATATGAGGCTTTAGAAAATATGAGTTGGGATGAGTGCATGAGTAGTGGATACTGTGAGAATACAACTTTTGCATGTGGTGATATATATTATAATAACCAGAGAGTTAATTCTTCTGATTTAATTATTCCGAATGGAGTTTATACTTATATTGGAGCTTTTGCTTGTAGTGGTGGGTCAAATGAATAAAGGATGTATTTATACATCTTTTTTTGTTTATTTTACTTTATTTTTATAATTTGTTATAATTTATTTATATTGGAGGTTAAGATGATAAAATTTGATTTTAATAAATATATGGATAAATTTTTAGATAAGGAGGGTTTTGAAAAATATCTTCGTTTGAAGGGTGATGTTTTAGAAAAATTTTCTTTATGTGAAATGACAGGATGGACTAGGGAAATTGATAAAGACTTAGTTAATCGATGTGTTGAACTTAGTAAGAAAGTAAAAGCTAATTCTGAATGTTTAGTTGTTATTGGGATAGGTGGATCTTTCTTAGGAAGTTTATGTGTTAATGAAATGATGGGTAAATACTTTAATGATGATAATTTTAAAGTTATTTATGCAGGTACTACATTATCTAGTAAATATATGGATGAATTATTAGAATATTTACGTGGAGTAGATTTCTCAGTTAATGTTATAAGTAAGAGTGGTACAACAATGGAAACTAAAATTACTTATGAATTAATTAAAGATTTAATGAAAGAAAAATATAGTGATTCTGAAATTAAAGAAAGAATTATTGTAACTACAGATAAATCTAAAGGATTATTAAGAGAAGAAGTTAATGAAGTAGGATATGAATCATTTATTATTGAAGATGATATTGGTGGAAGATATTCTATAGTTACACCTGCGCACTTATTCCCTTTAGCATTTAATATTGATTTAGATAAGTTTATTGAAGGTATTCATGATGGTAAAGATTTAATAAATGAAGCTTATACATATTCAGTAATTAGAAGAATGATGTTTGATAGTGGTAAAGT
>JAZRPV010000049.1:0-10231 GCA_045649455.1 Bacilli bacterium | reverse complement strand
TCATTTACTTTAATTTTATAGGTTGGTGTTATTTCACCATCAATTTTTTTATACAAAATATTTACATCTTCTTTAGGTACTATTTTTATTTCATCTGTATTAGCTTTAGGAGAATTTATTGTTTCTACTACACTATTTTTTGATAATAGTTTTTTTAATCCTACTTGTGCGAATGCATAATCAAGCATACCACTTACTTCACTATTTCTAATTGCACTAGAAGGCTCTCCCATTACTGTTGCAATAACTCTCATATCATCTTTTTTCATAGTAGCAGTAAGACAGTATCCAGCTCCTTCAGTATACCCCGTTTTTAGTCCATCAACACCTTCTTTAAATCTAACTAATTTATTTGTATATGAATATTACTATAGTAAAAAGGTATCACTTCTAATGAAATGATACCATGAATTTTTCTTTTAATCAATTATTGTATAAATTATGGTTCTATTCTACTAGGTCCTCTAAATATAAACATAGTTTCTTTTAAAGAACCAGTTTCTAATAATAACATAGTTATTCTATCTACACCAAGTGCAAAACCTCCGTGAGGTGGACAACCATATTTAAAGAACTCAAGATAAAACTTAACATCTTCTCCTAATCCTTTTTCTCTAGCTTGTTCACACAAAATTTCATAGTTGTGTTCCCTTAATGCTAAAGTTGTTGTTTCACAACCTTTCCAAATAAGGTCTGCACCTTGTGGAACACCATTTTGTCTCTTGTGATAAAATGCTCTTTTTTTAGCACTAAAGTCTGTTATAAAAACAAATTCATGACCATATTTTTCCATAACATATTTAGATGCTAATTTTTCAGATTCTGCATTCATATCTCCAACATCTTCATAATTCATTTTAAATTCATATTCTTTTTCTAATTCGTTATATAATTCTTCTAACTTAATTCTTGGGAATGGCTTAGTCGGAATAACCACTTCAACACCAAATAAGTTTTTAATTTCTTCCCCATACTTTTCCTTTACAGCAGTAAGTCCTGCAATAAATAAATTTTCTTCAAAATCCATTAATTCTTCTAATGATTCTAAATAACTCATTTCAATATCGAATGATGTAAAATCTGTCGTATGACGATAAGAATTAGATTTTTCTGCTCTAAAAGCTGGTGCAATCTCAAATACTCTTTCAAAACCACTACTCATTGCCATTTGTTTATAAAACTGTGGACTTTGAGCTAAGTAAGCTTTCTTATCAAAATAATTAAGTTCAAATACTTCTGCTCCAGATTCAGAAGCTGCTCCAATTATTTTAGGAGTATGAATTTCAATAAAATTATTATTAACAACAAATTCTCTCATTGCATTAATCATACAAGTTTGAACTTTAAACATTAATAAATTAGATTCGCTTCTAAGATCTAAAAATCTATAATTTAATCTAGTATCTAGTAAGGCGGACTTCTTACTATCTTTATAATTTAATGGTAATTCATCATAACTTTTACTAGTAACAATTATCTCACAAGGTATAACTTCCATACCATTTAATTTTACTTTTTCATTCTCCTTAACTATCCCTTTAATTTTAACAGTACTTTCAACAGTTAAATTAGAAACAATTTCATTCATAATTTTATTTTCTTCATTCTTTTCAATAGTGACTTGTACTTTTCCAGAACTATCTCTAATAACCATAAATTGTACATATTGTAAATTTCGAATACTATCAACAAAACCACATAATTCTACTTCTTGTTCAAAGTATTCTTTTAAATTTTTAAAATATACTTTTTTCATAATGATACCTCCTCTAAAAATATAAAATAAAAAAACAGTTCTATCATCCGACAAGGGACGAATAACTGTTTATATCCGCGGTACCACCCAATTTATTATAAATAATAATTATAATCACTCATTAAGATAACGGTTTAATCCGACTTATTCTACTATAGTTCAAATAAGTAGCTCCTAGGTGTCTTTCATCTATTTCATATATTACTTTTCACCAACCAGTAACTCTCTACTATATTACATAGATTACTTCTCCTAATCACAGCCGATAAGCATATTATACCATAAACACCCTATTTTTTCAAGTTGGCCATATAATACGCCTTTATTTCATCACTAATTTTACCTTCTCTAAGAATAATTAACTCTCCATCAACCACTCTTACTACAGAAGAAGATAAACTAACAATTTCTCCACCGTCTTCAACATAATCTATATTTTTAAACAATTCTTCCTCTATCATATCTACTCTAGTAATAACATCATTATCACTAATATTCGCACTAGTAGAAATAACTGGTCTACCTAATTTATTTATAATATCAATTAAATCTTTATTATCAGGAATTCTAATTCCAACATAATCTCCACCATTACAAATTAAAGAACTAATCTTTTCATTCTTCTTTAAAATAATAGTCATAAGACCAGGTAAAAATTTATTAATTAATTTTTCTTCTTCATCACTAATACATTCAGTATACTCTTTTATCATATCAATATTACTCATAAGTAAAATTAATGGTTTAGAATAACTTCTCTTCTTAGCAGAATAAACACGTCTAATAACATCTTCATTTAAAGCATCACTCATAATACCATAAACAGTATCAGTAGGACTAATAACTAATCCAGAAGAATTAACAACTTCTACAATTTTTTCTATATTCATAAATACTCCTAAATAGATCTCTTAAATTTATTATAATCTATTTCCCTATCATGACCAAGAAATAATATTTTAGGTTTAATTCTTCTAATCTTTTTTAAGTTTTCTCTCGCTTTATCATTATTTTGATTTTGATATGCTATATCAACTTTTCTTCTATTTATTAAAGCATCTCCACAAAATAAATATTTATTATATAAAACACCAATAGATCCATCAGTATGACCACTTAAAGAAATAATCTTAAGTTTTAATCCAAACTCTTTTAAAATATCTCCATCATGTAATAATAAATCTACATCAAACTTTTTAGGTACAAAATGTTTCATTCCAAAAGACATTAACTTAGTCCATAAACCACATCTTTTACAAGATGGATAGGTCTTAATATTTCTATTATCTAAATTAACTAAATCATCTTCACTAATAGCAACTCTACATCCATATAATTCTTTTAAATATGAAACATTCCAAATATGATCAACATGAGCATGAGTTAATATTATTAATTTAACATTAAATTGATCTAACCACCTTTTCAAGGCTCTCTTCATAAGAACAAATCCAGTATCAATGACTACATCCCCATCATTACCTCTTATTACGTATACATTGAAGTAACCGAATCTCTTAACATAAACATTATCAAATTGTCTCATACCAATCACCTCAGTATTTCAAATTATAACAAAAAAAGAGATTATTCACAATCTCTTACTATAATATCTGCTAAGTCAAATTTAATAACTTTGTCTAAATCCGTCAAACTAAGTTCAACTTGATAACCAATCTTCCCTCCACTAAAAATAATACTTTCAAAATCTTTAGCAGATTCATGAATAACAGTTCTAAAAAATTTCTTCATACCAACTGGTGAACATCCTCCATGAATATAACCAGTAAGCGGAAGTAATTCTTTTGATTTAATCATACTTATACTTTTAGCACCTACCACTTTAGCAGCTTTCTTTAAATCAAGTTCTTCTTCAACTGGAATCACAAAAACAAAGTTAACATTCTTATCACTAACAGTTACTAAAGTCTTAAATACTTGTTTAGGATTTTGCCCAAGTACTTCTGCAACCTCTACTCCAGAAATAGCCTCAGTTCCCATATAACTATGTACTTGATAATTAACTTTCTTTTGATCTAATATTCTCATTGCATTTGTCTTTTCTATTTTCATATTATCACCTATACGCTATAAACTTACATCCTTCATCAGTATTACCAACCTGTATTACTAATAAATCATCAACATAAAAAATATACATAACTTCTTCTTTACCATCTAATTTATAATAAATAGAATCTTTATAGTCATTTCCAAAATATTTTTTATTTGAAACAATAGCTTTCTTTCCTTCAATTAATTTTCCTAAATCAATATTATTTTCATTTTCTATAATAACAGCATTCTTTAAAAAATTATTAATATATTCTTCTTCTAATAAATATTCTATTTCACAAACATTACCTTTTTCATAATCTAAAATAATCCAATGAAAAAATAAGAATTTAGAAAAAGTAAAATTATTAATACTAATATCTTTATCTTCTACATAAAAATAACTTTCATCATAACAACTAACATCTTCATATTTACTAACATCATCGTTATAACCAAATACTATTATTTTCTTACCTGTATCAATTTCAATAAATGGATATATTAATAAAAATAAAAACAAGATTAAACTTATACAAATAAATATTTTCTTCATAATAATCCCTCAAAAATATTATAACAAAAAAAGATGAATAAAATCATCTTTTTAATTACCACTAATTCTAGCCATTGCTTTCTTATCACTTAATATTTTTTGTATAGCAATTTCTCTTTCTCTTTGAATTTGTCCTTCATCATATTCAATTGCATCTAAGTATTCTTCTAATTCTTTAGAAAATTCTTCATCATCAATCATATGACTTAATGCTCTCAATTGAATAATCAAAACACCAAGTTCTAATCTTCTATCTCCACCTGGTTTAAAATCATCTAAACTATGTGAAACATGTTGATCAACAAAATCTTTATGTTCTCTTAAATATGTTTCTTTATCACATCTTGAAATATCACTAGAACCATATAAAGCATAATAAGTATCTCTATCAAACTTTAACATTAAAGATGGATCATAAACATAATTACCTCTTTCTATCCACCCATGTCCTTCATGACCTTTACCATAATTATATTCTAAATCTTTATTTTTACCACGAACTAATAAAGCATCATCAAGTGCTAAAAACATATATAAACTTCTATCATAACAAGTACCTATAGGAAATAAATGTTTGGAATGTTTAATATATAAAGAAACAGGTAAACAAGCAATTATTGTATCACTCATTTCATCATAAATTTCATCTTCAAAATTAGTTATCTTACCTTCTCTAACAGCTTTTCTCCAAAGAATTTGAAACTTAGTAAAAAATAATTTTTTCTTTAAATCTTCTAACATTATCTAATACCTAACCTTTTCATATCTTCATCTATTTCCCTACAAACACCATCATAATCAATAACTTGTTTATAATGAGCAATTTCTCTTTGTAACAGTTCTATACCACTCATAGTATACATTTCAGTAGGTCTACCATAAGTCATTTCAATAAAAGGTAAAATAAGTGGTGATGCATACTTATCTCTATTAACATCTTCTGGATGATAATCTTCATCTTCTTCAATAAATCTTCTAATTTTATCTTTACTATTAGAATGTCTAACTTTAGGTCTTTCCATTAACCAATATAAATCTTTATCAAATACAAATCCACAAGAGGTATCATAAATTAATTTTCTACCATCTTTAGTAGTTCTCTCTACAATACAATGATCTGCATACATTGGATCATCTCTAATAAAGTCTGGATTTAATTTTAAACTATCAATAGATGCATATAAAAGTTTAACATCATCTTCATCATCTAAAAACGCACGTGACATTAATAATGCTCTATCATAACAATGACCATTAGTCATTGCATTAGAAAGTAGTATAACAGATGCTGGAATTCCACCATAATAAACCTTTCTAAGTTTTTCAATTAACCCATCATCATAAGGTATAATCAATCCTTTACTAAGTCCCCATAATAATAACATTCTATGTTTCTTTTGATGTAATTTCCACTTCATTTTTTGTAATTTTGTAGCCATAACCATTTCCCCTTTAAGTGCCTCATATTATAACACAAAAGAACAAAAAATACAATAAAAAGAAGTAGTATAACACTACTTCTTAATCGCAACACTTCCATATGGACCAAGATGTCCCTTACGAGATTTCTTAAGTACATATACATCTTCTCCATCACTATATTCATCAGGTACTTTAAAATCAACATCATTATCAGTCCTGTTAACTGCAAATAACATCTTATCTTCCCCATTAACTCTTTCAAACATAAAATAATCTCTATTAATTTTAAATACATTTAAATCAGCTTGTTCAAGGAATTTATTATTAACTCTAACTTTCCCAATACTTGTAAAAAATTCTACTAAATCACTATCTTCTTCTCCCCAAGGAAAAGTCTTTCTATTTGCAAGATTACCAAGTCCTTCAATTCCTGCTTCATCTCCATAAAATATTGATAAGTTACCTGGTAAAAAAGCAAGTGCTGAAATATATGCTTTATATATTTCTTTCGCACGAATTAAATCTTCTTTAGACATTTTATAATCTTTACAATGTTCATGAGAATTATCAACTGGATCCCAATACCATTCTTTATAAGGACTAAATTCACTTTCACATCCTAACATATTTAATGCACGAGAAATATCATGAGTTGAAGTAAAATTCATCAATGCATAAATAGTCTCTTCTGGATATTCATTTAACATATCATTAATAATATATGAAAGTTTATGAACATCTCCATATTTAAAATATCTTAACAATGAATCTACTAAAGGATAATTCATAACTGAATCCATTCCTCTTCCAGATTCAATATATCCTCTACCCATTCTCATTGGATTCTTCCATACTTCCCCAAGAATAAATCCATCTTCTTTATTTCTTTTTACAGCAGTTCTAATTCCTTCAATAAAGTCATCAGTTAATTCATCCGCAACATCTAATCTTAAACCATCTATTCCTAAAGAGAACCAAAGATCAATAACTCCACCTTCTCCAAGAATATACTCTCTCCATTCAGGCGAATACCCATTACATTCTGGTAAGTTATCAAATCCCCACCAATAATCAAAATACTCTTTACCATTATGATAATGTTTTCTAAAGAATGACGAATATTTAGAATCATTACTTTGATATGCTCCTACTTCATCAAAATTACCAAATTTATTAAAATACTTACTATCACTACCAGTATGATTAAATACTGCATCAAGTACAACTTTCATTCCTCTTTTATGAGCTTCATCACAAAGTAATTTTAAATCCTCATTAACCCCAGCATAAGGATCAACTTTTTCATAATCAGAAGTATCATATCTATGATTAGATTGACTCCATACAATAGGACTTAAATATAAAATAGAAACTCCTAAAGATTCAATATAATCTAATTTATCAATTATCCCTTTTAAATCCCCACCATAAAAATCATTATTCCAAATACCATCTTTATCCGGACCTATTTGCATAGCTTCATTCCAATCTTCATGAATATTTCTTCTATCCATTGGAATCATTTTCTCACTACTACCACGATTAAATCTATCTACAAAGATATGATACATAATCTTACCTTTAGCCCAATCAGGTACATCATAATTAACACTCATCTTAAACATTTCATCTCTAATTGGATTATGTTTTACTATATCTTTTTTCTTATGAAAACAAAGTTTACCATCTTTATAATAAGAAAAATAATATCGATATATCGCTCTTGTATCTAAAAATACTTCTCCCTCAAAATAAATCTTCCCATCACGATTTTCTTTATGATTTAATTTAACAGGTATCTTTTCATTACCTTTCTCAATCACAATATACATATCATCATACCAATATCTATCAAGTGGTACTTCTACATTAATTAAATATTTATTCCCATTATCATGTTTCTCTACAGGTGTAATACTATATAAAAATTCACTACTCATATAATCATCCTATCTTATATAAAGTATATCAAATAAAAAAAGAATTCCAAAGATTTCTTTTTAATAAAACAAAAAAGAGAATTCTAATAGAATCCTCTCATTTCTTGATCTGTTTTTACATATCTAATAATTGCATCTTTATTAGGAATATCACTAGTATAAATACTTGATAATAAACTATTTTTATTAAAGTGAACTAATCTCTTTTCAAGATCATATCCACCTTCTTTTTTCTCTCTTAATACATAATAACAAGCTGTATCAGGAGCATCATCTTCATATCCCATACCACATGCTCTTAAAGTATGAATCTTAGTATCTTCTATACTATCATCCATATCAAAGTGAACATGTCCTTGAATAATACCATCATAATCAGTAACTCTCTTACCATCAAATAATGGATTATTTTTAGAAGAAACATAACCCCTAGCAACTTTATCCCCAGATTTATGACTTGTTATAAAGTTATTAACTTTTGTATTAGCATCATCACTATTAGTATATAAGAATTGCTTACTTGCTCCTTCTTTACCATAATTCGCTCTATATACATGAGTACTATTATCACCATAGTCCCATCTAACATCATTAGCAAAATGGCAAAGACCAAGTTTCTTACCACCAATAATTAAATCTATACTTGCTGGATACACTTCCATCTTTTTAACTCTTAATTTTCCAAGTTTATTACTTGTCCATTCTTGACTCTTAGTCTTTTCTGGATAGAAATAATTAAATGGTTCAGTACCTAAAATATTATAATATTCACTATTACCAGCAACAGAGATAACACCATATTCTTCCATTAAGTCAAACACTTCACTAGGATTAGGTCCAAGTCCAACATTATCACCTAATGAATATATTTCATTAATACCATGTCTTCTCATATCTTCAAGTACTGCAAGTGTTGGTTCATACATAGAATGTGAATCTGTAAACAATCCAACTTCTCTACCTGTATAAACATCATCTTCCTTACTAATACTAACATTCGGACTAAGCATATCAATAAATCCTTTTAGTTCATCAGATTTATCACTGCTTTTTAAAGTAAACTCAGTACCATTATCTAAAATCATCTTAGGACTTTCAATAGACTTCATCATTTCTTGTGTAATAATAAATGGTAAATTATATTTCTTATGAAGTTCCATTTCTTTAGCAGTAGGTTTTCTACCTCCTGGTAAAACTAAACCACACGGTCTAACTTTATCTCTATATAAAAGTACTTCTGAATTATTTCTAGTAACAGCACTAGTTTCTAAAATACCTCTTTGAGTTCTTCTAAATTGATCAACTTCACTACTATTATTATTTAATATTTGATTAGTTCCCATATTATGAATAGAACTACATATAAAACTACCTCTAGGTAAACTATCAAAAGCTAATATACATTCAGCTCTATCCCAGTAATACTTTTGACCTCTATAACTAATAGGACTCATAGAAATAAAATTACTCTTACCAGTAGCTTTACCATCTAACATATCTTCTATATTTTCACTACTACTTAAAACATGTCCAAATAAACAATAATTCTTATCAGAAAAATCAAATACTTCTCCACCATACTCTTCTGATAAAACTCTATCTATAACACCTTCAATACTTCTAACTTTATCTAAAGATGTTAAATTGTTTCTAGCATCTGCTTCATATAATTTATTAACTTTTTTCTCTACTTGACCAAACATATTCTGAATATTAGTTAAAGTATTAATATCACTAAATACATATTTAAGTAACTTTTCTAATCCATCTTTATTATTAGAATCATTAACCATTTCAATCATTCTACTATATAACATTAATTCATCTATATATTTTGAAATAACTAAAGAAGAACTATTATCTTTCTTAAGAGTTCTTAAAGAACCACTACCACCAATACTTAACATAACTTCATCTGCATTACCAAATACTAAGTCATTAAATACTTTCTTTAATTCCTCTTCACTCATCTCTCCACTATTAATTCTACTTACAATATTTTCATATATTTTTTTCTTATATTCAGATAATTCATTTAAAGTTTTAGGTACCTCAATTCCTTCAACCTCTTTAATACTAAATAAAAATTTAATATTTAAAATATCTTCATCTCTAAGATAAGCATTACTATTACATAAATTAATACATAGATCTTTATATCTAAAATAATTTTCAAGCATCTCTAAATAACTAGATATTAAATATACATCATTTTCATTTTCTCTATGTTCAGTATAAAAATTATTAAAGAAATAATTCTTAACACGAATAAACTCATCATTATTATCATCACTAATAATATTAACAATTTCACTTAACCAATCACTATGTCTTTTACTACCACTACCATATTGAATAAAAGAATCAAAATCAATTCCACAATCTCCAATAAATTCTCTAATTAAATCATAATAATTAACTAATAAATCAACATTATCTTTACTTAATAAATCTAATATATTTTCTAAATTACCCTCTACTATACCAAACTTCTTAAGTATT
>JAZRPV010000048.1:0-6229 GCA_045649455.1 Bacilli bacterium | reverse complement strand
AGTATTGTTGAAGAGTATGTAAATAATTATAGTACTTATTTAACTAGTCAAGGTGTTAAAATTATTGAATCACGTCTTGTTACAAAGGATGAAGTATATAATTTAGGCTGTGGAAATAATAATTATCCTTTATGTTTAAAGGCACCAAGTTGGGTGTATAGTTCATCGTATTGGACTATGTCCCTTCATCCGCATATGAATGAATCTTATCTTTATGTAGTTACTAGTGATGGAAATATGGGTGGTGCTCATGTTAGCCTAAATATTTATGGAGTTCGTCCAGTTATAGTTATATCAAAAGATTATTTTTAAGAGACATTAGTCTCTTTTTATTTGTGTGAAAATATATTATAATAAGATATATATGGGTTGGAGGGTGTTATATGAAGGATCCTGAGGTTATTGAACTTAGAAATAGATTTACTATAGGTATATGTGCAGCTATATTATTTTGTATTCCTGCAATATTTGCATTTAATAATTTTTTTGGTAATAATCATTCTAAGCCTTATAAGATGATTTTACAAAAAGATAATTTTGTTTTACTTTTAGAATCTAAGAAATGTAGCAAATGTGATATGGTTAAGTCTGTTTTAGATAGTAAAGGTGTATCATACTTTGAATTAAATATTGACAAAGATGATGATTATTATAAAATATTAAAAAGATTTAATATGAATGAAGAAGACGTTTCTACTCCGGGTATTATGTTTATAGTAGAAGGTAAAGTTTATTCTTTTATGTTTGATATTAAGAGTGAAGATGAAGTATTAAGTTATATTGAATTAAATAAATTAGGGTAGTGATAGTATGAGTAAAGTGGTATTAGTAACTGGTAGTAATCGTGGTATTGGTAAAAGTACAATTATAGAATTTGCTAAAGCAGGACTTGATGTTGTAATTAATTATTGTCATCATAAAGAAGAGGCATATGAATTAAAAGAATATGTTGAGAACAATTATAATGTTAGATGTTTAGTTGTTAAATGTGATGTTTCTAAAGAAGATGAAGTTATTGAAATGATTAATGAAATAGTTGATTATTTTGGTAGTTTAGATATTTTGGTTAATAATGCTAGTGTATGTAAAGATAGTTTATTAATGGATAAAGATGTTGAGAGTTTTAGAAGAATTTTAGATGTTAATTTAATTGGAACTTATTTATGTAGTAAGTATGCTGGTAAGGTTATGTTAGATAATGGAAGTGGTTCTATTATTAATGTTTCTTCTACTAATGCAATTGATACTTATTATCCAGAAAGTTGTGATTATGATGCTTCTAAAGCAGGGGTTATTTCACTTACACATAATCTTGCAAGAGAGTTTAGTCCTTATATTAGAGTAAATTGTGTATGTCCTGGATGGGTTAATACTGATATGAATAAAGAATTATCAGTAGAACAAGTACATGAAGAAGAGAAAAATATATTACTTAAAAGATTTGCAGAACCAGAAGAAATTGCTAAAGTAATTGTATTCTTGGCAAGTAATAAATCTAGTTATGTAAATGATTCTATTATTAGAGTAGATGGGGGAAAGTTTAATGGTTAAGGAGAATGATAACATGTATAATGAATTAGAAATTAGCAGGGAAGTTATAGATTTAGTAAATAAATGTGAAGATGCATGTAAAGATGAATTTAAAAAGATAGATGATAGAGCTTTTAATAATAGTTTAAAAGTATTAAGTAGTTTTCATAAAAATAGAATTAATGAATCTCATTTTAATTCAACTACTGGATATGGATATAATGATTTAGGAAGAGAAGCGATAGAAGAAGTATTTAAAGATGTTCTTGGTGCAGAAGATGCACTTGTAAGAAACCAATTTGTTTCTGGTTCTCATGCTTTGACTGTATGTTTCTTTGCTCTACTTAGACCAGGTGATGTATTATTATCAGTTTGTGGTAAGCCATATGATACTATGGATGAAGTTATTGGTATTAAGGAAAATGCTAGTAGTTTAATGAGTTTTGGAGTTAAGTATGAACAAATAGATCTTGTTAATGATGATTTTGATTATGATAAGATTGGTAATTATATTTCTACTCATAAAGTAAAAGTAGTAGAGATTCAAAGAAGTAAGGGATATTCTACTAGAAAGAGTTTAAGTATTGATAAAGTTAAGAAATGTATTGATTTAATTAAATCTATTGATAAAGATGTTATTGTAATGGTTGATAACTGTTATTGTGAATTTGTTAGTGATGTTGAACCTGTTGATCCTAGTGTTGGTGCAGACATAATGGTTGGTTCATTAATTAAGAATCTTGGTGGTGGTATTGCTCCTAATGGTGCTTATATTGCTGGTAGAAGTGATTTAATAGATTTATGTGGAGAAAGATTAACTTTACCTGGAGAAGGTAGAGAAGTTGGTCCAACTCTTGGAATTAATAAGCAATTTTTACAAGGAATTTATATGGCTCCTACAGTAGTTGCATCTTCATTAAAAACAGCAGTTCTTGCAAGTAAAGTTTTAGAAGAATTAGGATATGATGTTGAACCTAAATATAATGATGAAAGAGTAGATATTGTTCAAAATATTATATTTAGAGATCCTAAAAAGTTAATTGAATATACTCGTGGTATTCAACAAGCTTCAGCAATTGATTCTATGGCATTAGTAGAAGCAAGTGATATGCCTGGATATGATGATAAAATCATTATGGCAAGTGGTTCATTTACACAAGGATCATCAATTGAACTTTCTTGTGATGGACCTATGAGAGAACCTTATATTGCATATATGCAAGGTGGACTTACATATAATTATGGAAAACTTGGGGTAATGAAAGCGGTTGAAAGACTTTTAAAGTGTGAATAGTGAGGTTTTATTATGAATTGGTTAGCAATGGGACTATCAGCATTAGAAGAAGCAGTTTTAATAATAGTTGGAATTATTTTATTCGTAGTTTTTATTATTTGGTTTATAGATAGTCTTAGTAAAGCAGTTATTATTAAGAAAGCTAATAAAAATTTTTTGATAGGTTTTGTACCTATTTATAATGATTATGTTTTATGCCAAATTACTGGTACAAGTTTATGCTGGTTTTATTTAAAGGTAGGATTACCAATTTTACTTGGAATAATGGAGGCAGTTATTACTTCAGCTTATTCTGGGTTAGCGGGATTACAAGCATTTGTGTTTATAGGTTATTGGGTGGCATTAAGTGCAAGTTTATCTAAGAGTTTTGGTAGAGGGATGATTACAACAGTATTTCATTTCTTATTTCCTCAAATAACTAGATTTGTAGTTTCAATGTCTAGTCAATATGTTGGACCAGTAGGATGTAATGATATTATTTTTGGTAGTATTAATTTTGGTAAAACAAAACAAGATGTTTATAATAATAGACCGATGGGTGTTTATAATTATCAAGAAACAAATAACCACCCTGAATATCATTTCTGTCCTAAATGTGGAAATGCTATTACAGAGTATGATAGATTTTGTAATAAGTGTGGAAGAGAAATTTAAGAATATTTTTGAATATTCTTTTTTTTTGTTCATATATTTGATTAGGAGGAGTCGTATGATATCAAAACAAAATTTATGGTTTTTAACATTATTTAGTTTAATATTAGTACTTAGTGTATATTATGTTACTATGCCTAATGATTTATTGAAGGATGTAGAAAGTGATGTTTCTAAAGAAGTAATTATTGATGAAGTTACGGAAGTTTCTTCTTTGGTAGCGTTAAGAGTTAGCTTGGAAGAAGAAAGACAAAGTGAGATGGATGTGTTACAAGAAGCAATGACTAAAGAAGATATTAGTAGTACTGAGAAAAATAATTTATATGAAAAGTTAAAATATCTTAATGAAATACAGGGACAAGAAGAATTATTAGAAAAGAAAATTAAAAGTAATTTAAAATTAGATTGTTTTGTTAAGATTGATAATTCAAATGTATCTAGTGTATGTATTTCTTCAGAACATGATAATATTTTGGCAAATAAAGTTATGCGACTTATACAAGAAGAATTTAAAGTTAAGAAATATATTACAGTTAAGTTTCAAAAGAAATAGCATCTTTTTATTTTATTCATAAAATACATTAGGTGATTTTATGAGATTATTGACTGATAGAGAAAGAGAAATATTTTCTTTATTAATTGATGGTATGGAAACTAAAGAGATTAGTGATTTTCTTTTTATTAGTGAAAAGACTGTAAGAAATCATGTATCAAATGTTATTCAAAAACTAGGTGTTAAAAGTAGAGTAGGAGCGGTTATAGAATTGGTTAGATTAGGTGAGGTTAATTTATAGGAGGTTCTATGATTAAAACTAAGGCTATTAGAAAGATATTTACAACAACATTATCGATGTTTATTATTTTATGTGTTTTTTCTTTAATGACTATTAATTTGGATAATACTTTAAAAGTTAATTTAGAAATTAATGATATTAGTGGGATTGGTAATGGATATGTATATTTACTTAGTAAGAATGATTATTTAGTTAGAAAAAATATTTATTTAGATAGTGATGATAATGTTTTAAATATTAAGAAGGCTCTTAGTTATTTAATTGAATCTGATAATAATAAATATTCTAGTGAATTAATGGGAGTGATTCCTAAGGGGACAAAGATTAATGAAGTTATATGTGGTGATGATCTTGTTACTGTAGATTTTTCTAAAGAAATTTTGAATGTTTCAGTTGGACATGAAAAACATATGATTTCTAGTATTGTGTATACTATTATTGATTTAGTTGATGTAGAGGGAGTATCTATTCTTGTAGATGGTGAAGTGCTTAGAAGTTATCCTAATACAGGTGAAGTGTTTGGTTCTGTTTTAAATAAAAGTATTGGTATAAATAATAGATATGATATTACTAGTAGGAAAGATATTAATCGTGTTATTTTATATTATGTTGATTTAATAGATGAAGATATTTATTATGTTCCTGTTACTAAGTATATTAATGATGATAGAGAGAAAGTTAAGATTATTATAGAAGAACTTAAAAGTAGTTATTTAAGTGAAGTTAATCTTATGAGTTTTTTAAATAGTAATGTTAATCTTATTGATTATAATGTTGAGAATGAAATTTTCTTTTTAAACTTTGATGATTATTTATTTGATAATAATGATAAAATATTAGAAGAAGTTATGTATACAATTAGTTATTCTATATTTGATAATTATGATGTAAATATGGTGATGTTTTTGGTAAATGGAGAAGAAGTTAATCATATTATGAGGTAAATTCGTAAAAAAAGACTTGAAATTCAAGTTTTTTTATTGTATAATTTAACTTGTCAGTTGAAATATATGTTTGCGTAGCTCAGCTGGATAGAGCAATCGCCTTCTAAGCGATCGGTCAGGCGTTCGAGTCGCCTCGCGAACACCATTTTAAAAATTACTCAGAGAAATCTGAGTTTTTTTGTGCCTTTTTGTAAATTTATTGTAGTAAAAAAATTTTCACGTTAATAATATAATTGGAAGGTGAAAAATGAAAGTAGTTTTGCAAGATGGGAACAAAGATTGTGGTATTTGTTCACTACTTAGTATTATTCGATTTTATGGAGGAGATGTATCGAAGGAGTACTTAAGAGAAATTACTAATACTACAAAGAATGGTGTTTCTGCTTTAGGTCTTATTGAAGGAGCAAAGATGCTTGGATTTGATGCGGTTGGAGTATGTGGAGACTTGAATAAAATAGAAGATAATAACTTACCCTGTCTAGGACATATTTTAACTAATAAAGGATTTAAACATTTTATTGTTATATATAAGATTGATCGAGATAAAGAACTTATTTATGTAATGGATCCCGCTAAAGGAAAAAGAATTTTATCATTTATGGAATTTAAAATTATTTCTACTAATAATTATATCTTTCTTAAATGTATCAAGAAACTACCTCTCATAAAGCCAAGAAAAATTATTAGAAGAGAAATTATTAATTATTTAAAAAATAATAAAATACAAAGTATTGTGTTAGGAGGAGTATTGTTTTTATACTTTGTATTAAATATTATATGTTGTTTTCACTTTAAATATTTAATTGAATATTCTATTAATTATAATGTTAAAACTAATATTTATTTTATTAGTAGTTTAATTTATATTTTTAACATACTAATAAAATTTCATTATACTATTTTTGTTGTAAAATCCTCTATATTCCATACATCATCTACTATATCCATATAGAATTCTGGCTCATGGGATACTAAAAGAACAGTTCCCTTAAACTCTTTTATAGCCTTTTTAAGTT
>JAZRPV010000047.1:0-10799 GCA_045649455.1 Bacilli bacterium | reverse complement strand
TCTAAACAAAATTTAGCAGCAGGAAGTACTACTCCATTAAAGGTAAGATTAGAATATAGAAATGATTTAACTGCAAGTGATTTACCAACAACTAGTGAAACTTTAGATTTATCAATAACATTAAATTATATTCAAAGTGATGGTACAGGTACAACTGTAAAAGATAATGGAGTATATAAGCCTGTGTCTGCAAATGGAGATATAAATGATATAGGTACAATTGTAACAATAGGAACTGAACAATTTTATACAATTGGTACTGAAGGTGACAATGTTAAACTTCTTTCTATGTATAATTTAAATGTTGGAAACAAAGTTACTGTTTTTGATTTAGATACTGGTGATATAACTATGGCACCTATTACAAATCCTACGGGCTTACAAAGTAGTGATGCAATTGGTAGTAGAGTTGATGAAAATGGAATGCCAGCACATTTACCATGGATTGGAACAGTTGCTTTTGCTACTGATGATAAACATGGAACAAATTATAGTGATTATAGTGGTAGTTTAATTGAAACTTATGTTAATGATTATGAAGTTGCTATTGAAGCTATGGGAGTAAATGTAGAATCAGCTAGACTTATTACTAAAGATGAATTAGTTAATACATTTGGATGTAATGAATCAGAAAATACATGTACAGGTTCTGCTTATCCATGGATCTATACTACAACATACTGGTCTGGGTCGGCCTATGCTACTTACAGTGTATGGGATGTTGTTAGTAGTGGTTTCTTTGGCAGCATCTACTATGTTACTGATTCTGAGGCGGGTGTTCGTCCAGTTATAGTCATCTCCAAAGATTACTTTCCAGCTCAAAACAAAGAAATAAGTTTTACTATAGCCGGTGTTAGTTATCAAGCTATGAATGGTATGACATGGGAAGAATGGTTAGATAGTGATTATGCTCCTGCAAACGCATATAGCAACTACGTTGGTGCAAATATGGTTATTTCAGTATCAGGATATGATATAAAAACAAGTGGGGGAACTTATATTACACCAACTGATACTATTATCGCAGGACATGCATATATCAACGGTTCGTCATCAGAACCAAGATAGAAGATAAAGATGCAATTATGCATCTTTTTTTGTGTAAAAAATCATAAACTTTATTCACTATAAAATAATTATTTGTTATAATATGACTTAGTGGTGAAGTAAAAATGAAAAGAAGCGAAGTAGATAGAACAAAATTAAGTCCAATGATGGCACAATATATGGAAATTAAAGATAAATACGAAGACAGTATTATCTTTTTTAGACTTGGAGATTTTTATGAAATGTTCTTTGATGACGCTGTTACTGCTTCACATGTATTAGAACTAACATTAACTGGAAAGCAAGCAGGTTTAGATGAAAGAATTCCAATGTGTGGTATTCCTCATCATGCTTATCAATCCTATGCTGATACTCTTATTGAAAAAGGTTATAAAGTTGCTATTTGTGAACAACTAGAAGATCCAAAAGAAGTAAAAGGTATGGTTAAAAGAGATGTAGTTCAAGTAATAACAAAAGGAACAAGATTAGATTCAAATATTGATTCTAAATCAAATAACTATATTGCAAACATCTATGATTTTAATTATTGCTATGGAATCAGTTATATTGATATTTCAACTGGAGAAGTATATATAACCCTAGTTGAAGGAGAACAAGATCAAGTAATAAAAGAAATAACAAGACACGGATTTAAAGAAGTAATTGTAAATGATACTATTGATAGAGAAATAGTAGAAATTTTAAGAACTAATTATGAAGTACTTGTAACAATTACAAAAGAATCATCAGATGATAAAGCTTATGAATATATTTATAAAGATTTAGAAGATGTACGTTTAGTAAATACCTTACAACACTTATTACACTATATTATTGATACTAAAAAAGGTGATATGCACCATCTTCAAAAAGCTCAAGTTATTAAATCAAGCGAATACTTAGAATTTGATGTTAATACAAAGAAAAATCTAGAATTAACAGAAACTCTACGTAATAGAGAAAGACAATTCTCTTTACTTTGGCTATTAGATAAAAATAAAACAGCAATGGGATCAAGATTTTTAAAACATAATATTGAAAACCCACTTACAAATAAAAATGAGATAGAAAGACGTTATGATTTTATTGCAAAATTATCAACAGAATTCATTCTAAGAGATGATTTAATCAAAGAATTAGATAACGTATATGACTTAGAAAGATTATGTTCAAGAATTACTTATGGTAACTTAAATGCCAAAGATTTATTACAATTAAAATCATCATTAAAGTCTTTACCAACTATTAAAAATATATTAGAACAATTAAAATACGATAAAAAAATTGAAACATTTGAAGATTTACATTCATTATTAGAATCAACAATTAATGAAGATGCACCATTCACTCTACACGAAGGAAGATTAATCAAACCTGGATATAATGAAGAATTAGATGAATTAAAAAAACTAAGTAGTGGTTCAAAAGACTTTATCTTAGAAATGGAACAACAAGAAAAAGAACGTACAGGAATTAAAAACTTAAAAGTAGGATTTAATAAAGTATTTGGTTATTACATTGAAGTATCTAAAGGACAATGTAATTTAGTTAAAGATGAATTTGGATATGATCGAAAACAAACTTTAGCTAACTGTGAACGTTTCACAACACCATTATTAAAAGAAAAAGAAAATATTATTTTAGGTGCAGAAGAAAAAATAATTAATTTAGAATATAAATTATTTATGGATATTAGAGAAGTAGTTAAAAGATATATAAAAGGATTACAAAAATTAGCTAAAATAATATCTGAAATAGATATGCTACAATCATTCTCTATAGTATCAGATACTTATAAATTTACTCGTCCAGAACTAACAGATGATAAAGTAATTAAAATGATTGAATGCCGTCATCCAGTAGTAGAGCAAGTAATGAAAGATAAATATATCCCTAATGATATTATTATGGATAAAACAACTGATATTCTATTAATTACAGGTCCAAATATGGCTGGAAAATCAACATATATGAGACAATGTGCAATTACAGTAATAATGGCACAAATGGGATGTTTTGTACCTTGTAAAAGCTGTACAATGCCAATATTTGATAAAATATTTACAAGAATTGGTGCAAGTGATGACTTAGTAAGTGGAGAGTCTACATTCATGGTAGAAATGAAAGAAGCAAACTACGCTATAGCAAACGCAACAGAAAACAGTTTAATTTTATTTGATGAATTAGGTAGAGGAACTGCTACATATGACGGTATGTCTCTAGCCCAAGCAATCCTTGAATATATTCACGATAAAATAAAAGCAAAAACAATGTTCTCAACTCACTATCATGAATTAACTATTCTAGAAAAGGATTTAAAACATTTAAAAAATGTTCATGTATCAGCGATAGAAGAAAATGGAACTATAACATTCTTACATAAAGTAAAAGTAGGTGCAGTAGATAAAAGTTATGGTATCCACGTAGCATCACTTGCTAAATTACCACAATCTTTAATTGAAAGAGCAAATGATGTATTAAATGTTTATGAAAAGAAAAACATAAAGAAAGAAACTTTCACACAAACATCATTATTTGAATTAACTGAAAGTGAAGCAACTCCAAAAATCAACCCAATAGAAGAAAAAATAAAAGATATAAATCCATTAGAAATGACTCCAATGGAAGCCTTAAGTTTCTTATATGAATTAAACAAAGAAGTTAAAGGTAAAAAATAGACTTTTAGACTATATTATGATAAAATGAAAGAGGTGATGTGATATTATGAAAAATAGAAGTGAATTAAGAGAAGTAATCATGAAAGTAATCTATCAAGTTAACTTACTTGAAGATACAAATCTTGAATATGATTTAGGAGACCTAATTAAAGAACAATTAGAAATTAAAAATGATTTTGTTAATTCATCAGTTGATGGAATTATTGAACATAAAAAAGAAATCTATGAATTAGCAAATAAATATTTAAATAAATGGACTATTGAAAGATTAAACAAAGTAGATCAAGCTATTTTAGCACTAGGTATTTATGAGTTAATGTATACAGATACACCTTCAATAGTTGCAATTAATGAAGCAATTGAATTATCTAAAGTATACTCAGATGAATCAGTAACTAAAATGATTAACGGAGTATTAGATAAGATTTATCATGAAGAAGAAAAATAAAAAAATACTTTAACGTATTTTTTTCTTTATAAGGAGTGATTTAATGCACGATAAATATATAACTGTCACTCAGTTAACAAAATATATTAAGTATAAAATAGATAATGATCCTCATCTAAATGAAGTGTTCTTAAAGGGAGAAATATCAAACTTTAAAGCTCATAGTAGAGGACATTTCTATTTCACATTAAAAGATGAAGAAGCAAGAATTAATGCTATTATGTTCTCATCAAGTACAAAAAATATAAAATTTACACCACAAGATGGAATGAAAGTACTAGTAACAGGAAAAATAAGTGTATTTGAAGCTAACGGAGGATATCAAATCTACGTAAATGATATGTTAGAAGATGGAGTAGGTAACCTTTATATAGCATATGAACAATTAAAAAAGAAATTAGAACAAGAAGGATTATTCGATCAAAAATATAAAAAGCCTATTCCAAAAATACCAAGAAGAGTAGGAGTAGTAACCGCTGCAACAGGAGCGGCTATAAAAGATATTATATCAACTATTAAAAGACGTTGGCCTCTAGTAGAAATATTATTATTTCCATCTCTTGTTCAAGGAGAAAATGCAGCACCTGATATCGTAAAACAAATAAAACGAAGTGAAGACTATGATATAGATACTTTAATCGTAGGACGTGGTGGAGGATCTATTGAAGATTTATGGCCATTTAATGAAGAAATAGTTGCTAGAGCAATATTTGAATGTAATATACCAGTAATATCTGCTGTAGGTCATGAAATAGACTTTACAATTGCCGATTTTGTTGCTGACCTAAGAGCACCAACCCCAACAGCAGCAGCTGAATTAGCAGTACCAGCTATTCCAGATATAAAAAATTATATAAATCAATTAGAAATAAGATTAACAAAAACAATGCAAAATAAAATTGATTATAATAAAAAACATTTAACAGAAATAACATCTAGATATATATTTACTAATCCAATAAGTATCTATCAAACAAAAGAAATGTTATTTGATTCTTTAATAGATAGACTTAAGTATGCAACAACATCTTTAGTATCAAAAAAAGAAAAGAAATATATTGAATTAAAAAACTCATATATATTCAAAACACCATATCAATTAATAGATAAAAAAGCTAATAAGTACTTACAATTAGTCTCTAAATTAGAAACATTGTCTCCTCTAGAAACAATCAAAAGAGGTTATACAATGACAAAAAAAGATGACAAAGTAATTACAAGTAAAAAAAATTTAAAGAAAAAAGACAAAATAGAAATAACATTCCAAGATGGAAATATAGAAGCAGAAGTATTATAGGAGGATAATATGGCAAAAGAAAAAGAATTATCATTTGAAGAAAACTTAGAACAATTAGAAGAAATCGTAAAACAATTAGAAAGTGGTTCAGTACCACTAGATAATGCAATTGAAGAATTCACTAAAGCAATGAAACTTGCTAAAAAATGTGATGAATCATTAAAAAATGCAGAAGAAGCAATTACAAAACTAGTAAACGAAACTGGTGAAGTAAAAGATTTCAAAGTAGAAGAGTAAAATAAAAAAGCACACATGTGCTTTTTTTTATTGTTTATCATTAAATGCTTTCGCTACTTTAATAACTTCTTCTTCACTATCTAAAGGTATAATAAAATTTCTATCAGTTTTATCAACTTTTCTAAACATTACATCAGTTTCATCTTCTGAATTAGATAAATATAAATATTCTTCTCCATCAATAAAACTTCTATCTAAAATTAAATATTCAATCCCATCAATATCTAACGCTTCAAATTCTACCATTTTATTTACCTCCTAAACTATCATTTAATTCTGCTTTTGCAACATCTTCAATTGCCTCAGCATCTTGAATCATTTGTTGTAATTCTAAACCATCATTTTTTGCTTTATCAAGTAAGATTACTTTATCACCTTGTTTTTCAGCCCATTCTTCAATTGACTTAAATCCTTCACGATGAACATATTCTTCTAAAGTGTCGCAACTATATCCATTTTCATCAAAGAATTTTTCCATTTGTTTCTCACCAAAGTTTCTATATGCAAAATATACAGATAAGTCTTCAGCAGTATCTTCAGATAAAGAACCAGATGCACTTAAAACACCATCACTTTGTAAATAATCCATACCATCGTCATGAACATCAGCATGATCATAATAATAATATTGATTATTTTGTGTTCTATGAGTATTATGTCCAATAGCTTCTTGTCTATATTGACTAGAGTATTGAGAAATAACACGTTCCTCTCTAAAATCATTAATTGCATCTATAGAAGCAGCTGTAATACCACTTGCAGCAACTACACATATACAACATAATGCAATGATTGCTTTTTTAGCTCTATCCGCATATACTTTTACAACTCTTGGCTTATTTTGAGTTCTAGTACCATTAGTACTTTTACGTACCATATTTCTCATTTGTTCTTCATTTAATCTTCTAGCATGACTAGAATCAGAAACATATCTAGAACTTCTCATATTAGAATTATATTCCATCTAACTTCACCTCTATTATAAATATACTTATATTTAATAAAAAAGTCAAAATAAATAAACAAAATACAAGTAAAGTAAACACATTTATGATATGATAAATATGGTGAAAGATATGAAATATATAAAGAAGATAAATTCAAAACAACTATTATATATAATTACATTAATAATATTAATAACCATCCCACTAACAAAATTATTAGGATTTTACTTACAAAAATATAATGTAATTTCAAACTACAACATATTAAATACCCAATATATTTTATATCTAACAATACCTTTTCAAGTATATTTATATTTAAAAAACACCAAAGTTTCAAACAATAAATCTCATATAATTGATTTAATTATAACGATCTTAATCATCGCAACCTTAACTTCATCAATTACAGCAATTAATCCTAAATATGCCTTCTTTGGAAATCAATTTAGATATGAGGGGTTCTTTATAATCTTAGGATATTATCTACTCATATTAAATTGGAAAAAATATGGAGAAGAAACTGATATTAAAAGAATAATTAAAATAATCTTATTAATTACAATAGTTCATTGTTTTTATGGATTACTTCAAGAATATACAAAATTATCTACTATATTAAGATTTACACAAAATAAGGAAATGATTTCCGGAATTGCTTTTAATCCTAACTTTTTAGGTTCACTTATTGTAACTTCACTAGGGTTAACTTCATCAATCTTTTTAACTAATGATAAACATAAAAAGACAATGATATTTTTAACCATTTTATTTACATTATCATTAATAAATACAAATTCAACTGGACCATTATTAACGTTATTTATAATATTGATTTTATTACCAATATACTTATTAATATTAAAAAAACTATCAATAAAAAAATATTTAGTCTTAATGACAACAATAATTCTAACAATAATTGGAACTATTACAATAAATACTAAATTATTTAATATTAAAACATGCGAATTATGTGATACATATCAAAAGATAATAAAAGTAGAGCATAAAGATAAACAAAACCCAGTAGAAAATTCAACAAAGAAAGAAGAATCGATACAAGAGCCTACAATTTCTTCAGAAGCACCAGTTCAAAATCAAGATATTAATGGTCAATATGACATTACAAATGGAAGATTAGAAATATGGAAAAAAGCATTTGAAATTATAAAACAATATCCATTAACAGGAATAGGTTATGATAATTTTTACTTAGCATATCATGAAGGTAAATACTATAAGATTGACTTTATAAAAGATGAAAATGGTAACCAAAAGCCTATTAAAAGATATTTTCATATTGTAGATAATCCACATAACGTTTATTTGCATGTTTTAACCGCAACTGGAATATTAGGCTTTATTCCTTATATGATTTTATTACTTATAACATTTATAATATGTATAAAAAAGAAAAATATAGTTTTAACAAGTGCATTTGTAGCATATTCCATTCAAGCATTTGTAAATATAAATGTTATTCAAATAGTACCAATATATTTTATAATAATAGGATTAATTCTATCACAAACAAAAGAGCTTACAAAATAAGTTCTTTTTTTGTAAAAATTTCCATACTAAAAACAAAAAATTAACTCAAAATAATAATGTAGTAATAGTAAAGAGGTGAATTAAATGAAAAAATATATTTATAAAATTTTACTTCTCTTTTTACTTATTATTCCCATTAACGTCTTTGCATATTCCAAATATGTCATCCCAGGTGGAGAAACCATCGGAATAGAGGTTAATTCTAAAGGAATATTAGTAGTAGATTTTTATAAAGTAAATAAAAAATTCATTGCTAAGGAAGCAGGCTTTGAAGCAGGAGATAGAATAATTCAAGTAAATAACCAAGAAGTTAATACTATCAATGAAATGTTAAATATAATTAGAAACACTAATAAAAAGAACATAAAATTTACAATAGAAAGAAATTATACTAATTTAGAATTAAATTTACCTTTAACTAAAGAAAACAACATAATCAAAACAGGACTATATGTTAAAGATAAAATTAATGGAATAGGAACAATTACATATATAGATCCAACTACTAAAATATACGGATCATTAGGTCATGAAATAGTAGAAAGTAAAACACTATCAAAGTTTGAAATTAAAGATGGTAATATTTATGAAGCCTCAGTTGAAAATATAATTAAAAGTAAAAGAGGAGTAGCTGGAGAAAAAAATGCTATCACAAATAAAAATAACTTATATGGTACAGTAAAAGAAAATGAAATTACAGGTATTTATGGTACCTATACTAAAGAGATTAATAAAGATTTAATTGAAATAAGTAATACTATTACTACAGGAGAAGCCTATATTAAAACCGTTATTAAAGATGATATAGTAGAAGATTTTAAAATAAATATTTTGCAAATAGATAACAAGAGTAAAACAAAAAATATTTTATTTGAAATTACTGATAAAAAACTATTAAATGAAACAGGAGGAATTATTCAAGGTATGAGTGGTTCTCCAATAATTCAAAATAACAAATTAGTAGGTGCTGTAAACTATGTAATTGTAAATGACACAACAAAAGGTTATGGTATTTTTATAACAACCATGTTAGAAGAAGGAGATAGTTAAAAAAGAGACAATTTGTCTCTTTTCTTTTTCAAAAAAAATGATATAATAATTCTATAGTAAGATAGAATAAAGAGAAGGTGCTTCAATGAAAAACAAATACGCCATTATATTGAGTTATGTTTTCATTATTATATGTAGTGTATTTTTAATGAATTTTCAAACTGCAACAGTAAATCAAATGCATTTAGGTCAAAACTTTGAAGGCGACGGATTTGTAGATGAAGCAGGAAACCAAAAAGATCCGCTAGATATTGGACCATCAAACGAAGAATTTCATCGTATAGTGCTAAAATATGCTCCTTATGCTGGAATTGGTATAGTAGTAATCTTAGTATTAGTAATATTTAGACAACGTACAAAACTAAGAACATTTGAAAAACCAGGATTAATTAGAATAGAAAATGAAAATGCTATGGTAGAAAGTGATATTTCACAATTAATACCACATTATGATAAAGATAAGTTTATAGATGCTCGTTATAATGATTTCGTCGAAATAAAAAGAGCATACTTAACAAATAATACATTTAAATTAAAAAAGAAGTTAACAGATCAATTATATAATCAATATGTACAAGAAATTGAAGCATTTAAAGCACTTGGACAAGTTCATACATTAAAAGATAGTCGTTATCGTGGTGCAATTATAAAAAATATTGAACAAGTCAATACAATGCTAGTCCTAACTTTAGAATTAAAAGTATGTTATTTCGAATATGTAGAACAAAATAATCAATTAATCTCTGGAAATAGAGATAAAAAAGTAATAGTTTATTATGAATTAAAATTTATAACAGATTTACGAGATTTCATCTCAGTATGTCCACATTGTGGAGCTAAATCTCCTGATACATTTGCCCATGTATGTGAATATTGTGCTGAGGAAGTAGAAGAAACTGGATTAAATTGGAAACTAAATCAAGAAAATATAATTATAAAGAGTTATGGTGAAGACATCTAGGAGGTAGTAAAATGTATATAGATTTAATAGTATTAGTATTACTTATTTTAGTAGTAATTATGTTCTTTAAAAATTATCAATCATTTGTATTTTTAATGGCAATTATTGATATCTTCTTAAGAATTTTATCATTTATTAAAAATAATATTGGTTTAAGAGATGTAAGTTATATTATAGGAAAATACTTCCCAGATAGTATATTTGATATAATTAATACATATACAAATGGAATAGTAAGTACAATCATTGAATGGTGTTTCGTTATTATAATGATTAATTTCTTATTCTATATAACAAGAATATTCTTAAGAAAAAAGAAAATATAAAAACAAAAGGCGACAGAAAAGTCGTCTTTTATTTTGTATCTTAATACTGGTGATAATATGAAAGTATATTTAGATTCACTACTTATTTTAAATTTATTTATAGATTACTTTATTTTATATGGAACAAAGAAATTATTAAAAAGAAAAACTAGTATTAAAAGACTAATACTAGGAAGTATAATTGGTAGTTTAACAACATTTACAGTCTTTTTAAAGTTAACATCATTAAAACTATTAATAATAAAAATAATATT
>JAZRPV010000046.1:0-21564 GCA_045649455.1 Bacilli bacterium | reverse complement strand
AAGATGCCTTTATATTTCTAAATAAATCTCTAAATACAAATTGATCAACACTATAGCCATCAAACTCATTCATAAAGTCTTTATTTAAAATATTATTAATATTAACTTCCGGAAATTCTTGTAATTTTCTTCTTTCACTTTTGGAAATATCTAAATCAGATACAAATATATTTAATAAGAAAAATCCATATATAATACTTAAAAATGAAATTACTAAAATCTTATTTTTCATAATTCACCTCTAAAATCTAAAATATAAGAATGGATTAAATGAAGCATCTATTAAATATGCTGTACAAAGTACTAATATAATTAATAAATATATTATTTTTAACCATCCAAATACTTCATCTTTCTTTTTATATTTTATCTTCTCATATAAATATTTAACTACTGGAGTACATGCAATAACACTAATAATAAACATAACAAAATAGCTTCTCATATAATAAATAGTCTCATTATTAATAAAACTTATATTATTCATAAAAAACATATTCTTTAATTGAATAATTAGATTACTTAAATCATTATTAAATATAGTAAAACTTATAATTACTAAGAATAAAGTATAAACATGACCAAATATCTTATGTTTATCTAAGAAATCTTTTAATAGTAATTTTTCAATTAATAAAAGTACTGCAAAGTATAATCCCCATAATATAAAGTTCCAATCTGCACCATGCCAAAATCCAGTTAAGAACCATACTACAAATATATTTCTTATCCATTTAATCTTGCTACATCTATTACCACCTAAAGGAATATAAACATAGTCTCTTAACCAAGAAGAAAGTGAAATATGCCATCTTCTCCAAAAATCAGTAATACTCTTCGCAATATATGGATAATTAAAGTTTTCTAAGAACTTAAATCCAAACATATATCCAAGTCCAATTGCCATATCACTATATCCTGAAAAATCAAAATATATCTGTAATGTATAAAATATTGCATTCATCCAACTAGATATAACACTAACTTCATTCATCCCTAGTAACAAACTACATGCTTCACCTAATACATTGGCTAGTAATACTTTCTTTCCTAGTCCAATAACAAATCTTTCTATACCATTACTAAAATTATCAAAAGAATGAACTCTATCCTTTAACTCATCATCAACATCTTTATATCTAACAATAGGGCCCGCAACCAATTGAGGAAATAATGCCACATATGTACCAAAATCTAAAATATTTTTATTATACTTAACATTTCCCATATAAACATCAATAACATAACTCATAGTTTGAAATGTAAAGAAACTAATACCAATAGGCATAACAATATGCATTAAACTTAAATTACTTCCAAATATATTATTAATATTACTTATAAAAAAATCAGTATATTTAAAATAAAATAATAAACCAACATCAAATATAATAGTTAATATTAAAGAACTTTTCTTAATCTTTTTATTTTTATTTGTACCAATAACTAATCCACCTATATAATTAACAAATATCGATAATAGTAATATCCATATATATGTAGGTTCTCCATAAAAATAAAATAATAAACTAAAAAGTAATAATACTAAATTCTTAAATTTAGATGGTACTACAAAATATATAAGTAATAATATTGGTAAAAAATAATATAAAAATGTAATACTTGAAAATACCATAAACTCTCCTTATAAGAAAAAGTCTTCAAATGAAGACTTCTTTTATTTTAAACTTTCAAAATTTGTTTTTAGTTTTTCAGCTAAGTCTTTATTACTCATAATTAATATGACTAAATCCCCTTTGCTTTCAACATAAACTTTTTCAGCTTCAACACAAATCCATTTACGAGGATTTACTTTTTCTTTAATTGTTTCTTTAATCTTCTCTACATCAGCACCATCTTTAGTTCTAACTAAAACAACTGAGTGAGCAATAGAACCAACTCCAGATTCACTAGCTAAAGCTTCTTTGTATTCGATCTTATCTGTTCCTAAGAATCCTTCTACAGTTTCTTCAGTAACTTCCATATTAGTAAGCATCATTGGTTTTTGATCATCTGGAACTCCAGCATAAACTTTTTCCATAATTTCTTCTAAACTACCTTCGATGTTCTTATTACCACATCCTGTAAGTCCGAAGCATGCTACCATAACTAGAAGCACTAAAAATATTTTTTTCATATTTCTCTCCTATCAGTAATCTACGATTACCAAAACAATCATATCACACTAAATTATAAAAAGATAGATATAAAAAATAAAAAAAGATAGACAAAATCTATCTTCAATCAACTACAAGATATTCTATTACTATATGTGAATGAAGCACTAGTAATATAATCAGTAGGTTCAATAATATTTCCACTAGAGTCTACAATAAGATTATTCATTTTTGGATCACACATACAATTATCATCAAGATATATTCCAGAAGATATTCCATCAGGAGTTGCTAACCATTCTAACCATGTCATTTCTTTAGATATAGAATAAGATTTATCAAGTACTTCAAAATTAATTGCAAATATTCCATTATTATCAACATCAGTACCACTACCATCAGCTTGAGAATAAACTAAAGTAAACCCTAAAGATAAACTAACTGAAGAAGTTGGTAAATCACTTGCTGTTAAATCTTTCTTATATTCTAATCTCACTTTTAATCTTACAAATGAACCACTATTAACTAATTGCTTAGTAGTAATACTTTCCCCATTATGATAAGTAACATCATAATTAAAATATTTTGCTTGTTCTGTAGTTAACTCTGGAGTTTTTACTACACTATCAATCATCGCATCAATAGATCCATCATTAACAACATCAATTGTAAATTCATAAAAATCTCCCGGTACACTTAATGTAGCATTAAAAGTAGCCTTGGAAGACTCTGTAATCGTTGGTAAAGTATCAGATACACTACCATTAGTTACAATCGGATTTGCTAAATGAACATCCCATGTAGACCCAACCACATCAGCATTACCTGCAATTGTTAATTGTGTACTTAATGCCGCATAAACCACTGTTAATGTAAATATTGATATTACTATAATCGTTAAAACAATATATAAAAATTTCTTATTTCTAAAATTCATATAACCACATCCTACTATAAAAATTATATATAAATAAAATAAAAAAGGCAATAATTTAAATTGCCTTATTTACTAATTGAAACACTTTCTAAATAAAAGTTTCCATTATCTTCAATAATAAAATTATATGTAGTTTCAGGTACTTTTTCTAAAACTTCATCTTTATTCCAACGAGTAATTTTAGCTTCTTCTTGTCCATTTTCTGCTTTTAATACTGCATTTTTATTTTCAAACACATCATCAACTCTACCATAGTAAGCATCCATTGGACCACATATATCACTACAAAATCTTTCATAAAGATTCTTTGTAATAAATTTTACTTTATTACCATTAACTTCTGAAGAAACATAAAATACTTCACTTTCTAAAAAGCCAGGGCCACCATGTCCATTATGTTCTTTCTTAGTATATCCAGTTGCCTCATCATATGTATAAACAACTTCTCCTGCATAGCATTTAATATCATCGTGTTTAAATTTAACATTTTTTCCAAAGTATTTATGTAACACATCTTCTACTTTTTCCTTTGTAACAACACCAGTAGAATCAATCATTTTATATGCAAATGTTAAATATTCATCATTAGTAATATTTTCTTTATTTTTAACTAAAAAATTATTATAAAATTCATTATTATATAATTTAATCTTTTCAATATAATCTTCTGCTTTTGAATAAGTTAATTCATAAATTTCAGTTTTTTCTTCTACTTTTTCTATAGGAGCATTACATTTATCATTACCTAAATAATATTTATATCCAATAAATCCACCAAGTCCTATAACTGCTAATACTAAAATAATAATAGTAATTATATAACCTACTTTACTATCTTTTTCTACAAATTCTTTACTCATAATACTACCTCCAAACTATTAATATTATATTATAAAAATAATAAAGACTAAAGATTAAATCTTTAGTCTTTTACATATATTTACATTTGACCTTTATACTTATATAAAACTTTAGTAGCTGGAGAATATTTAACTCTAGATAAATCATTATCACTAACTTCTGCTATCTTCTTACTTAAAAGCATCATCATATAAGTATAATAAAAATCATCTATAACAGAATCTCCATACCTAGAATCTATACATATTATTTTTTTATAATATTCTCCAAGTATATCAAGTAACAACTGATCAAGTTCATTGCCACTATTAAACATAATTAAACTATGATCATTATGATGTGACATAGTACTTCTTCCATGACAATAACTATACTTATCATGAACAACCGGAATACTTATTCCAGATTCTGTCATTGTTGATTCCATATATTTTGCCGCACTGCTGCTCTCATAACCACTCATAATTTCATATACTTGTTCAAGATCAATATCAAAATCACTATCACTATTAAGTATTTCTTTTATCAATTCAACATTACCATCTAAATAATAAGCTAAAAGAATACTCATAGGCATTAATGTTGCCCCTAAAGATATAAAACTGTCTTCCTTATGAAAACCACTACCATAAGTTAAATTATGAACTCCAGGAATCTCACCCGTAGAAAGTAAATATTTCTCTAAATTATTTCTAAAAGCAGTCTCTACTCCGTAATTATTACCACTGTAGCTGCAAGCAAGAACACTACTATAACCATCTAAATTCTTATAATTTAAATCTCTCATTTCTAAACAATCAGTAACAATACCATTCTTTTGATTTAATACTTTACTCGCATATTCACTAACAACACTAGATCCACCTACTCCCGTACAAATAACTGGGCCCTTAATCTTTATTAATTCTTCTTTAATCCTTTCTAAATCAGTTTTCTCAAGAGTATCAAGTACTCTTGCTTCAAGTAATCTAAAATTATCATGCATATTTTCTCTCATAAAAAATACCTCCTATGAGTAAAATTTATCACTCAAGTAGGAAGTATTTCGTCTACTTAAAATTTTTCTTCTAAAAGTTCAATATCAATTATTCTTTTTAATTCAAAATGTCTTATATCATTCTTCTTTAAACAAAAAGCTGCTACATACCAACCTTCACTAAATAAAAACATTTCTGCAGGACAAATAACTCTTTCATTTTCTCCTTTATTATAAGAAAAATAATTAATCTTAACTTTTCTTTTCTCTTTTATCGCTCTAGTTAAAATATTATATTTATTTTGATTATCATCTTTAGTAATAATATTATCATCATTTTTATTACTTATATACATTCCATATATTTTATCTCTTAATAACATTAATTTCTCTTTTTCCAAATTATCATTTTCCAAAGAAATATATTTATCTAAAATCTCATAATCATTAACTTTAAACTTACGTATAGGCATCTTAACACTTTGTCTTAATACATATCCTCCATAAGGGCCCATAATAGTATCAACATAAATACCAGCTTTTTCTAATTCATCTTTATAAACTCTAATCATTCTTTCACTAACTTCTAATCTTTCAGAAAGTTCTTTTATACTATATTTTCTCCCTGTATTTAAAAGTTGTAACATTGTAATTACATTAGATATTTTAGACATATAACCACCTACTTATAAGCTTTTTCTAATACTTTAACAAATTTATCTGGAACCTTTTCTTTTGCCTTATCAACTAATGATTGATCAACTCCATAAAATGCCTCTGCCATTCCTCCAACTATACATGCATTAGTATCAGTATCCCCTCCATATGAAATAACTTCTCTTAATGCACTTTCAAATGAATCAGTTGTAAATAATGCATATAAACAATTACCAATTGTATCACTACAAGTATAATTAAATTTAGAAAAAGGTTTAAACGAAATATCAAGATCCAACAATTCAATTATTTCTTCTTTTGAATAACCATTTCTCGCAAGATAAATAATAGATGCAACAACTTGAGCACATTTAATAGAATCAGAATTATTATGAGATGGCACAGTAGCTTTTTCACTCTCTTCTCTAACAGTATCTAAATCATTAAATAAATACCCTACAGGAGCAATTCTCATCATCGCACCATTTCCCATACTTAAACCTTCTTCATTTCCTTTTAGCCATTTAATAAATCCTGGTGAAAAAGATGTCTTAAAGTATGGAGTAACATCAGGTTTATAATCAATAAATTCTAATCCATATTGTCTTAAATATTTATTATAATCACGATCATTTAATATAGCATCAACAATCGCTACCATTAAAATAGTATCATCACTATAAAAAGCATCGTCTCTAATTAATTCATCAACAACAACAGGAGTAACTTCTTTTATTTGAGAAAATTCATAAACAGATCCAGCTAAGTCACCAATTATAGATCCCCACATATTATCACTCCTATTTAATTAATTTCTTTTCGCCATATACTTCTAAATTTCTATATTTAATAAATATATCACTAAATAAATAAGCAACTTCTTGATGAGAACTACCACTCATACAAAAAGATATAAAACATCCTCTTGCCATCATTCCGAATATATCTTCAGGATTTCTAACAAATCTTATATCAATAGAATCATCACTTTTATTAATAACAACTTTACTGCAAACTTCTGGTTCTCTTGCTTCGCTAACCCACTCTATAGTATCACTAACAAAATTAGGATCTTTCTTTTTACCTAAAGCAAATAATTTATTTAAATCAAGAAATAATTCGCCATCATCCTCAGTAACTTTAAAATTATTATCATCTTCATAATCAGTCATAGTCCAATAAAAATCCGCACCACCATAGTGCATTTTCATACTTTGACCATTATCATTTTCAAGTACTAATTCATATTTATCATTTTCAACTATTCTCTTATAAAAATTCATCCGAATCACCTAAAATTAGTATAACAAAAAAAGCATTAGATACCTAATACTTTTTTTAAATCAGAAATATTATCAAATGATACTTCAATCTCTTTATTATTAAACATATCTTTAATTTTAAAACACTTATTATTTACTTCGTCTTCTCCGTAAATTATTACATATGGAATCTTCTCTTTATTAGCATAATCTAAAGACTTCTTTATCTTTTTACCATTCATCTCAAGATCAACTTTATATCCAAGATCACGTAATCTCTCTCCTAAAATTAAACTTTCTATTTCTGTATTAATTGGAATTATATAAATATCAATCATTGATTCATTAGAGAATTCTTCTCTATTTTTTAATAATTCATATAATGAAGTTAAACCAAAACTTACCCCAACTGCTGGATAAACTTCTCCATCATCAATAAATTCTCCAATCATCTTATCATATCTACCTCCACCACCAATAGATGATGTAAGTAAACCATTCGCTTCATACACTTCAAATACATTACCAGTATAATAATCTTGACCACGTGCTAAAGACGAATCAAATGTACAATATTTATCAATACCCATACCAATAATATATTTTTCTAATTCATTAATCTCCTTCATCCCTTCAATAACTAATTCATTAGAAGAATATTTAAATTTCTTATTAATTTCTTCCATACTTAAAGTAAAATATTCAAGTAATAAAACAATCACTCCCATATTTAAACCAAGTTCACTTAAATAATTAATAATTTCTTCTCTACTAATCTTTTTAATCTTATCAAGTATTGTAATAACCGCTGAAATATCTTCATCATTAACACCAGCTTCCTTTATTAAACCACTCATTAATTTTCTACTATTATATTTAATAATAATATCAATACCAAGTTTAGAATAACCTCTTACATATAAATTTAAAAGTTCTGCTTCAATTCCTTGACCATCAAGTCCCACAACATCAACATCACATTGAGTAAATTCTCTATCTCTTCCAACTTTTACTGGTCCATCCCTAAAAACTTTATTAATTTCATATCTCTTAAAAGGAAGTTTAATTTCTTTCTTATTAAGTGCAATAAACTTTGCAAAAGGAACAGTTAAATCATATCTAAGTCCTAAATCTCTATTACCTTGATCTTTTAGTTTATAAATTTCTTTTAAAATATCATTATTCTCATCATATTTACCTGCAAGTATATCAAAATAACATAGAATTGGTGTTTCTATAGGTAAATATCCATAAGATTCAAAAACCTCTCTTAAAGTATCATTTATATAATTTCTAATTTTTTGTTCTCTAGGTATAAAATCATACCCACCCTTAACATTTTGTATTTTCATATTTCTTCATTCCTTCCTTAATCGCTTTCTTTAAAGCATCTTTTTCATTCTTACAACTTATACATTTTAATCTTTTTCGATCATCAATAAATTCATTAGATAACTTATCAGCCCATCCTCCAAATTTATCAACTACAATAATTGGAATACCAGCCTGATATGCAATAGCCATTTCTGTAAGTGTTCCAGAACCACCTGATACTGCAATAATAACATCACAAGATAAAACCAAATTAAATTCACGTCCACCACCTATTTCAAGTCCTGAATTAATTAAAACAGTTGGTCTAAACTCACCGTATACATTCTTACTTTTACCACCAGCAACACCTATTGTAATTCCATCATAACTAGAAGCAACTTTAGCAGCTTCAGTCGATAAAGATGTATATTCTTTCTCCGCTCCATAAACTAAAATATTTCCACTTTCTGCAATTAACTTCCCTAACTTTTTAGCAAACTTTAATGCATCCTCACTATAATTAAGATCAGCAGCTGATCCCATAATTCCTATTTGTAACTTTTTCATATTCTCTCTATTTCCTTTCTTAATACCTTCACTACTTCATCATTTTTATTTGTACCAATAATTTCTTCTGGTAAATCTCCAATTAACAAATTAGATCCATCCCAAAGTTTTAAACTTCTTTCCAAACAACCTCTAGAAAAACTTCTTTCAAATTCTTTAGGAATAGATGCCCTTTCACACGGATTACCAAACGGTTTAAAATATGGTGCTTTCTTCATTCCATCAGGTCCATTCACCATAATTCCACTACCAGCAACGCCAAAGTAAAAATCTCTTTCACAAATCTGATCAATAACATCTTTACCTAAAACATAATTACATTTAATTCCATCCTTTAAAGTTTTATTAAAATATTCATATGACTCTTCCATTGCAATAGAACTTATAATTCCAACAACTTCAATCCCACATACTTCAAATAAACTTATTACTTTTCTAAGTGCATCACCAGAAAACACTACATCATCAGCAAGAACAATTTTATTTGATTTAATACTCTTTGATATTCTAAGTATCTGATCAACAAATTCCTCTTTACCTCTAGAAATTAAATCTTTACTACCAGTAACTCTAGTACAATCAAGAAAATAGATATTCTCTTCATCTGGTTCTATATAAATTCTATCCAAAGTTACGATGGGGATATCTACCACCTATCAAATTATTAACCCTCATCATATCTTCTTCACTAATAATCACAACATCAGAAAAGATCGAATTAACATCTCTTCTAAAGTCATCTCTAACCTCTCCAACAACATTATCGCTTGGTTTAAAATCATATTTAAACTTAAAAGCATTTACTCCATTTAATATTCTTTTTATGTCTTCACTAAAGACAATTCCTTTACTTATTTTTTCCATTTAATTTTCTCCTTATCATAATAATTATTTTTATATAACAAAAAATGCTATACAAGTAGTCCTTGTATAGCATAATAAGTCTTTATTTATAAGCTAGATACAAGCACTACAAATAGCACTTGTACCTACAACGTTTTAATGTCGTATTAACAAGTGCAGACTATTATGATGATGACGATTAAATGTAAAATTCTTATACATAACAATCTCTCCCTTTCAAAATTAACTATATAATACACCATAAATTATAATTTGTCAAAAATGACTATTTTTTATATAATTAAAATAGATGCCGATATAGTTTAGTGGTAAAACAGATCCTTGGTAAGGATCAGCGGAAAGTTCAATTCTTTCTATCGGCACCATACTATAAAAAAAGAAAGCTTATGCTTTCTTAGGAAAGATGCTTTTAAGAAATTTTTTAACATCCTTAGCATCTTTTTTATTTTGTTTATCAAGTTTACTGATACTAAAATCATCTCTATATTCTTCTACTTTATAAGTAACAATTATATATTTACCATCTTCTGATAATTGAGGTGTGAAAGAATAATCTCCCATAAATGCACATCTATTACCTTCTTTTAATAAACTAAATGAAATAGCATGTTGAATAAACCCATATGGAAGTTTTTCACCTCTTTGAAATCTAGAACCATCCATTTTATATACTAAAAACTTACCTGGTTCAAAACTACCTCTCGCTCTATATACTTCATCCAATCCCATTTCAACTGAAAATCCATCACAATCTGGTACAATTGGAAAAGGCATACTTATTTTTCCATTTAAAGCATCATATATAGACCAAATGGAATTTCTTTTATGATCTAATAATTCATATCTTTCTAACATATCTTGATGTTCTTTTTTTTCAAATTCAAACATCCCTTCATACTTTTGAGCAATATCATTCATTTCAGCAACAGTTAAATTATAAGCATCAGCATAAAACTCATCACTTTTACCTCTAAAAGCTTTATAATCAACTATCCAATCAATTCCTTTAAAAAATTCAACAATTCTTGGATCTTCAAATCTAACAAAGTCATAACGATTACTATCATCAACTAATCCAGTAATTAAACAACTACCAGGAACAACTAAACTACTAGCATCTAACATCGCTAAATCATTACGTTGAACATAAACTACTCTTTTACTTTTTTCTTCATTAAATATTTTCATATATTCTCCTATTTATTTATATCTTTACATCTTGGTAAAGCCATTACATTTCTTCTCTTACTTAATTTCTTTTCTTCTGAAGTATCTATACCAAGTAATTCTTCTTTATCTCTAACTACACTACTAATAGATCCTTCTAAGTCATCACAAAACTCCTTACTACCCGCAATAACAAAAGTTTCTCTTTCAGTCTTTTTAAAAGCATCAACTACTCTATCAAATAAATTTCTTTTATCTTCTTCAGTTAAATCTAGTAATAATACTTCTCCTAAATTCATTCTATTAAATCTAAAACAACTCATAAGTCTAATAACAAAGATTTCTTCTTCATCACTTGTAGCATTCCAAGTAGCTAATAATCTAATTAATTTACTTGATTCTATACTATTATGATTATTTATAATAGCATTTGCAGTTCTAGCTAAAGGATGTTGTATATATTGGTAATAAAAAAATTCTTTCTTATCATCAAACAACTCAACTTCTGCAAAAATATCAGTTTTTTTACCAGGTGTTTCAGGACAAACAACACCAATAAATGCTTTTAGTTCACCCTTACCATACCATAAATCTATATCATCAATAATTTTTTCAAATTCTTCTTTATCAAAACTTACTTCATAGTTATAAATTACATTATTATCATTAACATAAATTTTATTGTTCATAACTCCTCCAGTGGTTAAGATATATTATACCACTTTTATAAAAAAAGCAATAAAAAAACTACACAATAGTGTAGTTAAATACTTATTAATTCTTTTTCTTAAATAGACCAAAGAAAACAGTACTTCCAAATGTATATGTTATAAATAATAATAAGATTGTAGGTAAAACAATTACCATCCAATCAGTAAGAATAATTTCTACATCTAACACTTCTGTTATCATAAAATAACATGCCATAGTTGCAATAAAAGCAAACCCTAAAGCATACATAAATAAAGATGTAATAAATCTTCCATCTAATATTTTAGCAAGTGCTTTTCTTTCACTCTTCTTCATAAGTATCCTCCTATAATAATAATCTAACACATAATCTATTTCTTTTCAAATACTTTATGATTCTCTTTACTTAAATAATTACTAAGTACAAGATTTAATTCACTATTAAAAAATTCTCTCCTAGGATTTATACTACGCATTTTGCAAATAGCATTTAATTCATCACTACTAATTAGTCCTAAAGAAAAACCAAATTTCTTTTCAGAATCACTTAATTCTACTTTATCTAAATTAATACCCTTATATGGAATAATAAAATAAACAGTTTCAACTTTTCTATTTACTTTACTACCATCTCTTTTTATATAATCTTTATCATAATGAATAACCTTAATAAAAGGAATCATCTCTTCACTAGAATAGTCTACCCCAAGTTCTTCCTTTAATTCACGACTAAGTCCAATAAAAAGATCTTCTCCCTGTTCTACTTTACCTCCAGGTAATAAATAAACATCATCATATCTACCAACTAAAAAAGAACCATCTTTTTCTATTATTCCTCTAACTTTTAAAGAAAAATCTGTTACATCTTCATCTTTTAAATTATCTTTATTCATTATAATTTCCATAATCAACCTCATATATTGGTGCTTAGAGCGGGAGTCGAACCCACATCTTTCCCGTCGGAGGGGAATGTTTTATCCATTAAACTACCTAAACAAAAAGAAAGTTTTATTATTCAACTTTCTCACACACAGTACCAAACTGTTCCGCAAAACCAACCCATGTTTCTAATGCTACCTTTCCATCTACGATAACATTATCTTCTTCCCCTTCTATATCTAATAACTTCTTAGTATCAATCTTTCCATAATTAATAACTACATCATTAGTAACACTATTACTATCTCTAGTAATTGTAATATCATAATATTTTAATCCTTCATAGTTCTTTGCAATACTACGATATGCTTTTTCATATTGATCTAAACTAGCACTATCTTCAGAAATAACCTTATCAATTGAATGTAAAATCATAATATAACCATTCTCATATTCTATTTCATTAGTAAGTTCTACATCAATACCTTCATTTGCAAAAGCTTCTCTACTGCATTTTAATTTACCACTACCTGCTTTATCAATACTATTAAGAATAGAATTTTTATTTACAACAGGAGTTTTTTCAGTAACTTCTTCATTACCACAACCAGTAATAAAGAAACAACTAACTAAAACAATTAATAAACTAATTACCTTCTTCATTAATCTTCTCTACCTCTACTGCTTCAATATATCTTAATATTCTTTTTTGATTTCTTAATATTGCATCCATTTGATCATGTAATGTTTCAAGGATTAATTCACTCTTTAAATCAGTTCTATAATCATTTTGGTTTCTCAAACTATCTTTTGCAGCTTGTCTATTTTGACTCATCATAATTATTGGAGCTTGTAATGCCGAAATAGTTGATAAAACTAAATTTAATAAAATAAATGGATATGGATCAATAGCATCACCTTCACTAAGAATAACTACATTTAATATAACCCAAAAAGAAAGGAAAATAACAAATAAAATTATAAATCCCCAACTACCACAAACTTCACTAACTTTATCAGATATTCTATCTCCAAAAGTCATTTTAGATTCTTCTTGTTTATCTACATCTATTGCAATAGGTTGATCAAAAAGTAAATCTATTAATTCTTCTTCATCTCTTTCATCTAGTTCATTGTTACGTAGTAACATTTTAACTATATCTTTTTTAGTTTTTCTTTTTTCCATATCAATCACCTATTAAATTATATCATAAAAATTCTCTTATTTTATTATAAATCTCTTCCTTTATATTATCATCAGTAAAATCAATAAAACCATGTTCTAAAAATTCTACATTTAAATACTTACTATTATCATTAAAACTACTAAGTTTTTCATAATAAGCAAAACCCTCATCCTTAACAATATCTGATTCCCCTGTAATAACAAAAGTATCAGGATATAAAGAAAAATTCTTTTCTTTTAAAGGACATACATACTTATCACTAAGTCTTTTCTTATTAGAAATATACTTCTTAAAAGTACTACTAATATCATTTAATAATTCTTTATCTATTTCTCTATCTCTTTTTAAACTTTCAAATTTACTTTCACCAAAATATTCTCCACTAACTAATGGATATAATAATATTTCTTTATAACGATTATTTAAGTTATCATCACATCTTTTTAAAGTAACACCACTAACTAAGCATCCTCCAAAAGATTCTCCCATTAAACATACTTTTTTAGGATCAATACCATTCTTACTTACTTCATCAAGTAAAAAATCTATACTTTCATATACTTTATCAAATAAATAAGGATATTTCTCACTACAATCAAAATAATCTAAACAGATAACTAATTTATTTAATTCAATCGCCATATCTTTACAAATATCTTCATATTTACCATAACAATTAGTAACCAATCCATTACCAGGTGCAAATATAATTGCTGAATCAATTGAAGCTAATTTATATGGATAAAATACTCTTACAGGTAAATAATTATCATCTAATACAATCTTATAACTAGAAATATTCTTTTTAGATATACTAGGATGAATTATTTCATACATATTTCTATATAACTTATATTTTTCTTCATTAGAAAAGTTGTCTTTAATAAACATCTATAATCACCACTTTAATAATAACATAAAAAGAAAGTTCCCTTTTATGAAACTTTCTTCTCTTTACACTATTTACCACTATTTTTAATATTTTCTTTATATAAATCAATCATTACTTTTCTTAATTTATTATTTGCTTTTTCTAAATCATCACCTGGTTTAAAAGCTTTTCCAAATCTAACTCTTAAATCTTTACTTCTAAACTTATAAGTACCAGTAATTACAAATGGAACTATATAACTATCACTTTTACTTGCCATTGATACAGCACCAAACTTAAATGGTAAGAATAATTTATCATAATAAGTATCTTTACTTATTACTTTTTTATCAACTAATTCTAACATAAAATCATTACATCTAAATAAATTATCTTTAAATTCATCCATAGTAATTGCTTCATTATTAACTAATTCCATTAAAAAATTAATTTGAGAAGTTCTTTGATTCTTAAGAATTTTCATTTGTTTCTTATCAAATTCTAATCCACAGAACTCTCCAACTTCTTTCATCTTTTCTGGTTTTAATCCATTTCTAGTACCTTCTGGAAATAATCCTAAAGCAAGATCACTATTTAACACTTCCATAGCAGCACTTTTAGCAGAATCATCATGAATACTTCTATTTACTGGAATACATCCACAAGCTTTAAAAAACCATGCAAATTTTCCATCAAAATATTCTTTCTTAGCCATATAATGTAACATTCTCTTAGTAGATAAAATAGCTGGACATTGATCCATAATATGAATATGATTTCCAACTACAACAATAGAACCATCTTCAGGAATATTTTCTTGCCCTACAACTTTAGCATTATAATAAAAACTCCATACAGGACCAAAAACATCTCTAACAAACTTATAACCAAAATTCTTTTCTTTACTCATAACACACCTCTACTTATTTTTTTCAAGTTCCTTACTAATTTTCTTCATTAATTTTTCATTCTCTTTAGTTAAATCATCTGATTTAATTTTATATCCTTTAAAAAACTCTATTCTAGTATTTCTCTTAAATAACTTATATTCCCCAGTAATAATAAAAGGTACTATAGTACTATCAGTATCATGACTCATTTTAACTGCCCCTATTTTAAAAGGCATAATAATATCATCAGTACGATTAATTGTTCCTTCTGGAAATATTCCAACACAATTATCAAGTTCTAATGTCTTTTTAGCATTAATTAATGCATCTTTATCATGAATCTTACGATTAACAGGAATTGCTCCTACTCCTTTTAAAAATGGTTTAGGAAAACCTTTAAATAATGCATCTTTTGCTAAAAAATGTACTTGTCTAGGTACAACTGATATTAACATTAGAGAATCCCAATTATTAGTATGATTTCCAGCTAAAACAACTCTACCTTCTTTAGGAATATTTTCTTTTCCTACAACTTTGCATCCATATAATAAAGTAAACCAAAACCACACAAATGGTTTTGCAATAAACTTATAAAAAAATGTATCTTTCATTTAATCACCTATATCTTCCAGTACAACTACTGATCCTTTATAATCTAATTCATTACTATATCCATGTTTATCTAATTGTCTTTTAACTTCATTCGCTACTCCTAAAGAACCATCAAATAATTTAGCTTCAGGAAACATTTTACTAATATTTTCTTTAGCCCAAGGATAATGAGTACACCCAAGTACAATTGAATCTATATCTTTATCAAGATATGAACCTATTGTATCATTAAGTACTTTATCAATCAAATCATTATCTTTTGATTCAATCGCTTCAGCAAGTCCACGACATGATACTAAATAAATATTTTGATCATCATTTTTATTATCCAAAACTAATTCATGTACTCTTTCACTTGCAATAGTACCTTCAGTTGCCATAACTAATGTATTTTTACATTTCATATCACATGCCATCTTAACAGCTGGAACAGTTCCAACAAAAATTAAATCAGAGTACTTCTCTCTAAGTAATTTCATGCACTTAGTAGTAGCCGTATTACATGCAATAACAATTAATTTACATCCTACACTAACATAATAATCTACTATTCGACAAACTATTCTCATCAAATCATCAAGTTCCTTATTTCCATAAGGACAATTCTTGCTATCTCCAAAATATAAAAAATCTTCATTAGGCATAACTTTAACCATTTCTTCTAAAACAGTTAAACCACCTATACCAGAATCAAATACTCCTATTTTTGCCATTTAATCACCTTTTTTCTTAACATAAGAAGTTCCTTTTTTACGAGCATAAACTTCTGTATCTCCTTCTTGATAATAACTAATCCCATCAAGAACTTTTTCTTTAGAAGCATATGCTAATTTAAACATTTCTTTTTCATCATCACTTAAAGGAAAAAATTGAATAAAACGAAAAGCTCTATTTTCATCAACTTCTAACATCATTTTAATCATTTCTTCTCTACTTATAAATCTTCTAATATAAAGTTTTCTAACAGCATACATATCATAATAACCATTGTATTCATCATCATATTGATCTATATCACCAAAACCAATTACTTCTCCAATTACAATATCATCATAATTATCTACATATCTTAAGGTATCTTCTAAATTAGTACACATATGATAACCATTACCACAAGTACCAAATTTAATATTACCATCTACACTATATACTTTCTTTTCTTCAAAATGCATACCATATCTATTATTAGTTTTACTATCAAATGCCTTGAACCCCGTAACCACCATGTAAAAACCAACTTTCTAATTAATTATATTAAATAACATCTCTAAAATTGTATCAAGTACAACTTTCTTATTAATCTCCCTACTAGAACCAGATACTACAATACTCTTTTTATTAAAACAATCATTTCTTCGATCATAAATACTAATAAAAACAGTATTATCATCCCCTCTAGGATTATTAGGATCACTTCTATTAAGTTTACCAGTAACCCCTACTCCAAGATCACTATTACTAAACTTACTAATATTAAAACTCATCTCATCTGCACATTCCTGACTATATACAGAATATTTATCTATCACTTCAGGAGACACTCCCATTTTAATTTTATATTCGTTTGAATAAGTAACTGCACTAAATCTTAAAATCTCACTAGCACCTTCTATATTAGTAATAGCATTACTAACTCCTCCACCAGTACAAGATTCCATTGTTGAAATAGTAATATTACTTTCAATTAATTTATTAACTAAATCTCTATAATTCATATAACTCACCTTTAATAATTATATCATATACAACTAAAAAGACAAAGAAAAAGAGCCTAAGCTCTTTTACCATTCACCATCTTCTCCTGCTTCATTAAATGTAACATAAACAAGATTTGGATCAATTAAATCATCAATATATGGCCAACTATATGAAGTATAAGAACCATTATCTTCTTCATAAACCAAAGCATACATTAAATCATCTGTATATATTAAATCATTATTATTAACAAATCCACGAGTATCATAACTACTATCAACCCAATCTCTCCAAGTCATACCTTCTTCATATTTATAAGCAACGCCATCAATATTAAATGTCTTAGGAGGATAACTTAAATACCCACCTTCTCCAACATAAGCTTTTGTAACATCAACATAATTAGCATCATAATTTGGTAATTTAGTACTATCAAAAAACATTTTTTCAGAATCAGTTACAGCAGATATATCCCAACCATCACCAACATAAATTTTTTCTAGGTTATCATTTCCTCTAAACATTCTATTCATATTAGTAACTTTTGATGTATTAAAATTACTTATATCTATTTTTGTTAAGTTAGATTCATAAAACATTTGATACATTGTAGTAACATTAGATGTATCAAAACTACTAACATCAATACTTGTTAATGATGTACAATTGCCAAACATAACAGCCATATCATTTACTTTAGAAGTATTAAATCCAGTAACATCTAAGTTTTTTAAACTAGTGCAATTCCAAAACATACTGTTCATAGCTCTCACATTTGATGTATCAAAATGTGATAAATCAAGTTCTTCTAATGATGAACAACCATTAAACATCGACGTCATTTGTCCAATATTACTAGAATTAAAATTGCTCAAATCTAAAGTTTTTAAACTACGTAGTTCAGAAAACATTGCTTGAGCAGACCAAACATTTTTTGTATCTAATTCCAAAATATTTAATTCAGTCAATTTTGTATAACCACGAAATAAAGAATATGAATCTATATTAGCTAAAATATCATCAATACTATATATGTATATTTTACCATTGTCATTATAAGCTTTAACTCTTCCATTTTCAGATACTTCTAATGATGGTAAATTTAAAAATTCTTCTTTTGTATAACCATCTGGAATATGATCTTCAAATACACCAATATATGTAACTAAAGACTCAGTAGAACTATAAGTAGCATCAGTTGTACCATTGACAAAATCCTTCAACTGTTTAGTAAATGTTTGTCCTGGTAATAAAGTACTTTCTGCTTTTTCTATCACCAAATCACCAGATACATTATCAATAACTAAACTACCATTTCTATTATTATAAACATATGTGCTTCTATCAATTTCTATTCCATCAACATATACATTAATTTTATTAGGAATGTCACCTACCAAAGTCATATTTAAAGCTTCATTATTCATAATAAAAGTTTTATAATTATTATTATCTATATTACTATAAGTTATAGTATAAACATTTCTAAACTCAAATGTTAAATTTATATCATAATTAGAATTATTACTATCATAAGAATTATATTTTATTTTTATAAAAAAAGTAGAAACAATACCATAACTGCAATTACCGCTCGAATCACATAACTTATCACTTAAATTATAATCAATTAATTCATAACTTAAATTATTTGGTAATCCTTCAATTGAATATATACCAGCATTTGCACCATAATTTGTAACATCTATCTTGTATATAATATATGAATCACTATAAGGCAATGATACACTTGTAGAAATATTATCTTTACCATATTCTTCATAATTGGATTTACTATCAGAACTAATATTATATACATTAAAGCCTGTTATTCTAACATCAGCATCAACTCTTGCATAAGCATCACCTTTTATTGTCATTGTAGAGTTAATTGCAGAATATACTACTGTTTGAAAATACAAACAAAAAAGAATTAAGAAAATTAATGAAAACAATTTTATTTTTTTATTATTCTTTTTCATATGCATTCTCCTCCTATTCTTATTATATATATATATATATATTTGCAAGGTTTAAAAAACTACAAACTGTCCAAAAAAGACAAAAAATAAAAAAGCATAGTAAGAATACAAACAAAAAATACTAGAAAATTTCTAGTATTTTAATTAATATTAAAAATTTGATTTTGAGATAACAATAACTGGACGAACACCGAAGAGGCGATCATTGTCATAGTCGAGGATGTTGAAGTAATCATTACTATTTACGCGCCATACCTTGATAGTATTATTAGCTGACCCTGACCAGTATGAAGTTGCATAAACCCAGCTAGGAGCATTTTTACAACTTGAATCACCACATCCAAGAGAAGTTAATTCCTCATAAGTAATAAGTCTTGCCTCTGTAGGAGTAACTCCTAACGTACTTAAATATATTTTATAATTTTCTACATAACTATAAAGAGTTGAATTTGAATCATATACATATGCTGGATAACTACTTACTGTACTTGACCAATAATTTGTACTTGCAAATGGTGTTGTACCTTTTCTAATGTTTTGTCCTTCTATATATCCTAACATATTTGAATCTTGTTTTCCTGTTGCTTCATCTCCATATGCTGTCCAACTAGTATTGTATTCTCCACCAACATATAGATTATATTTTGCTAACATAGTTACTGTATCATCTGTACTAGAAATAACATAAAAATGTTCATCCCCTATAGCAACTTCACTACCAACGGTATCATAGTCTCCACTAACAACATTAGGTTTTACAGGAACATATATATCATCAACAGATATTTCAATTACTGGACGACAGCCGAAGTACTCGTAATCGGAATAGACCTTGCCGTAGAAATAACCATTACTAGCTACATACCATAAATTGGAAGATGAACGAGCAGACCCTGCCCAGTATGAAGTTGAGTAAACCCAACTTGGTGCATCACTACAAATTCTGTTTTCACCACTGCATCCTAATTCTACTAATTCTTCTTTTGTTATGAGCCTTGCTTCACTCGGTATTCCTCCTAACGTACTTAAATATGCTTTATAATTTTCTACATAACTATATAATATTGAATTTGAATCATATACATACGCTGGATAACTACTTACTGTACTTGACCAATAATTTGTATTTGAAAATTTTGTTGTACCTTTTCCTATTGTTTGTCCTTCTATATATCCTAATATTGTTGAATCTTGTTTTCCTGTTGCTTCATCACCATATGAAGTCCAACCACCATTTAATTCTCCACCAACATACAAATTATACTTAGAAAGCATCGTAACAGTTGAACCATCATTTGAAATAATATAGAAACATTCATCTTCTATACATACTTCACTACCTACTTCGTTAATTTTCCCACTTACTAATTTTACAACAGGTCCTTTATCTTGTTTTATCTCAATATCACTAGATATGTTTTCTATTGTAATAGTTTGACCACTATTTATTTGATCGTAATGACCAATTTCAGTACCATCAGATAAAACTGATACTTTCTTTAAATTTTCAGTAAATGTAATATTTAAATTTCCACCATCTATTACTTCTGTTGGATAATTATTATTAGTTATATCTGTATAAGTTACTTTATGATAAGTTCTAAAGTCTAACTCTAAATTGACTTCATATTCTCCAGGCGTACCAGTAAACTTTATTTGAAATGTCTTTACTGCCATTTGATTACATTTACCAGTATCATCACATATTTTATCTTTTAAATTATAATTAATTATTTCATAAGATAAACCAGTTGGCACTGTTCCTACCAATTGTAATATACCAACATCACTAGAACCATAATTAGTTACTTCTACATCAAATACTATAGAGGATGAACTATCTAACAAATTAAATTTAGATGCTATTGTATTTACACTAAACTCTTCATAAGATGAAGTAGAATTTGAACTAGAACTTGATAATTTAAAATTTGTTATTCTAACATCTGCATCAACTCTTGCATAAGCATCACCTTTTATTGTCATTGTAGAGTTAATTGCAGAATAAGCTACAGTTTGAAAATACAAACAAA
>JAZRPV010000045.1:0-63134 GCA_045649455.1 Bacilli bacterium | reverse complement strand
AAATTAAATTTCAAGATGATAAACTAGTTTTAAGAGCAATCGCTTATTATCAAGAAGGCGATAAAGAAGTATATGATAGAGAATTTAGAAAAAGAAAATAGTATTACTATTTTTTTTCTTGCTCAAAAACCATAACTAAGGTATAATACTGATTAGGTGATCTTTTATGGATAAAATTATAATTAAAGGTGCACGTGAAAATAACCTTAAAAATATAAATATAGAACTACCTAAAAATAAGATGATTGTAATGACAGGTCTATCAGGTAGTGGAAAAAGTTCACTCGCATTTGATACTATTTATGCAGAGGGACAACGTCGATATGTAGAAAGTTTATCGGCATATGCTAGACAATTTTTAGGTGGTTCAGAAAAACCAGATGTTGATAGCATTGAAGGATTATCTCCAGCAATCAGTATTGATCAAAAAACAACATCAAATAACCCACGTTCAACAGTAGGTACTGTAACAGAAATATATGATTATTTAAGATTATTATTTGCAAGAGTAGGTGTACCATATTGTCCAACTCATAACATTCCAATATCTTCTCAAAGTGTAGAAGAAATGACAAATAAAATATTAGAGTATCCATTAGGAACAAAATTAATTATTATGTCACCTATAGTAGAAGGAGAAAAAGGTACCCACAAAGACTTATTAGATAAGTTAAGAAAAGATGGATATACAAGAGTAAGAATAAATAATGAAATATTAGATTTAAGTGAAGAAATTACTTTAGATAAAAATAAAAAAGATACAATTGAAGTTGTAATAGATAGATTAGTATTAAAAGAAGAATCAAGAAGTAGATTATTTGAAGCAATTGAAACTTCTACTAAATTATCAAATGGAAAAGTAATAGTTCAAATATTAGGAGATAATGCAGAAGAACTATTATTCTCAGAACACTTTGCATGTCCACATTGTAATTTCTCATTATCAGAATTAGAACCAAGAATATTTAGTTTCAATGCCCCATATGGAGCATGTCATGATTGTAAAGGACTAGGAGTAAAACTTCAAATAGATAAAGATTTATTAATTCCAGATGATTCTTTATCAATTGCAGATGGTTGTATAAAAACATTAACAGATGACCCAGAAGGATTAGATTATAAAAAACTTGAATGTATGTGTAAACACTATAAAATTAGTATGACAAAACCATGGAAAAGTTTAACACAAAGACATCAAGACTTGGTTTTATATGGTTCAGATGAGATAATTAGCTTTAAATATCAATCAAAAAGTGGTAATCAATATAACACAAAAGATTTTTATGAAGGTATAATCAATAATCTTGAAAGACGTTACATGGAAACAAGTTCTACATGGATTAGAGACTGGTTAGAAAATTATATGGTTGAATATGAATGTGATACATGTCATGGTGCTAGATTATCTGATGATGTATTATCTGTAAAAATAGATGGTAAAAATATTTATGAAGTGACATGCATGAGTATTAAAGAAATGCTAAGTTCATATAAAACAATGAAATTAACAGAAGAACAAGCAAAAATAGCAGACTTAATACTAAAAGAAATTAATTCAAGATTAGAATTTCTTTCAAATGTAGGATTAGAATATCTAACTCTAAATAGAAGTGCAGGAACTTTATCAGGTGGAGAAGCACAACGTATCAGACTGGCAACACAAATTGGTTCAAGATTAACTGGTGTGTTATATGTATTAGATGAACCAAGTATTGGATTACATCAAAGAGATAATGAAAAACTAATAAAGTCAATGCAAGAAATGCGAGATTTAGGAAATACATTAATAGTAGTAGAACATGATTCCGATACAATGCTTGCCAGCGACTACTTAGTAGATATTGGCCCAGGAGCAGGAGATGCTGGAGGAAAAATAGTTGCCGAAGGAACTCCACAAGAAGTAATGAATAATGAAAATAGTATTACTGGGCAATACTTAAGTGGCAAAAAAAGTATTGAGGTACCAAAAGAAAGAAGAAAAGGCACTAAAAAATATTTAAAAATTAGAGGTGCTAAGGAAAATAATTTAAAAAATATAGATATAGATATTCCATTAGGAACATTAACATGTATTACGGGTGTATCTGGTAGTGGAAAGAGTAGTTTAATTAATGAAATACTTTGTAAAGAAGTATCACAAAAATTATATAAGTCAAAAGAAAGACCTGGTAAATTTGATAAAATACTAGGAATAGAGAACTTAGATAAGTTAGTAGCAATTTCTCAAAATCCTATTGGAAGAACACCAAGATCAAATCCTGCAACATATACAGGTGTATTTGATGATATTAGAACATTATTTACAACAACCAAAGAAGCTAAGATGTATGGATTTGAAAAAAATAGATTTTCTTTCAACGTTAAAGGTGGACGTTGTGAAGCTTGCCGCGGAGATGGAGTAAAGAAAATAGAAATGCATTTCTTACCAGATGTATATGTACCATGTGAGGTATGTCATGGAACACGATACAATATGGAAACATTAAATATAAAATATAAAGATAAAAATATTGCTGAAGTATTAGATATGCGTGTATCAGAAGCATTAAAATTCTTTGAAAATGTACCAAAAATAAAAAATAAATTAAAAGTTCTAGAAGAAGTTGGTTTAGGATATATTAAATTAGGACAAAGTGCTCCAACTCTATCAGGAGGAGAAGCAGAAAGAGTAAAATTAGCTAAAGAATTACAAAAGAAAGCAACAGGAAAAACTCTATTCGTATTAGATGAACCAACAACTGGCCTACATACTGATGACATCAAGCGTTTACTTGCAATTTTACAGAAAATAGTAGATAATAAAGATACAGTAATAGTAATAGAACATAACCTAGATGTAATTAAAGTAGCAGACCACATAATTGACTTAGGTCCAGAAGGTGGAGATGGAGGAGGAACTATTGTTGCACAAGGTACTCCGGAACAAGTTGCTAAAGTTAAAGAATCTTACACAGGTCAGTTCTTAAAGAAAATCTTATAGAACAAAGAGGGTAATTTATGAATAGAATAGCGTTAGACTTAGGTATAATACAAATTTATTGGTACTCAATATTTATGTTTCTAGCACTTCTTGCGGGAAGCATAGTTGTTTATAGAGAATTCAAGAAAACAAAAGTAGATGAAGAATTCTTTATCAACTTAGCATTCAATATTATCATCTTTGGTGTAATTGGCGCTAGAGCATACTACGTATTATTTAATTTAGATTATTACTTTGCCAATCCAATCGAGATATTCAAAGTTTGGAATGGTGGACTAGCAATACACGGAGGTATTTTTGCCGCTTTAATATTTGCAATTATTTATTGTCGCAAGCACAAAGTATATGCTTTAAAAATATTAGATATGATTGTAGTAGGACTAATTTTAGGACAAGCAATTGGACGTTGGGGAAACTTCTTTAATGGAGAAGCTTATGGAGCTGTTACATCACTTGAAGCATTACAAAAATTAGGAATTCCATCATTTGTTATAAATGGAATGTATATTATGGGAGAATATAGACAACCAACATTCTTCTATGAATCAATGTGGTGTTTATTTGGATTCTTAGCAATGCTAATTGTAAGAAAATACAAATATTTAAGAAGAGGACAATTAACAGGATTCTATTTATTCTGGTATGGTATTGAAAGATTCGTAGTAGAAGCATTAAGAGCAGACTCATTAATGATAAGTGGAGTTAAAGTTGCTCAAATAGTATCGATACTTTTTGTCTTTGCAGGACTATATTTTATGTGTATCTTTAAATATAAAAAAGAAGAAAGAAAAGATACTTACTATAAGGGGAAAACTAGGTATTTTGAAACTGATGATCAGGAGGATTTATACCTAAACTAGAGGTGAATTATGTATAAAAAAGTAGTAGTAATGGGTGGGGGAACAGGAATCTCTTACTTACTAAAAGGTTTAAAAGATTTCCCAGTTGATATTACAGCTGTAATAACTGTTTCTGACAATGGTCGTTCAACTGGTAAACTTAGAAAAGAATTTCATACTCCAGCAGTTGGAGATATAAGAAAAGTAATAACTTCGTTATCTGGAATTGATGAACCAATCAAAAAGATGATGTCATATAGATTTAATACATTTAGTGATTTAGATGGACATGCTGTAGGAAACTTAATATTAACTTCAATGTTAGATATAACAGGAAGCTTAAAAGATTCTATCGCAAGTTTAAGTAAATTATTAGATGTACGTCATACAGTATTACCAATTTCAGAAGATTCAAATCTTACTCTTATGGGAAAAGATTTAGAAGGAAATATCATCGAAGGTGAAGAAGAAATAACTATGGCAAGACGCCAATTTGAAAAAATATATTATAAAGAAGAACCAAAAGTATTACCTGAAGTATTAACAGCTTTAAAAGAAGCAGACTTAATAATATTTAGTATGGGAAGTCTTTATACAAGTGTTTTACCAAATGTTATGTGTAAGGAAGTAAAACAAGTTTTAAAAGAAGCAAAAGCTCCAATAATGTATTTATGTAATGTAGTAACACAACCTGGAGAAACAGATGATTTCACAGTAAGCGATCATGTAAAATTATTAAATAGATATTTAGATAAGAAAAAAGTGGATGCAGTAATCGCAAGTAATACAAAATTAGATAAAGAGATTGCTAAAAAATACGAAACAGAAGAACAAAAAGAACCGGTAATTATTGATTATGAAGAATTAGAAAAAGTAGGAGTAGAACTAATAGAAGATGACTTAATTATTGTTGAAGATAACATTCTAAGACATAATAGTTTAAAACTTAGTTCATTAATCTTCTCTTACTTAATGAGAGACTAATGTCATATACAACAAAAATAAAAGAAGAAATTTCAAGTATAAATAATACTGAATCAGAAATAATTGCCGAACTAGCAGGATTCATAAGAAATAATGCTCTGTTTACAGAAGAAACAATTACACTTACAACAGAGAACAAAACAACTATAGAAAGAGTACAAAACTTTTTAAAAACAATTTATGAAATAAATATAGATATTACAACTAAAGATAATAATAATTTTAGTAAGAAAGAATTATATGCTTTAGTAATAGACCAAAAAGTAAATAAAATATTACAAGATATTGGATTGGTTGATAAAGATAACAATAAGTTGGATACAGTTCCAACATATATAGTAGGCGCAAACGAAGAAATAAGAGCTTACTTAAGAGGAGTATTCTTAACTTGTGGTAGTATAAATGATCCAAAGACTTCACGTTATCATATGGAATTATTTATATCAACGCCAGAAGAATCAATCTTCGTCCAAAAACTATTAAATTTATTTGATTTAAATGCCAAGATTCTAAGTAGAGATAAAGGATATATGATTTATATTAAAGAAGCAGAAAAAATAAGCGACTTTATTAGAATTCTAGGAGCAAACAATGCAGTGCTTTATTATGAAGATGTACGAGTATATCGTGATAAAAAAAATCAAACTAATAGATTAAATAATTGTGAACAAGCAAATATTGATCGTATAGTAGCAACAGCTACAGAACAATTAGAACAAATAAAAATAATTGAAGAAACAGCAAGTCTTGACTTATTAGATGATAAAGCTAGAGAAACTCTTGAGTATAGAAAGAAATATCCAGAAGCTTCATTAAAAGAATTAGCCGAAATAATATCTTTTGAAACAAATAAGAAACTTTCTAAATCAGGACTAAATCACCGTCTAAGAAAAATAAAAGATTTAGCTGAACAATTAGAAAAACATAGACAAAAAGAAAAGGACTAAGTCCTTTTTTTATTTTACAATTTTATCCACAAGACCATATTTTAAAGCCTCTTCTGCATTTAAATAATTATCTCGTTCAGTATCTTTTTCTATTTGTTCTAACTTTTTACCAGTATTTTCAGCAAGAATATTATTTAATCTATTACGTAAATTTAAAATTCTATCACAAGCAATCTTAATATCTGTAGCTTGTCCTTCTGCACCACCTAAAGGTTGATGAATCATGACATCTGCATGAGGAAGAATAAATCTTTTTCCAATAGTACCACTTGATAATAAGAATGCAGCCATACTAGCAGCCATCCCCATACAAATAGTAACAACATCACTTTTAATAAATTGCATAGTATCATAAATTGCCATACCAGCAGTAATAACACCTCCTGGAGAATTAATATAAATAGAAATATCATCGTGATTAATAGAATCCAAGTATAAAAGTTCAGCAATCACAGTATTTGCAAGATTATCGTTAATCTCTCCACTTATAAAAATAATTCTTTCTTTTAATAATCTAGAATAAATATCATAACTTCTTTCACCATTAATTTCTTTATCAATAACAACTGGAATTAAATTCATAATTAATATCACCTATACATATTATTGTGTAAACACATACATTTATACATATTTTTAATCTACAAAATATGCTATAATGAATACATAATGATAAAAAGGGTGATTATATGTTAGAAACGATAAAAGTAAAAATTAAAGGTAAAACATATTCTTATAGTAAAGATATTAGTTTACAAGAAATAGCTAATGAACATCAAGAAAAATTTAACTATCCAATTATTTTAGCACGTATTAACAATAAAATTCATGAATTAACATATCCAGTAAAAGAAGACTGTGATATTGAATTCATTGACTTAACATCAAGAGTAGGTAATAGATGTCATATCAGTGGATTAACTTATATAATGGTTTATGCAATAAAAAAATTATTTGGTAAAAAAGAAAATGTAATAGTACATCATTCATTAGGAAAAGGACTATATGTTGAAACAACATTTAAATTAACAGAAGAGAAATTAAAACAAATAAAAGAAACGATGAAAAATATTATTGGTGCAGATATGCCATTTACTAAAGTAGTAATTGATCGTATAGAAGCAATGAAATATTTTGAAAATAATAATGACTTTGCAAAAGCAGGCGTATTAAAATATAACACTAATGGATATGTAAAACTATATCGTTTAGGAAATACATATGATTATTTTTATGGATATATGGCTCCTTCAACAGGAAAAGTAAAAGATTTTGATTTAACATACTTAAATGAAAAAGGATTTGTCTTAAGATATCCAACCGTATATTCTCCTGAAAAAATACCACCATATGTTCATCAACCAAATATGTATGATGCATATAAAGAAGTAAGAGATTTAGCCAAAATAATGAATGTAACTAACTCTGTAGAATTAAATAAAATAGTAACTACAGGAAAAGTTTGTGATTTAATAAGAATAGAAGAAGCAATGAAAAGTGCTAAACTTTTAGAAGTTGCAAAACAAATAAGTGCTAAGAAGAATGTAAAAATAATTTTAGTAGCAGGACCATCATCATCTGGAAAAACAACATCGTCAAGAAAATTATGTATGTATTTACAAAGTTTTGGTATAAATCCAAAATTAATATCAATGGATGATTACTTTGTTGAAAAAGAAGATACACCATTAGATGAAAATGGTAAACCAGACTATGAATGTCTAGAAGCTGTAGATACAAAATTATTTGATAAACAAATGGCTCAATTACTAAATGGAGAAAAAATAACAATTCCAACATATAACTTTGCATTAGGAAAAAAAGAATTTAAATCTCATATGCAAATGGAGCCAAACGATGTATTAGTAATTGAAGGAATTCATGCGCTAGATACTAGAGTATTAACAAATATTGATAAGAAATATAAATTTAAAGTATATATATCTGCTTTAACAGAGTTAAATATGGATGACCATAATAGAATTTGTACAAGTGATAATAGATTAATGAGACGAATCATCCGCGATAATAGAACTCGAGGTTATGGTGTTGATGTTACACTAAACTTATGGCCAAGTGTACGTAATGGAGAAGAGAAATATATCTTCCCATATCAAGAAGAAGCAGATGCTACAATAAATTCAGCATTAATATATGAAATTGGTGTTTTAAAAACATATGTGGAACCATTATTATATTCTGTACCAACAGATTCACCACATTACGAGGAAGCGAAACGCTTAATAAACTTACTACGTTTATTCTTACCAATTCCATCAGATTCAATTCCTCAAGACTCAATATTAAGAGAGTTTATTGGAGGAAGTTGTTTCCACGAATAATTTAATCCACAGTTTCTGTGGATTTTTTATTTTGTATCAATATTAATTGTGGAAAAAATTTTTACATCGAAAAGTGTAAAAATAAGTCGAATATATTGAAACGAAAAAAATAACTATTTATAATTAAAGTATAAAAGGAGAGGATTTATAAATGATTAAAGTTGCAATCAATGGATTCGGAAGAATCGGTAGATTATGTTTCCGTTTAATGGAAGAAAATGAAGAATTTGAAGTAGTAGCAATTAATGACTTAACAGATGCAGAACAATTAGCATATTTATTAAAATATGATACTAATCATAGAAATTATCGTATTGATGAAATTTCTAATGATGAAGATGAAATTATTATCGGTAATAGACGTGTAAAAGTATATGCTGAAAAAGATCCAGCAATGTTACCATGGAAAGAATTAGATGTAGATGTAGTATTTGAATGTACTGGATTATTTACATCAGAAGAAAAAGCAATGGCTCACATTAATGCTGGAGCTAAAAAAGTAATTATCTCTGCACCAGCAAAAGGAGATATAAAAACAATCGTTTACAACGTAAACCATGAAACATTAACAGGAGATGAAAAGATTATTAGTGCAGCTTCATGTACTACTAACTGTTTAGCTCCAGTAGTAGATGTTTTAGATAAAAAATTTGGTATTGAAAAAGGATTTATGACAACAGTTCATGCTTATACAAATGACCAAGCATCACTTGATATCGCACATAAAAAAGGTATCAAAGCACGTCGTGGTAGAGCTTGTGCTGCAAATATTATCCCAGCTTCAACAGGAGCAGCTTCTGCAATTGGATTAGTATGTCCAAACTTAGCAGGAAAATTAGATGGAACTGCAATGCGTGTACCTGTACCAACAGGATCAGTTGTTGATTTATCTTTAGAATTAAAAACTAACACTACTGCAGAAGAAATTAATGCGACATTAAAAGCTGCTACAAATGAAACTCTTGAATATACAGAAGATCCAATCGTTTCAAGTGACGTAATCGGACGTAGATGTGGTTCATTAGTAGACGGATTAAGTACTAGTGTTCTAGAAGTAAATGGAAAACAATTAGTAAAAGTTGTTTCTTGGTATGACAATGAAATGAGTTATACTGCTCAAATGGTTAGAACTGCTAAATACTTAATGAAATAATGTAAAAATAAGTTAAAAAAGGAAGCAATTCCTTTTTTTTATTTATTAAAAATGATATACTTAAGTTAAGACAAGGAGAATATGACCTATGAAAACAATCAAGGACTTAAATATTGAAAATAAGAAAGTACTTATTCGTTGTGACTTCAATGTTCCACTAAAAGATGGAAAGATTGGAGACGACACAAGAATTGTAAGTAGTCTACAAACAATTAACTATTGTTTAGACAAAAATGCTAAGGTAATTTTACTTTCTCACTTAGGAAGAGTAAAAGAAGAAGCTGATTTAGAAAAGAATAACCTAGCTCCAGTAGCAGTAAGATTACAAGAATTATTAGAAAGACCAGTAACATTTATTGATGAAACAAGAGGAGAACGCCTTGAAGAAGCAATCAATAATATGAAAGATGGTGACGTAGTATTAATTCAAAATACACGTTATGAAGATTTAGACGGTAAAAAAGAAAGTAAGAATGATGAAGAATTAGGTAAATATTGGGCTTCATTAGGAGATGTATTTATTAATGATGCTTTTGGAACAATCCATAGAGCGCACGCATCCAATGTCGGTATAGCTACAAACTTACCAGGAAATTCTGCATTCGGATTCTTAATTGAAAAAGAGTTAACTGCACTAAGTGCATTAGATAATCCTGAAAAACCATTTATGGTTGTATTAGGAGGAGCTAAAGTATCTGATAAGATTGGTGTAATTGAAAATTTAGTAACAAAAGCAGATAAGATATTAATTGGTGGAGGAATGGCATTCACATTCTTAAAAGCAGACGGTTATGAAATTGGAACATCACTATTAGATGAAGAAAACTTAGAGTTCTGTACAAGAATATTAAAAGACTATGGTGACAAAATTGTTTTACCAGTAGATGTAGCAGTAACAACTGAATATTCAAATAATGAGGAATATAAAGTACGTTCAATCAATGAAATTGAATACAATGAAATGGGATTAGACATTGGTCCTGAAACAAAAGAAACTTTTGCAAACCATTTAAAAGATGCAAAAACAGTAATTTGGAATGGACCATTAGGTGTTTATGAATTTGAAAAATATAAAAAACATACTGATGAATTATTACAATTCTTAGTAGACAATGATATAAAAACAATTTTAGGTGGTGGAGACATCGTTGCCGCAGCAGCTGCAGCAGATCTAAAAGAAAAAGTATATCATGCTTCAACAGGAGGAGGAGCTACTCTAGAATATCTAGAAGGAAAAGCATTACCAGGTATTGAAGCAATAAAGTAGGTGGAACGATTGAATACAAATAAACTAACAGTAGTAAGTCCATATAACAATGAACATATGGAATTACTAGACAATTTTGAAAGAGATAATAATTTACCAACAGACGCAACAACTGCCCTTTTAACTACAAGAGGACAACAAACCGAAGAAGAATACAAGGAACATCTAGCTAAAGATAATGAAATATCTTTAACTCTATTTACAGGACAAAAGAGTATAACAGATGCCTGTATAATTCATGCATCAAAAGATATAAAAACCTGTAATATCTATTTTGCGCCATTATCTCAAAAGAAAAAAAGACCTATTATCGATTTAGCGGCCGAATACGCTCTAAATGTCTTAGGTATGGAAGAAGTATTTGTATCAATCAAAGTAACTGAAAGAACATTAATAGATAGCCTTGAACAATCATTTGAAAATCTTGGTGAAGAAGACGGCTATGTAACATATTTAAAAGAAAAAGAAAGTCAAGCAGTTAGTAGTAAATTTACTCATCTACATTAGACTCTTGTCTTTTTTTATAAGAAGGTGAAAATATGCGTATCGGATTATTTACAGATACATACCCTCCATTTATTAATGGAGTATCAACAAGTGTAGCAATGTTAAAAAGAGCATTAGAACAACAAGGACATACAGTATATGTAGTTACTGTAAGTAGTAATGCTTTAAAACATGAATATGATGAAAAAGAAAGAATATTAAAAGTAGCTGGAATTCCAATTGGTATTTACGATTACAGACTAAGTAGTATTTATCCAGTAACATTAATTAATAAAATGAAAAAATGGAACTTAGATGTAATCCATTCCCATACGGAATTTGGTGTAGGAATACTAGCAAGACTATTTGCAAAACAATTTAATATTCCACTAGTTCACACATATCATACTTTATATGAAGATTATACTCATTATATAACTCATGGATATTTTGAAAAATCAAGTAAGAAAATAGTTGAGTATTTAACAAAATTCTATTGTGATAAAACTGCCAATGAATTAATTGTACCAACTAATAAAATATATAGTTTATTCAAAGAAAAATATAATTTTACAAAAAATATTCATATAATTCCAACAGGAATAGAAGTAGATCGTTTCTTTGAAGAAAATGTTAATAAGAAAGAAGTAGAATCATTAAAGAAAAAACTAGGCCTAAAGAAAAATGAATTTACAATTCTATTTGTAGGTAGACTAGCCGAAGAAAAGAATGTAGAATTCTTAATAGAAGCTCAAAAGAAATTAGTAGAATATGATGATCATATTAAACTTCTAATTGTTGGAGATGGACCAGATAAACAAAAATATGAACAATTAGCAGAAAATCTAGGATTAAAAGATAATATAATTTTCAATGGAAAAGCTGCGTGGGAAGAAATTCCTATTTACTACCATGCATCAAATGTCTTTGCAACTGCATCTACTACAGAAACACAAGGTTTAACAGTAATAGAAGCTATGGCTGCAGGAGTTCCGCCACTATGTATTGATGATGATTCATTTAGAGGAACAGTAACAGATGAGTTAAATGGTAGAGTGTTTAAAAATCAAGAAGAATATATTAATCAAGTAATTGAATTCTATGAAAATAAAAAAATTATTGATGCATATAGTAAGCAAGCAAGAGTTCAAGCGGAACATTGTAGTTCACGAAGCTATGCATCTAGTGTACTTGAAGTATACCAAAGAGCATTAAAAGAAAAGAAAGAAAGAACAGGAATCATTACTAAAATAGTTAATTTCTTTAAAGGAGAGTAAATATGATTATAGCTTTAAATAATAAATCTAATTTAAACAAAGAAGAATTTGCTTCATATCAAGAAGAATTTTCAAAGTTATCAACAGAACATCCAATGATAATGTGTCCAACACATTTAAATATTGCCAACTTTAATTTGAAAAATTGTTCTCTTGGAGCACAAAACGTAAGTAAAAATGATAAAGGAGCACATACTGGTGAAATCTCTGCAACCGATTTAGCATCTTACAATGTTAAGTATTGTATCGTAGGTCACTCAGAAAGACGCCAAGAACTTGGGGAAACTGATGAAGAAATAAATCAAAAATTAAAAAAATTATTTGCAGCAGGAATCACTCCAATATTATGTTGCGGTGAAACTAGAGAAGAAAGAGAAGAAAACAAAGTTGTAGATGTTATTACAAATGAAATAACAAAAGATACTGATGGTTTAACAGACGAAGAAAAAGCGACATTAATAGTTGCATATGAACCAATTTGGTCAATTGGAACAGGATTAATCCCAACAAACGATGAAATAGAAGAAGTTCTTCAATTAATTAAATCTTTACTACCAGAAAGTAAGATACTATATGGTGGAAGTGCTAATGAAAAAAATATTGATGAACTAAAGAAATGTCCAACAATTGATGGATACTTATTAGGCGGATTAAGCTTAAAACCAATGACATTAAAAGAATTTATAGAAAAATTATAAAAGACAATTTCGACAAAAGTTGTCTTTTTTTTTCCTACCAATTTATGACAAAATATTATATAATTAAAATACGCGTGATATAAAATTGAGAGCACCATGAACAAGACAAGACTATTCGTAATAGATGACAACAAATGTTTAGTAGAAATGATTAAAGAGTTTTTCAAAGATAATGCTGAAATCATGGTTGCACATTGTGCAAACGATGGTGAAGAAGCAATAAGATTAATAGAAGCAAAACAAGATGAGTACGATTTAATTTTAATGGACCTAATCTTGCCTACTAAAGATGGGCTGAGCATCTTAGAATATCTTGCTGAAAAGAATATAGATAAAAAAGTTATAGTAGTAACTTCTTATAATACTCAAGATGTTATTAGAAGAGTATCAGAATATAGAGTTAATTACTTCTTATTAAAACCTTATCGACTAGAAGATCTAGAAAAAAGAATAAAGGAAGTAATGATTGGTGTTAAATATGGAAGCCATACATTAGATGTTTTTCATAATAATCTTCAAATTTGTATCACAAAAACTTTACATGAGCTTGGGGTCCCGTCACACATAAAGGGTTATCAATATATAAGAGAAGGAATAACACTCGTTTATAAAAATCCAGAAATAATAGGTGGAATTACAAAAGAGCTGTATCCAGAAATAGCAAAATGTTTTAAAACAACAGTTTCCAGAGTAGAAAGAGCAATAAGACACGCTATTGAAGTAAGTTGGAATAGAGGTAATTGGCAGTTAATGGAAGACATATTTGGTCATAGTGTTGATATAGATAAAGCAAAACCGACTAATTCGGAATTTATAATTACAATTGCAGATAAATTAAGGTTAGAATATAATAAACCACTTTTAAGTAGATAATAAGTTTTAATAAGAAAGCAACTCTAAAATAAAGTTGTTTTTTTATTTTAAGTTATTTTTTTTGTTTTCACAAATACATTTATTGACTTTATGACGATAAATAAGTATACTTAATTTATAAAATATGTTAGGAGGATACAGTAAATGGAACGAAAAATAGAAACTTTTTTTAGAAAGTGGCAAAAAGATATTATAAGAAAACCACTAATATTATATGGTCCAAAACAAGTAGGTAAAACATACTCAGTTTTAGAATTTGGAAAAAAAGAGTATAAAAATGTAATTTACTTCAATACAGAAAATAACAAAGTATTAGAAGAACTATTTAAAAAAGAAAAATCACCAGAGAAGTTAATCTTAAATCTTTCATTAATATCAGGGGAAACTATCCTACCAGAAGATACATTAATCATCTTAGATAATTTATTATCAATCGAAGTTGTAAGAGGTATGAAATTATTTGGAAGCAGTAAAAGTAAATACCATATTATAGGTATAACTTCAAATAGAGAACGTTTAAATGAATTTAAAGGTGAAGAACTACAATTCAAAGGAATGTCTGAAATGGATTTTGAAGAATTCTTATGGGCTCATAATGAAAAAAATCTTGCCGAATTAATTAAAGAATCATTTGAAAAACATAAAACTTGTCCATTCCACAAAGTTGCAATGGATTTATTCCAAGAATATCTAATATCTGGTGGATTACCAGAAGTAGTATCAGCATCAATTGCAGGAAAAAGTGAATACGAAATTGATTCAATTAAACAAAAAATAGTTGATGTTTACAAAAAAGAAATCGCTTTAAACAAAGTCTTAATTGATATACCAAGAGGAATAGAAGTTTTTGATTCAATTCCAGAACAATTACAAAAAGAAAATAAAAAGTTCCAATATGGTCTTATGGGAACTGGTAAAAGAGCTAAAGAATATGAAAGTAGTATTAATTTCTTAATAAATAATCAAATAGTATATAGAAGTTATAAAATTAAAACAGTAAAATCACCATTAAGTAGTTGTCGTGAAACAGACAGTTTTAAATTATACATTCCAGATGATGGATTATTAGTATCAATGTCTCATCTAAATTATAAACAAATTGCAACAGATGAAAGATTAAGAGAAACATTATACGAAAACCATATTGCCAAGACATTGGTAGAAGCTGGATATGCTCTATATTATTATCAATCTGATGGAAAAGCTGAAGTAAATTTTGTAATTCAAAATAGAAAAGGTCAAATAATTCCATTAGAAATTGCAACAAGAACACAATCTAAAGCAAAATCATTATCAGTATTTATGAAAAAATTTACTGTACCACAAGCATATAGAATTACAGAAAACAATTTTTCAACAAGAAAAGATGTTAGATACATCCCAATATATGCAGTATTTTGCTTAAATGAAAATAAAATTTAGGAGGGTTTATGACAAAACCAACAGTACTAGCTATTTTAGATGGCTACGGATTAAGAGAAGAAGAACACGGAAATGCAGTAAAATTAGCAAACAATCCTTTCTTTAATATGTTATGGGAAAAATATCCACATACACAGTTAAATGCATCAGGTCAAGAGGTTGGACTACCAAAAGGACAAATGGGTAATAGTGAAGTAGGTCACATGAACATTGGTGCCGGAAGAATTGTATATCAACCCCTAGAATTAATAAATAAAAGTATTGAAGACAAAGAAATTTATCAAAACGAAGAACTATTAAAAGTAATGAATCATGCTAAAGAAAATAATTCAAAATTACATTTAATGGGATTAATCAGTGATGGTGGAGTTCATTCGCACATAGATCATTTAATGGCTATACTTGATATGGCTAAACAAAATAATATTGAAAGATTATATATTCATTTATTTACAGATGGAAGAGATGTGCTACCACAAAGTGCATATACTTATATAAAACAAGTAGAAGATAAATTAAATGAGATTAATCTAGGTAAAATCGCAACAATTGGTGGAAGATATTATGGTATGGATAGAGATAATAACTTCGATAGATTACAAAAAGGATATGATGCCATTGTAAATAGTATTGGAGAATATCCAAATAGCCCAAAAGAATTTATTGAAGAAAGTTATAAAAATGGAGTATATGATGAATTCTTTATTCCTGCAGTATTTGAAAAAGATGGAAATATAGAAGAAAACGATGGATTAATCGTATTTAACTATAGAAAAGATAGAATTAGAGAAATATTAACTGCATTAACAAATCCAAGTTTTAATGATATGCCAGTAACTAGATTTAATAATTTAAAAACAGTTACCATGATGCCAGTAGTAGAATCAGTAATCGCAGAACATGCATATTCTGATCCGGTATTAAAAAACATCATAGGGGAATATATTGAAAAACAAAATAAGTCTCAACTAAGAATAGCTGAAACCGAAAAGTATGCTCATGTAACATTCTTCTTTGATGGCGGAAAAGAAGTAGATTATAAAAATGAAAAGAAATTATTAATACCATCTCCAAAAGTAGCAACATATGACTTAAAGCCAGAAATGAGTGCATATAAAGTTAATGAACAATTATTAAATGAATTAGGCAACTACGATTTAGTAATATTAAATTTTGCTAATGGAGATATGGTAGGTCATACAGGTGTCTTAGAAGCTGCAATAAAAGCAGTTGAAAGCGTAGACGAATGTCTAGGAAAAATTTATGAAAAAGTAAAAGAGTTAAATGGAGTATTAATTGTAACAGCAGACCACGGTAACTGTGAAGAAATGTTAGATGAAAATAATAATATACTAACAGCGCATACAACTAATCCAGTACCATTTATAGTTACAAAAGAAGATATAATCCTACAACCTGGAAAATTAGGAGACATAGCTCCAACTATCTTAGAGTTAATGAATTTAGAAATCCCAGAAGAAATGACAGGAAATAGTTTAATTCAAAAATAAAAGATTCACAAATGTGAATCTTTTTATATTTCCTTAAATTCTTCAATATCAATCTCAAATAATTTACCAGGATCAATATTCAAAGCAACTGATATTTTCCATACAGTATCAACTGAGAAAGTTTTAACACCTTTCTTTGATTCTATTCTACGAATAAATTCATGAGAAAGACCAACTTTTTCAGACAGAACAGCTTGAGTCATACCAGCTTCCTTACGATATTTCTTAATATTTCTAGAAATTTGTTCATATATGTTATATTCATATTTATTCATAACATCACCACGACATTATTATCCACTAAATAACCTTAAATATATGTAAACTACAAATTTACAATCAACTTTGTTCGATTGATAAAAAAAAATAAAAGATCTAAAATAAAGATGAGGTGAAAACATGAAAGAAAGAATAATATTTCACATAGATGTAAATAATGCATTTCTTTCATGGACTGCAGTATTACTACTAAAACAAGGTTATAAACAAGATATTAGAAAAATACCATCAATTATTGGTGGCGACGAAAAAGAAAGAAGGGGAATTGTATTAGCAAAATCTCCAGTTGCAAAAAAATTTGGTATAAAAACAGCGGAAACAATTTATCAAGCTAAAAAGAAATGTCCATCATTACAAATTTTCCCAGCTAATCATGAATGGTATCATCAACAATCAAAAAATTTTTATAATTATTTAACACAGTATTCCCCTACAATAGAACAATTTTCGGTAGATGAATGTTTTGTTGATATGACAGGGACAAACTATCTGTATGATGATTATGAACAATTAGCCTATAAAATAAAAGAAGACATAAAAAGAATGTTTGGATTCACAGTAAATATAGGGATAGGAAATAATAAGTTGTGTGCAAAAATGGCATCAGACTTTGAAAAGCCAGATAAAGTACATACATTATATATGAATGAGATAGAAACAAAAATGTGGCCATTACCAGTAAATGACCTTTTTATGGTTGGAACGAAAACAACAGAAGTACTGAATAAATTAAATATAAAAACCATAGAAGATTTAGCAAAAGCAAATAAAAACGAGCTAGAAAAACATTTTAAAAGTATGGCAGAACATATGATATTATCTGCCAATGGAATAGATAACAGTGAAGTAACACCAAGAAAAAGCAAAAATCAAAGTATAAGTACTACAGAAACATTACAACATGATACAACAGATGAAAATAAGTTAAAAGAAGTATTATTTAGACAAACACAGGATGTTGCCCATCAATTAAGGAATCAAAATCAATATGCTAAAACGGTAGCAATAATTTATAAGGATAGTAACTTTGTAAGTTATTCACAACAAGAAAAACTATCAAGAGAGACAAATAATACTAAAGATATTTATTCAAAAGTAATTGAAATATTTGAAAAAAGTTATAAACAAGAACCTATAAGACTTATAGGAGTAAGACTTAGTGATTTAACAACAACAAGAAAAATTCAAATATCTTTATTTGAAGAAGAATCGGAACAAGACGAGGAAGATTCATTTCAAAAGACATTAGATGCTATAAATAATAGGTTTGGTAAGGATTTAGTAGCACCTGCCTCATTAAAAGCAATAACTAAAAGAACTGAAAAATAAAAATATAAGATTAATTGTAAAATAAATTGTAAAAATCCTCGCAAAAGCGCAAAAAATAACAAAATTCTCAAAAAAACACTTGCAAAAACAGCATCCCACTGGTATAATTGTAGACGTGTGGCTGCTTAGAGGCGCGAGGTTGTCGATACACCGGGTTAAGTTGTTAACTCGTTATTGGGTTATTCGTGCGGAGCAAGTCTATACCAAGATATAGGCGAAGGGAGGATATACAATGTCAACAGAAAAAATTCGTATTAGAATTAAAGCATATGATCACAGAATCCTTGATAATGCTGCAAAGAAAATTGTTGAAACAGTAAGAAGATCTGGTGGAGTTATCTCTGGTCCAGTACCACTTCCAACTGAAGTTGAAAAATTCACAATTTTAAGAGCTGTACATAAATACAAAGATTCACGTGAACAATTTGAAATGCGTACACACAAAAGACTAATTGATATCAAAAATCCAAGCAAGGAGACTATTGAAGCTTTAGCTCATTTAGATTTACCAAGTGGTGTGGATATTGAAATCAAAACAAAATAATTTAGGAGGAAACAATAATGAAAGGAATCTTAGGTAAGAAAATCGGAATGACTCAAGTATTTACTAAAGAAGGTAAATTAATTCCGGTTACTGTTATTGAAGTAGAACCAAATGTGGTTACACAAATCAAAACAGTTGAAAAAGATGGTTATGAAGCTGTACAACTTGCTACTGATACTATCAGAGAAGGTTTAAGCAACAAACCAGCTATGGGTCATACAAATAAAGCAAACACAACACCTAAGCGCTTCTTAAAAGAAATTAGAGGAGTTAATGTTAACGATTACACTTTAGGTCAAACTATTGGAGTAGACGTTTTCAGCGAAGGGGAATTGGTTGATGTAACAGGAACAAGTAAAGGTAAAGGTTTCCAAGGTGTTATTAAACGTCACAACCAATCAACTGGTCCAATGGGACATGGTTCTCAATATCATAGAGGTGTTGGTTCACTTGGTACTTTATTACCAATGCACGTATTAAAAGGTAAAAAGATGCCAGGACAAATGGGTAATGTTCAAAGAACTGTTCAAAATCTTGAAATCGTATCAGTTGATACAGAAAATAGTGTTATCTTAGTTAAAGGTAATGTTCCAGGTCCAAAGAAATCATTTGTTATGATTCATACTGCAGTTAAGAAACCAAATGCAAAAAATGCTGCTGCTGATTTAGTAAGTTATGTTGAACCAGTAGTTGTTGAAGAAGTTGCAGAAGAAACAGTAGAAAATACTGAAGAATAAATCATCACTATATATAATAAGGAAAAGGAAATTTAATAATTAAAGTGATGAAAGGAGGAATCGTAAATGAAAAAAGTAGAACTTTTAAATCTTAAAGGTGAAAAAGTAAAGGACATTAATTTAAACGAAGAAATTTTTGGAATTACCCCAAATAATAACGTATTACATGATGCTATTATTTTATCAATGGCTTCATTAAGACAAGGAACACATAAAACAAAAAATCGTTCAGAAGTATCTGGTGGTGGAAGAAAACCATGGAGACAAAAAGGAACAGGACGTGCTCGTCAAGGTTCAATTAGAGCTGTTCAATGGGTAGGTGGAGGAAATTATGGAACTCCAGTACCAAGAGATTACAGCAAAAAACAAAATAGAAAAGAAAGAAGAATTGCTTTAAAATCTGCATTAGCTGATAAATTAAATGAAAAAGCAATCATCGTATTAGAAAACTTAACTGTTGAAACAGCTAAGACAAAGGATATGTTAAATATTCTTAAAACATTAAATGTAGCAGACAAAAAAGTATTATTAGTAGTTAGTGAATTTGAAGATAACTTAGTTTTAGCTTCAAGAAACTTACAAAACGTAGTATTAATCTCTGCTGAAGAAATTAATGTATTAGACATCGTTGGTACTGACGTATTAGTTATTACTCAAGATGCATTAAACAAAGTTGAGGAGGTGCTTAAATAATGAAAGACTTAAAATATTTAGAAATTCTTAAAGCACCAGTTATTACTGAAAAATCTCAAATTGCTAAAAGCGAAGGAAAATATACTTTCAAAGTTGATCCAAAAGCTACAAAATTAGAAATTAAAGCAGCAATTGAAAAAATATTTAACGTTAAGGTTACATCTATTAGAACAATGAATGTAAAACCAAAGAAAAGAAGAGTTGGTCGTTATACAGGATTAACTAATCGTACAAAGAAAGCAATTGTTACTCTTGCAGAAGGACAAACAATTGATCTTGGTTAGAAGGAGGAAATAAATTATGGCAATCAGAAATTATAAACCTACTACACCAGGACGTAGAAAAATGAGCGCATTAGTAAATGAAGAAATCACAACTAATGTACCAGAAAAATCTCTAGTAGTTACTATCAAGAAAAATGGTGGACGTAATAACCAAGGTAAAATTACAGTTCGTCATCACGGTGGTGGAGAAAAGAGAAAATATCGTATCATTGATTTTAAAAGAAATAAATTAAACGTACCTGGATCAGTAGCAACAATCGAATACGATCCAAATAGAACTGCTAATATTGCATTAATCAATTACGCAGATGGAGAAAAAAGATATATCATCGCTCCAAAAGGATTAACTGTTGGAATGACAGTTGAAGCTGGAGAAAATGCTGATATCAAAGTTGGTAACGCATTACCAATTATGAATATCCCAGTTGGTACAATGATTCATAATATTGAATTACGTCCTGGAAAAGGTGGAGAATTAGCAAGAAGTGCTGGTTCATCTGCACAAATCCTTGGTCGTGAAGGAAATTATGTAATGATTCGTTTATCAAGTGGAGAACAAAGAAAAGTTCTTGGAACTTGTATGGCTACAGTTGGAGAAGTTGGAAATGAAGACTCTTCATTAGTTAAAGTTGGAAAAGCAGGACGTAGCCGTCACATGGGAATTAGACCAACAGTACGTGGTTCTGTAATGAACCCTAATGACCACCCACATGGTGGAGGTGAAGGACGCGCTCCAGTAGGACGTAAAGCACCAATGACACCTTGGGGTAAACCTGCACTTGGATTAAAGACACGTAAGAAAAAACAATCTGACAAGTTCATAGTACGTCGTCGTAGTAAATAATAGGAAAGGATGATTAATAAATGGCAAGAAGTTTAAAAAAGGGACCATATGTATTCGAAAGATTACTAAATAAGGTTCAAGAATTAAATAAGTCTGGAAAAAAAGAAGTCATTAAAACATGGTCACGCCGTTCCACTATTTTTCCTGATTTTATCGGACACACATTCGCAGTTCATAATGGAAAAGAATTTATTCCAGTATATGTTACTGAAGATATGGTAGGACATAAATTAGGTGAATTCGCATTAACACGTAAATTTGGTGGACATGGTTCAGACAAAAAGAAATAGAAAAAATGACTAGGAGGGAAATAAATGGAAGCAAAAGCAATTGCTAAGGGACTTAGAGTATCACCTATTAGAGCTCGTTTAGTAGCAGACCTAATTCGTGGTAAAAATGTACAAGAAGCTTTACAAATTTTAAATAATGTACACAATAAGTCAGCAAAACTTACTAAAAAAGTATTAGATTCTGCTATTGCTAACGCTGTTAATAATAACGGTGCAGAAGCTGCAACACTATACGTTAAAGAAGCAAGAGTAGATGCTGGTCCTGTTATGAAACGTCATATGTTTGATTCTCGTTCTCATATCGGACATAAAGATCATAGAACTAGTCACATAAATATAGTAGTGGCTACAAAAAACTAATAAGGAGGTTACAAAATGGGACAAAAGGTTAATCCTAATGGACTTAGACTTGGTATCAATAAAGACTGGGAAGCTAAATGGTATGCTAACGGTAAAGATTTTTCTAAGTTATTAGATAAAGATATTAAAATTCGTAAATACTTAGAAGCTAACTTAACAAACGCTGGTATTGCTAAAGTAGAAATCGAAAGAAATGCCAAGAGATGTGAAGTTGTAATTCATACTTCTAAACCAGGAGTTATGATTGGACACGGTGGAGAAGAAATTGAAAAATTAAAAACTGAATTATCAAAGATTGCTGATGAAAATGTACAAATCTCAATCGTTGATATTAAAAAAGTAGACATGAATGCTCAATTAGTAGCTGATTCAATCGCTAACCAAATTACTAATAGAGCATCATTCCGTATGGCACAAAAACGTGCAATCAGAAATGCAATGAAAGCAGGAGCTAAAGGAATTAAAACATCACTATCTGGACGTTTAGGTGGTGCTGATATGGCACGTAGCGAAGGATACACAGAAGGAACTATTCCTCTACATACATTAAGAGCAGATGTTGATTATGCTACAGCTGAAGCTGACACAACATTTGGAAAAATTGGTGTAAAGGTTTGGATCTACAAAGGAGAAATCCTAAATAAGAAAGCAAAAGGAGGTAATTAATATGTTAATACCGTCAAGAACTAAATATCGTCGTGTACATAGATTACCTTACGAAGGAAGATCACGTGGTAATAGAGAATTAACAAATGGTGAATTCGGATTACAAGCTAAAGAAGGTGCTTGGATTACAGCTAACCAAATCGAAGCTGCTCGTATCGCTATGACTCGTTACATGAAACGTGGTGGAAAAGTTTGGATAAACATCTTCCCTCACATGCCTTTAACTAAAAAACCTATCGGAACAAGACAAGGTAAAGGTAAAGGTAATGTTGAAGGTTGGGTTGCAGTAGTTAAAGAAGGAAAAATTATGTTCGAAATCGCTGGAGTTACTGAAGAAGTTGCTCGTGAAGCATTAAGACTAGCTTCTCATAAACTACCAATTGCAACTAGATTTGTAAAAAAAGAAAATGGTGGTGAAATCAATGAAGGTTAAAGAAATTAGAGAATTATCAACAGAAGAAATTAACAAAAAATTAGTTGAAACTAAAGAAGAATTATTTAACTTACGTTTCCAACAAGCAACTGGAACTCTAGAAAAACCTTCTAGAATTAGAGATTTAAGACACACTGTTGCAAGATTAAAAACAGTTCTAAGAGAACGTGAGATAAGCGAGTAGGAGGGTAATAAAGTGGAAAAGAAATTAAATAGAGAATTAGTTGGTAAAGTAGTTAACGCAACTAATGATAAAACAATCAGTGTTTTAGTTGAAACTTATAAAAACCATCCGTTATATCACAAAAGAGTTAAAAGCTCTAAAAAATATTGTGTACATGATGAAAAAAATATCGCAAAAGTTGGAGATACTGTTCGTATAGTTGAAACTAGACCATTATCAAAAACTAAACATTTCTACTTAAAAGAAGTAGTAAAAGAAGCAGTTATTATTTAACGCTTAGATGAAAAAGGAGGAATAATCTATGTTACAACAAGAAAGCCGTATGAAAGTTGCTGACAACTCTGGAGCACGTGAATTATTAGTTATCCGTGTTTTAGGTGGAAGTAAAGTAAAAACTGGTAACATTGGTGATGTAGTAGTTGGAACAGTTAAAAGTGCTATTCCAAACTCACCACTTAAAAAAGGGAAAGTTGTAAAAGCAGTTATCGTTCGTAGTCGTCAAGGCGTTCGTCGTGAAGATGGAAGTTACATTAAGTTCGATGACAATGCTTGTGTTATCATCAAAGATGATAAGAGTCCAGTAGGAACTCGTATTTTTGGACCAGTAGCAAGAGAACTTCGTGATAAAGATTACATGAAAATTGTTTCTTTAGCAAAAGAAGTACTATAAGAGGAGGATAAATATGAACTTTAAAATAGGAGATGAAGTTGTAGTTATCACTGGTTCTGATAAAGGTAAATCAGGAAAAATTATTAAAACATTAAAAGCTGAAAATAAAGTAATCGTTGAAGGAGTTAACGTTGTTAAAAAACATCAAAAAGCAACTGCTCAAGCAACAGGTGGAATTATTGAAGTAGAAGCACCTATCAATGCTTCAAATGTTATGATTCTTGATCCTAAAACTAAAAAAAGAACTAGAATTGGACATACAACTGATACAAAAACAAACAAAAAAATAAGAATAGCAAAAAAATCAAACGAGAAGATTGATTAATTGGAAGGAGGGTAACTATGAACCGCCTAAAAGAGAAATACTTAAATGAAGTTGTTTCAAGTTTAAAAGAAAAATATAATTATAAGTCAATAATGGAAGTTCCAAAATTAGAAAAGATTGTTATTAATATGGGAGTAGGAGATGCAACAGGAAACTCTAAATTAATAGATGCAGCTGTAGCAGACCTTGCTAAAATTTCTGGACAAAAACCAGTAGTTACAAGAGCTAAAAAGTCAATTGCAGGATTCAAAGTTAGAGAAGGTCAAGCAATTGGATGTAAAGTTACTCTAAGAGGAGATAATATGTATAACTTCTTAGATAAATTAATTTCTATCTCATTACCACGTGTAAGAGACTTCCGTGGAGTTAGCGGTAAAGCTTTCGATGGAAGAGGAAATTATACAATGGGAATTAAAGAACAATTAATCTTTTCAGAAATCGATTATGATGACGTTGTTAAAGTAAGAGGAATGGACATCGTATTCGTAACAACAGCTAAATCAAATGATGAAGCTTACGACTTATTAAATGGACTTGGAATTCCTTTTAGAAAGTAAAATGGGAGGAAAATTATGGCAAAGAAAAGTATGATAGTAAAAGCTAATAGACCACAAAAATTCAAAGTACGTGAATATACTAGATGTACTAGATGTGGTCGTCCACACGCAGTTATGAGTAAATTCGGAATCTGCCGTATTTGCTTCCGTGAATTAGCTTATAAAGGACAAATACCAGGAATTAAAAAATCAAGTTGGTAATTGGAAAGGAGGAAATAAAATGGCAGTAGTAACAGATACAATTGCAGATATGTTAACACGTATTCGTAATGCTAACCAAATGCGTTATGAAGAAGTACAAGTTCCAGCTTCTAATATTAAAAAAGAAATCGCAAGAATTCTTAAAGAAGAAGGATTTATTAAAGATTATAAAATCGTAAGTGAAGATGCTCAAGGAACAATTCTTTTAACTTTAAAATATACAAGCAAAAAAGAAAGAGTAATCACTGGATTAAAAAGAATTTCCAAACCAGGTCTTCGTGTTTATGCTAAGAATGATGAAATTCCAAAAGTATTAAACGGATTAGGAATCGCAATCATTTCTACATCAAAAGGAATTATGACAGACAAACAAGCACGTAAAGAAAATATAGGTGGAGAAGTTCTAGCTTATATTTGGTAATTAAGGACAAAGATAGTTTGAAACCCATGGTAACATGGTAAATTTAAAATGAGATATAGGAGGTGTCATTATGAGCCGTATAGGAAATCGTGTAATTACAGTACCAGAAGGTGTTACTGTAGAAAATGTTGATAACGTAGTTACAGTTAAAGGACCAAAAGGAACTTTATCACAAGTTATGTTAAAAGACATTACAATGAAACAAGAAGAAAATACAATTATTTTAGAACGTAAAAATGAAAATGCAAAAGCAATGCATGGAACAATGAACGCTTTAATCCAAAACATGATTATTGGTGTTACTAAAGGATATGAAAAAGGTTTAGAAATACTTGGTGTTGGGTACCGTTTCAATGTTCAAGGTAAAAAATTAGTTATAAGCGCTGGTTATTCACATCCAGTTGAGATGGAAATTCCAGAAGGTTTAACAGTTGAAGCTAATGGTAATACAGAAATCACAGTTAAAGGAATTAACAAAACTTTAGTTGGTGAATTTGCTGCTAACGTTAGAAAAGTTAGACAACCTGAACCATACAAAGGTAAAGGAATTCGTTACAAAGATGAACATGTTCGTCGTAAAGAAGGAAAGAAAGCTGCTTAATCAATAGGAAGGGAGAAAGAAAAATATGATAAAAAAAGAATCACGTAATAGTATGCGTTTAGTACGTCACGAAAGAATTCGTAAAAATATTATGGGAACAAGCGCATGCCCAAGACTTTGTGTATTCCGCTCAAATGCAGAAATCTATGCACAAATCATTGATGATGAAACAAAAACTACTCTAGTATCTGCTTCCTCATTAGAATTAAAACTTGAAAACGGAAGTAATGTTGAAGCAGCTGCAGCAGTTGGTAAATCAATCGCTGAAAAAGCTACAAAAGCAAAAATTACAAAAGTAGTATTTGATAGAGGTGGATACCTTTATCACGGACGTGTAAAAGCTCTAGCAGAAGCTGCACGTGAAAATGGATTAGAATTCTAATAGGAGGGTATTATGCAAAGAAAGACTCAAGAACCTAAAGAAAAACTTTTAGAAGAATTAGTAATTGACGTAAAAAGCGTTGTTAAAGTTAACAAAGGTGGACGTCAAAGAAGATATTCTGCTATAGTTGTAGTAGGTGACCGTAAAGGTAAAGTTGGATTAGGTATTGGTAAAGCTAATGAAGTACCTGATGCAATTAAAAAAGCAATTCAAGATGCTAATAAAAAATTAATCACAATACCTCTAATCGATGGAAGAACAGTTGCACATGAAGCAATCGGACATTCAGGAGCTGCAAGAGTTATTATTAAACCAGCTGCAGCAGGTACTGGAGTTATCGCTGGTGGATCTGTTCGTGCTATCTTAGAATTAGCAGGAATTCGTGATGTTGTCTCTAAATCACTAGGAGCAAGAACAAAATTAAATATGGCTACAGCTGCACTTAATGCATTAAAGTCAATTAAGACTGCTGAACAAGTTGCAGAACTTCGTGGTAAAACAGTAGAGGAGATATTAGGATAATGAAATTACATGAATTAGAAAGAAATATCGGAGCTACTCAAGCTAAAAAACGTGTTGGACGTGGATCAGGTAGTGGTCTTGGTAAAACAAGTGGTCGCGGACAAAAAGGACAAAAAGCACGTAGTGGTGGTGGAGTTAACCCAGTATTTGAAGGTGGACAATTACCATTATACAGAAGAATTCCAAAACGTGGATTCAAGAACGCTATGTTCAAAACTAGATATGCTGTTATCAATGTAGAAGAATTAAATGCTTTCGAAGATGGAACAGTAGTATCACCTGCATTATTAAAAGAAGCAGGAATTATTAAAAATCAATTAGATGGAGTTAAAGTATTAGGAAACGGAAAGTTAGAAAAGAAATTAACTATTCAAGCTAACAAATTCTCAACTAGTGCTTTAGATAAAATTAAAGAGTCAGGAAGTAAAGCTGAGGTGATCTAGTATGTTTAAAACTATGAAGCAATTATTCACTTCAAACAATAAGGATCTTCGTCATAGAATATACTTTACGCTTGGAGCGTTGATGATCTTCATATTAGGTATCTCAATTAGAGTTCCTGGAACACAAGATTTAACTAGCAACTTAGGATTTTTAGAATTAATTAACGTAATGGGTGGAGGAGCATTACAAAACTTCTCAATCTTCGCATTAGGAGTTACTCCTTACATTACAGCATCAATTATTATTCAATTATTACAAATGGATATCATTCCTTATTTCACTGAATTAAGTAAACAAGGACCAACAGGTAGACAAAAGATAAATCAAATTACAAGATATGTAGGTATCGCATTCGCCTTTATCGAAGGATATGGATTTGCATTTGCATTCTTAGGACAAGACGCAACAGCAATTCAATATATGTATGTAGCGACAGTTTTAACTGCTGGTACATCATTCCTTCTATGGTTAGGTGACCAAATTACTCAAAAGGGAATTGGTAATGGTTTAAGTTTAATCATTATGGCAGGTATCATTGCTACTCTTCCACAAATGTTTATTGATGCATTTGGTGGATTAGTATCATTAACTGGTACAGCTCAAGCAATTACACTTGGAGTTATTGAATTTATCTTATTTGTAATATTATATTTCGCAATAGTAATTGGAGTAGTATTTATTCAAGAATCTGAAAGAAGAATTCCAATTCAATATGCAAACAAATCAACAAGTGCATATGGAGGTGCTGCTCAAAGTTTTATGCCTATCAAAATTAATACAGCAGGAGTTATACCAGTAATCTTCGCATCAAGTTTATTATCAGTACCTGGTATTATTGCTCAAGTTGTAAAAAATGATACATTTACTTTGATAGTACAAAAATATTTAACATATACAACACCGGTAGGGTTCGGAATTTATGTAATATTCATTTTCTTCTTTGCTTACTTCTATACTTTTATTCAAGTAAAACCAGAAGATTTTGCAAAGAACTTACAAGAAAATGGAGGATATATTCCAGGAATAAGACCTGGTGATGATACAAGAGCATATATTACTAAAGTGTTAACAAGATTAACTGTTTTAGGAGCAACATTCTTAGTAGTTATCGCAGGTTTACCAATAATATTCTCAAGTTTAACAAGCTTACCAACATCTGTATCTATTGGTGGTACTGGATTATTAATCGTAGTTGGAGTTGCACTTGAAACTTATAAACAACTAGAAGGAAGCATTCTAACAAGAAGTTATAAAAGAGGATATAGTAGAAGGTAATATTATGAAAAATATCATGTTTATAGCACCACCTGCTGCAGGTAAAGGTACACAAGCCGAATTGGTAACAAAAAAGTACAATATACCTCATATTTCTACAGGTGACATTCTAAGAGAAATATCTAAAGAAGATAGTGAAATTGGAAGTTATGTGTATGAAACGTTAGCAAGTGGTAAATTAGTAAAAGATGAAATTACTTATAAACTAATTGAGGAACGTTTAAATAAAGATGATTGCAAGAATGGTTATATAATTGATGGATTTCCAAGAAATTTGGATCAAGCAATTGAATATGACAAAATTCTAGCAAACTTAGGCTATGAGATAGGTAATGTAATTTATCTAGACATTAGCGAAAAAACATTAGAAAAAAGAATTACTGGTAGAAGACTTTGTGAAGATTGTCATGCAATATATAATATTAATGATGAAAATAGTTCACCAAAAGTTGAATCAGTATGTGATAAATGTGGTGGAAAATTATATCAACGTAATGATGATAATTTAGAGGCTTTTCAAACACGTTATCAAATGTATTTAGAAAAGACTGCACCAATCATTGAACATTATAAAAAACAAAATGTCTTACACGTTATTAACGGAGAAGACACTGTTGAAAATATATTCAACGCTGTAGATGAAATAATAAGTAATAACTAAGGGGATGATTAAATGATTACAATTAAAAGTAAGCGTGAAATTGAACTCTTAAAAGTTGCTGGTAATATAGTCTACAAAACACATAAGTATCTACAACCATTTGTAAAAGAAGGTATCAAAACTATTGAGTTAGACAAGTTAGCAGAAGACTTCATTAGAAGTAATGATGCTACACCTTCTTTTAAGGGATACGAAGGGTTCCCATATACATTATGCATTAGTGTTAATTCAGAAGTAGTTCATGGATTTCCTAGTGATTATGTATTGAAAAATGGTGATATAGTATCTATTGATATCGGGGCTTGCTATAAAGGATATCATGGAGATTCAGCTTGGACTTACACAGTAGGTGAAGTTGATGAAGAAAAGAAGTTCTTATTAGAACACACAGAAAAATCATTATATATTGGTTTAGAGCAAGTAAAACCAGGAAACAGAGTTGGCGATATAGGTTATGCAATTCAAACTTATGCTAAGTCTAAAAATTTAGGAGTTGTAAGAGAACTTTGTGGACATGGTGTTGGTACATCAGTACACGAAGATCCTGAAGTTCCAAACTTTGGAATTCCAAATACAGGTCCAAGACTTAAAGAAGGAATGGTAATAGCTATAGAACCAATGATAACAGCCGGTAGTCCAAGAATATTTATTCACGATAATGATTGGACAATAGATACCGAAGACGGTCGTCCATCAGCTCATTTTGAACATACAGTAGTAGTAACTGCCGATGGATATGAAATCTTGACAGGAGAGTGAAAAGATGGCTAAAGAAGATACAATTGAAATTGAAGGTAAAGTTCTTGAAATTATTCCGGGAGGAAAATTTAAAGTTCAACTAGAAAATGGACACATTGTGGAAGCTCACGTTTCTGGTAAAATACGAATGAATTACATTCGAATCTTAGCAGGAGATACCGTAATGATAGAACTATCGCCTTATGACTTAACACGTGGGCGTATTACCTATCGTAAATAATAGGAGGGAAATATATGAAAGTAAAAGCATCAGTAAAACCAATTTGCGAAAAATGTAAAATTGTAAAACGCAAAGGAAAAATAAGAGTAATTTGTGAAAATCCAAAGCACAAACAAGTACAAGGTTAATAGGAGGTGTGTTTAAATGGCACGTATTAAAGGTGTAGACATTCCAAATGACAAACATATTTGTATTTCATTAACTTACATTTATGGTGTTGGAAGAAGTCTTGCAAAACAAATTCTTAAAAATGTAAATATTGATCCAACTACTAAAACTAAAGATTTATCTCAAGATGATTTAGTTTTAATTCGTGACGAAATCAACAAACATTTAACTGAAGGAGATTTACGTCGTGAAGTTAGTATGAATATCAAAACAAAAATGGAAATCAATTCATACGAAGGAACTCGTCATAAAAAAGGATTACCTGTAAGAGGACAAAGAACTAACCGTAATGCTCGTACTCGTAAGGGTAAAGGTAAAGTAGTAGCAAATAAGAAAAAAGTTTAGTTAAAACTTAGTTTAAATTATTAAAAGGAGGTAAGACTTATGGCTTATAAGACTAGAAAGAAAAAAGTTAAAAAGAATGTTCCTGAAGGTATTGCACATGTTCATTCAACATTCAATAATACAATTACAACAATTACTGATAAAGACGGTAATGTAATAAGCTGGGCATCATCTGGTGCTATCGGTTTTAAAGGAAGTAAAAAATCAACTCCATTCGCTGCTGGAATGGCTGCAGAAGCTGCAGGAAAAGTTGCATTTGATATGGGAATGCGTAAAGTTGAAGTTCGCGTTAAAGGTTTAGGACCAGGACGTGAAACAGCTATTCGTTCATTACAAACAGCTGGATTAGAAGTAACTGCTATCGCAGACGTTACACCAATTCCACATAATGGATGCCGTCCACCAAAACGTCCACGTGGATAGTTTAAAAAGGATAATTTAGTGGAACAAAATAAAGGGAGGTTAGTTTCATGTTACAATTTGAAAAACCAATTTATAAAATAACTGATTCTGTAGAAAGTAATTTTTATGGAAGATTCGAACTTGAACCATTAGAAAGAGGTTTCGGTACTACTATCGGTAATGCTTTAAGAAGAGTTATGTTATCATCTCTACCAGGAAGCGCTATTAGTAGTATTAAAATCGATGGTGTTCTTCATGAATTCCAAACAATCGATGGAGTATATGAAGACGTAACTACTATTATTTTAAATTTAAAAGGTGTAGTATTTAAAAATCATTCAAATGAAACAAAAACAGTACGAATTAATGCTACAAAAGAAGGAGAAGTAACTGCTGGAGATATCGAATGTGATGCTGATATCGAAGTTATCAACAAAGATAAAGTTATCGCTACATTATCAAAAGGTGGTTCATTAAATATTGAAATGACTGTAACAAATGGTCGTGGATATGTTAAGAGTGAAGAAAACAAAAGACTTTATGATATTAAAAAAGCTGGAGTTATCGCTATTGACTCATTATATTCTCCAATCGAAAGAGTTTCTTACGAAGTAGGAAGTGCTCGTGTAGGACAAGATGAAAGTTATGACAAATTAATTTTAGATGTTTGGACAAATGGATCAATCAAACCAGAAGAAGCTATTGCATTAGCATCAAGAATCTTAATTGAACATTTCCAAATCTTAACTGATTTATCATCAATCGCAGATGTAAGCGGAATGATGATTGAAAAAACTGAAGATCCAAAAGTTAAAGCATTAGAAACATCTATCGAAGATTTAGATTTCTCTGTAAGAGCATATAACTGCTTAAAGAGAGCTGGAATCCACACTCTACAAGACCTTGTTAATAAGAGTGAATCTGATATGATGAAAATTCGTAACTTAGGTAAAAAATCTCTAAAAGAAGTTTTAGACAAAATTAGAGATATGGGTCTAATCCTTCGTGATGAAGACTAAAATTTAAGGAGGGATAATTATGGCATATAGAAAATTAGGAAGAGACAATAAACATAGAAGAAGTATGCTAGCAACTTTAACTAAACAAGTAGTTATGAACGAAGCAATCACAACTACTGATACTAGAGCTAAAGAAGTACGTAAATTCGTTGATAAAATGATTACTTACGGTAAAAAAGGTGATTTAGTATCTCGTCGTAAAGCATTAGCATTCTTACATAACGATACTGAAGTTGTTGAAAAAATCTTCAATGATTTAGCAAAACGTTATGAAAACCGTAATGGTGGATATACACAAATTTTAAAAGTAGCTGAAAGACGCGGAGACGATGCTTTAATGGTTATTTTAAAGTTAGTAGATGAAGCTAAATAATAAATAAATTAAATAGGAAGAAATTCCTATTTTTTTTGTCAAAAAAGAAGTTAAAAGACCCACATTTTATAGAAAAAAAACATATAACTTGTTATAATAAAATAAATTGGAGGAATATTATGAAAGCATTAATAACAGGCGCATCATCTGGAATAGGTCTTGATATGGCAAAATATCTAGCAACAAAAAAATGTGAATTAATTTTAGTTGCAAGAAATAAAGAAAAATTAGAAGAATTACAAGAAAAACTTTCTACAAAAGTAACCATTATCGTAGCAGATTTATCCAATGAACAAAAAGTTAAAGAATTATATGTTTTAACTAAAAAAGAAAACATTGATATATTAATAAACAATGCTGGTTTTGGTGACTTTGGATATTTCACAGATACCGATTTAAATAAAGAATTAGAAATGATTGATACAAATATTAAAGCAGTACATATTTTAACAAAGTCATTTCTTAAAGATATGGAAAAAAGAAAAACAGGTTATATATTAAATGTAGCTTCATCAGCTGCATTCCAACCAGGTCCATTAATGGCAACATATTATGCAACTAAGTCATATGTATATCAATTATCAACTGCACTATATTATGAACAAAAGAAAAAACAAACAGGCGTTCATGTGTCAGTTTTATGCCCAGGACCAGTTGAAACCAACTTCAACAATGTTGCAGGTGTAAAATTTGGAGTTAAGCCTCTAACAAGCAAATACGTAGCAAAATATGCTATAGATGAAATGTTTAAAAAGAAATTGGTAATTATTCCAGGCTTTAAAATGAAATGTGCAAAATTCTTTGGTAAATTTGTACCATTAAAAGTTTTATTAGGAATAACATACAAAATTCAAAAGAAAAAAGTCAACTAATGTTGACTTTTAAAACATAGGGGGAATAAATATGTCAGAAAATATCATTGAAATAATCGGTCTAACATATAAAAATATTTTTAATGACTTTAGCCTTGGTATAGAAGAAAACAAATTTATTACCATCGCAGGTCCAAATAATTGTGGAAAAACCACATTATTAAGAATGTTAGACAATCAAATGGAAATAAATAATACATTTACTTTATATGATATAAAACTAGAAGATTATAAATTAACTGACTTATATCAAATTATGAAAATTATTATTCCCGGTGAAATAAACTATGTAAAAAATACATTAGAAGAAGAACTAAATTACTATTTAGATCAAATGAACTTATTAAAAGAAGACAAAACATCAAGATATAAAAAAGTCATTAAAGAACTAAAACTATCAAAATATCAATCAGTAAAATTAGATACACTAAGTATCAAAGAAACAATAAAAGTTCAATTAGCTTTAGCACTTATTTATAAACCAAGTATTATTTTTATAGATGATATATCAGTATATTTTGATAAAAAAGAAATAATATCAATTATAGAAATATTAAAGCAGTATCAACAAGAAAATACTACTATTGTTTTAATAACATCATCATTAGAAATAGCACTTTTATCGGATTATTTATATGTAATTAATGAAAGTAAAATTATGATTGAGGGTAATCCTATAGAAATAATTGAAAAAGATAACATAATGAATAAAGCAGGATTAAACTTACCATTTATGATTGATTTATCAGTAAAATTAAGAGATTATGAACTTGTTAATTGTATAGAGCAAGATAAAGATAGGATGGTTGATTTATTATGGAAATAAAATTTGCTAACTATCTATATAAAGAAAAAGAAATAAACTTTACTATAGAACATAAAACAATAACTGGAATAACAGGAACATCAATTGATGATTATATTGATATACTAAATCAAAGAAACCAAGGTAAAGGAACAATTCTAGTTAATGAAGAAAAATTAACAAAAGATAATATATGCAATTATCAAAAGAGAATAAGTTTTATACCTAATCTTCTATCAATACCAAAATATGTATTAACAGTAAATGAATTAATGAAACAAACAATCAAACAAAATAATTTGATTATAAAAGATTATTCAAAAAAAATTAGAGACTCTTTAAAAATAGTAGGCTTAGATGAATCATATTTAGAAAGAACATTGCAAACACTTTCTCAATCAGAAAAAAAGATTCTTCAGTATGCTTTAAGTTTAATTTCTAATCCAGAATTAATCATAATAGAAGAACCATTTAAATTTTTAGACAATAAAAATGAAAAGAAAATATTTATGTTACTACAAAGACTAAAAGAACAATTTAATATAAATATTATTTTATTATCAAATGATCAAAATGCACTTCATAAATATACTGATAATATGATATTTATTAAAAATAATGAAGTTATATTAGAAGGTCCAACAAATGAAGTATATCAAAGAGTTGATTTTTTAAAAAAGAATAAGTTTTTAATTCCAGAAATAATAGAATTTACTTATCTTGCTAAAAAGAAGAAATCCGTAAAAATAGATTATCATAAAGATATTAGAGATATAATCAAAGATATTTATAAACATGTATAATTCACAAAAAATGTGGAAAAAGAGGTGATTAAATGCGTTACTTGTTGAAATTTTCATATGATGGGACTGCATACTGTGGATTTCAAACACAGCCAGGTCTACTAAGTATTCAAGAATGTCTTGAAAATGCATTAACAAAAATAAATAATGGTAAAAAAACAACTATTACATCAACAGGAAGAACAGATAAAGGAGTTCATGCCTTATGTCAATATGGACATGCTGATATAGATGTTAACATTACTGAACACAAACTAAAAAGAGCGATGAATAGTAATTTACCAGATGATATTCATGTTATCGAAACATATCAAGTACCAAATGACTTTCATGCTAGATATGATGTTAAATCAAAAGAATACAAATATATTATTAATGTAGGAGAATATAATCCACTAGAAAGAAATTATGTATTTCAATATAACTATGAATTAGATGTAAAAGCAATGGCCGAAGCTATAAGCGTATTTATGGGAACCCATGACTTTAGAGCATTTGTCACTGAAAGTAAAGAAAAAGAAAATTGTGTAAGAACAATTTATAGAGCATCTATTGAAAGAAAAGATGATAAAATAGAAATTACCTTTAAAGGAGATGGATTCCTAAGATACCAAATAAGAAATATGGTAGGAATGCTAATACAAGTAGGAGAAAATAAAATATCCACAGAAGATGTGGAAAGATATTTAGAAAATAAAGATAGAACAACAGGAGGTAAAACTGCACCCGCAGAAGGATTATACCTTATAGATGTTGAATATTAGTTAGGGGGAAATATGAAAGACTTATTATCAACAACTTCATGTGCAATATGTACAAGTACATCTTCAGGAGAAGGTTCATATATTGATAACGATACATTGTCATCAATGGCTACATCAACTGCAACATATCTTTCAATGAATTCTAATCAAGTAATAATAGTTCAAGCACAAGATTATGTTAATTCAATGAGCATAGAACAGCTGGTTGAATTTGATCAAAAACTAGCAGAAAAAGAACTAGATTTTATTGAAATGCCTGAAGTTAAATCTGAACAGCCTAAAGTATATACAAAGATACTATAATCAATAGAAAATAGCTTCTATTGATTTTTTTTTACTTTTGTGGTATAATAAGTGACACTCAATGGAGAGTAATAGGGGGCAAAAATTTATGAAAGGTGATTATCAAAAGAAAATAAAGCAATGTGAAAAACTCGGAGCATTACAATTTCAAAAAGTAGTATTCAAAGTAGAAGATATTAAGTTTAAAGTATTAAAAAAATTATGGCCAAACTTTTTAGTATTCTATGATAAACGATGTGATAAAAAGAAAAGAAAATTATTAAAAAAAGCCAAGACTGATGAAGAAAGAAAAAAAATAATAGATGAAATTCGTAAGTTAAAAATGGCTATGAGAAAAGAATGGCATCGAGAACAAAATAGAAATTATCACATGGATATGAATAAACCAACAGAAATGTTATATTACTTGAATTGGAATAAAAATGTTCATAAAAAAGGAATTATAATAAATGCAATAACAATTCCATTATTAACAGCAGCTACAGCTTTAGGTATACCATTTGCAATACCTTTTCTTATAGAAGAAGTAGCAAGTGCCTTTATAAATTTTCAATGCATAAATATTCAAAATTACAATATATATCGTTTCAAAGAAAGAGAAGAAACGTTCAAAAAAATGGAAGCTAGAAGATTAGCTCACAATATGCAAAAACATGGTGAAGCAGCCAAAGTTATTGGTAAAGCCATGGAAAAAACAGAAGATATTCCTACAATGAAACAAATAATTGATGGAATAGAAACAAAAGAACAATTAGAACAATTACGTTCTTTAGTACAATCTACATTAGCAGCAAATCAAGCAGCTAATAAGAACAGGGGAGGAAAATAATATGTTAGAATCATTAACAGCAACAATAACAATAGGAGGAGGAACTGTAACAGCTGTACCAACAGCTAACACAGCAATCGATACAATCCAATGGGTCGATAAAAAAAGAGGAGCAGCAACTACAATGGCAAAAACAAAAAAGAATAGTGCCATTATTGCAAGTTTAACTGCAAGTATGTCAACAGCATCAATCGCAGCAAGAGACCAAGTTGCATATGGAGCAACACTTTCAGATGCATATGCATGTGTTGAATCTATGTCTGACGAACAATTAGAACAAGCTCTAATCGCCATTGGTGAATTAGAAGGAGAAATAGAACTAACAGATCAAAACGTTAAGTCAATTTAAATGTGGGAAAACCTTATGAAATAATATAAAAAACTATTGATTTTTAAAGAAATTTTTAGTATAATCATAATCGGTACATTCGAAATATCCCCACATAAATTGGACCGTGGGAAGTCTGATTTAAGTAAAAGGAGAAAATTATGACAAGTTATATGCAAAAAAAAGAAACAGTAGAACGTAAATGGTATGTTATTGATGCTGAAGGTAAATCTTTAGGTAGAGTTGCTTCTTTAGCAGCAGTATACTTACGTGGAAAACACAAACCAACTTATACTCCACATATTGATTGCGGAGATAACATTGTAATCATCAATGCACAAAAAGTTACTTTAACTGGTAATAAGTTAGAAGACAAAATGTATTATGATCACTCAATGTATCAAGGTGGTTTAAGAGAAAGAACTGCAAAAGTAATGAGAGAAGAATATCCAGTTGAAATGATGGAAAGAGCAATCAAAGGAATGCTTCCACATAATAGACTTGGAAGACAAATGTATAAGAAATTATTCGTATACGCAGGAAATGAACATAAACATCAAGCACAAAAACCAGAAGTGCTTGAAGTTAAGTAGGAGGGTATAAGTTATGGCAAAAGAAAAGAAAAACGTTTATACAGGAACTGGACACAGAAAAACTTCTGTAGCTCGTGTTACTTTAACTCCAGGAACTGGAAAAATTACAGTTAATGGAAAAGATGTTCATGAATATTTACCATTCGAAGTATTAGTTATGGATTTATGTCAACCTCTTGATGTAACTAACACAAGAGAAATGTTCGATGTAGATGCTAAAGTTAAAGGTGGAGGATTCCAAGGTCAAACTGGAGCTATCCGTTTAGGTATCACAAGAGCATTATTAGACTATGACAAAACTACACCTGCAGATTCAGAAAATAGTTTCAGAAAAACATTAAAAGCTGAAGGATTCATTACAAGAGATTCTCGTAAGAAAGAACGTAAGAAACCAGGATTAAAGAAAGCACGTCGTGCTCCACAATTCTCAAAACGTTAATTTACAAATATGTTTCACAAAGTCCACTATGTGGACTTTTTTGCTGCAATAAAATATTGATATGTTATAATTAAAATGTAAGGCGTGGTATGATGAAAATAATTGAATATGAAGAAAGATATCTAGAAAATGTTAAAGATTTACTTGTAGAGTTAGAAGAATACATCCTAACTATAGATAAAGACGAACTAGACCAACTTCATCCGGAATATAGAGAAAAAATGGCAATATTAGACCTAAAAGAAGTAGAAGAAAATAATGGTAAATGTTTTCTTGCAATAGAAGATAATAAAGCTATTGGTCTAATAATGGGAACAATTATAGAATACGATGAAAATGATTATCTAGATTATAAATGTCCAAAATCAGGTGAGATTACAGAGTTAATAGTAACAACCAAAATAAGAAGTACTGGTGTAGGACAAGCACTTATGAATAAAATGGAAGAATATTTTAAATATTTAGGATGTGAATATATATTTGTAGATGTTTTTGCCTACAATCAAAAAGGAATAAATTTCTATAATAAACAAGGATATCATCCAAGAATGCATATAGGAATTAAGAAGATATAGGAAGTGAAAAAATGGAAATAAAAGTTAGAAGATATCAAGTAGGGGATGCTCCAGAAATATGCGAAGTTGTACGTAAAGATGTTTTAGCAGAAAATATCAAAGATTATTCTAAAGAAGCAATTGAACATTTATTAGAAAGTCACAATGAAGAATTGATAAATAGAAGATCACAATGGTGTCATGTTTATGTTTTAACAGATGATGAAAAAATTGTTGGAGTTGGAATGATTGGTCCATATTGGGATAGTTTAACTGAAAGTTCATTCTTTACAATATTTATTGATCCATCATATAAAGGTAAAGGATTAGGAAGAAAAATAATTGAAACTTTAGAAGCAGATGAATATTATCAAAAAGCTGATAGAGTAGAAATTCCTGCAAGTATCACAGCAGTTGAATTCTATAAACATATGGGATGGAATTTTAAAAGAACAGACGATGTATTAGGAAATATAGTAGACAATGAGGGAATATATAGAATGGAAAGATTTCCTAAATCAAACACAAATGAAAAACCAAGTCAATATAATATGAGACCATATATTGATAATGAATATCATGATTATAAAGAATTTATTTATCAGCTAAAAAAACATGCATATAAAGGATATGTTGAAGCAAATTGGGGAAAATGGGTAGAAGAAGACCAAAGAAACTATTTTGAAAACTTTATAAATCAAGTTAGTAATAACACTTGGATTATTCAATTGGATGGAGTAGATATAGGTTTTTACAATGGCAGAACAATAGATGAAGAAAACTATGAAATTGGCAATATTTGTATTATTCCAGAATACCAAGGAAGAGGAATTGGTACCCAAGTACTAAAAGATATTATGAAACTACATAGTCATCAAGACTTGCATATTCAATATTTTAAACAAAATCCAGTTGGAAAACTTTATCAAAAACTGGGATTTGTACCAAATGGAGAAACAGAGTTTCATTATCAAATGTATAAACCCAAAGAACAAACAAAGTCTGCAATAAAATAGAAAGAGGTATATTATGAAAGTAAAAGTAATTGGTAGTGGTAGCATGTGGAATGAATATAACAGTGCTTCATACTTAATAGATAAAAAAACAATGATTGATTTTCCTAATGGAACATGTAAAAATTTGTTTAGATTAAATATAAATCCAAATACCATCGAAGATATAGTACTAACTCACTTTCATGGTGATCATTATTTTGACATACCGTTTTATTATTTGTTGAAATCAAAATATAAATTATTAGACGTTAACATTTATTGTGGAAAAGAAGGAAAAAAGAAAATAAATAATCTACTAAAATTAGCATTTCCAAATTCTACAAAAGAAATATTAAAGACATTAAATATAAAATATAATAATAAAGAAGAATTTAAATTAAAAAACTACTCAGTAAAAAGAGTAGAAGTAGAGCATGGAAGAATGACTGCATACGGCTATATTTTTAAAGAAAAAGATAAAAATATCGGATTTACTGGAGATACTAAATTATGTGAATCTGTAGAAGACATGGCATCTATATGTGATTACCTATTCTGCGATTGTATGTTTCCTGGAGGAACTGAAAAGCATATGGGAATTGATAATTTAAAATATCTAGCAGAAACTTATCCGGATTGTACTTATGTTGTAAGTCATATGGAACTACCAACTAGAGAAAAATTAAAAGAATTAAATATAAAAAATATAATTGTTCCAGAAGATGGAGAAGAAATTATAATATAAATCCGAGTAATCGGATTTTTATTTTATACCAATATCTAATATCATCATTATGACAAACCCAACTAAAAAAATAATTTTAGTTAAATAACCATTATCATGCATATCTGGAATTAGTTCGCTTATAACAACAAATATCATTGCACCGGCTGCAAAAGCTAATAAAAATGGTAAAATTAATTGTATTTTCATAACTAATAAAGCGCCTAAAACAGCAGAGATTGGTTCAACTAAAGCACTTGATTGACCAACTAAAAAAGCTTTCTTATGAGAGTAACCATCGCGTTTTAGAGGTAAACTAATTGAACATCCTTCCGGAAAATTTTGAATAGCAATACTTAAAGTTAAAAGTAGAGCCTCAATAATACCATAATTTCCTAGTCCATTAACAGCAGTACCAAAAGCCACACCAACAATTAAACCTTCTGGAATATTATGAAGTGTAATTGATAGAATGACTAACCAACTTCTTTTATAACTATTTTTTTTATTTGAATAAATTCTTTTACATACTAAGTCAAAAACTACTAATAACATAATACCAAATAAAAATCCTAAAGAAATTATTAACCAACTACAAAGACCAACATCATTGCTGATTTCAACAGCTGGTTTTAATAAAGACCAAAAGGCAGCTGAAAGCATAATTCCTCCGGCAAAACCACTTAAACACTTCATTAATTTTTCATTTTCATTTCTAACAAAAAAGACAATAGCAGCACCTAAAGATGTAATAAACCAAGTAAAGCAACCTCCTAAAAAGGCCTGAATTATAGGAGATAAACTACAAAAATAATTAAACATAATATCACCAATATACAATATGTATCAAAAATAAAAGTGTTATTTTATTCTTAACGTAAAAAGCAAATAACTATTGTAAAAACTTAAAAAAAAAGATATAATTTAGTATAGAATAGGAATAGTATCTGGGGTGATTTCTAGTGATTGTACGATTAATCAAAAAAAGCAAAATTTATAATTTCACATTACCAACAGAAATAGCTGGAAATTATTGGATCAAAGATAATGATTATTTAGGTAACGAAAGAAACTTAATCAACGTTGAAGAAGAAAATGGTCAATGGAAGATTAAGAGTGACTTTGAAACAAAGATTATGAACGGTGATCAAGAAATATCTTCTGCTATTCTACGTGAATATAGTTTATATTTCTTAAAAATAAATACAGATAATGAATATGTAATTTTATATTGTTCTCCAATAATAGAACCAAATACAGTAAAATTACGAATGAAAACTCCAGGGGAAATTCTAATAGGTAATGATTCTAAATCAACAATCTGCTATGAATATCCTTTAGTATCTAAAGAACAAGCAAGATTAATTTATAACGGTGGATCTTGGACAGTACAAGATTTAAATAGTAAATATGGAACATATGTTAATAATAAAGCTATCACATCACAAGTATTAGAATATGGTGATATTGTCTTTATAATGGGATTAAAAATAATTGTTATGGAGCAATCTATAGTAATTAATAACATTGGAAATTTTGTAAGAATTGATAATACTAAATTTGATGTTGAAAGACCAATAGTACAAATACAACATGAATTTGATAACCCTGATGAAGAAGGAATTGAATTTTATAAAGAAGAAGATTATTTCTTTAGAGCGCCAAGATTTAAAACAAGAATAGAACCAGTTAATATAACAATTGATCCGCCGCCAGGCTCAGCTTATAAAGAAGATGAAACACCTGCAATTTACTCTTTAGGACCAATGATTACAATGGGATTCTCATCTATGTCAGCAGGATTCACAGCTTTAATGAATGTTATTAATGGTACACAAGACTTCTCAGATGTAAGTGGTCAAGTAATTTCAGCAGGAGCAATGTTGGGTACAATGTTTATTTGGCCTACATTAAATAAACGTTATCAAAAAAGAAAAGCTAAAAAAGAAGATAAAGAAAGAACCAAAAAATATCGTAAATATATAAAAGAAAAACACGAAAAGATACTTGCTGAAATGAAAATTCAAACACAAATTTTAATTGATAATTATTTACCAATATCAGCAACTAGAGAAATAATATCAAGTAAAAAAAGAAACCTATGGGAAAGAGAAATTGATCAAGAAGATTTCTTGGATTTAAGACTAGGTATTGGTTCAACTGAATTAAAAGGAACTATTAACTGTCCTACAGAAAGTTTCTCATTAGATTGTGATGAATTATTAAAAGAAGTATATAAAATTAAAAATGATACAAGAATCTTAGAAAATGTACCAGTGTCATTATCTTTTGCCGAAAAACATATTTCAGCAATTATTGGTACAACTGCAACAAAACAACAATTCCTTGATGGATTAATATTACAAATGTTAACATACCATAGTTACGAAGATTTAAAAATTGTTGTTTTTACAACAGAAAAAAATTCAGCAAATTGGGAATATATAAAAATCGCACCACATTGTTGGACTAATGACCATATGATGAGATATTATGCAAGTAATAAAGATGAAGCTAAAGAAGTTTCATTAGTTCTTGAAAAAGAATTACAAGCAAGAAAATATACTGAAAATAGTAATGGAGAAAAATCTCTAAGTACAATAGATTATAAACAAAGAAAACCATACTATGTAATAATTACAGATGACTATAAAGAATATCGTGATATTGAATTAATCAAAGACGTTGCAGAATCTAAATTAAACATAGGTTTCAGTTTAATTGTAATTAGTCCACGTTTAATAAACATTCCGAATGAATGTAAAGCATTCATAAGTTTAGGAGATAAAAAATCGGGAATATTCGAAAATGAATTGGTTTCAAATAAACAAAAAGAATTCGTTGCAGATTATGACCCAACACTAAATATGTATGAATGTGCTAAACAACTTGCTAATATACCAATTGATATTGCAAAACAAGAGCAAAGTTTACCAAAATCAGTAACATTCCTAGAAATGTATAATGTTGGTATGGTAGAACAATTAAACATCATGAGTAGATGGAAAAACAACGATCCTACTAAAACATTACAAGCTCCTGTTGGATTAGATAATTCAAGAGAATTATTTAAATTGGATTTACATGAAAAATTCCATGGACCACACGGACTTGTTGCAGGTATGACTGGATCTGGTAAATCAGAATTTATCGTATCATATATTGTTTCAATGGCTATAAACTATCATCCATACGAAGCATCATTCGTATTAATCGACTATAAAGGAGGAGGTTTAGCCGGAGTATTCCAAAATAAGGAAACAGGTATGAAACTACCTCACTTAGCAGGAACAATAACAAACTTAGATACAAATGAAATGAATCGTTCGTTAGCATCTATTCAATCTGAACTTCGTAAACGTCAAAGAATGTTTAATGAAGCGAGAGATGCATTAAATGAAAGTTCAATCGATATTTATAAATATCAAGGTTTATTTAGAAAAGGTAAAGTAAAAAAACCAATTTCTCACTTATTTATCATAAGTGATGAGTTCGCCGAGTTAAAGGCACAAAGACCTGAATTCATGGAACAATTAATTTCAACAGCACGTATTGGTCGTTCCTTAGGAGTTCACTTAATTCTTGCAACACAAAAACCATCCGGAGTAGTTGATGATCAAATTTGGTCCAACTCAAAATTCCGTGTATGTTTAAAAGTACAAGATAAATCAGATAGTATGGATATGATTAAATGTCCAGATGCTGCTTCAATTAAACAAGCAGGACGCTTCTATTTACAAGTAGGTTATAATGAACTATTTGCAATGGGACAAGCTGCTTGGGGAGGAGCTCAATACTATCCAACAGAAAAAAGAAAGAAAAAAGTAGACCAATCGGTATCAATTATTGATAATGTTGGTAACGTATTGAAAGTAATGGATACAGATAATGATGCAGTAGCAACTGAATCAAAAGGTGAAGAAATTACAAGTATTATTCAATACATAGTAAATGAAGCTAAAGAAGCAAACATAGAAATAGAACAATTATGGCTAGAAAAAATCCCAGATGTTATTTATACAGATGCAGTAGCTGCAAAATATAATTATGAAAGTCAAAAGAATGTCTTAAATCCAGTTATTGGAGAATATGATGACCCTAATAACCAAAGACAAGGTATCTTTACATTACCATTATCAAAAGAAGGAAATGCAATCATTTATGGTATTGGTGGTAGTGGTAAAGAAATGCTTCTAACAAGTATGATTTACTCTATAATTACAAATCATACATCTGATGAAGTAAACTTTTATCTAATAGACTTTGGAGCTGAAACATTAAGAGTATTTAACCAAGCACCACATGTTGGAGATATATTACTTTCAACAGATAAAGATAAATTAGAAACATTATTTAAAATGTTAATATCTATAATTGAAGAAAGAAAAAATTTATTCGTTGACTACAATGGATCATATGAATTTTATATTTCTCATGGAGGAAAACAAATTCCTCAAATTGTTGTAGTAATTAACAATGCCGAAACATTCTTAGAAACATATCCAGACTATGAAGATATAATTAACCAAATGACAAGAGATTGTTTAAAATATGGTGTAATCTTTGTATTAACAACAAATGGATATAATACAATAAGATACAGAACAAGACAAAACTTTAGACAAAATGTATGTTTACAATTCAATGATCCAAGTGACTACAGTAATATTTTACCTGGTGCAAGAAGAATGGAACCATCTAAGATATATGGTCGTGGATTAATTGAAAGAGAAGAGGTATATGAATTCCAAACTGCATATTCATATAAAGAAGAAAAGATCAGTGACTACATAAAAATTATTTGTAAAAAACTACAAGGAATTTGTCCGAATAAAGCTAAAAAGATTCCAATCTTACCAGATGTTGTTACTTCAGAATATATCGAAGGAAAATATGGTAATATTAAAACAATTCCAGTTGGTATCGAGAAAGAAACACTTGCGGTATCTACAGTCGATTTCTCACAACAACCTATGTATGTTATTACAGGAGACGATATTACAGCAAATCCAAAATTTATTCATTCAATTTCAAAATCATTCTTATGCATTGCAAATACAAAATGTTTCATTTTAGATGCTGGAATGGTATTTGAAGAATATCCAACACATCCATCAATTGTATATGGCGCTGATAAATGCCAAGATGCTTTAAATAAATTATTAGCAATGTATGACGAAAAAGTTGCAAATAATACTTCAGATCTTATAAATGTAATTATTACAGGTCCAGGTGCATTATTAAATAAAATTGATGCAGACCAAAAAACTAAACTTACAGAAATGCTAGGAAAAGTAGCAAGTTTAGGAACAATAAAAGTAATTTTAGTTGATGTAGTAGACAGCATTAAAGCTCTTAACTATGAAGCTTGGTTTAAAGCTAATGCACAATTATCTGAAGGTATTTGGATTGGTAACGGAATTAGTAATCAATTTACTCTTAAAGTTACAACAAACGCTAGATTACTTCGTGTTGAAATTGATGAGACTATGGGTTATGTTATTAAAAAAGGAAAAGCAGTACTTGTTAAATTAGCATCAGATGAATAGGAGGAAATATGGAAAATAATAAGATATTAGTAGAATTAGATATACCATTAATTGAAAAAACATATGACCTTTATATTCCTATTAACAAGACAATCGGTACTGTAAAAAAATTAATTGAAGAAGCTCTAGTTGAAATAACAGAAGGAGCATACACACCAAGACAAGATACTAATTTCTTCAGTAAAGAAACTGGTCAAGTATATGATATCAATAAAAAAGTTAGAGAAACAGATTTAAAAAATGGTTCAAGAATCATTCTAATATAGGAGGTAGCAATGTCAGATTATAATAAATATGTAACTGCAGTAAATAAAATATTTGAAGTTGCAGGTAAATTAAAAGCCAATTATCATGATAACGACAATCTAAATTTAATTGAAAGCATCGAAGAAACAAAATCAGCTGTTGTTGATGGTGCTAAATTATTTGGAGAACCTTCTAAACCTGCAGAAGCACCAGCAGAAACACCTACAACTGAACCACCAAAGGAAGGTGCATAAGATGATAGGAAAACTAACATATGAGCAAGTTATAGAATGTATTGAACAATTAAAAGCAAGTAACGCAACTGTTACCGCTCTAATAGAAAATAAAGAATCATATGATTTACAAAATTTTGTCGGAGTAGTAGATAGATATATCAAATATTTAGAAACTACAGTAGAGTTATACCAAGATGCTGATAAAGCCTTAGCTAAATTAGCAGAAGCAAATAAAAGAACTTCATAATTGAAGTTCTTTTTTTATACATACTTATTAATTTTAATATTACTAAAGTAATAAAATAATATACTAATATAATTCAAATCATTTTTTGCAAGTTCATTCGCACCATATATACTAAGTCCCAAACAATTGCCAAAACCACGACTTATAATTCTAATATAATGTTTATTCATAATAATACTTATATTCAAAGAATTAAGCCCTAGAGCCTTCTTAAACTCTTCTCCAGTATAAATCTTATCTTTAACCTTAATACGTCTTACAAATCCCTTGTAATCTGTCTCAAGTATCTCTATAGTATCAGCATTAGTAATATTACATTTTAAAATACTGTTAAATTGTTCATAATTAAAATCTTTAATATCCATATAATATGGAGAACCTATATCCCATAAACTTTTAGATCTTTTCAAGTATGGATAATCATCATGTCCATAAGTAAAACCATTATTACAAAGATGAATAAAAGGTAAAATATATTTATCTTTATATACAATAAACATGCAATCAGTATAATTAATTGCTTCATCTAATTTAGATTTAATTAGATTAAAATTATCAATCCAAATCATCTTATAATAAGAAATAGGCTTGTACATACAAATGCCATCATTTATATCAATATATCCTTTATCTTCCATCTCTTTATAAGCATAAGTTCTATATAAAATTGCTAAAGACTTAATAGTTTCTTCTTCCATATCTAAAACCATATTATTAGATAATGATCCTAATAAAAAATCCCTCATGGTAACTTCAATAAATTTATCATCTGCAATCTTCAAAGTAATAAGGAATTTATCATTACTATAACTTATGTCAGTATTAATTTCTTCAGTCTCATGAACACTGTTAATATCTAATGTTTTAACAACTATTCCATCTATAACTAAATAGACTTTATCCCCATTATAATTAATATTATTATTCTTAATAAAATTTTTAGTTCTACGAGTAATCTCATCATGATTAACATCAAGCACTAATTCTCTGGAAAACTCATAAGCCATATTTAAATATAAGTATAAAATATCTTCTTTACCATTATTTTTAATCTCATATCTATAAAACATATAATCACCTAGAAATAGTATGGAAAAAAAATAATTAACTATACAAAAAAAGAATTAAAATTCAAAATATTTTAATTCTTTATCCAAATTACAATCTAATCCATGTACATAACTATTATTTAAGAATATCTTTTCTAATTCAATCTCTTTTCCTTCTATATAATCAAAACTTGCACATATCATTACTTTTGCTACTTTTATAGCTTTTAAATATAAATCAACAAAACTTTCTGTACTTGTTAAATCATAAGTAGTAGGATTTCTCCATAATTTATGGTTATTATTTAAAAAATTATGTTTATCTTTTAAAGGATAATGATAACTAACACTTTCTAATCTTAAAGAAGATTTACTAGTAAAAGTATCTATAAATTTATAAACTATTTTTTTATATCCATAAGGATCTCTTCTAAATAAATTCAAAGCCATTTTCATTTGTTTTAAAGACTTATAGTAAATATTTCCCATATTTTTAACATCAAAAGTACTTTCAAAACTATAATCAATTGTATTAATCAATTCTTTAGAAAATTTCTTTGTATTAAAACAAAACTTTCCAATCTTAAATTTATAAGGATTAGTTCTTTCTCTTCTTCTAACCATATCATTATCTAAAAACACTTCCATAAATTCATGTATATTTTTATATTTATATGTAGATTTCTTTTTCTTATCACAAATACCTGTTTTATATATAATGTATGGATGAATAGTTGAGTCTAAAACAAAGTGACATATAAATCCCACCAAGAAAGAACATACATCTTCATCATCATATAATTCATTATTTTTAATATAATTGATTAAGTTAATAAAAAATTCTTGTGTTTTATTTCTATGAAAATAAGCATCTAATTCTTGAATCTTTTTTCCAGGTAATACAGAAAATAAGTTATAAAAGTATAAAGAATCAGTACTTTGTCCAAACATTCTAAGTCTACTACAATCTAATTTATCTTTAAATTTACTAGGTAGTATTTCATAAACATCTTGTGCAAAATAAGCATGTGTTATTGTTGCCGGCATATAAAAATCCCTCCTAACTTCAAATAAAGATGTATTTGTATTATAACATATAAATTCATCAAATTTTCATACTTTTATTTTATTTATATGATATAATTTATAATAGGTGAGAATATGATAGAGAAACACGTTGAAAAACAATTTAAAAACTTAGATGAACAAGTAGAAATTTTTAAGCATAAAGGTATGACTATAAATGATGACAAATATGCTAAACAAATTCTATTAAGAGAAAACTATTTCTTTTTAAATGGATATCGTCATTTATTTATGCAAGATGATAGAAAATTTTTAGAGGGGACAACATTTGAAGAAATGTATAGTCTATTCTTATTTGATCGATCATTCAGAACAATAGTATTTAAATACTTATTAGTAATTGAAAATAACTTAAAATCAATTACATCATATCAACTATCTAAGAAATATGGATATCGTGAAAGAGATTATTTACGTAATAAAAACTTTAATCAAGATCCATCTCGTCAAAGACAAGTTAATGATTTAATAAGTAAAATGAAAAGACAAATAAGAGTAAACGGTTCTCAACATAGTGCAACATTACACTATGTATCTAACTATGGATATATTCCACTTTGGATCTTAGTAAAAGTATTATCATTTGGAATAGTAGGAGAAATGTATTCTATCTTAAAGCCAGAAGATCAAAGAGATATTGCTAAAGTATATGGAATAGATGTAGATGACTTTATCGTTTATTTACCAATACTTGCAAACTACCGTAATCTTTGTGCTCATGAAGATATCTTATATGAAAACAAAACTCAAAAAGAAATCGATGATACAATCTATCATAAGATGTTAAATTTAAAACAAGTAGATAATGAATATGTTCAAGGAAAAAATGATTTATTTGCATTAATAATTATTATGAAACAAATGCTACAAGCAGAAGATTTCAAAAACATGTCATTAGAATTAGAAAATGTTGTACAAACATTAGATTATAATCTACATACAATTAAATTGGAAAAAGTATTAAATAGAATGGGATTCCCATTAAATTGGCAAGATCTATCAAAAATTGAAAGGAGTATAGATAATTAATGAAGAAAAAAATTAAAAATGATTTAAAGTTGTTTTTAATAATTATATTTTCATTTATTATGGGTGGAGTAATTACATTAGGATTATTAAAGTTCACTCCAATAATAAGTAACTTAGTTGATACAACAGGAACTATAATTACAAAGAATGAAACTCAAGTATATGAAAAAAACTCTCTAGCACCATCAGTTGAAAAAATATATGATGCGACAGTTTTAATTCAAGGATATAAAAATGATTCAATTGCATCTACAGGTACAGGATTTGTTTATAAAGTTGATAGTAAATATGGATATTTATTAACAAATCAACATGTAGTAAATGAAATTGATAAAGTAACATTAGTTATGTCTAATGATAAAACAGTGGATGCTGAAATACTTGGAGGAGATCAATATTTAGATTTAGCGGTTCTAAGAATTGCAAAAGAAGATGTAATTCAAGTGGCAAACATTGGTAATAGTGAAAATACTAAACTAGGAGATACAGTATTTACAGTAGGTTCTCCTATGGGATATGACTATCGTGGAAGTGTAACTTCAGGTATCTTATCAGGAAAAGAAAGAATGGTAACAGTTAGTGTATCATCTTCAAGTAACGATTGGGTAATGAGAGTATTACAATTAGATGCATCAATTAATCCAGGTAATAGTGGAGGTCCATTATTAAATGTTAATGGAGAAGTAATTGGTATATGCTCATTAAAATTAGTTGATGACCAAATTGAAGGTATGGGATTTGCAATTCCAATTGAATATGCAATGAGCCATGCATCAGCATTAGAAAATAAAGAAGAAATAAAATGGCCAGTACTTGGAATTAATATGTTAAATGTAACAGATACATCAATGTTATATAGATATGGAATATTAATAGATAAAGAAATTAAACAAGGTGTTGTAGTAGTAGATACTGCCGATGGTAGTGGAGCTAAACAAGCTGGACTAAAAAAAGGTGATGTAATCACTGCTTTAGCAGGTAAAAAAGTTAAAGATATAGCATACTTACGTTATGAATTATATCAACATAATGCTGGAGATAGAGTAGAAATTACATATATTAGAGATGGCAAAGAAAAGAAAGCTGATGTTGTATTAGGAAGTTCTGAATAGCAGAACTCCTTTTTTTGTTTACAAAACAACGAAAAAGTGGTATAATATGCCCAGAAAGAAGAAAAGGAGTGAGATTTATGTTAAAAGTATTTAAAACTGATTCAGTTGATAAAAAAATAAAAAAATTAAAAAAAATAACAGCGGATTGTTGGATAGATCTTACTTCGCCGACTATGGACGAAATTGAAAAAGTAGTTCAAAAAACACAAGTTAATAAAGATTTAATAATGAAAATGCTAGACGTAGAAGAACTTCCACGTATCGAGCAAGATAATAATGCTACACTAGTAGTAATAGATACACCATACTATGAAGAAGAATATGAATATGCAACATATCCATTAGGTATCATAATAACTGATAATAATTATGTAATTACAGTTTCACCTAAAAAAGTATCTATTTTAGATGATTTTAAACAAGATAAAGTAAAACATTTTAGAACAGCAAAAAAGACAAGATTTTTAATCTTAATTTTATTAAGAACAGCATTAGCATATCTAAAAGCATTAAAGAAAGTAAACAAAGCAATAGAGCAAAAAGAAGAAGTACTAAAAAAATCTACTCAAAATAAAGATTTAGTAGATATCTTAGAAATTGAAAAAACATTAGTTTATTTCATAACTTCATTAAAAGCAAATGACTTAGTTCTAGAAAAATTAAGTAAAGGAACAATCCTTCCTCTTTATGAAGGAGACTTAGACTTATTAGAAGATGCTGCAATTGAAACTAAACAGGCAATTGAAATGAGTGGAATCTATCGTGATATCTTAAATCAAATAAGTGATACATATGAAACAATCGTATCAAACAACATGAATACAGCAATGAAATTCTTAGCAGGAGCAACTATTGTAATGAGTATTCCAACAGTAATATCTTCATTCTTAGGAATGAATATTCCACTAGGAGATATAACAAAATATCAACATGCATTTCCATTAGTGATAGGAATATCTTTAGTAATCGCACTAATTGTAGCATTAATTTTAAAGAAAAAAGATATGCTATAGAATTAAAAGAAAAAACTGAATCAAAACAAAAATAAAGAACCAATTGGTTCTTTTTTTCATATATTATTTTAGGTGATTATATGAATACAAAAGTAATAGTAGATGCAGGACATGGAGGGAATGACCCTGGAGCAGTAAATGGCAATATAAAAGAAAAAGACTTAACTCTTCAAGCAGCCAAATATATTGATAGAAGATTAAAAGAATTAGGAATTAATTCCGTATTAACTCGAGATGATGACGAATATTTACCAAGAGAAGATAGAATAAGAAGAATAAATAGTTTAGCAAATAATCAACCTGCAATATTAATATCAAATCATATCAATGCAGGTGGAGGAGAAGGAGCAGAAATAGTTTATGCCCTAAGAAACGATTCTACCTTAGCAGATATCACTCTCCAAAATATAGGAGAAGTAGGGCAAATAAAACGCAAAGTATATCAACGAAGGTTACCTGAAAATCCTAATCTAGATTATTATTACATCTTACGTGAAAGTGGACAAAATACAGAGCCAATTTTAATTGAATATGGATTTATTGATAATATAAAAGACCAAAATAAATTATTAAATTATTTAGATAATTATGCTGAAGCAGTAGTAAAAGCAATAGCAGAATACACAAATACTCCATATTTAGAACCTAATACATCTGAACAATATACAGTTCAAAGAGGAGATACATTATATTCGATTTCTAAAAAGTTTAATATATCAATCAATAAGTTAAAAGAATTAAATAATTTAGAATCAAATACTATTCTTCCGGGCCAAAAACTTATAATAAAAGAACCAACAAATCCTCCACAACCTACAACGTACAAAGTTCAAAAGGGAGATACTTTATATTCAATATCTCAAAAATTTAATACGACGGTAGATGAAATAAAAAGACTAAATAATATCTCAAGTAATAACATTTATATTAACCAAGATTTATATATCCCATCTACTAATACACTTCCAAGTACTCCTTTACCAATACCTCCAATAAATGACGACGAAAATGAAGAATATTCGGAATATATCGTACAAAAAGGCGATAGTCTTTGGAAAATATCAAGGGATTATAATATATCAGTAAAAGATTTAATAGAGCTAAATAATCTCACAACAACAACGCTTCAAATAGGTGACAAGCTACTTGTTCCAATTCAAACAAATAACGAAAAAACATATATAGTAAAAAGAGGAGATACTTTATGGTCTATAGCTAAAGAAAATAATATAACAGTCAATGAACTTAAAGAAAAAAATAATTTAGCAACAAATCTACTATCTATAGGACAAACTATAATAATTCCATAAAAAAAGAAGCATAAGCTTCTTTTTATTAATTAGATTTTCTTAAAGTATAGATTCCTAATCCAACACCAGCAACTACTACTAATAGTAATACAGTTACAGCGATGTCATCAGCAATACTATCATCTTTTTCTGGACCTTTAACTAAAGCAGCTTCATCAACATAATCCATAACGTCATATCTTTCTTCTGCTTTATATTCTTCCTTAATCTTAGCTAAAATTTCTTTACCAACGTTTTCGTCAAAACCATTCCAACTTTGATTTCCTACTACGATATAAGGAACTCCATTAACTGTTTCACCACGAACTTCAGCAACTGCGTTCATTAAATTAGCATTCTTTTCATCATACCAAGTTTCATATTCGTGAAGTTCATACATATCATCATATTTATCATCTAATTCGTCAAACCATTCAAGTCCTGCAGCACAATATCCACATCCTTCACCTTTGAAGAAATAAACATTTACTTCTTTCTTATCATCTTCATCAGCGAAAACTCCAAAAGGTACCATTAGTAATGCTAAAATTAATACTAAAAATAATTTCATCTTCTTCATAATCTAACCTCCTAAAATAATCATAACATAAAATCAACCATTGTAAAATAAAACAACTATAAAAAACTAATTATTTCAATGTTTTTTCAAAAATTACTTATCTTTTTCCTCTAATTTTTTTATTTTTTCTAAAGCTTCCTCCATAGGTATATATAATTTACATTTGCAAATACCATCTTTAATAAATTCATCACATGGACATAGAGTAGTGTCGTCTTCATTGACTCTACATGGACAATGTCCGTTTTTTCTTTGTAATCCTTCCATAATAACATTCACATATTTTTTATCAGGGTTTATTCTATAATTTTTCATATATCCTCCTATACAATATCACAATCAAATTTTGGAATAAAACTTTCATCAGCAGTTCCACCCATTTGAACAAATGCATTTTCAATACCTAAATCACATGCATAATGTATTACCATATTATATTCATCATCAGTAATTTCACGATTTAAATTATCATATTGAAAACTTACATTACATGGAGTGAATTGATTCATCAAACTAATCCATATTTTATTACCATAAGTATTATATAAATATTCAACTAACTTACAAGCATCATCAGCATGACCTGGTAAGATTAAAATACGAACAATTAATCCTTTTGTAATAAGATCATCTTTAAATTTACATTCTCCAACTTGATGAAACATTTCATCAATCGCTTGAGTTGCATATTTAAAGTAATTTTTACAATTAGAATATTTTTCACCTAATTCATTATCATAATATTTTAAATCTGCGAGATAAACATCAACTAGACCATTCATCATTTTAATTGTTTCGGTATTTTCATAACTACTAGTATTATAAACAACAGGTATTTTTAATTCTTTATCTTTAAGTTTCTTAAGTTCTTTAGCAATTTGTGGAACATAGTGTGTCGGAGTAACAAGATTTATGTTATGAGCACCTCTAGATTGCAATTCTAAACATATTTCTCTAAATCTTTTACCAGTGATTTCTTTCCCATAACCTAAAGTACTTATTCTTTTATTCTGGCAAAAGATGCATTTTAAGTTACAATGAGAAAAGAAAATAGTCCCGCTTCCCTTATCGCCAGAAATCACAGGTTCCTCCCATTCATGTAAACTATAATATGCAACTTTAATTTTCTTTCCTGCGCCACATACACCAACTTTTTCCAATCGATTAATTCCACAATTACGTGGACATAATCTACATTCTTTTAATAATTCATCCATAATAAAACCTCATAAATATGATACCATAAATAAAAAAAATAGACTACTTGTCTAGTAATCTATTTCTTAATTGTTCTTTTTCTTCTTCGCTAATAAAAGCTGCTTCAATAGCATTAAGATTGAAATTTAATATATCTTCATCGGTAAAACCTAAATGGTTACGTAATAAGTCATATTCATGATCTAAAGATGTATCGGAAACAGTCCTGTTATCTGTATTAATTGTAACTGCAACCCCCAAATTAACTAATTCACGGATTGGATGATCTTCTATCGATTCAACAGCATGCGTATCTAAATTACTATCAGGACAAACCTCTAAGAATACATTATTTTTGATTAGATTATTAACAGTATCAATGTTTTCTATACTTTTAATCCCATGACCGATTCTTTTAGCGCCGAATTCGATAGCAGATTGCACACTTTCATAAGAACTTGCTTCACCGGCATGAATAGTAAAAGGAATACCTTCCTTATTTATTATATTAAATAGTTCTTTAAAATCTTCTGTTTTATAACTAGCTTCGTCTCCAACTAAATCTATAGCACAACATCCATTACCAAGATATTTTTTAGCCAGTTTAACAATCTCCATATTTTGTTCAAAAGAATAGTTTCTTCTCATACAAAAAATTAGGTTAGTTTTAACAGACGGTACTTTAGCTAAACCTACTCTAACAGCAGTAATAACTCTATCTACAGACATGTATTTATTATGAGAAGTAGGGCAAAATCTGATTTCTGCATATATAACATCTTCTTTCTCTAACTGTTTAGTAAGTCTATAAGAAAATTCAACAATAGTATCGTAGTTTGTCATTAATTCATCAGGTAAATAAAATTTTTCTAAGTATTGTTTTAAATTACCATCATGACTACTAACCATTTCACTATAAACATCACGTCCAACTAATTCTTTTGCATAATTAATATCTAAGGAACCATCTAAATGTAAATGTAATTCTATTTTTTTCATAATATCCCAACCTTATTTTATTAATTAGATTATAACATACTTTATATAATTTTAAAAATTATGTTATACTTATAGTAGGTGATAATATGATAGTAGAAAATACAAGACAAGATCAAATCAAAAATATAATTATTAAAGTGGCAAATGCAACTCATGGTATAAAACAAGAACATATAAGAAAAGCTATTGTTAGATATATTAATGATGAAAGAGATCTAGAAATAATAGAACAAGAATTATGGGCTTACTCAAAAGAAATTGAAGAAGCAGCACGTTTACAAGAACAAACTGTCAATAATAGAGAAGAAAATGTAAATAAAAATCAGGATTCTACACAAAAAACATCACAAGTTGACAAAGAAGAAAGAGAAAGTTATCCAATGCTGGAACGTCAAGATGTGTCTGAAAATGTCAATTTACAAGATTCGACACAAAGAACCAACGACGAACTAGCTGATATGTTTACAAATGAACCAGCACAAGCTGAACCTACAAGAACATATCAACAACAAGCTGAAAAAGGAAGGGTACTTGTGAAAACTCCTACATCTAATAATAGAGGACAAGCAACATTCTTAAATTTATGCTTTATCTTTTCAACAATCGCAATATTAGGAATGATTATTTCTACAATTATTCTTTATACTCAAAAATTATTTAACTAAAAAAAGAGATGTAAATCTCTTTTTATTTTACTTCGTAGTCATCATCGTCATCTGAGTAACTTGTTAATTTGTTAAACATAACAGAGTTTACACCTGATTCTAAGCATAACTTATTAATTGTATTATTAAATGAATCAACTTCACTAGAAGCTATATCAATAGTAGTTTCTATTTTTTTGTTATCTTCATATTTACTAGTATTAAAACTTTTGATACATATTTGATTAGTTCTTAGTTTTTGTAAAAGCATATTTTTAATGGAAATTTCTTTTTCTTCATCACATAAAATTGTAAGAGAATAATGTTCAATTTGTTTAGCCGGTATTTTATTCATCATTTTCTTAGAAATTATTCTTAAAATAATATTAGATGCTAAAATATATAAAACTCCAATAACCGCTTCAATTATAAAACCTAACGCAGTTAAAGTACCAACAGCAGCACTACACCAAAGAGTAGCCGCTGTATTTAAACCTCTAATATTTTGTCCATCTCTAATAATAACACCTGCACCTAAGAAACCTATTCCAGAAACAACTTGTGCAGCAATTCTTGTAACATCTACAGGATTACTTAAGAAAGAAATTGATACAAATAAGAAAGAGCCAAGTGCTACTAATGTAATTGTTCTCATACCAGCAACACGTCTTCTATATTGTCTTTCGATTCCAATAATTAATCCTAAAACAAAGCAAATAGAAATTCTACATAAAAAATCTAAATAAGTCATTTTTATACCCCCTCGTTAATGAGGACATCATTTTATCATATTTTTATTATATGGTCAAGGTTTACAAAAAGAACAAAAAAGAGTAACTAAGTTACTCTATAGATAAAATTTCAATATAATTAGATATTAAATTATTATTTTTATTAATTTTTTTCTTTAAATCAGTAGATAAATATTTTTTGAAGTCATCAGCAAATACTGTAACAATATTTTCACCATCTTTACCTGCTATAGCAGCGGCAAGTAAATTTGCTCCACTTGAAATACCAACACCAAGACCAAATTTACGAGATAAAATTCTACTCATATTAATTGCATCTTCATCATCAATTTCAATTACTTCATTAATTAACTCTTTATCCACAATATTGGGGATAAAATCATCTCCAATACCTTCAATCCTGTGGCTACCTGTGGAAATACCTTTAGATAGAATAGGTAATTGTTTAGGTTCAAGTGCAATTATTCGTGCATCAGGGAAAGTATCTTTAATTCTTTTACCAATTCCTATTAAAGTGCCGCCAGTACCAATGCCACTAACAAACCCATTAATATTATTAACGCTATTAATAATTTCTAATCCAGTAGAAGAGTAGTGTGTGTCTATATTCATAGTATTATTAAACTGATCAGGTCTAAACCCACCAATTACTTTAGCTAATTCATCTGCACGACGAATAGCTTCTTTAAATCCACCATCTTCCTTAGAAACTAGATATACAGTAGCACCATACATCTTCATAATATTAATTCTTTCTTTACTAACCCAATCTGGCATAAATATATGAACAGGATGTTTATAATAAGAACCGATTGCTGAAAAAGCAATTCCTGTATTACCACTTGTCGCTTCAACAATTGGCATTCCTTTCTTCAAACTTCCATTTTTATATGACTCATTTATTATATAATAAGCAAGTCTATCTTTTATACTACCTGAATAATTATAATATTCTAATTTACTAAAAACATTAACAATTTTATCTTTATATTTAATTCTAATTTTTATAATAGGTGTATTACCTATAAATTTCTTTATACTCATATTATTCCTTCTTTCTATATATTATATTTAAAAGAAAAAACAACATCGTATACTATTAACTATTTTTTTGAACATAAAAAAGACCTCCTATATGATAAGTTGCAAACTCAATCATATAGAAAGTCTTCTAACGTTACACTATACTATGAGTCCACACGAAAAAAAGAACAGTCCATACAACAACAGTTAAATAATGTACTTCTTTTCATATGAATTCATCTCCTTGCAAAAAATTATACATAAAGACATATATTTAGTCAATAAAAAAGAGAGGACTAGTCCTCATCTTTATCAAATACAAAAGTTATTTCAGCATCATATAATTGTTGATGATTTAAACGTTTCCATCTTAAATCTGGTTTTTCAATAGTTTGAAGTTCAACCATTTCCCAAATAGCAACCCACCATACAACACAAATAAAGTTTGATAAAACTTCTCCAATGATTTTTTCAGTTAATAGATTGAATGCTAGAATTGCCATACCAACAATACCATAAAGCCAAGAACGAGTATTAACTTTATTTAAATCATAATCAATATCATCTATTTCCATACCATAATTATTTCTAATCGCTCTAATCATCTTTTGTTTAAATACATCATCTACTTTTGGACAATGTAATTCAATAACAATATCAGTGCTCATTGGAATCATATAAGCAATTTCTTCGATATATTTGCAAACATCATCTGATAATTCAAATTGCTTATAATCATGTTTCATAAACAAATCATCAACAGATTCTAATTCTACTGGAATAACAGCTTTACCATTAACCATATAATTTAAGTTAATATAATTTTCTTCATCATATTTAATTTTTCGATTCTTTCTTTGAATCTTATTCATTTTCATTAATATATCACTCCACTATATATAAATTATACCATAATATTATGTAAAAGAAAAAGCAACATTTCTGTTGCTTTAATTATTTTGTTCCAAATATTCTATCTCCGGCATCTCCAAGACCTGGAACGATATATTTATTATTATTCAAATGATCATCAATATTAGCACAATATAATTCAATATCAGGATGTTTTTCTTCTAACGCTTTAATTCCTTCAGGTGCGGCAATAATACATAAAAATTTAATTTTCTTAACACCCTTACTTTTTAATAAATCAACAGCATCAATTGCAGAGCCTCCAGTTGCTAACATTGGATCTAAAAGAATAACTTCACGCTTTTCAATATCTTTAGGAACTTTAAAGAAATAATTAACCGGTTCAAATGTTTCTTCATCGCGATACATTCCGATATGTCCGATCTTCGCATTTGGAACAACACTAATGACACCATCAAGCATTCCTAATCCAGCTCTAAGTATTGGTACAAACGCATATTTATCTTCATCTAATTTACCGATTTTCATCTTTTGAATAGGTGTTTCAATCTCTGTTTCTACAAGACTAACATCCTTCATAGCTTCATAACATAAAAACATACCAATTTCTTTAACTAGTTCTCTAAATTCTTTTGTACCTGTATTTTTATCCCTTAATATAGACAACTTATGTTCAATTAAAGGATGATTTAATTCAACCTTCTTCATAATACCTCCTTATTTAGAAGATTTTTTTCTTCCTCTTTTAGGTTTTTCTTCAACAACAAATTCCTCTTCTTTACCACGTAATGTTAAATTTAAAATGATACCAGCAATAGAAGCTAAACTCATACCAGAAATTGTTACCGATAAATCTCCGCTAACAATTGAAATAGCTGCTCCACCTAAACCTAAAACTAACATTGTAGAAGCAACAATTACATTTACTGGTTTTTCAAAATCAACTTGATTTGAAATTAAAACTTTTAAACCATTAACTGCAATAAATCCATATAGTAATAATGAAACTCCTCCAAGTACTGCATCGGGTATAGTTGAAATTAATGCAGTAAACTTACCTAAGAAACCAAACATTATAGAAATAATCGCAGCCAGTCCAATAACCTTAACAGAGGCAACTTTTGTCATACCAACTACTGAAGTGTTTTCACCATAAGTAGTATTAGCAGGTCCTCCTAAGAATCCAGCAACAAAAGTTGCAATACCATCTCCTAATAATGTTCGATCAAGTCCAGGATCTTTAATTAAATCTTTTCCAATAATATTACTTAGTGATTTATGATCCCCAATATGTTCACATATTGTTACAAGTGCGATAGGTAAAATTGTAACTAAAGCAGTAAAACTAATTTTATAATCAACAAACGGTAACATGAAGTTAGGCATAGCAAAAAATTTAGCTTCACCAACAGCACTAAAATCAATCATACCTAACATTAATGCAACAATATATCCAGAAATAATTCCAAATAAGAAAGGAATAACTTTAAAGAATCCTTTAGCTTTTGTCATAACAATCGCTGTAACTAAGAATGAAACAAATGCCACTAGTACAGTTTTCCATTCCATTGCAGTCCCAGCAGCAATTCCAATTTGTGATATTGCTGAAGGTGCTAGTCCTAACCCAATAATCATAATCATAGGACCAATTACAACTGGTGGTAATAACTTATCTAACCAATCTTTTCCAATAAATTTAATAATAAGTGCAACAATTATATATAGAATACCAACTGCCATGATACCTGTCATTGCACCAGAGATTCCACCTTTTAAGAATGCCGCAGCAATAGGTGTAATGAAAGCAAATGAACTTCCTAAATAAACAGGGGATTTTCCTTTAGTACATAAAATATATATTAATGTACCAATACCTGAGGTAACCAATGCAACTGGAATTGTTAAAACAACTTCTCCTGCAGCAGCATTAACTAAAATAGGAACTAGTATTGTCGCTCCAAACATTGCAAATACATGTTGTAATGCAAGTATTATCCACTTTCCTAATGGTGGACATTCGTTGACATCATATGTCATTTTCTTTTCCAAAAAACTTCCTCCTCTAAAAAGTGCAAATTTTTATACAAAAAAAGAAGGTCTCTAAAATAGAAAACCTTCTGTATTTGAATAAATAATACATACGAATAATGGAAAAATTACCCCTATAGTAAAGGTCAATAAACTTTTAGCAGTTACATCTATAAGGTTTGTAATAATTCTCTTAATCATATATATGCACCCTTTAGAAAATAATAATATAATTATTTTTAAAAATCAAGTGCAAACTAATCATTAGATAAATTATCAAAATATCCTTGAATAAACACAACAGGTGTACCTTTATCACCACTACCACTAGTTAAATCACATAAAGAACCAATTAAATCAGTTATTCTTCTAGGAGTAGTACCTAGTGATAAATTTTTCCCTTTTAAGTCTTTATCTTTTTTCTTAATTTCTTCTTTAATAGCTTCTTTTAAAGCATCTCCTTTTAAATCAGCATATTTATTATCAGAAATATACTTTAATTTAATTTCATTAGGAGTACCTTCAAGACCTTTAGTATAAGCAGGAGAAACTACAGGATCAGCAAGTTCCCAAATATGACCAATAGGATCTTTAAAAGCTCCATCTCCATAAACCATAACTTCAATAGTTTTACCAGTTAATTTTTTTAGTCTTTTTTGAATATCTTTGACTAATTTATCACCGGTTCTTGGAAATAGTTTTAATCTATCGTCTGTAGCTTTATTAGAACCAAGTAATCCATAATCAGGATTAAATCCACTACCATTAATAGATTCTCTCATGATTTCATCTAAACTATATAATGTGTCAGCTCCTGCAGATAATAATTTTTTAGTATGTCTTCTAGTATGAATATCACAATTTAAAACATCTTTTGTATAATTTAAAATTTCTTTTGGATCATTTGAAAATACAAATTCAACCTCACAATTTTCACTTTCAATTAACTCTTTATAATAATCAACCATATTAATTCCAGTAAATGGATGTAAAAAGTCTCCAAAATACTTTTTATATTCTTTTTCACTTATAACACTTGTTAAATCAAATTTACTATTATAAAACTTATCTTCGTCCATAATTCCATTACCGACTTCATCAGAAGGGAAGCTAAGTAATAATGTAATTTTATCCATTCCTCTCGCAATACCTTTTAAGATAGTAGAAAATCTATTTCTACTAAGAATTGGAAAAACAAGACCAATCTTTTTTGATGGAAATTTATTAACCATATCAGTAGCTACATCATCAACACTAACATAGTTTCCTTCACTAATTCCCACAACTGCTTCAGTAATAGCGACAACATCTTTGTCTCTAAACTCAAAACCTTCACTTTCTTTTGCATTCATCAAAGAAGTAACAACAATATCTGCTAAGTCATCATGTTCCTTAATTATAGGAGT
>JAZRPV010000044.1:0-60071 GCA_045649455.1 Bacilli bacterium | reverse complement strand
AAATATACTTTTGAAAATTTTATAGTAGGTAATACAAATAAATTTGCACATGCTGCTGCGGTATCTGTAGCAGAGAATCCTGGTAATATGTATAATCCTTTATTTATATACGGAAATAGTGGGTTAGGGAAGACACATTTGATGCATGCTATTGGTAATTATATGGTAGAGCATTCAAATAAAAAGGTTTTATATGTTACAAGTGATCAATTTATACAAGATTTTATTAGTATGACTAAGAAAGATGATAAAGGTACTAATTTAAGTTTTGTTGATTTCTTTAAAGATAAGTATAGAAATATAGATGTATTGATAATAGATGATATTCAATTCTTAAGTGGTGCTAATGCTACTCAAAATGAATTCTTTAATACATTTAATTACTTACATAATGATAATAAGCAAATTATTATTTCATCAGATAGGTCACCAGATGACTTAAAAGTATTTGAAGATCGTTTAAAAACAAGATTTTGTTGGGGATTAACGGTTAATATTTTTCCACCGGACTTTTCATTAAGAACGGAAATTATTAAGAAAAAGATTATTGCTGGTAATTTTGAACAAGAAATTCCTGAAGATGTTATTGAATATATAGCTTCTAATATCAATACAGATGTTAGAAATCTAGAAGGGTCTATTACTAGAGTTATTGCTTATTCTGCTATAATGGGTGGTTCTGAAATAACTTTAGATTTAGCAATAGAAGCATTAAAAGACTATATAAGTAAAGGAATGGGAGAAAAAGATGATGTTTCAAGGATACAAAAGATAGTATCTGAATACTTCCAAATATCGGTTGAAGATATAAGAAGTAAAAAGAGAAGCTCAAATATATCATTTCCAAGACAAATTGCTATGTATTTAGTAAGAACACTTACAAATGAGTCATTTCCTAAAATAGGAACAGAATTTGGTGGAAAAGACCATTCAACTGTAATGCATTCTGTTGAAAAGATAGAAAATGAGATAAAAGTTAATAAAGATTTAGCTAATATCATTGAAAAATTGAAAAAAGATATTGGGGTTGTGTAAAAGTGTGGAAATAAAAACACTTTATCCACAGTGGTTGTTGATAAGAATTCGTTATTATATAAGAGAAAAATAAGGTTTTCCACAATTTCCACAGTATTAATAATAAAACTATAAAAGAAAGAAGGAATATTATATGAAATTAACAATTAAGAAAGATTTATTATTAGATGCTTTAAACAAAGTATCAAAAGCAATTTCAACTAAGAATTTAATTCCAGTATTAGCAGGTATTAAATTTGAATTAAAGAAAAAGAAGTTAACTTTAACTGCAAGTGATAATGATATTACTATTCAAACAAGTATTGATTGTAATGATAATGATGATTTTGTTATAGAAAGAGAAGGTAGTATCATTATTCAAGGTAAATATATTTTAGATATTGTTAGAAAATTACCTGATAAATATATTAATATTGATGTTATTGATGAATTAAAAATTTTAATTTACACAGAAAATAGTGAATTTAACTTAAATGGTATTAGTGAAAGTGAATATCCTAATATTGGTTTAGAAGAAAGTAAGAAAAAGGTTATTTTAAAAGCTGGAGTATTTAAAAGTATTGTAAATCAAACTGCATTTGCTTCTTCTAATGAAGAAAGTAAACCTGTACTTACTGGTATTAACTTTAATATAGTAGGTGATATGTTAGAATGTAATTCTACAGATTCTTATCGTTTAGCTAGAAAAGTTGTTAAATTAGATAAAGAATGTGAAGAAAACTATAATATTGTTATTCCAAGTCATAATATTTTAGAATTTTCTAGAATTTTAGGGGATGATGAGGAAGAAGTTGAATTACATATCTTTAATAATAAGATTTTATTTAAGAATGGTAATTTAAAATTTGAATCTAGATTAATTAATGGTACTTATCCAAATACAAGTAATTTATTACCAGATGATTCTTATTTAGTTATTAGTACTACATTAGATTCTTTCTATAGTGTTATTGATCGTGTTAGTATTTTAACTAGTGATAAAGAAAAGAACATTGTTACACTTGAAACTAATGGTAATACATTAATTTTAAGAAGTAGTAGTGCTGAAATTGGTAGAGTAGAAGAAAAAATGCCAATTACTAAGAATAATAATGAAGATATTAAGATTTCATTTAGTGCTAAATACATGATGGAAGCTTTAAAGAGTTTTTCAACAGAAACTGTGGATATTCATTTTGTAGGAGAAATTAAACCTATTTTAATAAAATCAACAGAGGATGAAACATTAACTCAATTAGTTTTACCAATTAGAACATATTAATTTATTAAATATTTTAAAATTTAATGTGTATATTATAAATAGAAGATGAATTTCTTCTATTTTTTTTGTTTTTTTATTATTTTCGTCAAAAATAGAAAAAATCCGACAAAAAAAAGTGATAAATATTTGTTGAGACCTGAGAAAAAGGCTCATTTAGGGGGAAAAGTATGAAATATGAGATAAGTAATGGTACATTAGCAATTGTGCCAAAAGAAGAGGAAAAAAGTATCATTTATGAGGATGATGATAAGTTTGTTGTGGATGAAGTTCCATTTAAAATAATGGAAGATAGTTGTAAATACTTTGGTAGTACTTATAATGGGAGAAAAGAAAGTGCAAGAGATATATTAGGTGCAGAATATAAAGTGCCTATAATTGTTGAAGATAGTGAAAATTTAATTGTTTTTCCAACAACATCACCTGCAGCAGCTGATTGTATATGGATTTCTTTAAAAAGAGTTAAAAAGATTGAAAAAATTGATAGTACGAGTACGAAGATTTTATTTGATAATAATAAAGAAATTATAGTTCCATGTTCATTTAGAACAATAGAAAATCAACTTTCTAGAGCATCAAGATTAGACTTTATTATGAGAATGAGAAAAAATAAGTAAAAACAAGAAAAAATAGTTAATTTTAACTATTTTTTTAGTGCTTTAAAAGGTCATTTATGGTATAATATAAACGTATGTATAGGAATACTGAAGTAGGGGATAGGTGATTATATGGGTCTTTTTAGTGTATTTAAATGAAAATCAAGAAAATTTCTTTATTAAATTTTAGAAATTGTGGCAATATTAATATTTCTCTTAATGAAGGGATGAATATTTTTATTGGGGACAATGCTCAAGGAAAAACAAATATATTAGAAGCAATTACTATGCTTGCTCTTACAAAATCACATAGAGTAGGGGTAAATCCTAATATAATTATGTTTAATAAAAAGAAAAGTCAAATTAAAGGAATTGTTAAGAAAGATAAGATTATTACTAAGTTACAGATTGATATAACAGAAGAAAAGAAAGATTTAATGATAAATCAAAATTCTATTAAAAAAGTTGCTGATTATATCTCAAACTTAAATGTAATTATATTTACACCAGATGATTTAGAAATAATAAAAGGATCACCTAATATACGAAGAAATTTATTAAATATACAATTATCTCAAATATCAAAAACTTATTTAAATACTTATAATGAATATAATAAAATTTTAAAAACTAGAAATGAATATTTAAAAATATTATTTAATAATAGTATTGCTGATAAAAATTATTTAGATATTCTTACTGATAAGTTAATTGAAAAAGCAGTTATTATATATAGAAAAAGATTAGAATATATAGATTTTATTAATGGTAGTATTAATAAATATTATAAAGATATAGCTGATTTTGAAGGCTTAAGTATAGAATATTTGACTAGTTTTGATATTAAAAATTTAACTGATGATGAAATAAAAGATAAATTAAAAGATTATTTTAATAAGTATTATAATAAAGAATTAAATTATGGAATGACTATGTATGGTCCTCATAGGGATGATTTTTACTTTAATTTTAATGGAAATGATTTAAAGTATTTTGGTTCTCAAGGACAACAAAAATTAGCTGTTTTATGTTTAAAACTTAGTGAAATAGGTTTATTTAAAGAAGTTAGTGGATTTAATCCAGTAATTCTATTGGATGATATTTTTAGTGAATTAGATATTAAAAAGAGAAATAGGTTATTAAAATTTGTTGGAGATAATGATATTCAATCAATTATTACTACTACTGATTTAAAGAGTATTAATAAAAAGTATTTAAATGAGTCTTATATATACGAAGTTAAGAATGGAAATATTGAAAGAAAGTAGGTTATATATATGAATGAAGAAAAAGTTGAAACTACATATGATTCATCGGCGATTCAAGTACTTGAAGGTTTAGAAGCTGTTAGAAAAAGACCTGGTATGTATATTGGTTCTACTAGTTCTAGAGGTCTACACCATTTAGTATGGGAAATTGTTGATAATGCTATTGATGAAGCTTTAGCTGGATATTGTCATCATATTGAAGTATCTGTTGGAAAAGATAACAGTATTACTGTAAAAGATGATGGTCGTGGAATTCCTGTAGATATCCATCCAAAAACTGGTAAAAGTACTGTAGAAACTGTTTATACAGTATTACATGCCGGTGGTAAATTTGGTGGTGGAGGATATAAAGTATCTGGAGGATTACATGGTGTTGGTGCTTCTGTAGTTAACGCACTTAGTGATTGGCTAGAAGTTAAAGTATATAAACATGGAAATGTTTATTATCAACGTTATAGTCATGGTGGACATCCTGATGATGCTTTAAAAATAATTGATAAGTGTGATGAAAATAGAACAGGTACAACAGTTCATTTCTTACCAGATGATGAAATATTTACTGAAACACAAGTTTATGATTATGAAATACTTAAAACTAGATTAAAAGAATTAGCTTTTTTAAATAAAGGTTTAAGAATATCTTTATTTGATGAGAGAGAAGCTGATAAGAAGGATTCTTTCTATTATGAAGGTGGAATTATTGAATATGTTCAAATGCTTAATAAGAGTAAGAATCCAATTCATGAGACTATTGTTAGTATTGAAGGAGAAGAAAAAGATATTAAAGTAGAAGTTGCATTACAATATAATGAAACTTATAACTCTAGTATTTATTCATTTGTTAATAATATTACTACTCCTGAAGGAGGAACTCATGAAGATGGTGCTAGACGTTCATTAACAAGAATTTTAAATAAGTATGCAACAAGTTCTGGAATGTTAAAAGAAAAAGATGATCCGCTTACTGGTGATGATGTAAGAGAAGGATTAACAATGATTGTTTCTGTTAAGCATCCAAATCCTCAATTTGAAGGACAAACTAAGACAAAACTTGGAAATAGTGAAGTTCGTGGTATTGTGGATAAAATATTTGCTGAGGTATTTGAAAGATTCTTAATGGAAAATCCTGATCAAGCAAAAATTATTGTTGATAAATCAATGACAGCAAGTAGAGCAAGAGTTGCTGCTAAGAAAGCAAGAGAATTAACTCGTAGAAAAGGTGACTTAGATGTTACTAATTTCTATGGAAAATTAAGTGATTGTAAGAGTAAAGATGCTTCTGTTAGTGAAATATTCTTAGTCGAAGGAGATTCTGCTGGAGGTTCTGCAATTAAGGGACGTGACAGTATGACTCAAGCAATTTTACCTTTACGTGGTAAGATTTTAAATGTTGAAAAAGCTCGACTTGATAGAGCTTTATCAAATGAGGAAATTCGTACTATTATTACTGCATTTGGTACTGGTATTGGTGATGAATTTGATTTATCAAAACTTCGTTATCATAAGATTATTATCATGACCGATGCCGATGTTGATGGTAGTCACATTCGTGTATTATTATTAACATTATTCTATAGATTCTTTAAGCCAATTGTTGAAGCAGGGCATGTATATGCTGCACAACCACCATTATTTGTTATTAAACATGGTAAAACTATTAAGTATGTTTTAAATGAAGCTGAAAGAGATGAATATTTAAAAACTCTTTCACCTAATACTAAATACGATATTATGCGTATGAAAGGTTTAGGAGAAATGGATGCTGAAGAATTAAATGAAACTACAATGGATATCAATAAACGTGTATTAAGACAAATTACAGTTGATGATGCTATTGCAGCAGATGAAGTATTCTCAAAACTTATGGGAGAAGAAGTTGAACCACGTAGAGAGTTTATTGAAACTAATGCTACATATGTGGACAACTTAGATGTATAGGAGGGTAAGGAAATGGATAGATTAGAACAAAATAGTATTGTTAAAGAAGTACAAGATTCGTTTTTAGAGTATTCAATGAGTGTTATTGTTGCTCGTGCTCTTCCTGATTTAAGAGATGGTTTAAAACCTGTTCATAGACGTATTTTATATTCAATGTATGAATCTGGTTATACACCTGATAAACCTCATAAGAAGAGTGCAAGAATCGTCGGAGACGTTATGGGTAAATATCACCCACACGGTGATTCTTCTATTTATGAAGCAATGGTTCGTATGGCTCAAGACTTCTCATATAGATATATGTTAGTTGATGGTCATGGTAACTTTGGTAATATCGAAGGATATGGTGCTGCGGCAATGCGTTATACTGAGTCGCGTTTATCTAAAATATCTTTAGAGTTACTAAGAAATATTAATAAAAATACAGTTGATTTTAGTCCTAACTTTGATGAGAGTGAAAGAGAGCCTGCTGTTTTACCTTCAAGATTCTCTAATATTTTAGTTAATGGAACTACTGGTATTGCTGTTGGTATGGCTACTAATATTCCTCCTCATAACTTAGGTGAAGTAATTGATGGATGTGTTGCTTATATTGATAATCCTGACATTGATTTAGATGGATTAATGCAACATATTAAAGGACCTGATTTTCCAACAGGTGCAACAATCTTAGGAAATAGTGGAATAAGAAAAGCTTATGAAACTGGTCGTGGTTCTATCACAATTCGTAGTAAAGCTACAATTGAAGAAAAAAATGGAAAACAATATATTATTATTGATGAAGTACCTTATGGTGTTAATACTTTAGAATTAAAGAATAAAGTAGCTGAACTTGTTCATAATAAAACAATTGAAGGTATTTCAGATTACCATTCAGATTTAAAAGATGGTATTAAAATTACTATTACATTAAAGAAAGATGCTAATGCTCAAGTTGTTTTAAATAAACTTTATAAGCATACAGCATTCCAAACAACATATGGAATTATCTTCTTGATGTTAGATCAAGGTGTTCCTAAAACATTATGTTTAAAAGATATTATTGTTAAATATATTGAATATCAAAAAGAAGTTATTATTAGACGTACTAAATTTGATTTAGATGTTGCGGAAAAACGTGTTCATATTTTAGAAGGTTTAAAGATTGCTTTAGATAATATTGATGCGGTTATAAAATTAATTCGTGCAGCAAAGTCTGATGAAGAAGCTAGAACTGGATTAATGAATAACTTTAAGTTATCAGAAGTTCAAGCTAATGCTATTTTAGAGATGAAATTACGTCGTTTAACTGGCTTAGAGCGTGAAAAAATTGAAAATGAACTAAATGACTTATTAAAGTTAATTGACGAACTACGTGGCATTTTAGCTAGTGATTATAAGATATTAGAAGTAATTAAAAATGAATTATTAGAAATTAAAGAAAAATATGGTGATGAAAGACGTACAAACATCGATATGACAGCTATTGAATATATCGAAGATGAGTCTTTAATACCAAATGAGGATGTAATTATTACTTTAACTAAGAATGGTTATATTAAACGTTTAAGAAGTGATACTTATAAAACACAAAATAGAGGTGGAGTTGGAGTTAAAGGTATGGCTACAAACGAAGAAGACTTTGTAGAACATATGATTTCAATGAGAACTCATGATTATATTTTATTCTTCTCAAATAGAGGTAGAGTATATAGAATGAAAGGTTATGAAGTTCCTGAATTTGCAAGACAATCTAAGGGGCTACCAATCATAAATTTACTTCCATTAGAGAAAGATGAGAACATTAGTTCGATTGTGGAAATTGATGCAGATGATCAAGTTACTAAATATTTAATGTTTGCAACTCGTGGTGGAATTGTTAAAAAGACTGATATTACAGAGTTTGAAAACATTAGAAAAGGTGGAAAAATTGCTATTGTTCTTAAGGATGATGATGAATTAATCAGTGTTAGAAAAACTAATGGATCTAATGAAATTGCTTTAGGAGCAAGTAATGGTCGTATGGTAAGATTTGATGAAAATGAAATCAGAGCTATGGGACGTAGTAGTTCAGGAGTTAAGGGAATTGATTTAGATGGAAGTTTCGTAGTAGGAGCTGAAGTTGTTAATTCTGGTCAATATATACTAATTGTTACTGAAAAAGGATATGGTAAGAAAACTGTTATTGATGAATATAGACTTACTCATAGAGGTAGCAAAGGTGTTAGAGCATTTAATGTTACTGAAAAGAATGGTATGATGGCTGCTCTAAAATGTGTTGATGAAGGTAATGATTACGATGTTATTGTTGTTACAAATAGTGGTATTATCATGAAAATGCCTGGAGAACAAATATCTACATTAAAACGTGCTACTCAAGGTGTTAGATTAATTAATCTTAAAGATGATCAAATGGTAGCTACAGTTACAATTGTTGCTAAAGAAGAAGAAAATGAAACTGAAAATGTAAACGAAAATACTACAAATAGTAGTGAAGTTACTGAAACAACAACAGAAGCAGCAGTTACTGAAGAATCTAATAATGTCAATGAGTAATTGTAATTAGTATTTATAAAATGTAAAGAATGAGTAAAATCTCATTCTTTTTTTGTCAAAAAGTGTCTTGTGGAAAAAATATTTTGTGATAAATATTGATTTTTTTGTGGATAAATTATTTCCCGGGAAATAATTTGATAAAAACATCATGCATATTATTTATTGTGGAAATTCATATATTTGTTAATTAAATAAATACTAGTTAATTTATTGCCAAATAGTCTTTTTCTATTTTTATAAATTGATTTAAATTTATTTTCCAGGAAATATTTTTTTGAACAATGAATTTATTAATTTGTTGAAAAATAAGGTGGGAAATAGTTTTAATTTTATTTCCCGGGAAATAATTTAGTGTTTTTTCCACATTTTTATACAAAAACGACTTAATTTTAAAAAATGCATTTTAAGCGATTTATTTTATTTTAGATGGGTAATTATCAATCTAAATTCATTTAAATGCATTTTTTATATTTTAAGTAAATTTTATTGTATTTATAGTGAATAGAATATATTTTATATAATTTTTTGGTTTATAAATCAATTTAGATGTTTTAATCTAATTAACAATTTATGTTGATAACTTATTTGATATGTTTCACGTGAAACATTTATCCACAGAAATTGTTGATAAGTTAGTTTTTATAGTTGTATCTTTTATGATAATTAATTTATTATGTTCCACGTGAAACATTATCCACATAAAATGTTGATAAATAGGTTAATATTATATTTATTGAGCTTGTATTTATAGGTTTTCGTTCGATTATTCACATTATTTGTTGAAAATAACAATGTTTCACGTGAAACATTGTTTATATAATCCACATTTTATTAAAAAAATATATTTTTGTTGTTCATTAGAGTGTATTATAAACAATTTAATTTATAAAAATGCTTTTTTATAGGTATTTGAATCTTAAAAGTTATGTTTCACGTGAAACATTAATCCACAATTTGTGTGGAAAATGTATAAAAAACAATTTAATTAACAAATGTATTTACAAAAATCCACAAAAATAGTAGAATTAGTTTGTGCAATAGATGTGTTTGAACCAGGTCAGGACTGGAAAGTAGCAGCCTTAAGGGCCTCCATCTATGTGCACTTTTTTTGTAGGTGATTATTTATGAATTTAAAATATATGGATTTAGCTTTTAAAGAGGCTAGAAAGGCTTTTCAACAAAATGAAGTTCCAATTGGGGCAATTTTAGTAAAAAATGGTGAAATTATTGCTAAAAGTCACAATAAAAAGGAAAAAAAGATGTGTTGTTTAGAACATGCAGAATTAAATGTAATAAAAAAAGCGTCTAAAAAATTAAAAAATTGGAGATTAGAGGATTGTGATTTATATGTTACTTTAGATCCTTGTCCTATGTGTGCAAGTGCGATTAAACAAGCAAGAATTAAAAATGTTTTTTCCGCATGTTCTAACTCTGATAAGGGTAATTTTGAATTAATTTCCACTATTTTTATGTCCGATTCTACTAATAATGGTGTTAATTTTGTTAATAATTTAGCTGAAAATGAGTCTAAAACGCTTTTAAATGAATTTTTTGAACTAAAACGAAGAAAAAAATAAGTTTTAGTTTTTTTTATGCTATAATAACACTTAGTTAGGAGGAATATTATGTATCAAGCTTTATATAGAAAATATAGACCTATAGATTTTGATAGTGTAGTAGGTCAAAATACTATCGTAAAAACTTTATTAAATTCTGTTAAATACAATTCTTTAACACATGCATATATGTTTTTTGGTCCAAGAGGTACTGGAAAAACAACTGTTTCTAAGATTTTTGCACGTGCAGCTAACTGTTTGGAGCCAATAGATGGTAATTCTTGTGGAAAATGTAAAAATTGTCTTCATTCTTTTGAAAAAGAGTGTGTTGATATTATTGAAATCGATGCTGCATCTAATAATGGTGTAGAAGAGATTCGTGAATTAAGAAATAATGTTTCTTTAGTTCCTGCTGAACTTAAATATAAAGTATATATTATTGATGAAGTTCATATGCTTTCAACAAGTGCTTTTAATGCATTTTTAAAGACTTTAGAGGAACCACCAGAGCATGTTATTTTTATTTTAGCTACAACTGATCCTCAAAAAGTACCAGAAACTATAATTTCTCGCTGTCAATGCTTCAGTTTTAGAAGAATTTCTGATGAAATGATTGTGGAAAGATTAAAATTTGTATGTAAAGAAGAAAAAATAGACATAGAAGATGAAGTTTTAATGGAAATTGCGGTTGCATCTGATGGTGGAATGCGTGATTCATTAGGTATGTTAGATAAATTAAGATCATATACTGATGAAAAGATTACATTAGAAATTTTTGCTGAGTTAAATGGTATGATTACTTCTAAGAATTTATATGAGCTTTGTGAAGATATTTTTAGTGGAAATTTATCAGAAGTTTTAGTAAAAATCACTAAATTTAACAATGAAGGTAAGAATTTAATACAAATTATGTCTCAATTGATGCATTTTTCTCGTAATTTACTTGTGGATTATTATATTTCTAATAAAAATTTAGACTTTTCGCTTGATTTAGTACAAAAGTTTGTAAATTTAATCAACGAAAATATGTTCGATATAAAAAGAAGCAGTAATCCTAAGATTTTTATTGAAATGTTATTAATAAAATTTATAAATGATAATATTTTAAATAAAAATTATTTCCCGGGAAATAATTCTGTTAGTGAATTAAATACAAGTGTTGTAAAAGAAGAAAAACCTATTATTAAAGATGAAGTTAAAGTTATTGAAAAGGTTGTTGAAAAAGTTATTGTTAAAGACGAACCTGTAGTAGAAGTTACTTCTGAAATGAGTATTGAAAATAAACAAGAAATTGTGGAAGAACCTATAACTAAAGAAGTATCTAATAATTATGATTCTAGTGATGAATCGGAAGGAACTATTCTGAATATTGATGAAATTATGAAAGCTCGTGTTAATAATACGATGGCTCTTGCTAATAAACAATTATTAAAATTTGAACTTGATAATATGAATATATTAGAGGATTTTACTTTTGATCAAGAAGTTGGTTATATTGTATGTGCTATTTTAGATGGTAAAATTCGTGCTGTAAGTGATGATAGCCTTATTTTAAGTTATGAATATGATTCTGTTGTTAAACAAAATCTTAATATTCTTGATAAGATTACATATGTATATAATAAACTAACTAATTCTAATAAGAAAATTGCAATTATTAGTGATGAACAATGGGATATTGAGAAGAATAAATATATTGCTTCTTTAAAAGATGGTAATCATTATGAAGTTGTTGATGAACCTGAGGAAATCTATGAAGAAGTAAAAAAAGATGATATAATAGTTAGTAGTGCAGTAGAACTATTTGGTGATATTGTAGAATTTGAATAAGAATGGAGATTATATATTATGAATATGCAAGCTATGATGAAACAAGCGCAAGCTTTACAAAGAGATATGTTAAAAGCAAAGGAAGAAGTTGATAATTCTGAATTTGTTGGAGAAAGTTCTTTAGTAAAAGTTACTGTTAAAGGAACTAAAGAAGTTGTTAAAGTAGAAATTGATTCAAGTGAATCATTAGATAAAGATGAAATTGAAATGTTACAAGACATGATTGTTATTGCTGTAAATGAAGCTAATAAGAAAGTAGATGCAGCATTAGATAAGAAAATGGGGAAATTTGGTAACATTCCAGGATTATTTTAGGAATTAATTTATATGTATCCAGATAGTATTAAAAGTTTAATAGAATCTTTTAAATTTTTACCTGGAATAGGAGAGAAAACAGCCGAAAGACTGGCTTTTTCTGTTTTAGAATTGGAAGAGGAGCAAACTGAATTTTTTGCTGAAAGTTTAAAAGATGTAAAAAGTAAGATACATAAATGTTCAATTTGTAATACTTTAACAGAAGATGAAGTTTGTTCTATTTGTAACAATAAATTAAGAGATAGTGAATTATTATGTGTAGTTGAAGATACTAAAAACGTTTTCTTATTTGAGAAACTTGGTATGTTTAATGGTAAATATCATGTTTTAGAGGGATTAATTTCACCACTTGATGGTATAAATCCTGAAGATATTGGTTTAGATAAACTTATTGATCGTATTAATGAAGAAGAGTTTAAAGAAATAATTTTTGCTTTTAAACCAAGTATTGAAGGTGAAACTACATCTTTATACATAAAAAGAATACTTGATGGTATGAATATTAAGGTTACTAGACTTGCTAGTGGTGTTCCTATTGGAGCAGATATGGAATATGTTGATAGTTTAACTTTAGAAAGAGCTCTTAGTGATAGAAAAGCTATTGAATAATTTTTATAAAAAATCATAGTCTTCATTAGGAGGCTATAATGATTAAAATAATAAAGAAGATTATATTTAGTTTATTTTTATTGTATGGGTTTAATTTAATATCAGTTAATTTTAATTTAATGATTCCAATTAATTATATTACTGCTGGGATTGTTATTTTATTTGGTTGTCCTGGGTTGTGTTTATTAGTTTTATTTTATTATTTAGTATTGTGAGGTGGTTTGATGAATAATAGAGTTCAATTTTATAAGATTATTGATAATATTAGTAGTTTTAATAGATTATCTCATGCTTATTTGATTGAAGTTGATAATTACGATGATGACTACCAATGTATTTTGGACTTTGTAAAATTAATTTTATGTGGTCGAAATGATAAAAATAGTAAATGTTTGAACTGTGGAAATTGTAATATTTGTAGTCAAATAGATAGTGGAAATTATGTGGATTTAAAAATAATTGAACCTGATGGTAATTTAATTAGAAAAAAACAAATGACTTCATTACAAGAAGAGTTTAATAATAAGTCATTACTTGATAATAAAAGAATTTATATTATTAAAGAAGCAGATAAGTTTAATGATTCATCTGCCAATACAATTTTAAAGTTTTTAGAAGAACCTGAAGAGGATATTGTTGCAATATTACTTACAACAAATCGTTATTTGGTAATAGAAACGATTCTTTCGAGGTGTCAAATTCTTTCTTTAAAAAAGGAAGAAATGGTTGTGGATATTTCTAATGAGATATTAGATTTATTGGATAGTATAGTTGGTAAGAGTAAGTTATTTATTAATTATAATGATATTCTTACTAATATATTACCTGATAAAGTAACTGCCAAGGAAAGATTAATAGAATTAGAAAATATTTTAATTAGTTATTTAAAATATTTAACATATAGTGAATTTACTTGTAATAGTGAAGTTGTGTCTATACTAAGTGGTGTAAAATCTTCGTATATTACAAATTTAATTTCTATAATTGAAAGTGAAATAAAAAAGTTAGAGTATAATATTAATTATAAGTTATGGTTAGATTCTCTATTTGCAAAAATGATAGGAGGTTAATTATGGTAGATGTAGTAGTAGTTAGATTAAATTCTAGTAATTTAGTTTATTATTTATCACCAAATTGTATGGAATTTGCTAAAAATGATTTAGTTGTTATTGATAGTGAAAATGGAATTCAATTAGGTACTGTTGTTAAAGCTAATTATAAAGAAAAAGAAGATAATTTGAATTTACCTTTATTAAATGTAATTAGAAAAGCGACTGATGAAGATATAAAATTAAATGAAAAGAATAATAAAGATGCTGAGGAAGCATTAAAAGATGCTAAAAAATATAGTAAAGAATTAGAATTAGATATGAATTTTGTTGATGCTTTTTATAGTTTAGATAAAAATCAATTGGTTTTTAATTTCTTATCAGATAATAGAGTAGATTTTAGAGAACTTGCTAAAAAACTTGCCCAAAAATATAAAACAAGAATTGAATTGAGACAAATAGGTGTTAGGGATAAAGCTAAAAAAGTTGGAGGACTAGGTCCTTGTGGATTATTTTTATGTTGTAGTTCATTCTTAAATGACTTTAATAGTGTTTCTATAAATATGGCTAAAAATCAAATGTTAGCTTTAAATCCATCAAAAATTAATGGTGTTTGTGGAAGATTATTATGTTGTTTAGATTATGAAAATGATGTTTATACTGAATTAAAGAAAGATTTACCTAAGATTGGTATGATTGCTGATACTGATCAAGGTATGGGTAAAGTTGTAAGTGTAGATGTTTTTAAACAAACTTATAGTGTTGATTTAAAAGAAAAAGGAATAGTAGAATTTTCAAAGGATGATAAAAATGGAAGTTCTAAATGATATATTAGGTTATAAAAATAGAAAAATATTTCAGGATACTGATTGTTTTTCTTTTTCATTAGATAGTATTATGTTGGCAAATTTTGCTACTATTAGACTTAAAGATAAAAAAATAGTAGATTTAGGCTGTGGAAATGGAGTTATTCCATTAATTATGTCGCTTCGATGTGATAAGAAAATTATTGGAGTAGAGATTCAAAGTAAGCTTGCTGATATGGCTAAAAGGTCAGTTGAATATAATGGTCTTACTGATACTATTGAAATTATTAATTGTAATATGAAGGATTATGTTTCAGATAAAACATTTGAATCTTATGATTTAATTACTTGTAATCCTCCATATTTTAAAGTTAATGATAAGAATTATTTTAATGATAATATTGAGAAAGTTATTGCTAGACATGAGGTTGAAATTACATTAAGTGAATTAATGGTTATTGTTAAAAAATTGTTGAAAAATAATGGAAATTTTGCTATTGTACATAGAACTGACCGCTTAATGGAAATTTTAAGTGAGTTTAGAAAGAATAATATTGAGCCGAAAAGGGTTCGTTTTGTACATGAAAAAAGTAATAAGGAATCTACTTTAGTACTTATTGAAGGACAAAAAAATGGAAAAGTTGGTTTAAAAGTAGAAAATCCTTTCATCTTATATAATGAAGATGGTAGCGAAACAGAGGAGTATAAAAAATTATTAGTGGAGGTAAAGTAATGAGTCAAAAGAGTTATGATGATAGTGCTAGTTTATATTTAATACCAACACCTATTGGTAATTTAGATGATATTACTGTTAGAGCGTTAAAGACATTAGAAACTGTTGATTTTATATTATGTGAAGATACTAGAGAAACTGGTAAACTTCTTAGTAAATATAATATAAAGAAGAAACTTGTAAGTTGTCATGAATTTAATGAAGATAAAATTAAGAGTAATGTTGTTGATGAATTAAGCAAGGGTATGAATATTGGTCTTGTTACTGATCAAGGTACTCCAATTATTAGTGATCCTGGTTATATAATTGCTAGAGAAGTAATTAGATGTGGATATAATGTTATAAGTTTACCAGGTGCAACTGCGTTTGTACCAGCTTTAACTTCTTCTGGTATTAGTCCTTCACCATTTTTATTTTATGGTTTCTTAAATGCAAAGAACTCTAAGCAAAAGAGTGAATTAGAAGCATTAAAAAATCTAAAATATACTATGATTTTTTATGAATCTGTACATAGAATAAAAGATACTTTAAAGAATATGTTAGAAGTGTTTGGAGATAGAAATATTAGTATTAATCGTGAAATATCAAAAATTCATGAAGAAATTGTTCGTGGTAAGATTAGTGAATTAATTGATTTAGTTGATGATATGAAAGGTGAATTTGTTATTATTGTTGAAGGTAATAATGAAGTAGTTGATTTTAGTAGTATGAGTATCATTGATCATGTAAAAGTATATGTTGATGATGGTATGAGTGAAAAAGATGCGATTAAGTTAGTTGCAAAAGAAAGAAATGTTGCAAAATCAATTGTTTATAAAGAATATCATTTAGGGAAGTAGTGATAATATGAAATTAATTATAGGGTTAGGTAATCCTGGTAAAGAGTATGATAATACTAGACATAATATTGGGTTTATGCTTTTAGATTATTATATAAGTAAAAAAGGAATATCTAATGATTGGAAAAAAAAATTTAATGGTTTATATGTTGAATCTTTAATTAGCGGTGAAAAAGTTATTTTTTTAAAACCTCAATCATATATGAATTTATCTGGTACTGTTGTTAATCAATTTATGAGTTATTTTAAGATAGATATCAGTGACATCTTAGTGTTTTCTGATGATATGGATTTATTGACTGGTAATTTTAAATTAAAGGATAAAGGTTCATGCGGAGGACATAATGGTCTTAGAAATATAGAAAATTGTTTATCTTCTTCAGAATATAAGAGATTAAAGATTGGTATTTCTAAAGATAAAGATGCTGATATGAAAGATTATGTACTTGGTAAATTTTCAAAGACTGATACAGAAGTTTACAATAAGTTATTTGATGAACTAGTTGAAGTAATAGATGATTATTTTAAGTTACCATTTGGTGATTTAATGAGTAAACATAACCGTAAAAACAGGTGATATGATGAATTTTCTTGATAGGTTTATACAAGTTGATGTGAAAAAAAACATGGGTATCGTTGGTGTTACCGATGAGTTTTTTTGTGTTTATTTAAGCAGATTATTAAAAAAAGAAAAGAAGAATATCTTAGTTGTTGTTAATTCTTTATTTGAAGCTAATAATTTATATTCTTCTTTAAGTAATTATACGGAAAAATGTTATTTGTTTCCTATGGACGATTTTCTTACAAGCGAAGCTCTTGCTATTAGTCCTGATTTACAAATCAATCGATTAGAAACAATTAATAAGATATTAGAAGAGAATTGTTCTATTGTTATTACAAATGTAATGGGATATTTAAGATATTTACCATCTAAGAAGAGTTATATTGATCATATTTTAGAACTTAAAGTTAGTATGACTATTGAACCTAAGAAATTAATTTCTAAACTTATTAATAGTGGTTATTGTCGTGATACTGTTGTTAGTAAGACAGGTGAGATTGCTGTTAGAGGATTTGTTGTAGATATTTTCCCTGTTGATGAAGAAAATCCTGTACGTATTGAATTCTTTGATGATGAAATTGAATCTATTAGATATTTTGATACTGATAGTCAAAAATCTATTAAAAATATAAATAATATAATTATTAAACCGTATTTTGAATTTTTAGTAGATGAAGATGTTTCTGAAGAAGAGTTTGGAAAACAAAAGTATCTTCCTAACTATAATAAAGTGGAATCTATTTCTGATTATTTAGATGATTCTATTACTATTTTTAAAGATTATGATCAAATAGAAGTAGGGTTTAATCATATATTAGAAGAAATTGTTACATATAAAGAGTCTAAAGATGTAGATTTTTCTGGTAATTATATGTTTAATTTATCTGATATTACTGTTGATTTTCCAATGTATTATTTCTCATTAAATAATCTTACTAATAATGTAAATATTAGTGATGTTGTAGATTTTGGTGTTAAAACTATTAATAATTTTAATGAGAATAGTGAATTAATTAATAAATATATACGTAATTGTACTGATAGTGGTAAAACTGTTGTTATTATTCTTAAAAAGTATCAAATACGTAGTTTAATTAAGAATTTAAATATGAAATTACATGAAGTTGATTTTGATAATATTGTATTAGGTGAAGTCAACTTAGTAGAGGGTGAAATTAATCAAGGATTTATTTATAAAGACTTGGTGGTTTTATCGTCTAAAGAATTATTTAATAATGTTGAAAAGAAAAAGAAATATAATACTAAGTTCAAATATTCATCTAGTATTAAGGATATTACTAAATTAGCAGTTGGTGATTATGTAGTTCATAATGTACATGGTATTGGTGTTTATAATGGTATTAAGACACTTACTGTTAATGGTATCTCAAAAGATTATTTAGAAGTTTTATATTTAGGTACTGATAAAATTTATATACCAGTTGAAAAGATTGACTTACTTAGTAAATATTCTGGTCAAGAGGGAGCTGCTCCTAAGGTTAATAAACTTGGTGGAGTAGAATGGGCTAAAACTAAGGAAAGAGTTCGTAAGAAGATTAATGATGTTGCGGATAAATTGCTTGCATTATATGCAGAAAGAGAATCTCGTAGAGGTTTTGCTTTTTCTGAAGATTGTGATATATCTGTTGATTTTGAAAACGATTTTCCTTATGAACTTACTAAGGATCAAGTTCAAGCAATTGCTCAAATTAAAGCAGATATGGAAAGACCTCAACCAATGGATAGATTATTATGTGGTGATGTTGGATTTGGTAAAACTGAAGTTGCTTTTGTTGCTGCATTTAAAGCTATACTTGATTCAAAACAAGTATTGTTCCTTTGCCCTACAACAATTTTATCTAATCAACACTATGAGAATGCTAAGGAAAGATTTAAGAATTTTCCTGTATCAATTGGCTTATTAAATAGATTTACAACTCCTAAAGAAGCTAAAAGAATTCTTGATGGATTAAAAGATGGAACTATTGATATGGTTTTTGGTACACATAGATTACTTAGTGATGATGTTAAACTTAAGGATTTAGGATTACTTGTAATAGATGAAGAACAAAGATTTGGGGTTATGCATAAAGAAAAAATTAAACAATATAAGACAAATGTCGATGTTTTAACTTTAACTGCAACTCCAATACCTAGAACATTACAAATGTCTTTAGTTGGTATTAGAAGTTTATCTTTAATCGAAACTGCGCCAGTTAACAGATATCCTGTTCAAACATATGTAATTGAAGAGAATAAACAAATTATTAGAGATGCAATATATAAAGAATTATCTCGTAATGGACAAGTATTTATTCTTTATAATAGGGTTCAATCTATTGAAGAGGCTAAAAATAGAATTTGTAATTTAGTTCCCGATGCTCGTGTTGCAATTGCACATGGTCAAATGACTAAGAATGAGTTAGAAAGTAAGATTTTTGAATTTACTAATCATGAATATGATGTACTTGTTTGTACAACTATTATTGAAACGGGCATTGATATACCTAATGTAAATACTTTAATTATTATGGATGCTGATAGATTTGGTTTAAGTCAGTTATATCAAATCAGAGGTAGAGTTGGTCGTAGTGATAAGTTTGCATATGCATATCTTATGTATCAACCATTTAAATCTTTAAGTGAATCTGCAGTTAAGAGATTAAATGTAATTAAAGAGTTTACTGAGTTGGGCTCAGGTTTCTCTATTGCGACTCGTGATTTATCTATTAGAGGAGCAGGAGATATTCTTGGTAGTGAACAAGCAGGATTTATTGATTCTGTTGGAATTGATTTATATTTAAAGATGCTTAATGATGAAGTAAGTCGTAAAAAGAATATTGAAGTTGTTGAAGAAGAAACTACTGATTCAGCACCACTTCTTAATGTTGCAACTCATATTGATGATAATTATGTTTCAGAAGATGAACTTAAGATTGAGATTCATAGAAAGATTAATGAAATTGATTCTAAAGAAAAATTTGAATCTATAAAACAAGAATTAGAAGATAGATTTGGTAAGTTAGAAGAAGATTTAATTATTTATATGTATGAAGAATGGTTTGAAAAACTTGCTAAGAAGTTAAAAATTAGTAATGTTAGACAAAGTAAGAACTCTATTGAAATTTCTTTCCCTGGAGATGTAGTTGAAAAACTTGATACAGAAGTAATATTTATGGATGCTTTCTATGTTACTAATATGTTTAGATTTATAAGTAGGGGAAGTAATTTAGTAATAGTTTTAGATATTATTAAGTTAGAAAAGCACCCTGTTTATTACTTAGTTGAATTATTAGACAAAATTTATGACAAATTTGGAGATTCTATTGACTAATTTAAAAATAAATTGTTAAATTTAATATACTGGGAGTGTAGATGATGGAAGATACTTTATTGAAATTTAAAGAACAACATTTAAATAATTACAAATTAGCAATATTAGAAACAATAAAGAATAATACTAATGTATTAGTTGATGAAGATCTTATGTCTCTAATAAAAAAACCTCCTCTAGATTCTATGGATGTTATTAAGACAAAGTTTTTAGATTTAGCTAAAAAGAATCACATTATTTTAAATATAGAAGGTTTAGATCATATGATGGATAAATATAGAAAGGATCTTGCAAAGAGCGGTGCTGTTGTTAAAAAAGAGAGACTTGATATATTAAATGATTTAATTAATAATTATAAGTTTGAAAAAGAAACAGATATATTTAAGATTAGAAAAAAGGACTTAGAGGTTGTTAATAAAAAGATTAAGAAAGTTTTAAAAGATGATTTAAAAGATTGTATTGAAAAAGATATTATAAAGAATATTAAGAAATTATTTAGTGAAGTAGAAGATGAGGCTAAATTAAAGAAGATTGTTGATGATATTACTAAGTTCGTTAATGGTACTTATCAAAGACAATTACTTGAAAACATTGATATTAAAATCTTAGTTAAAGATACTACTTTAATTAATGGAGTAAAAGAACAATCTGAAAGATATTTATTTACTTTAGAAAATTCAAGATTATTTAATGAAAAATAGAAGACTATGTCTTCTTTTTTTGTATTATTTGTTAGTATTTGGTAATAATAATTTTAGAAAGGAATAATATTATGAGAGGGATTGTTAGAAGAATAGATGAACTAGGAAGAATTGTTATTCCAAAAGAAATTAGAAGTTTGATGAGAATTAAAGATGGTGATATGATTGAAATTACTTTTAATGAAGAAGTTATTAAATTAAACAAGTATTCTAAAGTTAAAAGTATCGAAGAAATTGGTAATTTATTATGTTCTGTTTTATATATTTCTACTAAGAAGTTTGTTTTATTATGTGATACAGATAAATTTATTTGTAGTTGTGGGATTGATGTTAAGGATGTAAATATTTCAGATAAACTTGTTGATTTATTAAATGATAGAAAAATTATTGATTCTATTGAAGGAGATTATTCATATTATTTATGTCCTATTATTGTTAATAGTGATGTTGTTGGAGGGATTATTTTATTATCAAAAGATAGTGAAATTGTTGAAATAGATAGGAATTTAGTTAAAATGACAAAGGCTTTTTTAGAAAAATATATTGAAGAATAAAAAATGATGTGCTATAATCTAGGGCAAGAGCTCGAGTTAGAGCTTATAAAAGTTATGATGAAGAGTCTGTAATTAGTAGTTTTTTGTAGAGACCTCTGTAAGGTGAAAGTGGAGGATTAATGAAAGTTATAAGATATGGCTTCTGAACTACTATATCGATATGTAGGTATAGTCGTAGATAGGCGTTAACTATTTGAGTGTATAATATCAAATTATTATAAAGTAAGGTGGTACCGCGAGTTTTTCTCGTCCTTACATTTATAATAATTTTTTTTTGATATTTAAAAAGGAGAGATGAAAGATGGCAGAAAAGTATTATATTTCAACAGCTATTGCATATACTTCTGGTAAACCTCATATTGGAAATACTTATGAGATAGTTTTAGCAGATGCAATTGCTAGATGGAAAAGATTAAAAGGATATGATGTTTATTTTCAAACTGGTACAGATGAACATGGTATTAAAATTGAAGAAAAGGCTGCTGCTGCAGGTGTAGAGCCTCAAGAGTTTGTAGATGGTGTAGCAGGAGAAATTAAACGTATCTGGGATTTAATGGATACAAGTTATGATCGTTTTGTAAGAACAACTGATAAGAAACATAAAGAAGTTGTTCAACATATATTTAAGAAGATGTATGATAAAGGAGATATTTATAAAGATACTTACAAGGGTCTTTATTGTACACCTTGTGAATCATTTTGGACTGAATCACAATTAGTAGATGGAAAATGTCCTGATTGTGGTAGAGATGTTCATGAAGAAAGTGAAGAAGCTTATTTCTTTAAATTAAGTAATTATCAAGAAAAATTAGAAAAATATATTGAAGAAAATCCTGATTTTATTCAACCTGTATCTAGAAAGAATGAAATGTTAAATAATTTTATTAAACCAGGATTACAAGATTTATGTGTTTCACGTACTACATTAAAATGGGGAATTCCTGTTGATTTTGATTCAAAACATGTTGTTTATGTTTGGTTAGATGCTTTAACAAATTATATTACTAATATTGGATATGATGTTGATGGATCAAGCGAAGAGTTTAATAAATTATGGCCTGCTGATTTACATTTAATTGGTAAGCATATTATTAGATTCCATACTATTTATTGGCCTTGTTTCTTATGGTCATTAGATTTAGAACTACCTAAAAAAGTATTTGGACATCCATGGTTATTAACAAGTAGTGATAAGATGAGTAAATCTAAAGGAAATGTTATTTATGCTGATGATTTAGTTGAAAAATTTGGTGTAGATGCTGTTAGATTCTATTTATTACATGAAATTCCTTTTGCAAATGATGGTAATATTACATATGATTTATTAATTGAAAAGATTAATAGTGAACTTGCAAATGTATTAGGAAACTTAGTACAAAGAACTATTTCAATGGGTAATAAGTACTTTGAAGGAAAAGTTACTAATAAGAATATAGTTGATTCTGAATTAGATGATAAATTTATTAGTTCTATTAAAGAATTAGATGAAAAAGTTAATTCTAAGATGGAAAATTTACAAGTAGCGGATGCTATGACTGAAATTTTCAATGTATTAAGATTATCAAATAAATATATTGATGAAACAACTCCTTGGGTTTTAGCTAAAGATGAGGCTCAATTAGATAGATTAGAAACGGTTATTTATAACTTACTTGAATCTATTCGTGTTTGTGGATCTATGTTAGAAGCATTTATGCCAAGTACAAGTAGTGAAATCTTAAGACAAATTAATAATGATAAGAAGGATTATACTTATTTAGATGATAATTCTTATGAATTAGGACAACCAAGTGCTTTATTCCAAAGAATTGACAAGGAAAAGTTAAATTTAGAATAGTTTAAAAAGATAAGATTTAATTCTTATCTTTTTTTTGTTATTATATGTTTGAGGTGTTTTATATGTTTATTGATACACATTGTCATTTATCAAAAGAAGATTATGATGATATAGATTTAGTAATAAAAGAAAATAGAGAAAATAATATATCTAAAATAATTATATCTGGATGTTCTAGAGAAAATATTTTTGAAAGTATTGAATTATCTAAAAGATATGAAGAAGTATATTTAACATTAGGATATCATCCGAGTGAAGTTAATACTGTTACGGATGATGATCTTCTTGAATTAGAGAATTTATTAAAGTTAGATAAGGTAGTTGGACTTGGAGAGATTGGGCTTGATTATTACTATGGAAAAGATAATAAGAATGAGCAAATTGAATTATTTAGAAAACAACTTGTTATTGCAGAAAAGTTAGATATACCTGTAGTTATTCATAGTAGAGATGCTGTTGAGGATACTATTAATATTTTAAAAGAATTTGATTTAACGGGTGTTATTCATTGTTTTAGTGGTAGTGTTGAAACTGCTAAGATTTATACTTCTATGGGATATATGTTAGGTATAGGTGGAGTAGTTACTTTTAAAAATAGTAATTTATATAAAGTTGTTGAGGAAGTAGGTATTAAGAATATTGTATTAGAAACAGATAGTCCTTATTTAGCTCCAACGCCTTTTAGAGGCCAAAAGAATAGTTCAAAATATATTCCATTAATTGCAGAAAAAGTTTCTAATATTTTAAGAATCAGTATTGAAGAGGTTGGAATTGAAACTACAAAGAATGCTTGTAGTATGTTTGACCTAGATTAATATTTGTGTTATGCTTAACATAGTATATAAATGATAATATGGAGGTCTTATGACAAATAAAAAAGGAATATCTTTTAAAGTTTGGATGCTTTTATTAGCAGTGTTTTTATCAGTAGGTGCGGTTATAGGAGTATCTAGTTATTTGTTTTATGGTGAACCTAAAAATATAGAGTATGATGAAGTAAGTGGTGGAGAAATATCTATGACTTATACTGATGATCAAAATATTTTTAGTATTACTAATGGTGTAAAGATGAGTGATACTGTTGGTAAGGCTCAAGATGCGTCTGATAAGTTTTTTGATTTTTCAATTAATACAGATATAAGTAATGCTAATAATTTAGAGTATAGTATTATTCTTGTTAAGAATGAAGAATTATCTACTGCGTTAGATGAAAATGTTAAAATTTATCTTGAAAAAGAAGTAAGTGGAAGTTATTCTGAAGTTACTGGACCAATTGTTTATAGTTCTAATATGAAAGATGATAAGTATGAAAATGCTATGACTATTTATAAGGGTACTAATAAGAATAATAAGACTGAAAATTTTAGATTAAGAATGTGGATTTCTGATGCAGCAAATGTTACACCAGAACAAATTCAAAATTATTCAGTAAAAATTATGGTTGATGGAAAAGCAAATTAATATTTGCTTTTTTTGTGTGTAAAGTAGATTTTAGGAAATGTCTAATTTATAGTCATTTTCTTTTTTTAGTATTATAATTAGGTTAGGAGAATAGGTGGTGATATATTGGTTATTCGAGAAGTTAGTAAGAAACAGTCTTTTACTGATAAAGCTAAAATGACTTATAAGACTATGTCTAGGGGTTTTGTTCTTGCACTTATTGCCTTTTGTTTAATTGTCATTACGTATTTATGTATCTATTTAGGAGATCAATATTTTGGTTCTAAAAATGGAGATAGCAAATTACCAATATATTCAGCTTATGTCATAGTCTCTCCTAGTATGGTGCCAACTATTAATGTTAATGATGGTGTGGTAGTACAAAGAGTAGATAAACAAGGAAAATTAAATATAGGAGATATTATTACTTTTTCGTCTAGGGATATTAGATATAGTGGGTTAACTATTACTCATAGAATTGTTGGTAAACAAACTATTCAGAATGGTAATTTAGTTTATAGAACTAAAGGTGATAATAATAAAAGTGAAGATTCGTCTTTAGTTAGCTTTGGTGATATTTATGGAAAGGTATTATTTAAAGTACCATCTGTGGGAATTATATATAAGTTTGTAACAAATCCATTTGGTTTTATAATATCAATTATTATTCCAATTATTGTTATATTAGTTATTAATATTGTTAAAGTAAAACAATTAGTGGATGAAGAAAGAAAAGGGTATGTGTAAAGTTTAATTGCACATTCTTTTTATTTGTGATAAAATATGCTATATTTTTGGTGGTGATTATATGGAAAAATATGATGTTAAATTTAAAAAGAAGTTTGGACAAAATTTCTTAAAAGACTTAAATGTGGTTAAAAAAATAGTTAGAAGTGCTGAAATAGATGGTAAAAGTCTAGTTATTGAAGTAGGACCTGGTGGTGGAATTATGACTAGGGAATTATCTTTAGTTGCTGATAATGTTTTAGCATATGAAATAGATGAGGAATTAAAAGAAGAACATGCTAAAAGATTAGGGGATAGAGATAATATAACTATATTATTCCAAGATTTCTTAGAGTCTGATATTGTTAAAGATGTTGAAAAATATGATTATGATAAATTATATTTTGTAAGTAATGTTCCATATTATATTACTACACCTATTATTTTAAAACTTATTGAAAGTGGTCTTTCTTTTGAGAAAATTGTAATGATGGTTCAAAAAGAGGTTGGAGATAGATTTTCTACTAAGAGTGGTAATAAGGAATACGGATCTATAACTGTACTTTTAAATTATTTTTATAATATAAAGAAAGAGTTCTTTGTATCTAGAAAACAATTTGTACCTGAACCAAATGTTGATAGTGTAATTATTTCTTTTAGTGAGAAGAATGATAAGTTACCTTTAAATAATTTTAAATTTTTTGAAAAATTAGTAAGAGATAGTTTTCAATATAAAAGAAAGACATTACGTAATAATTTAAAAGGATATGACTTAGAGAAAGTTAATAAAGTCCTTGAAAAATATGGAAAAGATTTAAGCGTAAGAGCGGAAGCTTTAGATGTAGAAGTATTTGTTGAGATAGCAAATGAGTTATCTTAATAAATACTTTTTTTATTTTTTTTATAAAAAAGGGTTGACAAATTACTTTGTTATTAATAAAATGTTAATAACAAGTGAAACAACTTGAAATATTTTTTAGGTATAGTTATTAACAAAATGTTAAAAAGAGTTTATTTTTTTAAATATACTTATTAACAAATTGATAATAACAAGGAGGTAATATGGAAATGTGTAGAAAAACTAATATGACAAAAGAGGATGTTGAATTTTTAAAAGTTTTGTTCATGATTGATATGAATAATGGATTCGTTAATTTTGGACCAATGGCAAATCCAAAATATAATGATTTAGTTCCTGAACAATTAGCATTAATTGAAATGTTTAGAGAGGAAGATGAATTAGTAAATTTCATTTTAGAAAATCATGATAAGAATGCTTTAGAATTTGTATCTTATCCAGAACATTGTATAGAAGGTACCGAAGAGGCTAAATTAATTCCTGAGTTTCAAAATGAAGAAAATAAACCAAATACTAGAACATATTATAAGAATTCAATTAATGGAATGTTAAATAGAACATTACAAGATGATATTAAAGCATTAAAAAAATTAAAGATGATAGTTCTTGCTGGGGTATGTGGTGATTTATGTGTAATGGATTTTGGAAGAACATTACTAAGATATTTAGATGAAATCAATCACGATTTAAAAGTATTTGTAGTTAAGAGTTGTATTGATACTTTCGATGCTCCTGGTCATAACAGAGAAGAATGGTTAGATATTGCTTATAAAGTTTTAGAACAAGCTGGTGCAGTTGTTGTAGAAGATGTAGAAGATTTAAAAGGAAAGGTTAAACAATTAATTAAATAGGTGAATAAAATGGAAAAAAATAAAACATTAAGAACAGATTATTATGAGTTAACAATGGCTCAAACATATTTTAAACAAGGAAAAGAAGATTCAATGGCGTACTTTGATTTATTCTTTAGAAAAAATCCTTTTGAAGGTGGTTATACATTAAGTGGTGGATTAGATGAGACTATTGAATATATTAAGAATTTACATTTTGATGAGGATCAAATTGAATATCTTCGTACTAAAGGATTTGATGAAGAATTTTTAGAATATTTAAGAAATTTTAAATTTACTGGTGATATTTATGCAGTACCTGATGGGACAGCAGTATTTCCAAATGAAGCAGTACTTACAGTTAAAGCTAATGTAATTGAAGCACAAATTATTGAAACTTCATTACTTACAAACTTTAATCATGGTGGATTAGTAATGACTAAGGCTAAAAGAATTACTGATGCTGCTGATGGACGTGGAGTATTTGAATTTGGTGCTAGACGTGGTAGAGGTAGTGACTCTGCAGTTGAGGCTGCTAAGTTAGCTTATATGGGAGGTGCTGCAGGTACTTCTAATACAGATGCAGCTATGGAATATGGAATTCCAGTAGTTGGAACAATGGCTCATTCGTTAGTAACTTTATATGATGATGAATATGATGCTTTCTTAGATTATGCTAAGGCTAATCCTAATAATTGTGTATTTTTAGTTGATACATATAATGTTTTAAAGAGTGGTATTCCTAACGCTATTAGAGTAGCGAATGAATATTTAAAACCAAATGGATACAAATTTAAAGGAATTAGGATTGATAGTGGTGATTTAGCTTATTTATCTAAAGAAGCTAGAAAAATGCTAGATGCTGCAGGATATACTGATACTACTATTTGTTTATCAAATGGTTTAAATGAATATACTATTAAAGATTTATTAGAACAAGGTGCAGAAGTTAATACATTTGGTGTTGGTGATAATTTAACAGCTCCAAATGATAGATTAGGTGGAGTATATAAATTAGTTGCTGTTGAAGATGAAGGAGAAGTTAAGCCTCGTATTAAAGTAAGTGAAGATGGGATTAAGACTATTAATCCTGGATATAAAAAAGTATATCGTTTCTATGATAAAGATACTGGTTATGCTTTAGGTGATGTTATTGCTTTAAGTGATGAAATTATTCCAGAAGATAAATATACATTAGTTCATCCTGTTGAAACATGGAAAAAGACTGATTTAGAGAATTATAATGTCAGAGAGTTGCAAGTTCCAATCTTTAAGGATGGAGAATTAGTATATGATGTGCCTACATTGGATGAGACAAGAGCTTATGCTGAAGAGGAATTTAAGTCTTTATATCCAGAAGTTACTAGATTAAATAAACCTCATGGATACTATGTAGATTTATCTGATAAGTTAAGAGCATTAAAAGAGGAATTAATTAAATTACGTAGAAGTGGAGAAGAAACTGATAAATCATTGGTGAAAAAGAAATGAGAAAAGAAAAGTTAGAAGAATTAAATGAATATGTAGAGCTTTTAAAGACAAGGAGAAGAACTTTGTTAGAGAAGACAGGTGATTTTATAAATGTAGAGAAATATTTAATTGAACTAAATAATGGAGAAGTTATTACTAGAGAGAAGATTTTAAAAGGTAATACTAGTGGAAATGCTTCAATAGTGTTACCTGTTACAGTTGACGGAAATGTTATTTTAGTAGTTCAACCTAGAGTTTTTACAAAAAGTGGAGTAGGTATAGAACTTCCTGCTGGATATGTAGACGAAGGTGAAGATTATGAAGATGCTGCTAGAAGAGAATTATATGAAGAAACTGGATATGCTCCTGAAAATATGATATTACTTGGAGAATTTTATCAAGATCAAGGTTGTAGTGGAGCTTATAATAAATCTTTTCTTGCAGAAGGATGCAGAAAGATTGGGACTCAATGTTTAGATAGTAGTGAATTTATTAAATATTTTGAATGTAGTATTGATGAGTTGTATGAATTGGTTGAGAGAGGTATGATTAACGATTTACAATCACAATTTACGATAGAGAAAGCAAAACAATATATAAGGAGATAGTTATGAAAAAGTATGGATTTATAAGAGTTGGAAATATTGTTAATAATTTAAAAGTAGGAGATCCTCTATTTAATAGAGAAGAATTAGTTAAATTAATAAAAGAAGCTTATGAAAAAGGTATTAGTATTATTAATACTCCAGAGTTATCTTTAACTGGTTATTCATGTGGAGATTTATTTTATCAAGATAGTTTAATTAATGAGGTGGAGAATAGTATTAAATTTATCATTGAAAATACTAAGAATATTGATATTACATATATTCTTGGAGCACCATTAAAAATTAGAGGTAAATTATATAATTGTAATCTTGTGATTAACAAAAATAAGGTTATTGGAATTGTTCCTAAAATGTATGATTCTTATAATAGATGGTTTGCTTCTTGGGATGATGAGATTATTGATTATAATTTCTTGGGTTATGATGTTGTTGTTGGTAATTGCTTAGTATTTAAGGATATAAATGATTCTAATCTTGTATTTAGTGTTGGATTTGATAGTAGATGTTTAACTGGTATTGGGTTTATTAATGATAGTCAGTTTGAATTAGTTGGAAATTATGAATTTATTAAAAATACTTTATTGGTTGATTCTAAACGTAATAGAGAAGCTTTAGTTTATACAAGTTGTGGATTAAATGAATCTAGTAGTGAAGGATTATATGGAGGATATAGTTTTATCTTTGAAAATGGTAAGTTACTTAATAATAATGAGAGATTTGATTTTAATAGTAATATTACTTATGCAGATGTTGATTATGAAGATCTTATTGGTATTTATGATAAGTGTATTGATGTGGATGTTGTTGATACTAATGAGTTTAATCGTGTATATAAAGAATATCCTTTTGTACCAAATGATGAAGATTTTAATAATAGATGTAGTGATATTGTTAATACTTTAAGTTGTGGCCTTGCTAGACGTTTAAAACAGCTTGGATTTCCTAAATGTGTACTTGGTATTTCTGGTGGACTTGATTCTACTTTAGCTTTTCTTATTGTAGTTGAAGCTTATAAAAAACTTGGTCTTGATTTAAAAAATATTATTGGTATTACAATGCCTGGTTTTGGTACTACTGGACGTACTTATAATAATGCATGTGATTTTGTTAAAGAATATGGAGCGACATTAAGAGAGATTAGTATCAAAGATGCATGTATTGTTCATATGAAAGACATTGGTCTTGATGAGAATGATAGAAGTGTTGCATATGAAAATTTACAAGCTCGTGAAAGAACTCAAATTTTAATGGATGTTGCGAATATGGAAAATGGTTTAGTTATTGGTACTGGTGATTTGAGTGAAGCGGCACTTGGTTGGTGTACTTATAATGGAGATCATATGAGTATGTATTCTGTTAATGCTAATATTCCTAAGACTTTAGTAAGAATTTTGGTTAAATGGTTTAGTGATAATGCTAATAAGAAACAAAGTAAAGTTATTAATAGTATTTTAGATACACCTATATCTCCTGAATTACTTCCTCCAGATGAAGCGGGTAATATTTTACAAAAGACTGAGAGTAGTATTGGTCCTTATGTATTACATGATTTCTTCTTATATCATTTTTATAAAGGTAAATCTATTAAGAAAATATATTTTATAGCGAGAGAGACTTTTAAAAATAGTTTTAGTGATGAAGATATAAAAAAATGGTTAAAAGTATTTATTAGACGTTTCTTTACTCAACAATTTAAGAGAAATTGTGTACCTGATGGTGTGAAGGTTGGTAGTGTTAGTCTTGATTCTAAGAAAGACTTTGTAATGAATAGTGATGTTAGTATGAATGTTTGGTTAAGTGAAATTGATAATTTTTAGAAGGTGATTATATGAAGATTGGTATTTTTGGAGGTAGTTTTAATCCTATACATAAAAGACATGAAGAAATGGCGTTGTTTTTACTGGATGGGTTTGTTGATAAAATTATCTTTGTTCCTACAGGATGTAAATATGAATATAAAAATAATTTAATTGACAATAAATATAGATTAGATATGATAAAGTTAGTTACAGATAAATATCCTAATATGATGGTTAGTGATTATGAAATGAAAGATTATGTTGTTTATACTTGTGATACTTTAGAATATTTTAGTAATTTATATCCAAATGATGAAATTTATTTTATCTGTGGTAGTGATAATTTGAGTTATATCGATAAGTGGAAAAATGGAGAATATTTATTAAAGAATTATAAGTTTTTAGTTGTTGAAAGAAATACCAATCTAATAAATGATTTATTAATACAATTTTTGGAATATAAAGATAATATTACTGTTGTAAATATGGATTTAAATGATTTGAGTTCTACTTATATTAGAAAAAATGTATTAGATAAGAATGTTTCAGAATATTTGGATAGTGAGGTATATCAATATATTTTAGATAATCAATTATATATAAATGAGGTGTAATTATGAGAAAAATTAATAAGATAAAATTGTTTATAAATGATAATGAGAAGTCTAAGATAGTTGCGAAAGATTTAGAACTTGAATTAAAAAAGTATGATTTTAAGATTGTTAGTAGAAATTATGATTTGGCTATTTCTATAGGAGGAGATGGATCTTTTCTTAGAATGGTTAAAGATACTAAGTTTAATGAGAATATATATTATATTGGTATTAATAGTGGTACTCTTGGTTTTTTACAAGAAATTGATATTGATAAGTGCGTTGATTTTGTTAAGAGACTTAATTCTGATAACTATAAAGTAGAAGAAATAGGTATTCAAGAGAGTAAGGTTATTACTGAAGATGAAATTTTATTATTTGATTCATTAAACGAGATTGTTGTACGTGATATTGACTTTAATACTATTAAGTTTGGTGTTTATGTAGATAATGAATTATTAGAAAACTTTACAGGTGATGGGTTACTTATTAGTACAAGTACAGGAAGTACTGCATATAATATGAGTTTTGGAGGTAGTATTGTTTATAATACTTTGAAGACTTTATCAATTACACCAATAGCTCCTTTAAATAATAGAGTTTATAGAAGTTTAGTTAATAGTGTGATTGTTCCCAGTGATAAGGTAATATCTTTGGTACCAAAAGATATTAAAAATGTGTTTTTTATGGTAGATGGTGTTAATAAAAGAATTGAAAATGTTATTAAGGTTGAAACAAAGATCGCTAATAAGAGTATTAAATGTTTAAGAATGAATGATTTTCATTTTATTAAAGTTGTAAATGACAAATTATTAGAAAAAGAAAAGTAGGACATTGTCCTACTTTTTATATATAAATCTACGTGTTCCATAGTAACTGATATTTTCAATTATGTTTGCAATTTCATCAATATCTTTATCAAAATCATTTTTTACCCAGAAGTTTACTACACCTAGAGCGCCATTGAATATATATACTGATGCATATTCAATATCTTCGTCTGATAATTCTGGTAAGTCATGTTGCCATTTTTCTTTACATTTTTGATAGGCAAATTCTAAAATTGTGTTTAAAAAATAAATATTATCATTAGTATCAAATAATACTTTTACTAGTTTTTTATTTCTTAATAATACTGTTAATAATGATTTGGAAAAGTTTGCTATTGTATTATCGTTTTCTGTTTCTGGATGATATGAATTTTTTAATTCTTCTTCCATTTCTTTTTGAATATTTGATAGTAAGTCATATACATCAAGATAATATCTATAAAATGTAGCTCTATTGATATCGGCTATTTTACATATTTCACTTACGGTTATTTTTGTTATTTCTTTTTCTTCTAGTAGATTAATGAATGTTTCTTTTATTACTTTTTGAGTATATTTAGTTCTTCTATCCATATTTACCTCTTTTTAAACACTTTTACGATTTTTGTTTATTAACTTTCAATTTAATTTATATTGATGATTGCTATGTCATATAAATTAATTATATAATACATTTGTAATTTATTCAACAAGTGTTGAAAAAATGAGGTGAATTAATATGAAATTATTTGATAAAATGGTTAATAAAATAAAATACAAACATCCTTGGGATAAATTTTATGATAAAGATAAGAGGGAAATTGAAGTACCAAATGTATCTGTTTATGAATATATGAGAGATTGTAGTCAAGATATTTTAGATAAGACTGCTCTTAATTATTTTAATAAAAAGATGTCAAGACGTGCTTTTTTAAATGAAATTAATGTCTGTGCGAAAGCATTACGTAGTCAAGGTATTCGTGAAGGTGATGTTGTTACTATTTGTATGCCTAATACTCCAGAAGCTGTTATTGCTTTTTATGCAATTAATGAAATTGGTGCAATTGCAAATATGATTCATCCACTTTCTGCTGAAGAAGAAATTAAATTTTCTTTAAATAGTACAAAGAGTGTTATGCTTATTGCTATTAATTTAAGTTATAAGAAAGTTAAAGAAATTATTGAAGATACTGCTGTATATAAGACTATTGTTGTATCAGCAAGTGATTCTATGCCTACATTGTTAAAATTTGGTTATAATTTAACTGCTGGAAGAAAAATTGAAAAACCTAAAAGAAGCGAATCTTATATGTATTGGCATGACTTTATGGAAAAAGGTAAACATTATACTAATAAGGTTCTTGTTAAAACAACAAAAGATCAACCAGCTGTAATTTTACATAGTGGTGGTACTACTGGTACTCCTAAAAATATTGTGTTAACTAATGGTAATTTAAATGCACTTGCTAAGCAAGCTCCTATTATTTTTCCAGATATTAATAGTAATGATTCAATGCTTGCGGTGCTACCACTTTTCCATTGTTTTGGATTATGTGTATGTGTACACGATGTTTTATGTTTAGGAACAAGTGTTATTTTAGTTCCTCAATTTGATGCAAAAAGATTTGATAAGTTATTTACTTCATATAAGCCAACTCTTGTTGCAGGAGTTCCTACTTTATATGAAGCATTACTTACAAATAAACATTTTGATAATATGGATTTATCTTATGTTAAATATGCTATTTCTGGCGGAGATAGTTTAATTCCTGAAAAGAATGAAGCTGTTAATAAATTTTTTAAATCTCATGGTGCAAATATAAGTATTGTTCAAGGTTATGGTATGACAGAAACTGGTGGACCTGTTTGTGCTCAAGTTCTTGATGCTACAGAACCTGGTTCAATTGGTATTCCATTCCCAAGTAATGAAATAAAAATTGTTAATCCAGATACTAAAGAAGAAGTTCCTTATGGAGAAACTGGAGAAATTTGTATTCATAGTCCTGCAACTATGCCAGGTTATTTAGATAATGAAGTAGAAACTAATGAAATATTACAAATGGATAAAAAAGGTAAGATTTGGGTTCATACTGGAGACTTAGGATATATGACTGAAGATGGTATTGTGTTCTATGTTTCACGTTTAAAGAGAATGCTTATAGTTTCAGGATATAATGTTTATCCTTCACATATTGAAAATGTTTTAATGAAACATCCGGATGTATTAAATTGTGGTGTTATAGGTGTTCCACACCCTTATAAAGTACAAGTTCCAAAAGCTTATATTGTATTAAAAGAAGGTGTTAAGGATCGTATGAAAGTAAGAGGCGATATTAAGGAATATTGTAAAAAGAATCTTGCTGCATATATGGTTCCAAAAGAATTTGAATTTAGAGAAAGTTTACCTAAAACTTTAATTGGTAAAGTAAATTATCGTGAACTTGAAAGTGAAAATAAAAGTACTAAGTAGTACTTTTTTTCTTTTTGTGTTATGATAATTATGAGGTGTTATTAACATGTTGTATAAAAGTGAAGAAGAATTTTTAAAGGCATATAATCCAGATGATTATGAAAGACTTAGTATGACTACAGATATATTGATATTAAGTATTAGTGATGAAGAACATGAAAATTATCGTAAATCTAGTAAGAAGTATATGAGTGTTTTATTAGTTAAAAGAGATGATTATCCATTTAAAGATAAATGGTGTTTACCTGGTGGATTTTTAGATGTTCATGAAGAACTTGAAGACTGTCCAGTAAGAATTCTTGAAAGGGAAACTAATTTAAAAGATATTTATTTAGAACAATTATATACATATGGATCAATTAATAGAGATCCTCGCATGAGAGTTGTGTCTACTACTTATATGGCTTTAGTTGATAAGGATAGATTAAAGGATAAGTTAAATAGTAATGCATCTTGGTTTAATATTACATATTTTGAAGAAAAAGATGATGTATTGGTTATTCTTGATAATGGTAGTGAAACAATTAAATTTAAAATAGGTAAAACTTTAAGAAATAAAACTACTGATAGATATAAATTTTCAGTGATTGAAAATGATTCTTTAGCATTTGATCATCCTGTTGTAATTTGGGCTGGTATTGAAAGACTGAAAAATAAGATTGGTTATACTGATGTTGTATTTAATATGATGCCCGAATTATTTTCTTTAGGTGATTTACAACAAGTATATGAAGTTATTTTAAATAAGAAGTTACTTGCGCCTGCCTTTAGAAGAATTATTGCGGATAAAGTTGAAAAGACTGAACATGTTCAAGGTGGAGAAGGTCATAGACCGTCAGCATTATTTAGATATAAAAAGAACTAAGGTTCTTTTTTTTATTTTGGTTCATATAATTTATTGGTGATTATATGAATTATAAAATAGGAGATTTGGTTACTAGAATATCTTATAAACATGATATTTTATTTAGAATTGTTGATATAAATCCGGAAGTTGTATTTTTAAAAGGGGTTGATGTTAGATTGTTTGCTGATGCTCCTGTTAAAGATTTAATGAAGAGTAGTGTTACTTCAAGTAGTGATTTAGATATTATTAAAGAAAATGTAAGTAAAATGAGACTTGATCGTTCTACTTATTTTTATATTCCTGGAAGTGTTTTACATATTGATGGTGATGATGAGTATTTAGATCGATGTATGAATTTTTATAAAGAGATGAATATTAAAGCTAATGGTATTTGTTTAAATGAAAATGATATGCCTTCTAAGATTAAGTCTTTATTAGAAGAATATAATCCTGATATTGTAGTTGTTACTGGTCATGATGCTTTTTATTCTAGGGGAGATGAATATCAGAATACTGATAATTTTATTACTTGTGTTAGGGAAGCGCGTAAGTACGAAAAGAGTCAGGATAAATTAATTATTATTGCGGGAGCTTGTCAATCTAATTATGAAGCTTTGATTAAAGCAGGAGCAAATTTTGCTTCTAGTCCTAAACGTATTAATATACATGCTTTAGATCCGGCAATAGTTGCTTCTTCTTTAGCTTTATCTGATAAAAATAAAAGTATTAATTTGATTGAAATACTTGAAAAGACTAAGTATGGTAGTGAAGGTATTGGTGGAATTATTACTAATGGAACTATGTATGTGGGGTATCCCAGATGATGATTGATAAAGTTAAAGATATTGTTATGGAAAACTTAGATATTGAGAGAAATTTTGTTTTTCATGGTTCTAGAAATATGCTTGAAGAATTTACTGGAAAAATTGTTGGAATTTATCCAGTTATATTTACAATTTTGGATAGTAATGGAGTTTTAAAAAGTTTTTGTTATAGTGATTTATTAATTGGTAATTTAGAAATATTATAGGATAAGGCTAGACTATTAAAAAATGTTGCAATTTCAAGGTTTTTGGTATAAAATTAATGTATAAAGTTATTATACTTTAAAAGGGAGGAAATGTTCATGAAAATTACATCTGTAAATGTACGTAAAATTGAAAAAGAAGGTTCTCGTATGAAGGGAATTGCATCAGTATTACTTGATGATAGCTTTGCAGTACATGATATTCGTATAATTGAAGGAGATAACGGACTATTTATAGCTATGCCTAGCCGAAAGACAGCTACAGGTGGTTACCGTGATATCGCTCATCCAATTAATCCTGAAGTTCGCGCTATGTTTGAAGAATCAATTCTAGAAGCTTACAAAACAGCTCCAGAAGGTGAAGAAGAATAGTAAAAATTAGATGCTTATGCATCTTTTTTTGTTCTAAAAAATAATCTTTATCATATATTTTATTGGAGGATTTATATGGATAAAGATAATAGTATTAATAATTATAATCATAGTATTAGTTTACTTGAAAGAAAGAATTTAGTTATTACAGGAGTTAAGAAAATTGAAAATTTCGACAATAATCAATTTATTTTAGAGACTATAATGGGATTTATGATAGTAAAAGGAGAAGGATTAGAACTAGTTAAATTAGATACTTTATCTGGTAATGTTTCTATTAAAGGGCTAGTTAATAGTATTAATTATGTAGAAGAAAGTTCTAAAAAAGAAAAAGAAGAAAGTATATTTAGTAGGTTATTTAAATGAGTTTGAATATTCAAATATATTCTTTGATTTATTCCTTTATATTTGGTTTTGTTTTTGGATGTGGATTATTCTTTTTTAGAAAGATTTTATTTTTTTATAAATGGAGTATTTTATATTCCTTTTTTTATGTGATGTTTTTTTCTTTCTTATATTTCTTCTTTTTACTATTTATTAATAATGGAATTATTCATTTATATTTTTTATTTATGATTATTTTGGGAGTAATTTCTAGTTTATTTCTGTTAAATTGTGTCAAAGATAAGTAAATGTAAAGTAGTTTTATTGTTTGTTTGTTTTAATTACTATATAATATATTGTGATAAGGTAGGTGAATATTATGTCTAAGAGTAATGTGAAAACAACTAGTAAAAAAACTACTAAAAGTAAAGTGAAAAAGACCAGAAGATTTTTATTTTTAGGTATTGGTAGTATTATCATTATTCTTGTGACTGTATTTACCATTGGGAAATATTGGGTTGAAATATTTGATAAATATCGTGAAAAGAAACAATTAGAAGAAGAATTATCTTATTTAAAAGAGAAGGAAGATGAACTAAAATTAGATGCGGATAAATTACAAGATCCAGATTATGTGGCAAGATATGCAAGGGAAAAGTATTTGTATTCTAAAGATGGAGAATTTATAATAAAAATACCTGAGAAATAGTTATGAATTTTTCTCTTTTTTTGTTATAATATTTATTGGCTCTAATGAGGAGGATATATGATTAAGATTGATGAAGTATTTGAGTTTTCAAATAACGATACAATTGTTATTGGATGTTCTTCTGGACCAGATTCAATGTCACTAGTTGATATGTTGTTAAAAGTACGTGATAAGTACAATTTACAATTAGTAGTGGCACATGTTAATCATAATGTTCGTAAAGAAAGTTATGAAGAAGCTGAATATTTAAAACAATATTGTGTTGATAATAATTTAGTATTTGAATCGATGGTTATTGAAGAATATGGTGATGATAATTTTCATAATGAAGCTAGAAATATAAGATATAATTTTTTTGAAAATTTAATTCATAAATATGATGGTAATTATTTAATGACTGCTCATCATGGTGATGATTTAATTGAAACTGTTATGATGAGAATAGTTAGAGGTTCTAATTTAAATGGTTATAGTGGATTTAAAGAAGTTGTTGATATGGGTAATTACAAGATAGTAAGACCATTAATTCACTTTACTAAGAAAGAATTAGAAGATTATGCTAACGAAAATAATGTTAAATATTATGTGGATAGTTCAAATGATAAAGATAAATATACTAGAAATAGATATCGTAAGTATTTAATTCCATTCTTAAAAGAAGAGGAAGTTAATGTTCATAATAAAGTATTAAAATTTAGTGAGACTTTAGATGAAGCAAGTAAATTTATCGAGAAAAGTCGTAATAAAGCGATTGATCGTGTCTTTGAAAATAATAAAATAAATTTAGATAAGTTTGTTTTAGAAGATAGTTATATTCAAAAAGAAATTTTATACTATTTACTTAGTGAATTTTATCAGGATGACTTGATTTTAGTTAATGATAAACATATTGAATTAATTTTAAATTTAATTAGTAGTAATAAGTCGAATAGTTTTATTAATTTACCTAATGAGGTTGTTGCTATTAAGAGTTATAATATGTTAGAATTAAGAAGAGAAACTGATGAAATAACTAGTTATGAAATAGAATTTAATAACTATGTTTTATTACCTAATAATCATGTTATTGAAAGAATTGATGATTGTTCTGATAATAGTAATTTTATTTGTCGTCTTGATAGTAATGAAATTACGTTACCTTTAATTGTTAGAACAAGAAAATTTGGAGATAAGATGTATGTTAAGGGTATGAATGGGTCGAAGAAAGTTAAAGATATTTTTATAGATAAAAAAATAAAACTTGAGACTAGAGATTCTTGGCCAATAGTATTAGATTCTAAAGGTAATATTGTTTGGATTCCTGGTATAAAGAAATCTAAATATGATAAGAAAAAAGTAGATAGTTATGATATTGTGTTGAAGTACAGTTAAGGAGGGAATATAAAATACATGGATAAGAGAACTGTAAAAAGAGGATTATTACCTTACTTATTTATTGGAATAATAATGTTAGGTATGTTTTATTTCTTCAATGTAGCTAATCAAGATGTTACAGTGTTAACATATAATGAATTTATTGAAGAAATGAATAATGGAAAAATTACTGAATTAGAAGTTGTTACTAGAGTTACTGGTTATACTTATGAAGCAACTGGAAAATTAAAAGGATATGAAGAAAATGAATATTTCATGGCTAAGTTACCATTAAGTGATGAAGTTATGAAGAAGATTATTACTGCAAGTGAAAAATATAATTTTAAATTAGTTGCAGAAGATGATCCTGATTCATCATCATTCTTAATTATTGTGTTAGAAATTTTACCATTTGTTATTATAATAGCTGGTGCATTCTTTATTATTAATAGACAAGTTGCTGGAAATAAAAATTCAATGGATTTTGGAAAGAGTAGAGCAAAACTTGTTATTGATCAAAATAAAGTTACATTTAAAGATGTTGCTGGATTAAAAGAAGAAAAAGAAGAAGTTGCTGAACTTATTGATTTCTTAAAGAATCCAAAGAAATTCCAAAAATTAGGTGCTAGAATTCCTAAAGGAGTATTATTATTTGGTCCTCCTGGTACTGGTAAAACATTACTTGCAAAAGCAGTTGCTGGAGAAGCTGATGTTCCATTCTACTTTATCAGTGGTTCTGATTTCGTAGAATTATTCGTAGGTGTTGGTGCTTCTCGTGTTAGAGATATGTTCCAACAAGCAAAAAGAAATGCACCTTGTTTAATCTTTATTGATGAAATTGATGCAGTAGGACGTCAAAGAGGTACTGGTTTAGGTGGAGGACATGATGAACGTGAACAAACACTTAACCAATTACTTACTGAAATGGATGGATTTGGAGCTAATGAAGGAATTATCATTATTGCTGCTACAAATAGACCTGACGTATTAGATCCTGCATTACTTCGTCCAGGAAGATTCGATAGACAAGTTACTGTTAATTTACCTGATGTTAAAGGTCGTGAAGAGATTCTTGGTGTTCATGCTAAGAACAAGACTCTTGCTGAAGGTATTACATTAAAGAATTTAGCAAAACGTACTCCTGGATTTAGTGGAGCTGACTTAGAAAACTTACTAAATGAAGCTGCATTACTTGCTGTAAGACGTGATAAAGATGAAATTACTATGAGTGAAATTGATGAAGCTACAGATAGAGTTCTTATGGGACCTGCTAAAGTTTCTCATAAATATAGTGAAAACGATCGTAAGTTAGTTGCTTACCATGAAGCAGGGCATGCTGTTATTGGTTTAAAACTTGCAAATGCTAACGTAGTTCAAAAGGTTACTATTATTCCTAGAGGTTCTGCTGGTGGATATAATATGATGGTACCTAAAGAAGAAAAATTATGTTCTACAAAATCTGATTTACTTGACCAAATTACTGGTTTATTAGGTGGTAGAACAGCTGAAGAAATCACTTTTGATGAAATTACTACTGGAGCTCATAACGACTTTGAAAAGGCTACTAAAATTGCTCGTAGTATGGTTACTGAATATGGTATGAGTGATTTAGGACCTCTTCAATTTGAACAACAAGCTGGAAGTGTATTCTTAGGAAGAGATTATAATAAGTCTCAACACTTCTCAAATGAAGTTGCTCATGAAATTGATATGGAAATTAGAAGAATTGTTAATGATTGTCATAAGAAAGCTACAGATATTATTAAGAAAAATAAAGATTTATTAAAATTAATAGCTGAAACTTTATTAGAATATGAAACATTAACAAAAGAACAAATTGAATATTTAGTAGAGCATGGTGAAATGCCTGCTGAAGATGAAGAAAATTTAGAATCTTTATCAATTACTAAATTAAGAGACATGGCTAAAGAAAAGAATATCGAAGATTACGATAGAAAAACTAAAGCAGAAATATTAAAAGAGCTTAATAAATAAGCTCTTTTTTCTTGATTTAATAATATATGTTGTTATAATAAAATTAAATTATTTTATAGAGGTGAATTATGGCTAAGAAAAAAGATGTTAAAGAATTAGAAAAGATTAAAAAGAGTGCGTCTGATTTTAAAAAGTTTATATCTCGTGGTAATGTTGTAGATATGGCTGTCGGGGTTATTGTTGGAGGTGCTTTTGGTAAAATTGTTACTAGTTTAGTAAATGATATGCTAATGCCTTTAATTGGAGTATTACTTGGTGGATTAGATTTTACTGAATTAAGTATTAAAGTAGGAGATGCTTCTATTTTATATGGTAATTTTATTCAAACTATTATTGACTTTTTAATCATTTCGTTTTCAATTTTTATGATGGTTAAATTATTTGAAAAGTTAAAGAAAAAAGAAGAAGTTAAGGAAGAGAAAAAAGAAGAACCTAAGAAGAGTGATGAGGTTTTATTACTTGAAGAAATTAGGGATTTATTAAAGAAGAAAAAATAGAAATTAGAATGACTTGGTCATTCTTTTTTTCTTGTTCTTTTGGTATATTTATTATATAATATGCTTACTTTGGAGGGGATTATATGGAATGGAGTATTGGAAATGTTAAAATTGCTAATAAAATAGTTTTAGCTCCTATGGCTGGTATTTGTAATTCTGCATTTAGAAGAATTTGTAAAGAAATGGGTTGTGGATTAATATATGCAGAAATGGTTAGCGATAAGGCTATTTTTTATAATAATCAAAAGACTATTGATATGCTTTATATGACTGAAGAAGAACGTCCTATTGTTCAACAAATTTTCGGTAGTGATAAAGAAAGTTTTGTTGCAGCTGCTAAATATATATATGAAAATATGAAACCAGATATTATAGATATAAATATGGGATGTCCAGTTCCTAAAGTTGCAGTTAGAGCTCAAGCTGGTTCTGCTTTGTTAAAGAATCCTGAAAAGATATATGATATTGTTAAAGCTGTAGTTGAATCTGTTCCAATTCCTGTTACAGTTAAAATTAGAAGTGGATGGGATAATAATAGTATTAATGCAGTTGAAGTTGCTAAAACAATAGAAAAAGCTGGTGCTAGCGCTATTTGTGTTCATCCGAGAACAAGAAGTCAAGGTTATAGTGGAAAAGCTGACTGGAGTGTAATTAAGGCGGTTAAAGAGGCTGTTAATATTCCTGTAATTGGAAATGGTGATGTTAAAACTCCAGAAGATGTAGTTCGTATGTTAGATGAAACTTCTTGTGATGCAGTTATGATTGGAAGAGGTATTTTAGGAAATCCTTGGTTAATAAAAAATGCTATTAATTTATTGGAAGGAAAAGAGTTAGAAGAAGTAAGTCCTTTAGATAGAATTGATATGTGTTTAAAACATTTAGATAATTTAAAAGAAGTAAAAAATGAAAAAACTGCTTGTTTAGAAATACGAAATCATATAGGTTGGTATTTCAAAGGTATTAAAGATGCTAATGTTGTTAAAAATAAAATATATCAAACTTCTAATATTCATGATATAATCGATATATTAAATGAATTTAAGGAGGGACTAAATGGAACAAGATAAAGATGACAAAGATGGCAAACAAAAAGATAAGAAGGCATCTTTTCGAAAACGTATATGTGCATATTTCATTGATATTTTAATTGTGTCATTTCTTGCATCATTAATAGCCTTACCTTTTATTGATGCAAAATCAATTGATAAATTGAATAAAAATATGACTGAAGTTACTGAAGATTATTTAAATAATAAAATAGATGAAATGACTTTTTTAGGTGAAAGTGAAAGTATAAATTATCAGGTTGCTAAATTAAATGGAACTCTTACTTTTATAACTATTATTATGAAAATGCTTTATTTTATTGTATTTCAGTTATATAATAAAGGCCAAACTCTTGGAAAAAGTATGTTTGGTATTTGTGTAAAATCAAATGATGAAGTACTTACTACTAATCAAATGATTTTAAGAACATTTATTATTGATGGTATTTTCTATAGTGTTGTAGGATTTGCATTAATGGTTTTTGCAAGTTCGTCTGCATATTTTTATGGAACTTTATTATTTGAAAGTGTTCAATCAATTATTATGATTATATGTGTATGTATGGTTATGTTTAGAAAAGACAAGAGAGGATTACATGACATAGTGTCACGTACTAGTGTTGTTGAAATTAATTAAAAAAAGAAAAAGGAGAAGTAATATGAGAGAATTAACAGAACAAGAGATTGTTAGAAGAGAGAAATTACAAAATATTAAAAATCCGTATCCTGAAAGATATGAAATTACTCATGAAATTTGTGATGCGGCTAATTTAGAAGATGGTGTTACTGGTGTTAGAGTTGCTGGTAGAATTATCTTAATGAGAAAAATGGGTAAGATGAGTTTCTTAACTATTGGTGATATTAATGGAAAGATTCAAGTTTCTGTTAAATTAGATATGATTGGAGAAGAAGCTTATCAAGAATTTAAGTCTAATTATGACTTAGGTGATTTCATTGGAGTAGTTGGTGAAGTTTTCACTACTCATACTGGAGAAAAAACTATTCGTGCTGATGAAATTACTTTCTTAGGAAAAGCATTAAAACCATTACCAGAAAAATTCCATGGTATTGAAGATATTGAAACTATTTATCGTGAAAGATATTTAGATTTAATTATGAATGATGAAGCTAAAAAGAAATTCTTATTAAGAAGTAAATTCATTCGTGAAATTAGAAATTATTTAGATGAAGCAGGATATATAGAAATTGAAACTCCTATTTTAAATAATAAAGCTAGTGGTGCTACTGCTAGACCATTTATTACACATCATAATGCATTAGATATAGATTTATATTTAAGAATTGCACCAGAAACTTATTTAAAAAGAGCGGTTGTTGGTGGAATGAATAAAGTATTTGAAATTGCTAGATGTTTCAGAAATGAAGGAATTGATGCAACTCACTTACAAGATTTTACTATGATTGAAGGATATTGTGCATATTATAACTATAAAGATAATATGAAATTCTTAAGAGAAATGCTTCAATATATTATTGAAAAATTATTTGGAACTTTAATTGTTAAAGTTGGAGATAAAGAAGTAGATTTAAGTGGTGAATGGGAAGCTGTAAGTTTTAGAGATTTAATCTTAAAATATGGAAATATCGATATTAATGAATATAATACTAAAGAATTATTATTACAAAAAATATATGATGAAAAATTAGAAATTGATTGTGATACTCCACTTGAAAACTTAGGATATGGTAACCTAGTTGATCAATTATATAAGAAAGTTGCAAGACCAAATGTTGTTAATCCAATTTTCTTAACAGAACATCCAATTAGTTTAAGTCCTCTTGCTCGTGCAAATGATGATAATCCTGAAATTACTGATAGATTCCAATTAGTAATTAATGGGGCTGAAATTATTAATGCTTACTCAGAATTAGTTGATCCACAAGAACAAGAAAGAAGATTAGAAGTTCAAGCATCATTAAAAGATAATGGTGATGAAGAAGCTATGCCAATGGATCATGATTATATTTCTGCTATGGAAGTTGGAATGCCTCCTATAAGTGGATGGGGAATGGGTATTGATAGAATTGTTCAATTATTAACTAACTCAGACAATATTAAAGATGTAATTTTATTCCCATTAATGAGACCATTAAATGAAGAAAAGAAAGATTAATTTAAAATCTTTCTTTTTTATTGAAAAAAATCCTAAATATGGGTCAAATGCTTGTAAAATAAGGGTTTAATAGTTATAATTATTATGGGAGGTTAATTATGAAGAAACATAATACATTTAAAGTCGTTCTTGGAACTTTATTAGTATTTGCAATATTATCTTGGATTATTCCAGCTGCTTATTTCCAAGGAACATTACAAGATCAAGGACGCGTGCAAGTAGGTTTATTTGATATGTTTAATTATTCATTAACATCATTATCATATTTTGGACATTATTCATTATATGTAATCTTTGTTGGTGGATTATATGGAATATTAAATAAGATTCCTGCATATCGTAATCTTTTAGATGCGATGGTTAAGAAAGTATATGGAAAAGAAAAAGTAGTATTATCAGTAATTATGGTATTATTTGCTATTGTTGTTTCTGTATATGGAATTGAAATTGAAATGCTTTTATTCGTTCCATTCTTAGTTTCATTTATCTTAATGATGGGATTTGATAAAATTGTTGCAGCATTAGCTGTTGCTGGTTCATCATTAGTAGGTATTACTGGATATACTTATGCTTATGGTAAACTTAGTGTTTTATTACAATTATTAGGATTAGATATTGCTTCTGACGTTTATGTTAAAGCAATGATTTTACTAGTAGGTTTAGTATTATTAATATTTAATACATTACTATACATTAGTAAAAATGATACAACTAAGATTACTGAAATTAAAGCTGATAAGAAGAAAGATGCTAAAGTAGAAGAAGAAAAAGTAGCTACAAAAGTAGAAGAAAAGCCTGCGGCTAAGAAAACTACAAAGAAAACAACTACTAAAACTACTACTGCTAAGAAAGCAACTTCTAAAACAGCAACAAAGAAAACTACTGCTAAAACAACAGCAAAGAAAACTTCTACATCTAAAGCAAGTCGTAAAGACAATAAAGCAGCTGCAAAAGATGATGGAGTTATCGTTGTTAAAACAAATTTAAGTGATGATGCAAATGCATTTATCCCAGCACCAGTAGAATTAAAACAAAAAGTATGGCCAATGGTTGTAGTATTAGTTTTAGCTACTGTGTTAGTTTTAATGGCTTTCTTCCCATGGTCAAGTTCATTTGCACTTGATTGGTTTGAAGTAGCTAGTCAAAAAGTGGCTGAATTCGAATTATTTGGATTCCCATTATTTGGAAAATTATTTGGAACTTTCCAAGCATTTGGTGGATGGCAATGTTATGATTTATTCTTCCCATTATCATTCTTAGCATTATTATTAGTTTTAATTTATAGAGTTAAATTAGTAGATGCTTTAGAAGGATTTGGAGAAGGTGCTAAAAAAGCTTTAGCTCCTGCTGGAATTATCTTTGTTATTTATACTATTTTAGTATTAGTAACATATCATCCATTCCAAACTAATTTATATGCTGCAGTGTTAGGTTTATCAAAAGGATTTAATATTGCTACAACTACAATAGTTGCATTCTTAGCTGGACTATTTAATGGAGATATTTCTTATGCTTTACAAAGTGTAGTTCCATACTATGTAAGTGTTGTTACAAATACTGATTATTATTCAACAATTGGAGTATTATTCCAAGCTGTATACGGTATTACAATGTTTGTTGCACCTACAAGTGTTATTTTAATGACTACATTAGCATATTTAGATATTCCTTATACAAAATGGTTAGCAAGTATTTGGAAATTTGTAGTAGAATTCTTAGTAGTTGTTCTAATTGTTATTGGAATTTTAGTATTACTATAGAATTTTAAAAAGAGACTTTGGTCTCTTTTTTTTGTCGTTTTTTTTAGATTGTATTTAATTGATGATAAGGTCTTTTGATTTTAGAATTAAATTAAGGAGATGATATTATTTATTCTAAATTTTCAGAAGAAGTACAAGTGATATTGCAACAAATGAAAAAAGAAATGAGTGAATTAAAACATCCTTATGTAGGAAGTGAACATTTGTTATTGGCAATACTTCATAATAAAGATTTATCTATAACTAAAGAATTATCAAATATTGATTTAACTTATGAAAAGTTTAAAGAAGAACTTATTAATATAGTTGGAATAGGTAAAAAGAATAATGATATGTTTTTATATACACCTTTATTGAAGAGAGTTTTTAATAATGTAATTATGAGTAATAGAGGAGAAGATAGATTAATTGAGGTAGAAGATCTATTTATTTCTTTATTGGATGAAGGAGACGGTGTTGCAAATAGAATTTTATTAGGTATGAATATTGATATTGATTATTTATATGAGAAGTTTATTAAGAAATTTAATTTTAATAAGAAATCTATTAAAAAGAAGATGTTATTAGAAGAGTTTTCTGTTGACATGAATTCTAGATATAAATCTTATGATCCTGTAATTGGAAGGGATAATGAGGTAGATAGATTAATTGAAATATTATTGCGTAGGACAAAGAATAATCCTGTTTTGATAGGTGATGCTGGAGTAGGGAAAACAGCTATTGTAGAGGAGTTTGTTAGAAGAATAGAAGAAGGTAATGTACCTAAAAAATTACGTAATTGTAGGGTCTTTTCTTTGTCTTTATCGTCTTTAATTGCTGGAACTAAATATAGAGGTGAGTTTGAAGAAAGAATTAATCAAGTTATAGAAGAATTAGTTTCAGATGAAGATGTAATTGTTTTTATTGATGAAATTCATACGTTGGTAGGGGCAGGCGGAGCGGAAGGTGCGATTGATGCTTCTAATATATTAAAACCTTATCTGGCACGAGGTGATATTCAAATTATTGGGGCAACTACTAGGGAAGAATATAAAAAGTTTATTGAAAGTGATAAAGCCCTTGATCGAAGATTTCAAAAGATTAGTGTTGATGAGATGAGTATAAGTCAAACAAGAGATGTTTTATTTAATATTAGGGATTTATATGGTAAATATCATAATGTTTCTATTAGTGATGAGATCATTAATAAAATTATTGATTTATGTGATAAATATGTTCATTATGGTAAGTTTCCTGATAAAGCGATTGATATTTTTGATGAGGTTTGTGCAAAAAGTTCAATTATAGAAGATGAAAATGATAAGAAGATAAGATTATATGGTGAAGAATTAAATAAAATTAGATTAAAGAAGAATGAATTAATTGTGGAGAATAATTTTAAAGAGGCTTCTATTTATAGAAAGAAAGAATTGTCTTTAGAGAAGAAGTATTTAGACCTTAATTTTGATGAGCGTGAGAAATCAGTTTTATTAGATACCTTGTATGATGTAGTTTATGGTAAGACTGGTATTCCTGTTAAGAGTTTAATATCTTTTAATAAAGAGGATATTATTAATAAATTAAATAGAGTGGTTATTGGACAAGAATCAGTTATTATTAATATGTGTAATATTATAGAGAAAGTTAATAAAAGTATAAAAAATGTTCCGTTATCACTTCTTCTTGTTGGAAAAAGTGGTGTTGGTAAAACATTTTTAGAAAGAGAGTACTCTAAACTATTTTATAATGATAAAAATATCATTAAACTAGATATGTCTGAATATGGTGATGATTCATCTATTTCAAAAATATTAGGTGTTAATGCAGGCTACGTTGGATATAAGGATCTTGTTTCTTTATGTGATAAAGTCCGTAGAAATAGTTATTCTGTTTTGTTTATTGATAATATAGAATATGCTTCTAAAAAAGTAATTAAGTTATTTTCTGGTATATTAGAGGATGGTTTTTTAATAGATTCTTCTAATGAGAAAGTAGATTTTCGTAATACTGTAATGTTTTTTGCTACTAATTATGGTTGTGAACATAGTAATATAGGGTTTTCAATAAGTGATGTGGATTCTTTATTAATAAAAAATGTTTTAGGTGAAGAGATGCTTTCCAAATTTAGTGGAATATTTAGGCTTAGAGATTTAAGTAGGGAGGATATCATTAAAATAATTAATTCTAAAGGGATTTTATCCCCAAATATTGTGGATAAAATAGTAGAAGAGTCTAATTATAAGAAGTTTGGTGCGAGAAAAATTGATTATTTAGTATCTATTTATAAAGAAACTGTGGAAGTTTAGTATTTTTTATTTAAAATTGTTGTGTTATAATGGTGGCAGGTGATGAAAGGTGAAACTATATAATACATTGACAAAGAAAGTCGAAAAATTTATTCCTAATGAAGAAGGAAAAGTAAAAATGTATACATGTGGTCCGACAGTTTATCATTTCGCACATATTGGAAATTTAAGAACTTATATTTCTGAAGATGTTTTAGAAAAAGGATTTAAATTTATTGGATATGATGTTGAAAGAGTAATGAATATTACAGATGTTGGTCATAATGTAGGAGATGGAGATTCTGGAGAAGATAAGATGTCAGTTGCTGCAAGAAGAGAGAAGAAGTCTTCTTTTGAAATTGCAAAATACTATACAGATTGTTTCTTTGAAGATTGTTGTAAGTTGAATGTTCGTAAACCTGATGTTGTGTCAAATGCCACAGATAATATTGATATGTATATAACTATGATTACTAAGTTATTAGAAAATGGAAGTGCATATATTGCTGATGGAAATGTTTATTTTGATACTACTAAATTTAAAAATTATTATGAATTATCTGGTCGTAACAGTGATGATTTAATGGTTGCGGTTAGAGAAGATATAGAAGAAGATACTGCTAAACGTAATCCATTTGATTTTGGATTATGGTTTACAAATTCTAAATTTGATAATCAAGAATTGCAATGGGATTCTCCATGGGGTAGAGGATATCCAGGATGGCATATTGAATGTTCTGGTATTTCTATTAAGAATTTAGGAGAAAAATTAGATATTCACTGTGGTGCGGAAGATGCTATTTTCCCACACCATACTAATGAAATTGCTCAAAGTGAAGCATATCTAGGACATAAATGGTGTAATTATTGGGTACATTTAGGATTCTTAAATGATGAAACTGGTAAAATGAGTAAGTCTAAAGGAGAATTCTTAACTGTATCGTTATTAGAAGAAAAGGGATATAATCCTTTGGCATATCGTTATTTATGTTTAAATTCTTATTATCATAGTCAATTAACATTTAGTTATGAAATTTTAGATGGAGCGCAAAATGCTTATAATAAGTTAAAAAATAGAGTATCTAAATTAGTTAAAGATGAAGTTGATAATAATAAATATAATGAATATATTGAAAAATTTAGTGAAGCTATTAAAGATGATTTAAATACTTCTAATATGGTTACATTAGTATATGATGTATTAAAAGATGATATATCTGATGGAACAAAACTTGCTATTATTGAAAAATTTGATGAAGTATTATCTTTAGATTTAACAGTTATTGAAGAAAAAGAAGTAGATGCTGATTTAGAGAAAGAAGTATTAGCGAAGATAGAAGAAAGAAAAGAAGCTAAAAAGAATAAAGATTTTGCAAAAGCTGATGCTATTCGTGATGAATTATTAGCTAAAGGCATTAAATTAATAGATACAAGAGAAGGTACAACTTACGAATTATTATAAGAATTAGACTTAGTCTAGTTCTTTTTATTTGTTATTTTACATTTCTTGTGTTAATATATGTGTGATTTTTCCTTTGGAAGGGAATTATTATATGTATAAATGATATAATTAAGATGGTGAAATGTATGCAAACAGTAGAAATAAATGTATTAGTACTTGCTTATTTGGGTGATACTATATATGAAAATTATATTAGAAAGTATTTAATAGGTAAGGGTATTGGAAATGTTAATGATTTACAAAAAGAATCTATTAACTATGTAAGTGCAAAGAGTCAAGCTAAGTTTTTACAAGACATGTTAGATAATAATTTTCTTAGTGAAGAAGAGATTAGTGTTGTAAAAAGAGCAAGAAATTATAAGACTACTTCACATCCTAAAAACTGTGATATTGTAACATATAAATATGCTACAGGATTAGAAAGTTTAATAGGATATTTAGATTTAGAAGGGAAAAAAGATAGAATTGATGAGATTATGAATTTTATCTTAGGTGAGTAATATGTTAGTATATGGACGTAATGTTGCGAAAGAAATATTAAAAAAAGATAAAAAAGTGTTAAAAATTATTTTACAAGAAGGTTTTGACGATAAAGAAATAAATTCACTTATTGAAAAAGGAAATTTCAGAGTAGAATTTAAGTCAAAAAGAGATATTGAGCGTTTGGCAGATGGTGTTCATCAAGGTATAATTCTAGATATTCCGGACTATCAATACAAAGATTTAAAGAGTGTATTGAATAATGATCCTAATTTTGTGGTTTTACTTGATCATTTAGAAGATCCACATAATTTAGGAGCAATTATTAGAACTTGTGAAGCGGCTGGAGTAGATGCAATTATTATGCCAAAGGATAGACAAGTACAAATTAATTCTACTGTTATGAAGACTAGTGTTGGTACTTTAGATAATATGGATATTGTATCAGTTAGTAATTTAGTTAATGCAATAGATACATTAAAACAAAATGGTTTCTGGGTAGTTGGTACAGCATTAGAAGATAGTGTTGATTATCGTGAAATTGATTATTCTGGTAAGATTGCTCTTGTTATTGGTAATGAGGGTTCTGGTATGAGTCAATTGGTTAAAAAGAATTGTGATTTCATTGCCAAAATACCAATGTATGGAACTACAAATAGTTTAAATGCGTCAGTTGCAGCAGGGATTATGATTTATGAGGTTGTTCGGGATAGAAAGTAGGAACAATGAAATATAAAAATGTAAATGATTATGAAGTAATTTATATGATTAGAGAAAATGATGAGAATGCAGAAAAGTTAATGTATGATAAATATAGTCCTTTACTATATAAATATGTTAATAAATTTTATTCTTTAGTTAGTCATAGAATTACTTATGAAGATTTAGTTCAGGAAACAAGAATAGCATTGAATAATGCAATTAAGTCATATAATGAAGATAGTGAAGTGTTGTTTTATACTTATGTAAGTATATGTATTGAAAGACATTTATTAACTTATTGTCGTAATGTTAATAGTAATAAGCATTATATTCTTAATAATAGTGTATTAGATGAATTTATTGAAGAAAAGTATGTTAATGATATAAGTTGTTTGGATATATTAATTAATAATGAAAATTTTATTAGTATGAAAAATAAACTTAGTTTTATTGATTCTAATATTTTTGAACTTAAATATAATGGGTTTACATATAATGAAATTGCTATATTATTAGATATTTCTTATAGGTATTTAATGTATAGATTAAGAATTATTAGAGATAGACTAAAATTAAATAAGAATTTATTTATTTAGTTTGTCTTTTTTTTTATTTAGATTTATAATAATAATAGGGTGATTGTATGGCTATGGATCGTAACAATTTAAATTCTAGTAATGCTACTTATGATTCTGTGTCATTAGAATCATGGATAAAAGTAAGACATAGTGAAGAAGAAATGAGAGAAGTGTTTCTTAATATTGATAGAGCGATGAAATATGTTCATGATAGAGGATATTGTGTTAAGAGTTTTCATCCGAAAGAAATTGAATTAATGAATCACGAATTAAATCAAATTAGATTTAAATCTTTATTAGAAATGCCTACTAGTCCTTTAGAACGAAAAAGATTTATAAAAGAAGATATATATAATTCTAGTTATATTCAAATTGGTATTTATACAAAATGTTTATATTGGTTAAATCAAAACTATTTGAAAGAGAATTTTGATAGTTTTGCACAATTTTTACCTGATGGGGATGTCCCTTATTATAGAGGTGTTGTAGAAAGAGGAGCTTCTGTTTATCTATGTGAATATGATTTAGAGAAGAGAAAAAGAGATTTAGCATCTTTAGAAAAAGAAGTTGGAGGAGATGGAATTCCTACAGATACTTCACATCTAGATAAAGTAGATGTTAATGAGGGAATTAATTCTGTAATATATAGACAAATAAATAAATCTAATGATGCTGCATATATTAATTATTTGGTTTATCCAGCGATTATATTTACTATTTCGATTATTGTTGCAATAATTGTTAGAGTGTTTAGTTTAAGCTAAAAATGTTGACATTTCTAGGTGTTTATGCTATTTTATAGGTGAGCACTTGGAAGTGTTTTTATTTTGATAAAAAATTGGGATAGGTGAGAATATGGCTGAAGTAAGAAAAAAAGAGAAAAAAGAAAAATATGATATTGATGAAATTAAAAAAGATATCAAAGTAAAAGAAGAAAAGAAAGATAAAAAAGAAAAGAAAGAAAAGAAAGAAGTATCTAAAAAGAAGACTGATTCTAAAAAAACTGCTAAGAAAGAAAAGAAAAGTCTTTGGGTAAGATTTAGAATTTTCTGTCATGGTGTTAAGAGTGAAACACTTAGTGTTCACTGGCCAAATAAAAAAGATATGATTCGTTATTCTATAGCGACAATTTTCTTTATAGTTTTTTGCGCACTATTCTTTTATGCAGTAGATATTATCTTTGCATTAATTCAATCAATTTTTAGATAAAAAAGGAGTTAGATTATGGATAAACAATGGTTTGTAGTAAATACTTATTCTGGACATGAGAATAAAGTAAAAGAAAAACTTGAAATGAGAGCTGAATCAATGGAAATGCAAGACTATATACATAGAGTTGTAATTCCAGAAGAAAAAGTAGTAGAAGTTAAAGATGGTGTTACTAAGGAAAAGATTAAAAAGATGTTCCCTGGTTACATTTTAGTTGAAATGGTTATGACAGATGAAGCTTGGTATGTTGTTCGTAATACACCTGGTGTTACTGGATTCATTGGATCAAGTGGTAAAGGTGCTAAGCCAACTCCATTACAACCTTCAGAAGTTGATAATATTCTTGGTAATATGGGTATCAGTAGAATCGATGTTGATACTGAACTTACAGAAGGAGCTAAAGTTAAAATTATCGCTGGACCATTCAATGGTATGTTTGGTAAAGTTGACTCAGTTGACTTACCTAGTAAAAAAGTTATGCTTTTAGTTGACTTATTCGGACAAGAAACTTCAGTAGAAGTTGAATTAAGTCAAATAGAAAAAGCAAATTAATACTTGCATTAATAAAAATAGTATGATATTATTTTGGTGCTATATTTATTAATATAGATTTAGTGGGAAGCATGGTTTGCATTTAAAAGCGGTAATCAAGCTATTTGTACCACTCGCGAAAACTTATAAAATTTAGGAGGTGTTTTTCGTGGCAAAGGAAGCAATTAAGAAAATTAAATTACAAATCCCAGCAGGAAAAGCTACACCAGCTCCACCAGTTGGAACTGTTTTAGGACCTGCAGGAATCAATCTACAAGAGTTCTGTACAAGATATAATGATGCTACTAGAGAAAAGATGGGAGATATCTTACCAGTAGAAATTTCAATTTATGATGACAGAAGTTTTGATTTTATTATTAAGACTCCACCAACAGCATTCTTATTAAAGAAATATGCTAAGGTAGCTAAAGGTTCAGTTAAAGGATCAAAAGAAAAAGTTGCAACTTTATCTCAAGATCAATTAAAAGAAATCGCTGAAATTAAATTACCTGACTTAAACGCATATGATGTTGAAGCAGCAATGAAAACAGTTGCTGGTACAGCTAAAAACATGGGAATTGCTATTGAAGGTCAAGAATAATTAATTAGAGTAATTAAAATATAGATTATTCATATAGGTTTTACCTATGTGGAAGGAATTTCAAATTAAAATCCGCTTAACCACATAAGGAGGAAAAAGAAAATGGGAAAAAGAAGTAAGAAATATACTGAAGCTGTTTCAAAAATTGAAAAAGGTAAAGTATATACTAAAGAAGAAGCAGTTAAGTTAGTAAAAGAAACTTCAACTAGTTCATTTGATGGTTCTGTAGAAGTAGCTATGAGATTAAACTTAGATACTAAAAAAGCAGATCAACAATTAAGAGGTGCTATCGTACTTCCAAAAGGAACAGGAAAAACTAAAAAAGTTTTAGTTATTGCTAAAGGAGAAAAAGCAAATCAAGCTAAAGAAGCTGGAGCTGACTATGTTGGTGACGTAGATATGCTTGAAAAAATCGAAAAAGAAAATTGGTTCGATTTCGATACTATGATTGCTACTCCTGATATGATGCCATTACTTGGTAAATTAGGAAAAGTTTTAGGACCAAAAGGATTAATGCCAAACCCTAAAACTGGAACAGTTACAATGGATGTTGCTAAAGCAGTAGATGAAGTTAAAGCTGGACGTGTTGAATATAGAACAGATAGTTTTGGAAATATTCACGGTGTTATCGGAAAAGTTTCTTTCTCAGAAGAAGACTTATTAGCTAACTTAGATGCATTTGTTGGACAAATTCTTAGAATTAAACCTGCAACAGTAAAAGGTGAATATGTTAAGAATATTTCAATAACTTCTACTATGGGTCCTGGAATCAAAGTTGAAAATAGTTTTGACAAATAGGATTTTGTAGGATATAATAAAGACAATTTGTTGGTGCCATAGACAGTAGGTATTAAAATAAATCCTACCGAGGACTTTAAATAAGTAATCAAAAAAGTTCTTTGGCGTTCTAGTTAAAGAACTTTTTATATGGCATCCCTAATTAGATTAAGGAGGTGTTTTATGGCAAGTCAAAAAATCTTAGAGCAAAAGCAATTAGTAATTGATGAAATTAAAGAACGTGCTTCAGCTGCTAAAACTATCGTTTTATTCGATTATCGTGGTATGACAGATAGTGAAACAAAAGAATTACGTATCAAATTAAGAGAATCAAATTCTGATTATAAAGTATACAAAAATACTTTAATGGCTAGAGCTTTCAATGATTTAGGTATTGATCTTAATGATGAATTAAATGGTCCAAGTGCATTTGCATATGGTGAAGACCAAATAGCACCAATTAAGACATTATCAGAATTTGCTAAGGATCACCCAGCATTAGTTTTAAAAGTAGGGATTGTTGATGGAGAAAAAGCTGATCAAGCTAAATTAGCTGAATATGCTACTATCCCATCAAGAGAAGGACTACTTACTATGCTTGCTGGTGGTATGATTGGAATCGCAAGAGACTTATCAATTTGCTTAGACTTATATAGTCAACAAAAAGAAGAAAATTAATTAAAAATAATAAAATAAAAAATATAGGAGGATTATAACAATGGCTAAATTAACAAGAGAAGATTTTATCAGTAGTTTAAAAGAAATGACTTTATTAGAAATTAAAGAATTAGTAGACACAATGAAAGAAGAATTTGGAGTAGATCCAAGTGCTGTAGCTGTAGCTGCACCTGCTGCTGGAGCTGCTGCTGATGCTGCACCAAGTACAGTAACTGTATCAATCGCTGATGCTGGAGCTGGAAAAGTTGGAGTTATTAAAGTTGTTAAAGATATTACTGGTTTAGGATTAAAAGAATCTAAAGATATCGTTGATTCAAACGGTGTTGTTAAAGAAAACATTTCTGTAGCTGAAGCTGAAGAAATCAAAGCTAAATTAGAAGAAGCTGGAGCTACTGTAGAAGTTAAATAATTAACTTTTAAGCTATTTAAACTCTAGAAATTATTCTAGAGTTTTTTTTGTGAGAAAAATTTGTAAATTTTTGTAAAAATGTTTGACAAATATTGAATTTTGTTATATTATATGTTTCGAAAGGAAGAAAACTAGAAAAATTATTAGGGTTTCTTCCTCTTTTTTTTTCACTATAAAGGAGACAAAAATGGGGCAGTATTTTACTAACGAGAAATTACCTAGTAACGTGAGAAAAACAGAATGTTTTGTGTTAGGTAAGAAATTTACATTTTTAACCGATAATGGTGTATTTTCTAAAGATGGTTTGGATTTTGGCAGTAGACTTCTTCTTGAATCAATCCCGCTTGAAGCAGTTGGAGGCAAAATTCTTGATATGGGTTGCGGTTACGGAGTATTTGGTATTGTACTTGGTAAAGTTACTAAAGCACATGTTGATATGGTTGATGTTAATCTTAGAGCGTTACATTTAACTGAACGTAATGCAAAAGAGAATGGTGTTGATAATATTAATGTGTTTGAGAGTAATACTTATCAAAATATTTCTTCAAAGTACTCGTCCATTGTTACTAACCCTCCGATAAGGGCTGGTAAGAAAGTAGTGTATGACATAGTGATGAATGCTAAAGAATATCTAGAAGAAAATGGGAAGTTATTTCTAGTAATTCGAAAAGAGCAAGGCGCTAAATCGCTAATTGTCGACCTTGAAACAGTGTATACTGTTAAAGTGTTAGAAAAGAAAAAGGGATTTTTTATTTTGGAATGCAGCGTAAAATAAAAAATCAATAAAAAATCAAATGTGGGGTGAATATAGTGGCATATAAGATTGTTAAGAGTGGAGACCACAGAGAAAGACGTAATTTCTCAAGAATTAGAAACTCTTATGAATTAAAAGATTTACTTGAAATTCAAAAGAAATCTTACAATTGGTTTGTTGAAACAGGTATCAAAGAAGTATTCGAAGATTTATTTCCAGTAGAGAATTTCTCTGGAACTTTATCGCTTGAATTCGGAGATTATCATTTTGATGAACCTCGTTATTCTATTAAAGAGAGCAAAGATCGTGAAACTACATATTCTGCACCTTTAAGAGTTGAAGTTCGTTTATTTAACCATGAAACTGGTGAAGTAAAAGAACAAGAAATCTTCATGGGTGATATGCCAGTGATGACTGATAGTGGAACTTTCGTTATCAATGGTGCTGAACGTGTTATTGTTTCTCAATTAGTACGTTCTCCAAGTGTTTATTTTAATCGTGAAATCGATAAAAATGGACGTGAATTAATTACTTCCCAAATTATACCAACTCGTGGTACTTGGTTAGAGTTTGAAACTGATGCGAGAGATGTATTATACGTAAGAATTGATCGTACTAGAAAAGTTACTTTAACTACATTATTACGTGCTTTTGGTTTATCTAGTGATGAAGATATTTTAGCTATGTTTGGAGATAACGAATATATCAAAAATACTATAGCTAAAGATTCTACTAAAAACACAGATGAAGCTTTAATTGAAATTTACGAAAAATTAAGACCAGGAGAACCAGCTACATTAGATTCTTCTAAGAACCAAATTATTACATGTTTCTTTGATGAATTTAGATATGATTTAGCTAGAGTTGGTCGTTATAAATTTAATCGTAAACTTAATGTAATCGATCGTTTATTAGATCAAACATTAGCTGAAGATATTAAAGATGAAAATGGTAATGTTGTATTTGAAAAAGGTACACAAATCACTAAAGCTAATTTAGAACAATTAAGAGAAGTATTAGCTACTGGTTATGGAGTTAAAGAAGTTCTAATTAATGATGAATTAGATGAATTTAATAAAGTACAAGTTGTTAATATTTATGATCCAAGTGATAAAAAGAAAAAGATTGCTGTAATCGGAAATGATCAAGATATTGATGTTAAGAGATTAACTATTTCTGATGTATATGCTTCAGTTTCTTATTACTTAAACTTATTAAGTGGTGTTGGAAACTTTGATGAAATCGACCACTTAGGAAATCGTCGTATTCGCCAAGTTGGTGAATTATTACAAAACCAATTCAGAATTGGTGTTTCAAGAATGGAAAGAGTTATTCGTGAAAGAATGACTACTCAAGAAATGGAAGAAGTTACTCCAAAGACATTAATTAATATTCGTCCAGTTACTGCTGCGATGAAAGAATTCTTTGGTAGTTCACAACTTTCTCAATTCATGGATCAAACAAACCCAATTGCTGAACTTACAAATAAACGTCGTTTATCTGCTTTAGGACCAGGTGGTTTATCAAGAGACCGTGCTGGAGTTGAAGTGCGTGACGTTAATGCATCACACTATGGACGTATTTGTCCGATTGAATCTCCTGAAGGTCCAAATATCGGGTTAATTACATCTTTAGCAAGTTATGCAAAAATTGATGAATATGGATTTATTATGACTCCATATCGTGTTGTTGAAAATTGTAGAATTACTGATGATGTTGAATATTTAACAGCTGATGAAGAATTAGATTATATTATTTCTCAATCTACAGTTGGAACAGACGAAAATAATACAATTATTGATGAACACGTAAACGCTCGTTTCCGTGGAGAAAATATTTTAGCAAAACCAGAACAAGTTGATTATATCGACGTAAGTCCACAACAAGTTGTTTCTGTTACTACAAGTTGTATTCCGTTCCTAGAACACGACGATGCTACTCGTGCGTTAATGGGAGCTAACATGCAACGTCAAGCTATGCCATTAATCAAGACTGAAGCTCCATATGTTGGAACTGGTGTTGAATTTATAGCAGCTAAAGACTCTGGAGTTGAAATAGTAGCAAAAGCTGATGGTATTGTTGAATATGCAGATGCTAAGAAAATTGTTGTTAAAACAAAAGAAGGAAAAGATACATATAAATTAGCTAACTTCGAATTAGCAAACTCAAGTATTTGTTCACATCAAAGACCTATTGTTAAAGTAGGAGATAAAGTTGTTGCTGGTAAGACAATTCTTGCTGATGGTAACTCAACTGATAAAGGTGAACTTGCTTTAGGTAAAAATATGACTGTTGCATTCATGACATTCAATGGATATAACTATGAAGATGCTATTATCTTAAATGAAAATTTAGTTAAAGATGATAAATATACTTCATTACACTTAGAAGATTATGAAATGCAATGTCGTGAAACTAAGTTAGGACCTGAAGAAATTACAAGAGATATTCCAAATGTAAGTGAAGAAGCTCGTCGTAACTTAGATGAAAATGGTATTGTAACAATTGGTACTGAAGTACATGAAGGAGATATCCTTGTTGGTAAAGTTACTCCTAAGGGAATGGCTGAACTTACTTCAGAAGAAAAATTATTACATGCTAT
>JAZRPV010000043.1:0-3950 GCA_045649455.1 Bacilli bacterium | reverse complement strand
AATAATGGCATCAGTTGCACCAGTGATAGACGTTTCTAAAAGCGGTGATGATACAGCTTGTTTTGCTGCCTCTAGCGCTCTATCTTCTCCCATACCTATACCAATACCAATTATAGCATTACCTGATTTTTCCATTACAGCTTTAACATCGGCAAAGTCTAAGTTTACAAGACCTACTACTGCAATTAAATCTGAAATAGATTGAACTCCTCTACGAAGTACATTGTCTACTTCTTTAAATGCCTCTAACATAGGTGTAGTTTTATCAATAATTTCTCTTAATCTATCATTTGGAATAACAATTAGTGTATCAACATGTTTTCTTAATTCTTCAATACCAGCTAATGCATTATCCATTCTTCTCTTTCCTTCAAATGAGAATGGTTTAGTAACAATAGCAACAGTTAGAGCTCCAAGACCTTGCGCAATTTCTGCAACAACTGGTGCTGCACCAGTTCCTGTTCCTCCACCCATTCCTGCAGTAACGAATACCATATCAGCACCTGCAAGGGCATCTTCAATTTCCTTTTTAGATTCAATAGCAGCTTCTTTACCAATTTCAGGTTTAGCTCCTGCTCCTAACCCATCTGTTAAAGTAGCTCCAATTTGAATTTTAACATCTGCTCTTGATGAATTTAATACTTGTAAGTCAGTATTAGCAGCAATAAACTCTACACCTTTAACACCAGACTCTACCATTCGGTTGATGGCATTTCCTCCACCACCACCAAGTCCAATAACCTTTATTTTTGCTAACTGATCCATTTCTAATCCGCCTAACATACCTCGTCCTCCTAACTATCAAAAAAATGTCCTAACACTTTACCTATTATATTTTCATTATTTATCATTTTATGTTGGGATGAAACTAAATCATCTAGTTCATCACCATCTATCATATTCATTTGTTTTCCTCTTAAACTAAGTTTATCATCTAAATACTTAACTATTCCTAAAACACTAACATATTTGTTATGTCTAATCCCCATAGTTGTAATGTTACATACTTTAGCCATAGCCCCGAACATTTCCTCAACAAGATATCCAAATCCTGCTAATTCACTTAGTCCTCCTGTAACAATTATATAACTTATTTCACGGTTTGTTAAGTTTTTTATTTCATTTTTAGCAAGTTTTAGTATTTCTCTAATCCTTGATTCAACTACTTTAGATACTCCTACTTGAGAAATTTCCTTAATCTCACCATTATTGTTTTTAACTTCAACTATATCAGTACTATCAGCATAACTACTCATGCATACTGCAAAAGTCTCTTTTAAGTTACGCGCAGCATTATCTTTCATCTTAAAAATATAAGCTAAATCTTTATCTACATTACTACTTCCAATCGGAAGAACAGCATTCTTAATTTGAATACCTTTATTATAAACAGCAACATTAGTATTATCTTCTCCAATATTAATAATTGCCCCTACAATACCATCATATTTAGAATTCTTAATAGTGTAATAATCACCTGTAGAAGTAAATCCTACATCTACCGCTTCAACACCTGCTAATTTTAGTACTTCTAAAAATCTATAAAGTTCTTCTTTAGGCATAGTACCAATAACTATCTTACTAGAAAGAACTTCTCCTCTCATACCTTTAGGATCTTTTATATTTTCTTCTTCATCAACTGTAAATGAAATTGGTATAGCTGTAACTAATTCAAATTCTGAAAAATCTTGATCTTTTAATGCTTCATTCAAAACATTACAAACATCTTCTCCAGTAATTTTAGAGTTAACAACATCAACACATCCATTAACAATATCCATATTACAATGAGTTGGTGGTACACACACAATAGCTTTAGTAATCTTAGCACCTAACATTTCACTAGCACTTTTAACTGCTTTTTTAACTGCAGCACTAGCAGCTTTAATATCATAAACATGGCTGTTTTTAATACCAGCAGATTCACTACATACTGAAGAAAGAACATGGTATTGCTCATTAATTTTTTCTAAAACAACAATTTTGATACTATCAGTACCCAATTCTATTCCAGTATAAATACTACTCATGGCATGCATCTCCTATTCTCAAATTTAATTATACTATAAAAGAAAAAATTTGCAAAGTAAATCTTGCAAACTCTATCTATTTATAATCATAATATCACTTTTTATAATAAACATCAAATCCATATTTAGAATCTACCTTCTCACAAGTATTAATTACATGTTCAGAAAACTCTTTAACAAACTGATCAAACTTATCTTCTCTTTTATATGAACTATTATCAATAACAATATATTTATCATGCATATTATCAATTCTTTTAATCATCTTATTTAACCCATCATAACCAAAATTACCATACATAGGCACAGAAAAATAATCAAGTTTCTTGCCATGACTAATATCATCAAACATCTTATAATAAGAAAGAATTAAATAATCATCATATTTCTTTAAAAATACTTCTAATTTTAAATCAACATCATATGAATATGAATCATTAAAAGTATAATTAAAACGATTAATTTTTTTCATCATTTTAGGTTCATAAACACTACCCATTCTATAATTCATAATACATAAAGTAATCATTAAAATAATACTTAAATTACATAAATAATTATCATGCTTAGTATTTAAATAAGGAATCATCATTAAAACAAATCCACCAATAAACATCCAAAAATGAACTGCATCAAATATTGGAACTGCAAACATAATACTAAATACTAAATACCAATTTAAAATATTGCCTCTATTTCTTATAAGATTAATAATCATAATAATAAAGAATCCCATAGTAAGATAAAACCATATATTAAATAAATTACCATTACTTTTACCAAAATCTAATAATCCACCAAAACATAAATTAATAAAATCAATAAAACTTCCTGTACAAAGTAAATAAATTATAAAGATACTTCCAGGTATTAAAGCCCCTAACCCACGTTTAAATAATCTTTTAAAATCTTTAAAATAAAAAATAATACTTGGTATTACAAAAAATGCTCCAACAGTATGCTTAGATAAAATAGATAGTCCTATAAATACTCCAATTAATAAATCTTTTTTATTATGAAACTTCTCCAAATATAAAAGAATAACCATCATTAAAAAACACATAAAATTATAAGTAGGAAGTAATCCATAAAATCCAAATAATATTAAACTTAAAAGAACAATATATGCTTTCTTATCATACATTTTATATAAAAAATAAAACATCACCGTAACTAGAATACTCTGTTCTATTATAAACATTAAATAATTATCAAAAATAAATAATCCAACAGACATAACAAAGGCATATAAAGGAGTCGATATTGTATTAAAATCACTATAAGGAATTTGTCCATGTCTTATAGCATAACTAAATCCATAATTACATATAGGATCTCCATAAGTAATACCATATGCAAATACTTCATATATTAAAAACACAAGTACAAAGACAAATATATATCGACCATAATTATTAAAAAAACTCTTAATTTTCTCCACACTTATCACCTAACATATATACTTTATAATTACCAAATTCTTCTTTAACACAACCATTATCTATAACATACTTAAGTAACTTTTGATCAGTCTGTTTATTTAGACCAATCTCACTTTCATCTAAAAAGAATACACAATTCTTACAACTCTTAATCTTACTAAGTAACTTATCACTTCCATTATATCCCCAATTACCTGAATTAATTAAATCTAAATAATCAATCTCAATATCATTAATTAATTTAAAATAATATCCATCGGCACTTAAAAATACAACTTTATATCCAAGTTCTCTATATTCTAAAAATCTTCCATTAACAGTATCACTATAATCTAAATATTTATCATTGACCATCCTATATTCAAAATGATTAATATTATTTGGAAAATATACTTTATCATTAAATCTATAAAAACTACCTATAAATATAATTCCAATTAAAAATACCCATATAAATAAATCTATATTTAAAAATTTA
>JAZRPV010000042.1:0-30417 GCA_045649455.1 Bacilli bacterium | reverse complement strand
ATAATAATTATAAATTTAAAACAAGTGGACAAATTCTTATATATGATGGTTATTTAAAAGTCTACAAAGATTATGAAAAAAGTGAAGATAAAATATTGCCTGATTTAAAGGATGGAGATATGTTAGTAGCTAATTCTATAGAAAAGGAACAACATTTTACTAATCCACCTTCAAGATATACAGAAGCTAAATTAATTAAAGAAATGGAAGAATTAGGGATAGGAAGACCATCTACTTATGCTAAGACTATGGATACAATTAAAGAACGTGATTATGTTATATTAGAAGATAAAAAATTTAAACCTACTAGTGTTGGTGTAGAAACAACTGATAAATTACAAGAATTCTTTAGTGATTTAATTAATGTAGAATATACACGTGATATGGAAGAAGATCTTGATAAGATAGCTGAAGGTAATGCTGTATGGAATAAAGTATTAGAAGATTTTTATAAGATTTTTGAAGTACGTGTTAAAGATGCATTTAGTGATATGGAAAAGAAAGCTCCTGAAGAAACTGGAGAAGTATGTCCAACATGTGGAAGTCCATTAGTTGTTAGAAAAGGACGTTATGGAGAATTTGTAGCATGTTCTAATTATCCGGGATGTAAATATATTAAAAAAGAAGAAAAAGAAGTAGAAGAAATTATGGATTGTCCAGAATGTTCTGGTAAGATTGTTGCTAAACCAACTAGAAAAGGTAAAGTATTCTATGGATGTAATAATTATCCTAAGTGTAAGTTTGCTTTATGGGATAAACCTACTGGGGAATTTTGCCCTGAGTGTAGCAAAGTTTTAGTTGAAAAGAATGGACAAGTAAAATGTAGTGAATGTTCATATGAGAAGTAATTTACTTCTCTTTTTTTGTTGATTATGATATATTTAAAGTAGTGGTGATGTTATGAGTACTTATTTATTAGTAGCGAGAAATAAACGAGATAATAGTTATAAAATAATCGGTATTAAAGAAAGCTGGTATAATGCTAATGCAAAAGATGAAGATTATTGTTTTAAAAATTCATTGTCTGCTATAGATTTAGTTACAACTCGATTTGCTAGTCGTGAAGAAATGCAACAAAGACTTATTGATAAAGGTTATTTAGATGCGGGTGAATATGATTTTTTTGTGGCGTCTAAAGCTAGATCTACATCTAGTAATCCAGTGAAATTTCAAGAAGTTATTTATAGACCAGAAAAAAATGAGAGAATGGCTGAATTTAGAGCAGTAGCTGGAGCTTATTGTGCTGGCGATTTAGGCAAAGCAAACGAAAAAATATTAAGAATATTTAATAAGTTACTTACAAAGGCATATCATCGTGGTGATTTCTATTATATGATTGAAAATGGATATACTGGTCTTCCTAAGAAGTTAGTAGATTCATTAAATGGAATTAGAGATTATGATAGTGTTCCATATTCTTTAAAATATCAAGAAAGATGGGCGTTAGAAAGTTATCCTGTTATTCGTAATATTATTGAAGCGTTGAATAGAAGTGATTTTTTAACTGCAAGTCATAGTAATTTATTACAAGGAAATATAGCTTATTTTAATGAAAATGTTAGAGGGAGAAAAGTTTTATTTTCATCTTTAAGTAAAATACTAGATAAAGATTTTTCAGTTGGTCAAATAAGTATGTTTGACGAAGGATTATCAGATGTATTTGCAGTTCCTAAAGTAAATGTAGTTGAAAAAGAAAAACAAGAAGAAAAACCAAAAATTAAATTTCCTGTTATTGCAGCAGGGGATGCAGATAATAAAATGGTTGCGGTAATTAGATTTTTAAGTAATTTACCATTAGAAAGTTTTAAATATGTAGAAAATAAATTAACATTTAATTTTGATATATTTGATTATGAATTAGATGATGATACAAAGAAAAAATTAAATTCTCTTTTAACAGGTAATTTGAGAAATTCTCTTAGAGCATATTTATTTCATAAATCGAAATTAGAAGAAGCAAGAAAAGTTGATTATTATGGACATGGTCAATTTATATTACAAGAAGATATGGCCGCAGAAATGAATGATGTAAAAAGAATGCTAAATAAGAGTGATGCAAGACTTAATAGAGTTTATGAGTGGTGTCGTATTTATTCTTCTTGTGGACAAATGAGTCGTATGATGGGAGAAAATTCCAATCAATTAGGAGATGATGTTGTATCAAAAAGGAAGTAGCTTTAACTAAATATTTAGAATATCTTGAGTATCAGAAGAATTATTCAGAATATACTATTTTAAGTTATAAAAATGATATAGATGAATTCTTTAATTATTTAGAAAGAGAGTCTCTTTCTTTTTTAGATATTAATTATGATGATTTAAGATTTTATTTAATGTATTTAAAAGAAGAGAAGAATGGTAGTAATTCATCTATAGATCGTAAACTTAGTGGACTTAGAGGATTTTATAAATTTCTGGCGAATGAGGGTATTGTTTCTAAAAATGTATTTTCGTTAGTAAGTGGACCGAAAAAAGAAAAGAAATTACCTAGATATTTTGAATATAATGAATTAGAAGAATTATTTAATGTATGTGATGATTCTCCTATAGGACAAAGAGATTTATTAATACTTGAAATGTTATATGGTACTGGTGTACGTGTAGGGGAATTAGTTAATATTAAAGTTAAAGATATTGATTTAAGTACTAAGAGTATATTAATACTTGGTAAAGGTAATAAAGAAAGAATTGTTACATATGGAGAGTATTGTGAAGAGGCGCTTGTTAAGTATTTGAGAGATGGGTATCTTAGACTAAATGTTTTAAATGAAGATTATTTATTTTTGAATAAGAATGGTGGCGCTATTACTGAAAGAGGAGTTAGATATGTTTTAGAACAAATTATTAAGAAGACTAGTCTTAATAAAAATATATCTCCCCATATGCTTAGACATTCTTTTGCAACTCATTTATTAAATGAAGGCTGTGACTTAATTACAGTTCAAAAATTATTAGGACATGAAAGCATTAAAGCAACTCAAATTTATACTCATGTTACGACTGATAGATTAAAAGAAGTTTATTATAATAGTTTTCCAAGAGCGAAGATTGATGATAAGTAGAGACTTAGGTCTCTTTTTTGTTGAAATTAAAGAAAATACTTAATAATGCTTTAATTTTTTATTTATTTTCGTTATAATTAAAGTATTCAAAAAAGGATGTGATCTGTAGTGGACTATGAATTTTCTAGTAAAGAAGAATTGTTTCAAAGAGTTAAGCCAGCTTTGAATGCAAAAGTAGGGGAATTACATAGATTTGGTTATACCTACATTAATCAAATGGATGTATGGAACTATTTAATAGAAAATATATGGATCAAGAGTAAAGATTTGATGCTATCAGATATTGTTAATGATATATTACATACTGATAATAAAAAAATCGATACTTATTTAAAAAGTAAGATTACTGATGAGAGATCACAATATTTTGAGAAGAATAATATAGAAATTATATGAGGTGGAGTTCATGAAAAAGAAAACAGGATTAAAAAAAGTTATTTCATTAATAACTATCCAATGCCTTGTTGTTGTAGGAGTATGCTTATTATTAGTACCAATTTTTAATAACTTAAAATTTGGTTTAGATTTACAAGGTGGGTTTGAAATTTTATATAAAGCAGAGAGTGTTGATGGTTCTAAAATGAACAGTGAAAAGCTAACTGCTACATATAAAACGTTAGTAAAAAGAATTGATAGTTTAGGAGTTAGTGAACCTGAGATTGTCTTAGAAGGTGAAGATAGAATCAGAGTTAAATTAGCTGGTGTTAAAAATCCAGAAGAAGCTCGTAGTCAACTATCAACAGTTGCATCATTATCATTTAGAGATACTGAAGATAAATTATTAATGACTAGTGATGTATTAAAAGCAGGAGGAGCAAAAGTAGGACAAGATGATGCTGGTAGACCTGCAGTTGCTTTATCAGTAAAAGATAAAGATAAGTTTTATGAAGTTACAAGTGAAATTTCAAAAACTGAAGATAAGATGATTGTTATTTGGTTAGATTATAATAATTTAACTGATAGTTATGAAAAAGAAGGAAATCAATGTGGAACTAGTGGATCTAACTGTTTAAGTGCTGCTACTGTATCACAAGGATTTGCTAGTGATGTTATTATTCAAGGTAACTTTACTGTTGAAGAAGTAGAAAACTTAGTTGATTTAATTAATAGTGGTTCACTTCCAAGTAAGTTAGTAGAAGTTTCTTCTAAAACAGTAGGTGCTTCATTTGGAGATAATACATTAGAAAAAACATTTATGGCTGGAGTTATTGGTATTGTTGCTATTATTTTAGTATTAATTGGAATTTACCATTTTGCAGGATTTATTTCAGCAGTATCAATTATGTTATATACATTAGCTACATTCTTTGTATTCTGGGTTGTAGGAGGAGTTTTAACACTTCCTGGTATTGCAGCTTTAGTACTTGGAATTGGTATGGCAGTAGATAGTAATGTTATTACATTCTCTAGAATTAGAGATGAATTACATAAAGGTAAAGGATTAGCTACTGCATTTAGAGATGGTTCTAAAGAAAGTTTTGGAGCTATTATCGATGGTAACTTAACAACATTAATAGTTGGAATTATTATGTTTATATTTGGTGAATCTAGTATTAAAGGATTTGCTACTATGAGTATAATTTCAGTAATTGTTACTATGTTTACAATGGTATTTATTACTAGATGGCTTATGGGAATGTTTGTTAAGAGTGGATGGTTTGATAATAAGACAAACTTATTCATTAGTGTTAAAAAGAAAAATATACCTAATGTAAGTAAAGGTGAAGAAGTTAAAGTTGTTCCATTTAAGAATGTTAATTTCTTAAAATATTCAAAATATGCAATTTTATTCTCAATGATCGTTATTGTTGCTGGAGGAGTATTAGTTGGTACTAAGGGATTAAATCTTGGTATTGATTATAAATCAGGAACAAGTATCGTTGTAATGACAGAAGATAAAGTTACTAAAAAAGATATTAAATCTGATTTAGTAGAATTAAAATTAGAATCTAGTTCTATTGAAATTATTGATGAAGAAGTTGATATTAGATTAGATAAAGCATTAGGTGAAGAAGAAGTTAAAGCAGTTAATAGTTATTTTGAAGATAAATATGATGCTAAAGTTAATATTGGAGTTGTTTCTAATATAGTTCAAAAAGAATTAGTTAAGAATGCAATTTTATCAGTATTAGTTGCCTTAGTTGGAATTATTGTATATGTTGCAATTAGATTTAGATTAAGTTATGCAGTAGCTGGAGTAGTTACTTTAGTACATGACGTATTATTCGTATTTGCATTATTTGCAATGTTTAATTATGAAATTTCTTCAATGTTTATTGCAGCAATTCTTGCAATTATTGGATATTCTATTAATGATACAATTGTTAACTTCGATAGAATTCGTGAAAATTTAAATAAGAAGAAGAATAAGAAACTTACAGTTGAAGATTTAAAAGAAGAAGTAAATTTAAGTATTCGTCAAACATTTGATAGAACTATTTATACTTCACTTACAACTTTACTTCCAATATTTGCATTATTATTCTTAGGATCTAGAGAAATCCTTACATTTAATATGGCAATGTTATTTGGATTAATTGTAGGTAGTTATTCATCTATCTATATATCAGTTGCAATATTTATGCTATTAGAAAAAGGAAATTTAAATAAACCAAAAAAAGAAAAGAAAATTTATACAGATGAATTTCAAGAAAAGAAAATAAAGGGAATTAATTGTTAGTGAGAGGAGATGGTTCCTACGTCAAAAGTTAAGGATGATATAACTTATGAAGAAATACTTGAAAAGATCAAAAGTTATATTGAAAAAGAAGAGCAACTAGAAGTTATAGAAAAAGCTTATTTATTTGCGAAAGAGAAACACGATGGTCAATTTCGTAAGAGTGGGGAACCTTATATTATCCATCCAATGAATGTTGCTATGATTTTAACAACAATTTATGCGGATTACGAAACAATTTCAGCTGGTTTTTTACATGATGTTTTGGAGGATTGTGATTGTACTAGCGAAGAGATGGAAGAAGTATTTGGAAAGGGTATTACTAAGCTTGTACAAGGTGTTACTAAGCTTAGTAAGATCCATTTTTCTACTGAGAATGAATACTTAATAGATTATTATAAAAAGATAATTGTTGGTATGAGTGAAGATGTTAGAGTTATTATTGTTAAACTGGCAGATCGTCTTCATAATATGAGAACTTTATGGGCTATACCTGAGGATCGTCAAAAAGTTAAAGCTCATGAGGCTTTAGATATTTTAGCTCCTATAGCACACCATTTAGGTATTCATAAAATTAAAAGTGAATTAGAAGATTTATCACTTAGATATTTAAAACCTGATGTATTTTATGATATAGCAGAGAAGTTAAATAAAACTAAGATTGAACGTGATAAAACAGTTTATGATATGCAAAGAGAGGTATCTGATTTATTAATAGAACATCATATACCTCATGAAATTAAGGGTAGAGCAAAGAGTATTTATAGTATTTATAATAAACTTGATAAAGGTAAAAAGTTTAGTGATATTTATGACTTATTAGCTTTAAGAATTTTAGTTAATACAGAACAAGAATGTTATTTAGCTCTTGGAATTATTCATTCTAAGTTTAGACCTTTACCTAAGAGATTTAAAGACTATGTAGCGATGCCTAAAGCAAATATGTATCAATCATTACATACAACAGTATTTGGAATTGATGGATACTTATTTGAAATTCAAATTAGAACTTATGAGATGGATGAAGTTGCAGAAAATGGTATTGCTTCACACTGGGCTTATAAAGAAAATGGTGGAAGTAATTCTGCGGCAAACTTACAATCTACTACTGAACAAAAATTACAATTCTTTAAATCAATTATAGATTTATCTCATGATAAGATGAGTAGTGAAGAATTTGTTAATAGTGTTAAAGATGAAGTATTAAATAATAATATTTATTGTTTTACTCCTAAGGGTGATGTTATTGAATTACCTAAAGGAGCGACTCCAGTAGATTTTGCATATGCAATTCATACAAGAGTTGGAGAAACTACAGTAGGAGCAATTGTTAATAATAATATAGTTCCTTTAAACTATGAACTTAAAAATAATGATATTGTTAAAATTAATACTAATAAAAGTTCAACTCCATCTAAAGAGTGGTTAAACTTTGTTAAGTCTACTAAGACAAAAAATAGAATTAAAAGTTTTTTTACAAAAAATGATCGTGAAATTTATATTGAACGTGGTAAATATACATTAGAAAAAGAATTAAGAAAAAGAAAACTTGTTTTCTCTGAATTCTTTAGTGATGAAAATGTTAAAAAGATTTGTGAAAGTGTAAAAGTAGATGATTTAGAAGAAGTTTATTTAGGAGTTGGTAATGAAAAGATTACACCAAACTCTGTAATAAATGTTATTGATAAAGTACAAGATGCACCAGTACCAAAAGTAGTTAAGATGACTACTAAGAGTATTGATGCAGATATTATTGTTAGTGGTATAGATAAAGTTAAAGTTAATTTAGCTAACTGTTGTAATCCTGTATATGGTGATGAAATAGTTGGTTATATCACTAAGGGAAATGGTATTACAGTACATAGATTACATTGTCATAACTTATCTATGTTAGAAGAAAGAACATTAGATGTAGCATGGAATTCAAATGTTAATAAGAAGTATGAAACATGTATATTAATTTATACAGATACTACTGATAATCATATGATGGATTTATTACAAACAATTTCTATGTTTAATATTAATGTTGATAATATTAAGACAATTAGTAAGACTGATAAAACAGTTTATGAAGTTGATTGTTATGTTACTGGTGTTGAACAATTAGATAAGATGACATTAGCTATTAAGAAAAATACTTTTGTAGAGAAAGTAGAAAGGGCAATGCGATGAGAGTTTTAGTACAAAGAAGTGGGAAGGCTAAAGTTACTGTTGATGAAAAGGTAGTTGGAAGTATTGATAGTGGTTTAATGCTATTAGTTGGATTTACTGAAGGTGATGATTTAGATACAGTTAAACATTTAGCTAAAAAAGTAGTTAATTTAAGAATCTTTCCTGATGAAAATGATGTAATGAATAAAAGTCTTTTAGATTTTGGTGGAGATATATTATCTATTTCACAATTTACTTTATATGGTGATGCTAGAAAAGGTAATAGACCAAGTTATATCAATGCATTAAAGAATGATTTAGCAACTCCATTATATGATGCATTTAATGAAGAACTTCGTACATATGGAGTAAAAGTAGAAACTGGTGTATTTGGGGCAGATATGGAAATATCATTTACTAATATTGGTCCAACTACAATTTTATTGGAGAAATAAGATGTCATCTAATAAATTAAATTATAAAATTATTAATTTAACTGCTTTATTTTTATTACTATATTTAACTGTTTCTAATATAGGATTATGGATTGGTATAGCTAATAAAATTCTTTCTATTTGTGCACCTTTTATAGTTGCTTTTGTATTTGCTTATGCATTTACACCTATAGTTAATTTTCTTATTAAAAAGAAAGTTAAACGTACATTAGCATGTACAATAGTTATTGTTGGATTATTACTTTTTGTTAGTGGTATTCTAGCAATTACATTACCAATGTTATATGAACAAATTGGTTTACTTATAAAAATGTTGTTAGAAGCTCTTAATACAATACTTACTAAGTATGATATTAATTTACTTGGATATGAAAATGAAATTAAGAATTTCTTAAGTTCAATTGCTACAAGTGTTGGAAATTTAGCTTCTTCAACTACAACAGGTATAGTTGTTAGTTCAATTGATTTTATAGGTAAATTTATAGTTAGTTTTGTTTCATTTATATACTTTTTAGCTGATATGGATAAGATTAGAGCTTTCTTTAGAAAAATATTTAAATCTAAGTATGAAAGATTTTATAATTACTTAAAAATATTAGATAAAGAAGTTACTAATTATATTGGTGGTATGGGATTATTTATGGTAATTCAATGTGTAGAATATTGTTTATTATTCTTACTTATTGGTCATCCAAACTGGTTTATTTTAGGATTACTGGCAGGAGTTACTAATGTTGTTCCATATTTTGGAGGAATATTTACAAATATAGTTGCAATGGTGACAGCAAGTGTTGTGTCAACACCATTATTAATTTCAACTATTATAGTATTTATAGTATTCTCACAAATTGATTGTTATTTAATTTCGCCAAGAGTGTATGGTAAAACAAATAATATAAGTCCATTAGTTACAATAATGGTTGTTTCTATAGGCGGTAGTCTATTTGGTATATTAGGAGTTGTTATTTCTTTACCAATATTCTTACTTATTAGAGAAACATATCTTTTCTATAGAAAAGACTTAAAGACAAGTATGGATTCATTAAAAGAGACTATAAAAGAATAGTTTCTTTTTTATCAGGGGGATTATATGGAAATTATTACAGGAGATAGAGATGATTTAATTGACATGCTAGATGATGCAATTAAGCAAGTTGGTCAAGTTAAAACAAGAGAACAAAAAATGGCATTTTATAATTTTGTTGGTAATTTGTATGGAACTATTAATGTTAATAGCGAGTTAGATTTTCATATTGATTATAAAGATTGTTTTATAAATAGAAGAAACTTTTTAAAGTTTATGAAACAAGCTGATTTATATAATAAAAGATTTTGTTCTAGATTTTACGATTTTAAAGAATTTCATAAAGATTATTTAGGAGATATTCTAATTGCGTATGGGGAACATGTTAAAGAACTTAAAGATGTTCCTTGTAGTGATGAATCTACTTGGTATTTAGGTAAAGATAAGTTTTATGATGTCTTATGTGGTTTTTTAGAAGAATATGGTTTATTAGATAAGTTTAAAGAATTTGTTAAGAAACCTAGAGTTTTTTCTAAAATAAAGAAAAATCCTAAAGATGATTATTCTGGTTTGACAATCTTTAATCCTGTTAATAAAGATGCTGCTTTCTTATTAAAAGATGCAGATTATGATTTAGATACTTTATTTATATATATTCATGAATTTGGTCATGTTGTAGATTTACAAAGTATTGATGTTGATCCTTATCAAGCATTAAATAGTTATGCTTATATGTCTACTTACCCTGAGGTATTTAGTAAATTATTAGAAAAGTTATTTTTACAATATTTAATTGATAATAATATTTTAAGTGATCAAGCTAAAGATAAATATATTGGACAATTTCTTACAAATCATGATTTTTTGATGTCTAGTTATATGTTTAGTTTGTTAGATGATAAATATTATAGAGGTGGAAAAGAACTTTGTATTAGCAATGAGCAATTTATTGAAGAAATGTGCAAATACTTTAGTAATAGAGAATTAATAGAAGCGATGGTTAGAGAGAGTGGTTTAAATTTATTTAATGATTATATCTATGGATATGGTGAGATTATGGCTACTCATTTATTAGAACCGGTTAAAGCTGATGGATTAGGTTGTGAACAATTTAGAGATTTTCAAAGAATTAGATTTCAACCATTTGATCCTGAATATTTAATTAAAAATGGTTATACTTCAGAAAAGTTTGCAGAAGTATTACAAAAAGAAGTTCAACTATGTAAAAAATAGTTGTTTTAATCAAAAATTTGTTTTATAATAAGTGTGACTTCTTTGGGAAGAGTATATTAAAATATATTTGTAGAGAGAATATGGTTGGTGAAAATATTCATGAGTTTTAATAGAAGACGTCCAGTTAGAATAGAAGCGGGTTACTTCGTTATTAGTAAATAAGAGTATAAATTAAGGTGGCACCACAGGTAAAACTGTCCTTATTGGTGTCGCCTTTTTTGTTTTTTAGGAGGGAAAAGAATGATTCAAAAACAAAAGGGTTGTAATGATATTTACGGAAGAGAAGCTAAAGTTTGGAAGTATGTAGAGAGTGTTATTGATGCTGCTATGGAAAAATATAATTATAATTATATTCGTACTCCAATATTTGAAGCTACAGAATTATTCCATAGAGGAATTGGAGAAAGTACAGATATCGTTTCAAAAGAAACTTATGACTTTGTAGATAGAGGTGGAAGAAATATTACACTTCGTCCAGAAGGAACTGCAGGAGTTGTTAGAAGTTATATTGAAAATAAAATGTATGGAGATCCTAATCAACCAGTAAAAGTTTATTATAATGGTACAATGTATCGTTATGAAAGACCACAATCCGGAAGAGATAGAGAGTTAACTCAATTTGGTATGGAAGTTTTAGGTAGTGATGATCCTATTACTGATGCAGAAGTTATTTCTTTAGCAGTTAATATTTATAAGATGTTAGGATTAAAAGAAATTAAAGTTAATATTAATTCATTAGGAGATAAAGAATCTCGTGATAATTATAGAAAAGCTTTAGTTGAATATTTTAAACCACATATTGATGATTTTTGTGAAGATTGTAAAACTAGATTAGAAAAGAATCCTTTAAGAATTTTAGATTGTAAAGTTGATTGTGATAAGGAAGTTATGAAGAATGCTCCTAAGACAATTGATTATTTAAATGAAGAAAGTTTAAAGAGATTTGAAAGTGTTAAAGAATACTTAGATATTATGCAAATTAAGTATGAAGTTAATCCATCTATCGTTAGAGGATTAGATTATTATAATCATACTGTATTTGAAGTAGAAGCTAAGGTTGAAGGATTTGGAGCTAATAATGTATTAGGTGGTGGAGGAAGATATAATGGTCTTTGTGATCAATTAGATGGACCTGAAACTGCTTGTATTGGATTTGCATCTGGAGTAGGTAGAATTGTTAAAGCATTAGAACTTGAAAATGTTAAGATGCCAATTGTTGATGAAGTAGACTTATTCTTAATGTATGTTAATGAAGATGAAAAGAAATATGCTATTTATTTAGCTAACGAATTAAGAATGGCTGGATTTATAGTAGAAACTGAATATACTGTTAGAGGTTTAAAAGGACAATTTAAACAAGCTGATAGATTAAAATCTAAGTATATTGCAGTACTTAATAGTGAAGATTTAGATAATAATGAAATTAGAATTAAGAATAATGAAACTAAAGAAGAAGATTTAATTAGTTTAGATGTATTAATTTATTATTTAGATGAAAAATTAAATACTGGTTGTGAAGATGAGTATTGTGATTGTGATGATGATTGTCATTGCGGAGATGATTGTGAATGTGGTGGAGATTGCCACTGTGAACATGATGGTCATCATGAATGTCATTGTAAATAAAAGAAGGAGATTATTATGAAGACAATTAATAATGGAACATTAAATATAAAAAATGTCGGTGAAGTTGTTACTTTATATGGATGGGTTCAAAAGAAAAGAGACTTAGGTGGAGTAGCCTTTATCGATTTAAGAGATAGAACAGGTATTGTTCAATTAGTTGTTAGAGATGGTAGTGTTTATGAAACAGCATCATCTTTAAAGAATGAATCAGTTTTAAAAGTAGTTGGAAAAGTATGTGAAAGAGAAAGCAAAAACATGAATATTCCTACTGGAGAAATTGAAATAGAAGTAGAAGAAATGGAATTATTAAATACAAGTAAAGATATTCCGTTTGAAATTAGTGATGATACAACTGCATTAGAAGATACAAGATTAAAATATAGATATTTAGATTTAAGAAGAGGAAGTTTATCTTCTAAATTACAAACTAGACATAAAGTTACTATGGCTATTAGAAACTTCTTAGATAAAGAACAATTCTTAGAAGTTGAAACTCCAATACTTTGTAAGTCAACTCCAGAAGGAGCGAGAGACTACTTAGTACCAAGCCGTGTAAATAATGGTAAATTCTTTGCCCTACCACAATCACCTCAAATATTTAAGCAACTTCTTATGGTTGGTGGTATGGAAAAATATTTCCAAATAGCTAAATGTTTTAGAGATGAAGATTTAAGAGCAGATAGACAACCTGAATTTACTCAAGTAGATATTGAGATGAGCTTTGTTGATCAAGATGATGTTATGGGTCTTACTGAAAGATTAATCGCTCATGTATTTAAAGAAGTTAAAGGTTTAGATATTCAATTACCTTTAAGAAGAATGAAATACGATGATGCAATGGAAAATTATGGTTCAGATAAACCAGATTTAAGATTTGAAATGCCTATTAAGAATATTACTGATGTATTTAAAAATACTGAATTTACTGTATTTAAAAATGTAATTGAAAATAATGGTATTATTAACTGTTTAGTTGTTAAAGGTGAAGCAGAAAATTATTCTAGAAAAGCTTTAGATCAATTAACTGATTATGTTAAAACTTATAGAGCTTCAGGACTTGCATATTTAAAAATAGCAGAAGAAGTTACTGGAAGTATTGCTAAAGTTATTAGCGAAGCTGAACTTACTGAATTAAAAGAAGTTTTAGGACTTGAAAATGGAGATTTAGTATTAATCGTTGCAGATAGTAAGAGAAATGTTGTTAAAGCATCTTTAGGAGCATTACGTTGTAAATTAGGACGTGATTTAGGATTAATCAAAGAAGGTCATTATGAATTATTATGGGTAACTGAATTCCCTTCATTTGAATATAGTGAAGAAGAAGGAAGATATATGGCTTGTCACCATCCATTTACTTCACCACTTGATAGTGATGTAGATAAATTATTAACTGATAAAGGTAACTGTTATTCAAAAGCATATGATATTGTTATCAATGGTTATGAAGCAGGTGGTGGATCAATTCGTATCCATAAAGAAGATGTTCAAGAAAAAATGTTTAGAGCATTAGAATTAACAGAAGAAGATATTAAAGAAAAATTTGGATTCTTTGTTGAAGCTTTAAAATATGGTACACCTCCACATGGAGGACTTGCACTTGGACTTGATAGATTAGTTATGTTATTAACTGGTACAGAAAATATTAGAGATGTTATTGCATTTCCTAAAACTGCAAGTGCATCATGTTTAATGAGTGACTGTCCTAATGTTGTTGATGAAAAACAATTAAAAGAATTAGGAATCTCAATTGATAAGAAATAGTTGTTATTTACAACTATTTTTTATGTGTTTTAGTCTTTAATATTTATAGATATTTTGTTATAATTAGTTTAGAGTATGGTGATGAATATGAAAGAGAAGAAATTACCATCAAAGAAGAAAAAAAAGGAACCTGAAGTTAAACTAAGTATGGCTGATATTAATAAGAATAGTAATATTGAGGTAGACCATACAATTAGAAAAATAAAGGAAAAAGAATTAAGACTTACTTTGATGTGGACATGTATCTTTTTATTAATATTTATAGTTTCTGCTTTTACAGTAGGTTTTTCAGTTGTTAAACTTAGAGAATATTCTAATGTAGAGAGTGGAGATTTAGTTATTACTTTTAATGAGAAGAGTGATAATTTAGATAATATTGTAACACTAGATAATAATAATATTTTAGAATACGATGATGGTTTAAAAAGTGAACCTTATAAGTTTAGTATAAAAAATAATTCAAAGAAAAAAAGTAAATATAAAATTACTTTAGAAGATGATCTAGAAATGATGTTTTTAGATGAATGTGATCAAATGCAATTTGATAAAAGTAAGATGTATTTTAGTATTAATGATAAGATTATTGGGATAGTTTCTGATTTATATAATGGAACTGAATATATAATATATGAAGATGAAATTGATGGTGGAGATTCTTTGAATTTTGAATTTAGAATATGGGTAGACAGAAGCTATATTAATAATGGACATTATCATGGCATTATTGTTGTTGAAGAAATATAAAAGACCTTAATGGTCTTTTTCTTTTATAAATTCATTTATTATATTGTTTGTAAGAATAGGGTAATCTAGGTATGAATAGTGTGATGCATTTGGATATATTATTAATGCCGATTCTTTTATAAGACTATTTATTTTATAAGCATCTTTTAGTGGAGTATCTTGATCTTTTTCTCCCCATATTAATAATGTTTCTGAAGTAATATTTTTTAAATATTTTGTTAAGTCTTCGTTAATTATATTTATAAATGTTTTATGCATAGTAGGCGGGAGTGATTTATAATCGGTTGATCCAAAATAATTTATTAATTTCTTTTGAAATTTTTCTTTATTAGGAAGTATGTTTATTAATTTCTTTAAACTTTTATATATTTTTTCTTTTATTTTTGTTTTTATAGATTTTTTAGGTTTGATTGTTGCAATATCAAATAGAATTAATTTACTTATATTAATTTTATAATATCCTGTTAGAAGAGTAGTGATTCTACCTCCGAAGGAATGGGCAATTATAATAGGATTAATTATTTTGTTATCTTTTAGAAAATTTATTATTAGATCTGCATAATTATAAATTGTTAAGTCTTTTGTTGGAGCTGGACTTTTTCCGAAACCTGGATAATCTAGGGTATAAATAGTAAAATCATCTTTAAAGTGATTTATTATACTGTAAAATGTTTTTGTAGTATTTCCCCATCCTGGTAGTATTAATAGTGTTTTGTTTTTGTTGCCATACTTATAAATTTTTACTTTTATGTCATTATAAATATAGTACATATAATCACCTATAATAATATATGATGAGTGTAAAGAAGTGTGAAATGTGTTGTTTAGTGATTAGATTTATGCTACAATATAATTGTCAGATAGATGCGATTGCTAGTTCATCTAAAACCGACTAAATTAACGATACGGGAGTCCCGATCAAGTTACCGGTGTTGAATGCATATTTCTAAATATGAATCCTAAAGGAACGTAAGGACACCCACCTGTACAAGCGCACAGGTTTTAATCGTTACTAGTACGATCTGTTCTGACTTTTTTTGTTGCAATAAAATAGGTTTTTATGGTATAATAGGCCGTACGAGGTGTATAAGGAATGTTAATTTTACCTATCGTTAATAAAAATAGAGTGTTAAATGTAAGAGTTAAATTAAAGGGTACAGAAAAAATTAGAAGTGCGATTAAGTTTCCTGGAGCTCCTGAGAGCGATGTAATTGTAAATGGAAAAAAACTTAGTGAGTCTAATTCATTCGATTCTAGAGAAAAGAATGCAACTGTTAATTTTATTAGAAATAATTCAATTTTATATGCGAGAAATTTTTTAGTTACAACTAGAATGGTTGCTGATAGTGATGTATATGATGTATACGAAGTTGGACAACCTCCTAGAAAAGTTAATGATTCTTTAGAAGAATTATATGATTTAGCACTTACTGATATTAGAAAAGAAATTCCTGGTATTAAAAGAGGAAGATATTTATCTTTTAAAAAGATTGGATTAGATGAAGTACTAACTGATGAAAAGATTCAAATGTTAGAAAGAATCGTTAATGATGTAAAAGATTCAAGCCAATGGCCAGGATTATTTGAAAAAGCAGGTATTAGTGATTTACCAAGAATATTAGAATTTTTAAATAACTTTGATTGTACAGTAGTAGAACATACTTCAATTAAAGAAGAAGATATTGAACATATGATAAATACACTTGAACCTTTATGTACAAGAGAAACTAGAAATTTAATTAGTTATTATAATACGGCAATGGTTAATAGAGATATTTATGGGAAACTTTCGTATATTAATAAATTAATGTATGGTAAGCCACTTTCTTTAATTCAATCTAATGCTCAAAGACAAAAACACTTAGTTAAGACTACTGACGGAGAAGTTGAATATAATAGAAATGCTGCATAGATTTTCTAGATTAGTTAAAGTTATAGGGGAAGACAGTTTTAAGACTCTGAATGACAAATGTATTTTAGTACTTGGTGTTGGTGGAGTTGGAGGATATACTGTTGAAGCTTTAGCTAGAAGTGGTATTGGTAAACTTATAATAGTTGATTTTGATAATGTAGATGAAACAAATATTAATAGACAAATTATAGCGTTAGAGTCAACTGTAGGTTTGAAAAAAGTAGATGTTTTTGAAAAGAGAATAAAAGAGATTAATAAAGAATGTGAAGTTATAAAGATTGATCAATTTATAACAGTTGATAATTTAGAAGAATTATTTAAATATGATATAGATTACTTTATTGATGCATGTGATACAACTAGTGTTAAGAAAGAAATAATTAGAAAATGTATAAATAAAAAAGTTCCTTTTATTTCATGCATGGGAACTGGTAATAAATTAGATCCTAGTAAACTAGAAATTTGTGATATTAGAAATACTAGTAATGATCCACTTGCTAGAATGATTAGAAAGTTTGTTAAAGATGAAAAAATTAATAGTAAAGTAACGGTACTTTGTTCTAGTGAAGTTCCTGTTAAGACAGGGGAGAGAACTCCAGGATCAAGTATGTTTGTACCTGCTAGTGCTGGTATAATGATTGCAAGTTATGTAGTTAGAAAGATAATAAAAAAATAGCATTTAATGCTATTTTTTTGTTTGTTGTTTTGTTTTTAAAATTTTCTATATAGACCAATTACTTTACCTAAAATAGTTACTTCTTTTAAGATGATAGGTTCCATTGTATCATTTTCTGGTTGTAGACGGAAGTAACCGTTTTCTTTATAAAAAGTTTTTACTGTTGCTTCATTGTCTTCGTTCATTGCTACAACTGTTTCTCCGTTAGTTGCAGTATTTTTTCTTTCTACTATTAAGATATCTCCATCATAGATACCAACATTAATCATTGATTCACCACTTACTTTTAATGTAAATACTTCATTTCTAGTAGTGATTAGGTTTGCTGGAAGAGTGAAGTATTCATCTGGTGTTTCGATTGCTTCAATTGGTGTACCTGCTGTTACTTTACCAAGTAGAGGTACTTCAACAACATTTTCTTCTTTTTGAACATATTCATTTGGGACTAATAGTTCGAGTGTTCGATTTTTACTATTATCTTTTTTGATGTATCCTTTTTCTTCAAGCTTAGTTAAATGAAAATGAATGGTTGCTGGAGAAGATAATTTTGCTTTGGAACCAATTTCTCTTACTGTTGGTGGATAACCATTTTGAGCAAATAGTTGTTTAATTACTTGTAAAATATATTCTTGTTTCGTTGTAAGTTTTTCCATTTTATTCCTCCTTTATAAATTTAGTTTAACACTAGTTATGTAAAATGTCAAACAAATGTTTTAATGATTATTGACACGAATAATTGTTCGATTATATAATTAAAGTGTAATTTGAAGGGAGTGTTTAATATGTTAAAAGTAATGGACTTAAAATTTAATAGAATGGAGGTTTTAATGGTTATTTTGTTCTATATATTAATTTCTATAGCACTTATTTTTGGAGCTAATAGATTTGATAGATTAGGACTTAATTATATTGATAATAATATAGTTGAAAATATTACGAGATAAGTAATATATATGATATACTAGATGCAGGTGATAGATATGAAAAAAATAATTTTAGTAGATGGTAATAACTTATTATTTAGAAGTTTCTATGCAACTGCATATCAAGGAGTTATCATGAAGAACTCTAAAGGTTTTCCTACAAATGCATTGTATGGCTTTATAAATATGATGAATAAAATAATTAAAGAAGAGAATCCAACTTATATAATGGTTGCATTTGATAAAGGTAAAACCTTTAGACATGATAAATATGAAGAGTATAAAGCTGGTCGTCAAGCGATGCCTGATGAATTAAAGTTACAATTTCCTAAAGCTAAAGAAGTACTTGATGCAATGGGAATTAAACATTATGAAACAGACAATTATGAAGCTGATGACATTATTGGTACTCTAAGTAAAAGAGTAGATGAAGAAGATGAGTTTATTGCAACTATTGTTAGTAGTGATAAAGATTTATTACAACTTATTAGTGATGAAGTAGATGTTAAACTTTTAAAACAAAGTGGACATATTATGATGACTAAAGAAGAGTTTAGAAATACTTATCAAGTTGATCCAATTCATATGATTGATTTAAAAGCATTAATGGGAGATGCTAGTGACCATATACCAGGAGTTAAAGGTATAGGTGAGAAGACAGCAATTAATTTATTAGTTAAGTATGGTAGTTTAGATAATTTATATGCCAATATAGATAGTGTTACTGGTAAGACTAAAGATAAATTAATAGAAGATAAAGATAATGCTTATATGAGTTATGATTTGGCAACTATATTTAGAGAAGTTCCATTAGATTTTGACTTAGAAGATTGTAAGTATGAAGGAGTTAATGGTAATGAACTAGTTAGTTTATTAGAAGAATTTGAATTTCATTCATTACTTAAAAAAATAGACTTTAATGAAGTTACAAAAGAAGAAGAGAAGAAAGAAGAAAAAGAACTTATTATTAAAAATATTTCTGAATTTAATGAAAAAGAATTTGCTTTCTATTTAGAAACTAGAGGAAGTATTTATAGTAAGAGTGATATTTTAGGTATAGGTATTTATGATGGTGAGAATGGATATTTTGTATCTAAAGATGATATTTTAAATTATAAAGATTTATTTAATAGTGATATTAATAAATATACTTTTGATTTAAAGAAAAATATTGTTGTATTAAATAGTATTGGTGTTGATATAAAGAATGTTACTTTTGATACAATACTTGCTACATATTTATTAGATTATGTAGTTAAAGATGATATTAGTTTTGTTGCGCAAGCATTTGATGTAAAAATACCTTTTTATGAAGATTTATATGGTACTGATAAAAGACCTAAAGAAATTAGTGATGAGGAACTTGCAAGTGTTTGTTGTTTAAAAGCTAAATTTATTTATGAAACAAGAGAAAGATTATTAAAGGAATTAGAAGAAAGTGAACAAGTTGATTTATTTAATAAGATAGAACTTCCACTTTCTAGAGTTCTTGCAGATATGGAAATTACAGGTGTTAAAGTAGATAGTGAATATTTAGAGTCTATTGAAAAAGAATTAAAGATTCAAATGGATAAATTAGAAGAAGATATTCATAATGATGCAGGAAGTAATTTTAATATTATGTCTCCAACACAACTTGCTAAAGTATTATTTGAAGATTTAGCTATTCCATATCCTAAGAAAGTTAAAGATGGTAAATATTCTACTAGCAAAGATATTTTAGACAAGATAGCATTTGTACATCCTATAGTAGAGAAGGTCTTAGAATATAGAACACTTTCTAAACTATATACAAACTATGCAGTTGGTTTAAAAGAAGAAGTTAGAGAAGATGGTAGAATTCATACTATTTTTACACAAACATTAACTAGAACAGGAAGATTATCAAGTGTTAGTCCTAATTTACAAAATATTCCTGCTAGAAGTGATTATTCTAAATTAATTAGAAAAGCATTTATTCCAGATGAAGGATCTAAATTATTATCAAGTGATTATTCTCAAGTAGAACTTAGAATATTTGCTCATATGTCAAATGCTACTAATTTAATTCAAGCATTTATAGATGGTAAGGATATTCATACTAAGACTGCTAGTGATATTTATAAAGTATCAATGGATGAAGTTACTAAAGATATGAGAAGAACTGCAAAAGCAGTAAACTTTGGTATTTTATATGGAATTAGTAGTTTTGGACTTAGTGAAGATTTAGGTATTGATATTGGTACTGCTAAGAAGTTTATTGATAATTATTTAGAAACATATCCAGGTATTAGAGAATATATGGAAAAAGAAAAAGCAGATGCTTATAGTTTAGGATATGTTAAGACTTTAATGAATAGAAAAAGAGTAATTGAAGAGTTAAATAGTAAGAACTTTATGATTAGAAGTAGCGGGGAGAGAATGGCATTAAATACTCCTATTCAAGGTACTGCTGCTGATATCTTAAAGAAAGCTATGGTTGAAATATATGATGAATTTAATAAGCGTGGATTAAAGAGTAAAATGATTATCCAAGTACACGATGAACTTGTGTTTAATGTATTAGATTCAGAATTAGAAGAAGTAAAAGATGTAGTTCGTAATATTATGGAAAATACATTTAAATTATCGGTTCCATTAAAAGTAGAAATGGAAGTTGGTAATGATTGGTATGAAGCTAAATAGAAAGAAGTGTTGATTATGCCTGAAAAACCAGAGGTAATTACAGTTGCTAATAGTTTAAAGAATTTAATTCTTAATAAAAAGATAACAGGATGCAATATATATTGGGATAATATTATTGCATATCCTGTTAGTGATGAATTTAAGAAAAAAATTATTGGTCAAAAAATTGAATCTATTAATACTCGTGGTAAATGGATTGTTATTGATCTAGATAAAGATTCATTACTTGTACATCTTCGTATGGAAGGAAAGTTTATGTTTAGAGATAAAGGGGAAGTTATTGGTAAACATGAACATGTTGAATTAATATTAGATGATAAGACTAGTTTTAGATTTCATGATGTACGTAAGTTTGGTAAGATGTATTTAATTCCTAAAGATGAAGTTTATGATGTTAAACCATTAAATGAAATTGGTTTAGAATATTATGATTCTAATCTTACTAAAGAGTATTTATATGATGCTATTCATAGTAAAAGATTACCTATCAAAACAGTGCTACTTGATCAAAGTATAATTGCTGGTATTGGTAATATTTATGATGATGAAATATTATTTATGAGTGGTATTCATCCATTACGTAAAGCTTGTGATGTTAGCTTAGATGAATGTGAAAAAATTATTAATAATACAAAAATTGTTTTAGATAAAGCTGTTAAACTTGGTGGAACGACTATTAGAAGTTTTACTTCAAGCGAAGGTGTACATGGTTTGTTTCAAAATGAACTTTTAGTGCACGGAAAGGGTGGAAATAATTGCCCTACTTGTGGTAGAATTATAGAGAAGAATAAAGTTGGCGGTCGTGGAACATATTTTTGTAGTGATTGTCAAAAATAAGATACTTTTATCTTATTTTTTCTATTGATTATTAATATGTTTTATGATAGAATGTATGGTGCGCTTAGGAGGTATAGTATGAAAAAGACTAAGATTATATGTAGTATAGGTCCTGCTTCTAATAAAGTTGAAGTTATGGAACAAATGGTTTTAGCAGGTATGAATGTTGCTAGAATTAACTTTACACACGCTACAACAGAAGAAAGAAATCAAGCTGTTGCGACAGTTAGAGAAGTAAGAAGATTAACAGGTAAAAATGTTGCTATTTTATGGGATACTAAAGGTCCTGAATTTAGAAGTGGTATGTTAGAAAATGATAAGATCACTTTAACAGAAGGAAAGACTATTAGACTTGTTAAGGATTGTGTTTTAGGAAATCAAGAAAGATTTAGTGTAAATCATCCTGAAGCAGTTGAAAGTTTAAATGTTGGAAATATTGTTTTACTTGAAAATGCTAAAATGAAGTTAGAAGTTATTAGTAAAGAATCTGATGGTGTTACTTGTAAAATAATTAGTGGTGGAGTATTAGGAAATAAAAAGAGTATGAGTGCTCCTGGTATTAATTTAAATATTCCGTATGTTAGTGATATTGATAGAGAAGATATTAAATATGCTTGTGAAACAGGTGGAGAATACTTAGCTATTTCATTTGTATCTTGTAAAGAAGATGTTTTAGCTATTAAAGAAATTTTAAAAGAATATAATCGTGAAGATTTACAAATCATTTGTAAAATTGAAAGTGATTTAGGTATTTCTAACTTAGAATCTATCTTAAAAGTAAGTGATGGTATTATGGTAGCTAGAGGAGATTTAGGAACTGAAATTCCTTCTGAAATGTTACCTGTTGTTCAAAAACAAATGATTAAGACAGCTCGTAAAATGGGTAAAATTTGTATCGTTGCTACTGAAATGTTAGAAACAATGATGGAAAATAATAGACCAAAAAGAGCAGAAACTTCTGATATTGCAAATGCTGTTTTAGATGGTACTGATGCTGTTATGTTAAGTGGTGAAACTACTGTTGGTAAACATCCAGTTGAAACTGTTAGAGCAATGGCAAATATTTGTGAAGTTACAGAACAATATGCTGAATTCGATTATATTAGAGAAACTGAAAAAGTAAAAACTATTCCAATGGCAATTGCAGAAAGCGTTGTTGATAGTGCTAATAGATTAGATGCTAAATTAATTTGTGCTGCTACTATGAGTGGTTCTACTGCAAAAGCAATTAGTAACTTTAAACCAAAAGCTCCAATTTTAGCTTTATGTCCAGATGATAAGACAGCTAGACAACTTGCTTTAAACTGGGGAATTCATACTGCAACATTACAATTATGTCATTCAACAGATGAAGTATTAACTGAAAGTTTAAGAGTTGCTAAAGAAAGTGTTGATCTAGTTAAAGATGATATTGTTATCTTTACTGGAAGTTTCCCTAATACAGGAAAACCAAAACCAACTAACTTAATGAAAATTGAACAAATAAAAGAATAAAAAAAGAACTATTAATTAGTTCTTTTTTATTATACATGTGTGATATAATTGGTTTAGTATGGTAAGGTAGGTGAGAAGATGAAAAATAAAAAATTAAAATTATTTTTAATTTTGAGTATTATTTTATTTTGTTATTTATTCTCGACTATAGTTTATAGTGCAATTTCATCTACTGTTAAAATTACTGGTGATGCATATGCTAGACCTGTTAAAGATGTTAGAATTACTAATTTTAAATTAAATAGTTTAAGTGGAGGGGCAACTGTTTCATATGCAGAATTTAGTTCAAATACGATATCTACAAAGATTCATTTAGTCGATGGTTACTCAACTGCTAAATTTGATGTTGAAGTTACAAATTATGGTAATGTAGATGTTGGAATATTAAATATTAATAACGATTCTAATGCGGATGTTAGATATGATTTATATAACTATAAAATCACTGAAAAACTATGTGATGAAAATGATAAATGCAATAATATGGCAGTTAAAACATTTCAAATGGAAATTTCTGGAATTCCAGGAGATTATGAACTTATTTATACGTTTGATTTTAGAACATATCATAGTGTTACTTATACTGGTATAACTAATAATAATTATCCAACTGAAGTTATTGATGGTGGAAGATTAAATATAAAATTTACAGAAGATTTAAAGAAAATTGCATTTCTAAAAGATGGTATAGAATTTGATTATTATGACCAAATATCGAGTGGGCAAAATATTACAATAAATAATGTAACAGGTGATATTGAAATTAAGAAAAAAGAATCTGTTGCAAAATTAGTAAGTGGAAAGATTGATGAAGTTGGCAGTGAAGTATGTATAAAAGATGAATGTTTTTATATCATTAATAATGATGGTTCAACTGTTAGTATGCTAGCAAAGTATAATTTGCATGTTGGAAATATTGTAGATGAAAATAATAATGCAACCCCACTTTCAAATCCGACAGGAAAACAAGATATAACAGCAGTAGCTACAAATTGGGATGATGAAAGTCAAACAACTATTTATCCACGCATTGGTACAACAGCTTTGGAAAAAACAGGAGAGTATGTAAATAGTTATAAGAGTTATTTGATAACACAAGGTGTTACCCTAACAGAAGCTCGTTTGATTACAAAAGATGAGGTAATAAGCTTAGGGTGTAATGAAACGTCCAAAACATGTACTGGAGCACCTGATTGGGTTTATGGAACATCATATTGGTTAAATGTTTCTAGGTGGTACGTAATTAATAGTGCTGACTTCGATTACTTGCCTTTTTCAACTGACGTTTTGTTTGGTGTTCGACCTGTAATTGAAATGTCTGTTGATGAAATTAAATTACCTGAAAAAGCTGTTATGATTAGTGGTGATTATGACACTGTTGGTAGTGAAGTGGTTTTGGGCGATGAACATTTCTATGTAATATCAAGTACAGATACTACTGTTACGATGCTTTCTAAGCATAATGTTACATTGGATGTTACTTCGAAGCAAAGTGTTGATGCGGGAACTACTGTTTTTTCAAGTGATAGTAAAAAAGGAACATATTATAGCGATTATAGCGGCAGTATAGTAGAAGGCTATGTAAGTAATTATAAGACAAAACTTGAATCTGATTATGGAGTAGATGTAGTGGAAGCCAGACTTATTACATATGACGAAGTTTCATCTTTGGGTTGTACATTTGATGTTATAGATGGTATGTGTGAACTTGAATATAATTGGGTTTATTCTGTTGGATATTGGACTGGGACGGCTTATTCTTCGGAAACAATAATTCAAATTTCGCGTGATGGTCTTATTGGTGAAGCTCCATATTATATTGAATTTAGAGGTGTACGCCCTGTTATAACTATTTCTAAATCTAATTTTTAAAATAAAAAAGACTAGAGTTTCTAGTCTTTTTTTATTAATCAATTTTTTCACTTAGTGAATCATTATCAAATTCTTCATCCATTAGAAGTTCATGGATTTCTTCTTCTTTAGTATCTAGATATACTTCTTCAATTCTGTCTACACGACACTTTTCTGCTTTAATAATTGATTCAACTTTATCAATAGCTTCTTCTAATTCATCATTTACTACAACATAGTTGTATTTTGTAACTTCATTTATTTCTTTATAAGCAGTATGGAATCTTTCAATTATTTTATCTTTAGAATCAGTTTTTCTGTTTTTTAAACGTTTTACTAAAGTTTTTAGAGAAGGTGGCATTATAAAGATAAATAATGCTTCAGGTACTAATTTTTTAATATTCATAGCACCTTCAATCTCAATTTCTAGAATTACATCAATTCCTTGATCAAGTTTTTCTTTAATTGTTTCTTTTGGTGTACCATAGTAGTTTCCAACATAGTTTGTATATTCTAAGAAGTAATCATTTTTTATTAATTCTTCAAATTCTTCTTTTGATACAAAGTTGTATGTTACTCCTGGAATATCATTTGTTCTTGGTTGTCTTGAAGTAGTTGAAACAGATAACCATCTATTTTTATTATCTCTTTCAAGTAGCCCTGAAATAACACTTCCTTTTCCTGCGCCTGATGGAGCAGAGATTACGATTAATTGACCAGTTTTTTTGTTTTTTATCATTTTTATTCTCCTTTATTTAAATGATTTGTATATTCATTTTTTATTAAGTCATTTGATGATGTAATTGCATAAATCTTAGTTGTATTAATTTCGAATTCTAACATAGGATCTTTTGATCTATTAATTTTACTTATAATTGGAATTTCTATTTCTTTTTTTACTTTACTTAAATATTCTCTTCCTTTAGGGGAGAATCCTAATAATCTAATATATGTTATATCATTAAACTCTTTTGCTTTTTCTTTTGTAAAATTACAAAGAATATGTAATAACATTCTTGTTATTTTGTTATAAGTATATCTTTTTGATTTTAATTTTGTTACTAATTCTTGATATGTATTTACATTTGATATTTCTTTTTTTAATGCTTGATCAATTCCTTCATCAACTGTTTGATAGATTGATAAATCTTCTTCAGTTAATATTTTATATTTTAAGAATGGAAAATAATCTTCTATAAAGTGTAAATCTTCTAAATATTTTTTTGTTATATCTGGAACTTGATCTGTTATATCTTTATTTTCTTTTAAAGCATTTCTTATTGCTGTAGCAGAAGAGATTTCTTCATCTATATTAGTAGAATGATATTCATTTGTTCTTTGAATTGTTTCTGGTATAATTTTATAATTATTTTTCTTTATAGCTTTAATGTAACTTATACCTAGTAAATCGTTTGGCGTAGTGATATCTTTTCCGGTTAAATCTTTTAATGCTAAAGATAGGGCTGTTGGATAATTCTTTCCAAACTTAGAATATATTTTTACTAGTTTATCAAAGTCTTCATTATTTAGTTGACAATCAACTATTGTTTCTAAATCTTTTATATTATTTGATTCGCTTCCAAAAATTACTTTTTCTACTTTTAAATGTTCAAGTAGAGTGATAGCCCCATATGAGAAGTAATCTGCTGATTGAGTGGCGAAAGGGAATGGTAATTCTACTACTAGATCAATTCCTGCTTCTAGAGCGATTTTTGATTTTTTCCATTTATCAATAATACTTACATCACCACGTTCTGTGTAGTTTCCACTCATTACAAGTATTATGGTATGATCTGGATATTTTTCTTTTATAGTATTTAAATGATATAAATGTCCATTATGAAATGGATTATATTCAGCGATTATTCCAATTGACTTCATAGTATCCTCTTTTCTTTGTTTGTATTTTAGCATATATTTATGTTTATTACAATTTAAATTGTATAATGATGTATTTTTTTGAATAAGTTTTAATAGTCTTTGAAAAATCTATGATATAATGATAATGAGGTGAACTTATGAGAATTATAGTTGTTGCCGGAGGGACAGGTGGACATATATTTCCAGCTGTAGCGATAATTAACAAAATAAAAGAAAAAGAAAAAGATAGTGAAGTTTTATATATAGGTACAACTGATAGAATGGAAAAAGATATTATTCCTAAGATGGGAATTAATTTTATTGGTTTAGAGATGAGTGGTTTAAATAGAAAAAATCTATTTAAGAACTTTAGTGTATGTAAGAAATTTATTAATGCAATTAATAAAAGTAAAGAAATTATTAAAGAGTTTAAACCAGATATAGTTATTGGAGTAGGTGGATATATTACAGCACCTGTTTTATATGCAGCACATTCATTAAAAGTTAAAGTATTAATTCATGAACAAAATTCTATTCCAGGATTATCAAATAAATTCTTAGGAAGTTTTGCAAATACTATATGTGTATCACTTCCTGGTAGTGTAAAATTATTTGATGGTAATGTTGTATATACTGGAAATCCTAGAAGCGAAGAAATAGTTGAAGTTAAGAAAGTTTCTAAAAGTACTTTAGGTTTATCTAAAGATAAGAAATTAGTTATTATGGTAATGGGTAGTTTAGGATCTATTACAATGACTAAAAAGATTCAAGAAATGATTGGTGCTTTTAAAGGGAAAGACTATCAAGTTGTTATTGTAACTGGTAAAGGATATTATGATGATTATAAAGATATAAAAGTTCCAGATAATGTTAAATTAGTTCCTTTTTTAGATAATTTTATTAATATATTAAAAGATACTGATTTAATTATTTCTAGGGCAGGAGCATCTACTATTGCAGAAATTACTGCTATTGGATTACCTGCAATATTAGTACCATCTCCTTATGTTACTCATAATCATCAATATATGAATGCTAAAGAATTAGAAGATGCAGGAGCATGTACTATTGTTACAGAAGATGATTTCTCAAAAGAAACAATTATTAAAGAAATAGATAATTTATTAGATAATTCAGATAAATATGATAAAATGAGAGAGAGTAGTAAAAAGCTAGGGGTTTTAGATTCAGCAACTAGAATTTATGAGGAGATTAGAAAGTTAATCGGGTGATAAGATGAAAGAGTTAATAGAATTACTTGAAAAAAGTAATCTTGGTAAGATTGAGAAAAATGTTAAACTTAGTAAATATACAACTTATAAGACAGGTGGAAAGGCTAAAGTAATAGTTTATCCTAAGAATGCTACTTGTTTAGTTAAGTTATTAAAAATATTAAAAAATAATGAAGTTAAATTTAAAATACTTGGTAATGGATCTAATGTTTTATTTAGTGATAAGACTTATGATGGAGTTTTAATTAGATTAAATGAATTTGATAAAGTAGATTTTTTACCTAGAAATAAAATTATTGTTGGAGCAGGATATTCTTTAATGAAGCTTTCTTTACAAGCAAGTAAGAAAGGTCTTGCAGGACTTGAATTTGCTGCTGGTATACCAGGTACAGTAGGTGGAGCAATATATATGAATGCTGGAGCTTATAAGAGTGATATGGGGTATATTGTTCAACAAGTTAAAGTATTAACACCGGATTTAAAAGTAATTACTTTATCTAATAAAGAAATGAATTTCCATTATAGAAGTTCATTCTTACAAAGTCATCCAGGGTATATCTGTTTAGAAGTTGTTTTAAAACTTACTAAAGGTGATAAGGATGCTTTAGATGAAGTTATTAAAGAAAGAAGAAAAAGAAGAATGGAATCTCAACCATTAGAGTTTCCGTCTGCAGGATCGGTATTTAGAAATCCAGAAGGAATGTTTGCTGGTCAATTAATAGAAGAAGCTGGATTAAAAGGTAAAAAAATTGGTGGAGCAATGGTTAGTGAAAAACATGCCAACTTCATTATTAATTATAAAAATGCAAAAAGTAGTGAAATCAAAGAATTAATAGAACTTGTTCATGATACAGTCTTAGAAAAATACAATGTTGATATGAGATGTGAACAAGAATTTGTAAATTGGGAGTAATTATGGCAAAGAAAATAGTCAAAAGAAAAAAATTAAGAGTATTTAGATTATTAATTGTTCTTATTGTTTTAGGGGGACTATTTTTTGGTGGATATTTATTTGTAAGAATACCAATTAAAAATATTATTGTTAAGAATAATACTTATTTAAATGATGATTATATATTAGAGCTTAGTGGTTTAGAAGATTATCCTTCATATCTTTTATATAGTAGTTTTAAAGGAGTTAAAAAGTTAGAAAAATCTCCTTATATAAATGATGCGAAGATTAAAAAGAGATTTTTTAATAAAATTATTATTGAAGTAGTTGAAAATAAACCATTATTTTATAGTGAATATGATAAGAAAATAGTATTTTCAAATAGAGAAAGTATTGACGTAGATGATTATTCTAAGTTTAGAGTGCCTAGACTTTTAAATTATGTTCCTAATACTAAATATAAATCGTTTATTAAGAAAGTTAATAAAATAGATGAAGAAATACTTAATATAATATCTGATATAGAATATGTACCCAATGAATTAGATAAAGATAGATTCTTACTATATATGGATGATGGTAATATGGTTTATCTTACATTAACTAAATTTAATATGATTAATTATTATGATGATGTATTAAGTCAATTAGAAGGGAAAAAGGGTATTTTATATTTAGATAATGGAAATCATTTCCAAATAAAGGAGTAGAGAATATGAAAGAAGTATTTATAAAAATTAAACCATTTATAAAATACTTTTTAGTATTCTTTTTCTTTTTGTATTGGAGTTTAATAGTACAACCAATAAGTTTGGATGAAATTTGGAATTATGGATTTAGTTATAATATATATAATGGATTAGTTCCGTATAAAGATTTCAATATGGTTATGACTCCTATTTATCCGATGATAATGAGTGTTTTTTTGATATTTAATTCTAGTATATTAACTATGCATGTTGTTAATAGTTTAATGCTTACTGGAATGATTTATCTAATAGAGAAGATAGTCGATAAGAAATATAATTTAGGTATTTTCTTGATACTGTTAATATTTCCGATGTCTTTGATATTTCCAAGTTATAATATATTTTTATTAATGTTATTTGTACTGATAATTTATTTAGAAAAGAATAATTGTGATGACTATTTAATTGGATTTATATTAGGATTTTTTATTCTTACTAAACAAAGTGTTGGGGTATTTGTTGCGTTAGTAAGTTTATATTATTTATATAAAGATAAATCAAAAGTAATTAGAAGAATTATTGGATGTTTTATACCTTGTTTATGTTTTTTAATATACTTATTAATTTCAAATAGTTTAAGTAGTTTTTTTG
>JAZRPV010000041.1:0-28025 GCA_045649455.1 Bacilli bacterium | reverse complement strand
GAAAATGAAGAAGATTATTTAACAGAAATTCAATTTCCGGTTAATAAAAAATAACAAATTACAATTTATTGAAATGTTAAGAATAATTGCGATAGTTCAAACAATAATTGGTAGATGTTTTTTATTAAAATAAGTAAGATTGTAGTGAAAGGAGAAAATATGAAATTAGGAAATAAAATATTAGAATTAAGAAAAAAAGAAAATCTTTCACAAGAACAATTAGCAGAAAAAATGGATGTTACAAGACAAACAATATCTAAATGGGAATTAAATGAAACAACACCAGATATTAAACAAGCTAAAGAATTATCACAAATATTCAAAGTAAGTTTAGATGAATTAACTGATAATGATATTAAAAGTATTATGGAAGAAAAAATCAGTAATACTGAAAAATTGGCTGGACTAGTTTTAAAAGTACTAAAATATTTAGGAATATGTTTTTTAATAATGTTAGCTGTAGATATAATTTCATTTATTATATTTATGTTTTTTTAAATAAAAGAGTATATATAAATATAAATTCTTTTCATTTTATAAAAAAGTGATACAATAATATTATTGAATGGAGTGGTAAAGTGAAATCAAGTATGATTTGGACATTAATAATATGTATTGTTGTTGCAATATGCATAATAATAGTATTTTCTAAAAAGGAAAATGAATCTTCAAAAGAAATGTTATCAGATAGTGATATAAATGATTACATAATTGATTTATGGGTAAATTATGACGAAAATAACGAATATACAAAAGAGCAACTAGTAGTAATCTCATTAACTGCTTATGATTCAGAAATTAATAATGGAGGCTTATGCCAATTCTTCTCTAACTCATCAAGAACATTCGCTCCGATTATCTCTGATAGTTTAGAACAAATAAAAGCAACAAAACATAAAGAATTATTTGATAAGTTTATTAAAGATAATAAAATTGATTTAAAGAAATTAGATTCATTTGAAACTGATAACGTTGATGAATTTATTGATCAATATGATGATTATCCTTTTGATGAGTTCGATAGTGAATATTACCAATTAGAAAGCATGACTAGTTTACTTATTAAATATGTAAAAGAAAACTATAAAGAAATAGTTAAACAAAATAAAAATGACTAAATTCTAGTCATTTTTTATTTTTGTCCATACACTTACTTTTTTATCAGGACAAAATCTATTATGGAATTTTCTTTCTAAATTTAATAACTCCATATTAAAATATCCAAATTGTTCAGTAATACGTCTTTTTACATCAGGTATTCTAGATTCTTCTTCATATATTCTTAACATATCTAATTCACTATCAACAAGTAAAACAAATAATGCTAATTGTTCATATGAATTTTTTAATCCTAATAAACGTTTTTGATCAATTACACTATATGTAGCAAGACTTGTATTATATTTATCTGGAACTAATGATAATAATGTTTGAGAAAGTTCTACTAATTCATCATATCTTTCATCTGAAATACTATCAAAATTCTTTACAAATTTTGCTCTTAATATAAGACTATCTTGGTTATTCATTCTTACATCAGTAATTAATTCTTTATCATTATAAAATCTCTTAAAAAATAATTCTTCATATCTTAATAATCTAGGATCATAAAATCCAATCTTTTCTCTAACCGTAGATTCATATCTTGCTAATGTTTGATTTCTTAATTCTAGTAATCGTTCTCTTTCTTTTTTATCTTCAATTTTAAATATTTCAGAAGTACTCATTAAATTCATTTTTAAAAATTCTTTATATGTTACTAATTCAGGATCTACTGCTGTTATTAAAAATGCTAACTTTTCATCAAAAGTTTTATATTCTAAATGAATATTAGGACCAGTTAGATATTGTAGAGTTCTTTGATATTTATCTAATTTAGATAAACGTTCTGTTCTTCGACTAGATGTATCTTCCATCATCTCTTGTCTTTTATAAACTCTTTTTGATATTTCAGCTAATCTTTCATCAGATAAATCTAAGAATCTATTAGAAAATCTTTCTTTTAAATAAAACTTATTTTGATAACTTTCTACTGGTATAAACGCTACCATAAAATGCCTCCCTCTATAGGTGAAATCTATTATAGAACAATTTATTAAAAAAGCAAGTCATTTAATTTTTAAATATAAAAATAATATGTTATAATAAGAAACTAAATAACGGGTGATATTATGTCTAAAAATAAACCATATTTTGAAGAAACTTTATATAAAGCCTCATCTATATGTGAAGGTAAATTTTTATATACAACAGAGTTCTCAAAAATATATCCATTTACAACTGAAAACATCTCTGGATATATTGATTATTTTGACTTTGATAATAAAAGTCTATTAACTATAGGATCATCCGGTGATCAAGTATTAAATGCCTTCTATAATGGTGCTAGAGATATAACTTTATTTGATATTAATGAATATGCCAAATTTTATGTATACTTAAAAATAGCAGCGATTATGTCATTAACGTATAAAGAATTCAAAGCATTTTTCTTTAGACAAGGAGTAACACCATTCATAAGAAATCAACATATGTTTTCACCTGATTTATATAATAAAATTAAAGATAATTTAAGATTGTTAGACTATGAATCATTCTTATTCTTTGATGAGTTATTTACATTATATGAACCAACTAATATAAGAGAAAGATTATTTGATGATGATGAAGATAGAAATAAAGTAATAAAAGGTTTTAATAATTATTTAAAAGATGAGGAATCTTATAATAGATTAAAATCAGTAATAAGAAAAATAAGTTTTAAATATGTTTATGGAGATATATTTACAGATGATATAGATAGAAGTTTTGATAATATTATATTATCTAATTTATGTACAATAACAAGTCTTAAACAATTGAAAGAATTATTGATAAGATTAGATAAAAACAATTTAAATAGAGGAGGGAGTATCCAATTAGGATATTTATGGGACGCTTCTTTTGATGATGAAGAATTTCAAGACGATTGGAAAGAAATATATAAAATGCCAATCGCAAAAGATAAACTAAAAGAATTTATTTCAGAAGTACATGATATTTTAGGATCAAGAGATATCTTATGGGAAGAGAATAAGAAAAGAGATCTAGTTATGGTATATAGAAAAAAATAGATATTTAGTAATTTCTTGATATGAATAATTATTATTGTTATAATCAATATGAAAGTAGGTGGTAATATGAAAAATTTTGAACACATTAAATACACTTTTAAGCATAGAAAAATAGTAATGTTACTAGCTGAAAAGTATTTTGGTAATAATCAAGAATTATTAGAACAAGTCAAGACACACGATCTAGACAAGATGTATATGTATTTATTCTATGATAAAAAAGATGCTTCTAATATCCATAGAGATAAAACAGTGCATCATGAAAATGAATTAGAAAAGACAGAACTTGATTATATAGAAATGGTTTTAGACTGGGAAAGTGCAAGATATACAAAACCAGACAAGCCATTAAATGCATATGATACACTAGTTAATTATTATCCACAAATGACAGATGTAATTTTACCAATATTAAAGGAAATGGGTATTGCTGAATCTGGATTAGAAATGGATCAAGATATACTAGAAGCTGCAAAACAACTTGATAATACCAGCGAAGAAGATGTTGTTTCAGAATTAGTATCTGGATTAGAACTAGTAACAGGTACTGAAATTAAGCAAAAAATAAAAAAAGCGTAACAAACGCTTTTTTATTTATAAAATACTAATTATTGAAAAAAATTAAAAAATGTGATATAATATACACAATTTTTGGGGTGAGTATATGGAAAAATACAAAATACTAGCAGAAGTGTTATTAGATATAAGTAAAATACCTATTACAAGTGAATCTTATACTGATGATATCGAAAAAGCATTAGTTAAAGCATTTGATGCTAACTTTGTAACATGGTTTAAATCAGGAAAGCATGGAGATTCATTTATATTTAATAATAGTCATATCGGTGGTAACAATAGAATCAGATTTTTACATTTAGAAAGTACTAATAATGGGGTATTCTTACTAGGTACACCGAAGATAGATTATTTATTAGAAGATTTCCTTGTAGATAATTTAAAAGGTGCTTTATTAAATTTTAGTTTAATGGAAAACCATGTTTTGGGTTTAAAAAATCAAATGTTTAAAGATGACTTAACAGGAGTATCTAACTATAAAGCATTTGAAAACAGAGTATCAGAACAAAAAGAATATAAAAATGTTTCATTAGCATTTGTTGATGTAAATGGACTAGGAGTAGTAAATAATACCTTAGGACACGAAGCTGGAGATTTTATGTTATTAACAGTTGCATCTATTATGAGTAAATATTTTAGAAAAAGTGATATTTATCGTAAAGGTGGAGATGAATTTATTGTTCTTGCCGAAGGATTATCTAAAGAAGAAGTAGAATTAAGAATGGAATTAATTGTAGAAGATTTAAAGTCATATGATTATTCCATCTCATATGGTATTTCTCACCAAGATACATGTAGTGATATAGAACCAATGATAAAAGAATCAGATGCATTAATGTATGAACAAAAAGAAGAGTATAGAAAAAACAACCCATCAAAATATTTAGTATTAAAAAAAGCAAAAGAGTAATCGCACGATTGCTCTTTTTTTGATATAATCATAATGGGTGATAGAATGAAGAAATTGAGACTAAAAAAGGAAGTATTAGTGTTTCTAACTATTATTATACTTATGGCAATAGGATTAATGTTAAAAACAAATAATACGCAACCAGTAGAACCAAAAGATTTGGATAAATTTATTATAGGAAAAGAAAAATACACTATTAAAAGAAACGAAGAATTATCAGTAAGCGCTTGGAATGGCTTAGAAATATTATTTAACAACAAAAGTTATGATAAATTACCAAAAATAGCTAATGGCATAACGATAGGTACAAATTACAAAGATGTTCTGAAAATATTTGATATTCAAGAAGGATATGCCATCACAAATATGGAAGTAAGCACTAAAGAACAAGATGGTACTACAGATGTAATTGAAGAAACATATCGAAATAAATCAATCTTTAGAAAAGATTATTTAGATTTATATTTATTGTTTGGATATAAGAAAGTAAATAATGAATGGAAAATGATTACTGCCAAAGAATTAACAAAATTAATGGATACAGATAAGGAACTATTAATATACTATATTGACTTTAATGGAATGGAAGATGAACTAGTTAATAAAGGGGAAGTAATTGCTTTCTCAATAACACATCAATAAACAACAAAAAAACAAAAAATAATTATTTGCTACTAGTATAGTAAAAATAAATTTGATATAATAAAAAAGTAAAGTATAAGAAGGTGAATAAATGAAGGCAGTGTGCGTTGGACATTCAACATATGACATTACATTACCTATGAATGAATATCCGGCAGAAAATATTAAACACAGACTAGATAAACACTACGAATGTGGTGGAGGTCCTGCATCAAACGGAGCTTATTTGCTTGCTAAATGGGGAATGGATACAACAATTATGTCAGTGCTTGGAAATGATTATTATGCTGACAAAATTATTGAATCATTTAAAGAAATAGGTGCAGAAACTAAATATTTAGAAAAAAGAAGTGATCACGCTACATCAAGTAGTTATATTATTGCTAATATGAGCAACGGTTCTAGAACTGTATTAACATCAAAGAAACCTCCGATAAGAAAATTATCGATAGATACATCAGTTAATGCTGACATAATTCTAGTTGATGGGGAACATCCAGAAACAGCACTACAAGTTTTGTTAGAAAATCCTAATGCTCTAAGCGTAATTGATGCAGGAAGATTAAATCCTGACACAAAAATGTTAGGAAAACTAGTAACATACTTAGTATGCTCAAAAGATTTTGCAGAAGAATTCTGCGACACAAAATTAGATTATAGAAATCATGAACAACTAGTAGAATGTCATAAAAAATTACAAAGTTATTTTAATACAAATGTAATAATAACACTTGAATCTCACGGTAGTTTTACTATAATAGATAATGAATATGAACGAATTCCAAGTATTACAGTAAAAGCAGTAGATTCAACTGGAGCAGGGGATATATTCCATGGAGCATTTACATACTTCATTGGTAATAATTATCCATTAAGAGAAGCAATTCGTTATGCTTCAATAACTGCTGCAATATCTGTTACTAGAATTGGTGCAAGATTCTCAATACCAGATTTAAAAGAAGTGTTAGAATATGATGACATTATATAACAATTTACCGTCTTTAGATCTTCATGGAGAAGATAGAGACTATGCAAGAATCGTGATAAATGATTTTATAAGAGATCATTATCAAATACAAAGTGAAAAAATTATCATAATTCACGGAATAGGTACCGGAATATTAAGAAAGACTACGCAAGAAACACTAAGAAAAAATAAGCTAGTGAAATCATACAAAATAGACTTTTTTAACCCAGGTACAACCATTGTCGAACTCCACAAAAGAAATTGACTTTTTTGAGCTTTTGTGGTAAAATAATCAACACATGTGCAGGAGGGGGATTAATTTATGTACAATGAAGAATATGAAAACAGAGGATTTCCTTTTAGAGATTTCCTACTAAAACTAATTTTAATCATTATATTTGTATTTTTATTATGCTGGCTATTACCTAAGTTTATAGCACCTACAATAGTAAATGAAAACAATACTACTGTAGATGTATCAGCACTTACATCTCAAATATTTGCTGATAACTTAGAAAGAATGAAAGAAGCAGCAATAACATATTATACAGATGAACGTTTACCAAAAAATGTTGGTGATAAAGAAAAAATGACTTTAAGCGACATGATTGGTAAAAAGATCATTACACCATTAGTTGATAAAAACAACAAACCATGTGATGTAGAAGGTAGTTATGTTGAAATAACTAAAATGGATGATGAATATCTACTTAAAGTAAATCTAAAAGATAGCGAAAAAGAAGATTACATTTTAGTTCACTTAGGATGCTATACTTATTGTGAATCAGACGTATGTGCTAAGAAAGATACACAAGTAAATATCAAGGATGCTAAGCCAGAAGATAATATCGTTGTTAGACCACAACCAACACCACAACCAGAGCCAACACCACAACCTACACCACAACCACAACCAGAACAACCAACTCCAAACGTTGAGTATGAATACGAATACCAAAGAGTTACAGGTGTAGAATTATCTGGATGGTCAAAATGGGCATGGACAAAAGAAAATGGAGCAAACAAGAAAGTTGATTGTAATACACCAAAGATTACTTGTGCTGCAAACGATTATAAATGTTTATATGAATCAGATTTATATTCAAGAAAAGAAAAGATTGGAACATATGATAAAAAATATGTAAAAGATAAAGAAGTAATTATTAAAGCTGCTGAATATCAACAAAAATCATGTTCTAAATACAATTATGTAATTATTAATAACACAACTTACGCTACAACAGTTACAACAACATATACAACTGTTAGTACAAGCGGAGGTAATGGATGGACTAAAGTTGGTTCAGGAAGTTATGACAATCCACCAAGAGATACTGCAACAACTCAATATGTATTTACTGGTGCAGATTATTCATATTGTTCTGAAACATGTTCAACTTTACCAACATATTATTATGATACATACAAATATACTGGTGGAACACTTTCACAAGTTACTGGATCAACATCAACTCCAGGTTCAACTGTAGTAAATACTGAAGTAAATGTAAGTGCTACATGTGGTGAAATTGTTACTAAGACAGTTCCTGTTTATAAAACTGTAGTTAAATCAGAAATTGCTACACGTAAAGAACCATTATACGGAAACGTATGTTATCAAAGAACAAGAACTCGTACAATTACAGATCCAGGAAAAACACAAAACAAATGGAGTTCATATAACGACACATCTTTATTAAATAATGGATGGTACTATACTGGTGCCAAGAGAGCCAAATAATAAGGGGGAGAAACATAAATGAAAAAAGTCGCAAATATAGTATTTTATAAATTTTTCAGTGAAAAAGAAGATATTCAAGTTAGAGAACAAGCTTGTATCTTCTATGATGATGGTACAGTTGCAAGTGTTTCAGTAGATGAAGCAATAGAAGCTGCACATCAAATCGCAGTAGAAGAAAAGATTAAAACAAAAGAAGAATTTAAAGAATCAGTAAATAAAGCAAGAATTCATGTAATGTCTGGAGAAGATTTTGAAAGAAGATTCCAAGAATTCGTAGTTAAAGCACCTGAAAAAGCTAAAGTTAAAGAATTAACTCCAGCAGATTATCATATGACACAAGAAGCTTGGGATGATTATATTGCTGAAGGATTTGTACCAGGAACTCCTGATTTCGATGGTGCCGTAATCTTAGATGGAACAGGAAAAGTACCAACTAGAGAAGAAACTCCAGTTGTTACTCCAACTCCAGTAGCTACACCAGTAGCAACTCCAGTAGTTGCACCTGTAGTAGCTCCGGTAGTTACTCCAAGAGTTACACCAGTAGCTCCAAGAGTTGTACCAACAGCTCCTAAAGTTACACCAACAACTCCTAAAGTAACTCCAGTAGTTGCACCTGTAGTAACACCAGTAGTTACTCCAAGAGTTACACCGGTAGCTCCAAGAGTTGTACCAACAGCTCCTAAAGTTACACCAACAACTCCTAAAGTAACACCAACAGCTCCAAAAGTAACTCCTGTAGTTGTACCAATTGTTACACCTACAACACCAAAAGTTACTCCAAGAGTTACACCTACAGTAACACCTGCACCAAGATTTACACCAACAGTTACTGCTAGAACAGTTACAACAGTTACACCTCCAAAGAAAAAGAATATTTTCCAAAGAGCAGTTGACAAATTAAAGAAAAACAAAGTGGTAAGAAATATTGCAATTGGTGCAACAGCATTAGCAATTGCATTATTCGGATATAGTTGTGGAGCTAGACATACACAAGTTGGACAAATGGTTAATCCACCTTCAATTCAACAAACAATGTTACAAGAAACTTCACAAGAATTTTTAAACTTATTAAAACAAACTAAGAATCAAACACAAAAAGATTCTATGATTCATGCAAGTTATATGATGGATAACTTCAACACTACATTTGCAAACGCATACATGCAGCCGGGAAGTGACGTCAAAGCAGCATTAACATGGGATGAAATGATGGCATTAAACTTAGCTTACAATGATTATTCTCCTGAACAAATATCAGCAATGTTCAACGGAGCAGAAGTTGATGCTACAACATTCTCAAATGCTTACAAAAACGGAACACTTCAATTAATGGGAGCATATGTTATTGCAGATGATGAAGATCCAGTAAATTCATACAAATTCTTACAAGATGAACAACAACAAGAATTTGTTAAAAAATATGAATATTTATTCTACGCATGTAAGAATGCTCAAACAGAAGAAGAAATGATCGAAAGAGTTAATATGTTCTATGCTGAACTTCATAAAGATTTCCCAATTACAGAAGAAGTAAGAACACAAGGAATTTCACATGCTGAAGGAAGAGAACAAATTGAACCTTATAAATTAGCGGTTACTCCAATTGTTGCAGCTTCTGAAATGATGTTCCAAAACTTAGATATCGATCATACATTATCTGATAAAGCAATTGATTACTTCAATGATTTAGGATTATGTAATTTAGCAGATAGTATCTTTGAAAAAGCAATGTACATTACATTAACTGATGAAACTGATGAAAAGAATCCAACTTACGATCAATTCAAAGCAATCAAAATTGCAGAATTAGAAGCAGAAGATTCATATAACATCGGAGATGAAGAAAGAGATTTAAGTCAATTAGATGAATTCAAATATTGGGTAAATGGATATTATCTAGAAAAATTCGGAGATGTTAAAGAAGCAGGAAGAGTAACTACTTCAACACATACATCAACTCATACAACAACAAGAACAGAAACAACAACTCATACAACAGATAGTAGAGAAGAAGCTGTACAACAAGCAGGAGAACAAAAAGTTCAAGCTGCAGAAGATGAAGTAGATGCAGAATTAGAAAGACAAAACGAAGAAGCTAGAAAACAAGCTGAAGCAGAAGCTGAAAGAAAACGTCAAGAAGAACAAGCAAAAGCTGATGAAGAAAGACGTAAACAAGAAGAACAAGTAAGACAAGATCAAAACGATTTACAAGAAGACATCAATGATGCAAATCAAGTAATCCAAAATGGTGGAACAGTAAATGAAGACGATTTTGGAGATCACAATGTTCAATTTGATGACGAATATTCAGATGAAAATGGAAACCTAGACCCATCAGTTGGTAATATTACTACAGATGGTACAGGAGCAGTTGATGGAGATGCTGAATTACCAGATGCAGATTCTTTAGGAGAAGCATCAAGTTATAGTGCTACATCATCAGAACCAGTTGTAAATACAAGTGGTCAACAAGTTATTGAATATGAAGAACCAGTTTCTTATGAACAAATGGTTGATGAATATATCAGAGGTCTTGAACAACAAGGACAACAAAACACTTCTGAAGCAGGATATTCAAAATAATAAATAAAAGACGAGAAATCGTCTTTTTTTATGAAAAAAATGTAAAAAATCATAAAAAAACTCCAAAAAGTGACTAAAACCCTTATATATCAACGAAAAAATTTGACAAAGTCGAAAAAAAGTGATATAATATGTGTACTTTGAAGGTATAGAAGATTAGGGGTTGTCTATACTATAGTAGGGGGTTGAATATTATGATGAATACTTATATATTCGAATATTTAGATGAAAATGATTTTAGAAAAAAAGAAAGATCTGTAAGAAAGTATAATATGCTTGCTTATAAGAAATTAACATTCAATTATTATCCTGAATTAAGAAAAGGTAATTTCTTAGGTAAAGAAGTTAGTAAAAATGAAAAAGATAATACAATTAGTTATGAATTAAAATTACCAACTGATGAATTATTTGCAAAAGTACATGGTGAAATTATTCTACACTATACAGTATATACTGAAAAAAATATTATTCTTTTAACTAACATTACACCAGAAGGAATTTTAGATGAAGGTCACCGTGCTGAACTTTCAACATATAAGGGTGTTATGATTTCTAAAACAAATCCTGAAAAAGATATGTTTAAAATCAATTTACTAAATAGATTAGGAAAATAAGAGAAATAATTTTCTCTTATTTTTTGCAAAATTACTTGCAACAAAAATAAATATATGCTATTATTAAATAGCAGCGGACCCTTAGCTCAGTTGGTTAGAGCATCCGGCTCATAACCGGGCGGTCACTGGTTCGAGTCCAGTAGGGTCCACCATCATGCGGGTATGGCGGAATTGGCAGACGCGCTAGACTTAGGATCTAGTGCCGCAAGGCTTGCAGGTTCAACTCCTGTTACCCGCACCATTATAAAATTACTCAGAGAAATCTGAGTTTTTTTGTTGACTAAATTTAAAAAGAAATGTATCATTGTATTAAGAGAGTAATACAATGTAGAGAGGAAAATGCAAAATGTTTAAATTTGATAATAATACCCCAATATATATACAACTAGTAGAACAATTAAAAATAGATATAATATCAGGGCAACTAAAATCCGGAGAACGTTTACCATCAGTAAGAGACTTAGCACTTCAAAATAAAGTTAATCCTAATACAATGCAAAAGGCCTTAGTTGAATTAGAAGAATTAAACTTGATCTATACAGAAAGAACAAATGGAAAGTATGTAACAGAAGATACTAAGTTAATTGAAAAACACAAAAAACAATATGCTGATGAGTTAACAAGAAAATATATATCAAATATGAAAGAAATTGGCTTTGAAGAATCAGATACATTAGATTACTTGAAAAAAATAGGAGGAAATAAATAATGGATTTAGTTAAATTTGTTAATGTAAATAAACAATTTGGAAATAAGAAAATATTAAAAGATATTAACTTAACAATTCCAAAAGGTAAAATAATTGGTTTATTAGGAAAAAACGGTACTGGTAAATCAACACTTATAAAATTAATTAATGATTTACTTACACCAACTTCTGGAGAAGTATTAGTAAACGGAAAACCCGTTGGAGTTGAAAGTAAAAAAATAATTTCATTTCTACCAGAAAGAACTTATTTAGATAAATCAATGACAGTAGAACAAGTTATTACATATTTTGAAGATTTCTATAAAGACTTCTCATCAAAGAAAGCAAAAGAGTTGTTAAAAGATCTAGATTTAGATGTTACACAAAAATTATCTAAGATGAGCAAGGGAATGCAAGAGAAAGTTCAACTAGTATTAGTTATGAGCAGAAAAGCTGATTTATATATACTAGATGAACCATTAGGAGGAGTAGATCCTGCTACAAGAGATTATATTCTTGATACAATTTTAAATAATTTTAATGAAGATGCAACTGTTATAATATCAACTCATTTAATCGCTGACATCGAAAGAATATTAGATGAAGTAATATTTATAGATAAAGGTAAAATTATATTACAAAGTGATGCGGATGAATTAAGAAAAAAAGAAAAAGAATCAATTGATGAAATCTTTAGGAGGATGTTTAAATGTTAAATAAATTATTAAAATATGATTTTAAAAGTATAAACATAGTGCTTATAGTATTCTATAGTTTATCAATATTCTTTTCATTATTAACAAGAATATTTTTAAGTATAGATAACTCATTTGTTTGTAATGTTATTGGTCAAATATGTAATGGTACAATGATTGCAATGATGTTTAATATAATAATAAATAATTTAATTCGCTTATGGGTAAGATTTAAGCAAAATTTCTATGGAGATGAATCATACTTAACACATACACTTCCAGTAGAAAAGAAAACACTATATTTATCTAAATTTATAGTATCAGTAATTACATTACTTATAAGTATTTTAGTAATTGTATTATCCTTATATATTGCACATTACTCAAAAGAAAATTTGGAATTAGTTAAGAATATCTTATTACCACTTGCGACTATTTATGACAGTACAGTTGTAGGTATAATTATTGCATTTATCTTTGTATGTTTCTTAGAATTATTAAATATGTTACAATCTGGATATGTTGGAATAGTTTTAGGACATAGAAAAAACAATAACAAAATGTTATTTACATTTATATATGGATTTATAACATACTTATTCACTCAAATATTTGCAATAATAGTAATATTTTTAGTTGGACTATTTAATAAAGACATAATGAACTTATTTTATTCAATGGAAACATTAAATGTAGATATGATTAAAATATGTATATATATTGCAGTAGGTGTATATATGACAAACATTATTGTATTATATTTTGTAAATAATAAACTATTTAGTAAAGGTGTAAATGTAGATTAAAAAGAGGAGTAGAAAGCTCTTCTTTTTTTATAAATAATTTGTGTGAAATTAATGTCAATAATTGTTAAAATAAAAAATATTTGATATAATACAAATTATAGTAGGGAACAATCGATTCTACTAAATAATTTCAAGGAGTGATTAAATGAATTCGCATTGGTATCAAATGACACGTGATGAACTATTCACAAAATTAAAAACCGATGAAAACGGATTAACAAACAAAGAAGCTAATCAAAGATTAGAAAAATTTGGTAATAACACTTTACCAAAAAAGAAAAAAGATAGTGTATTAAAAATATTTTTAAATGAATTTAAAAATCCAATTTTAATATTACTACTAGTTGCTGTTATAGCATCATTAATTGGAAATGAACCAATAGAAGCTTTAGCTATTATCTTAATTGTTTTAGTTGACGTATCTTTAGGTACATATCAAGAAAATAAAGCTAATAATACAGCAGAAGCTTTATCAAGACTTGTAACAGTAAAAACAAAAGTATTAAGAAACGGAAAAGAAATAGTAATAGATTCTGCTAACGTAGTTCCAGGTGACTATGTATTTTTAGAATCAGGAGATAAAATTAGTGCAGATTTAAGAATTATAGAGGCCCATAACTTTACAGTAGATGAATCTATTCTTACTGGAGAGTCATTAGCAGTAAATAAACATGCCGATCCAATTAAGACTGATAAGTTATCAATCAGCGATCAAAAGAATATGCTTTTCTCTGGTACAAGTGTAGTTACAGGACGTGCAAAAGCTATAGTAGTAGCAACTGCATTAAAAACAGAATTAGGTAAAATTGCAGACACAATTAACAATACTAAAGAAGAACTTTCACCTCTAACAATTAGAGTTAATAAATTATCAAGTCAAATTAGTATCTTAGTTGTAATAGTTGCATTATTAATTACAGTATTACTTGTTTCAAAAGGAGTACCATATAATGAAATATTCCTATCAGTAGTAGCCTTAGCAGTATCAGCAATGCCAGAAGGACTTCCTCTAGCATTAACAATGGCTCTAACAATAGCATCAAATCACATGGCTAAAAAACAAGTAGTAGCTAAAAAACTATACTCAGTAGAATCTCTTGGTAGTTGTACTGTAATCGCATCAGATAAAACAGGAACACTTACAGTAAATGAACAAACAGCTAAGAAGATTGTTCTACCAAATAATTTAGAATATGATATCACAGGAGTAGGATATGAAATAGAAGGTTCTATCACTGGTGAAAAATTAGATTATGCCAAAGAACTTGCTTTATTAGGAACAATTAATAATGAAGCAACCCTTACTGAAGAAGAAAGATTTGGGGACTCAATCGATATTGCCTTCTTAGTATTAGGTAAAAAAGCAAAAGTAAAAACAGATGATATTAAGATAATTGATAGTATTCCATATGAATCTGAAAATAAATACTCTGCAGTATTCTATGAAAAAAATGGAGAAACATATTGTACTATTAAGGGTTCATTAGAAAAAGTATTAGGATTCTGTAGTGACTCAAATTTAGTAAATAAACATAATGAAAAGAAATTAAATGAACAAAATGAAACAATGGCAAAAGAAGGATTAAGAGTAATCACAATTGCTAATGGTAAAATCAAGAAAAAAGATAGTTATACTGAATCCGATATAAAAGATTTAACATTTATGGGTATGGTTGGATTTATCGATCCAATTCGTAAAGAAGTAGTAGCATCAATCAGACAATGCCGTGGTGCAGGAATCAAAGTATTAATGATTACTGGAGACCACCCATTAACAGCTTTCGCTATTGCTAAAGATTTAAAACTAACATCATCATATGAACGAGTAACTACTGGTGATGAAGTAGATGAATACTTAGCAAAAGGTGAAAAAGAATTTGATGCATTTGTAAAAGATAAAGTTGTATTTACAAGAGTAACACCTTTACAAAAACTAGAAATTGTAGAATCTCTAAAACGCCAAGGAGAATTCGTTGCAGTTACAGGTGACGGAGTAAATGATGCTCCTGCATTAAGAACTGCTAATATTGGTATTGCTATGGGTAGTGGTACAGATATAGCTCGTGAAACTGCTAAAATGATTGTACTAGATGACAACTTCAAATCAATTGTTGCTGGTATTTTAGAAGGTCGTGTAGCTTACGCTAACGTTAGAAAAATTATTTTCTTCCTAGTATCATGTGGACTTGCTGAAGTATTATTCTTCTGTTTAGCAATTCTATTTGATATGGATATGCCATTAGTAGCAATTCAAATCTTATGGTTAAACGTTGTAACAGACGGTATTCAAGACTTTGCTTTATCATTTGAAAGAGCAGAAAACGATATAATGAAAGAAAAACCAAGAGATCCAAAAGAATCATTATTTGATAAAACAATTTTAGAAGAAATTATTGTAGCTGGAACAATCATTGGTTTAATAGTATTCGCCGTATGGTATTACTTAATTAAAGTAGCTCATATGGATGTACCAACAGCGCGTGGTTACATCATGGCATTAATGGTATTTATCCAAAATATCCACGTATTTAACTGTCGTAGCGAACATGCATCAGCATTTAAAGTTCCACTAAAGAATAATAAATTAATTGTAATCGGTGTAATTGCATCTGTATTATTACAAATAGTAGTAATGAACGTAGATATATTATCAACATTATTACAAACTGTAGTAGTACCTTTCTCAAGTATGATCGGACTATTCGCTATTGCATCAATTGTTTTAGTATTAATGGAGCTATATAAGAAAATAAGATATCATAAAATTTAAATACTATGATATACTAATAAAACAAAGAAGGAGTGATTCAAGTGATAACTCAACGAAAAGATGGTAGTGATATAAATCAAACCAAAATTATAGATCAAATACGATGCTTAGGTATCGATATGATAAATGAAGCAAAAAGTGGACACCCAGGAATTGTCTTGGGTGCCGCTCCAATTATTTATACTTTATATGCTCATCATTTGAAATTCGATCCAAAAAATCCAAAGTTTTATAATAGAGACCGTTTTGTAATGTCAGCAGGACATGGTTCAGCATTATTATATTCAACTTTATATATGTCAGGATTTGATTTAACACTAGATGATTTAAAAGCATTTAGACAGATTGATTCTAAAACTCCAGGGCATCCAGAATATGGTGTAACACCTGGTGTAGATATGACTACTGGTCCATTAGGACAAGGACTTGCCAGTGCAGTAGGTATGGCAATCTCAGAAGCGTATTTACGTACTAGATATCAAAAAAATAAAGTAATAGATTACTATACATATGTCTTATGTGGAGACGGAGATTTAATGGAAGGGGTTACTTATGAAGCTATCTCTTTAGCAGGAACTCTAAAATTAAATAAATTAATCGTTCTATATGATTCAAATGATATATGTTTAGATGGAAAAACAAACAAAACATTTAATGAAAACATCGCAATGAGATTTGTATCAATGGGATGGAACGTTATTACAGTAGACGATGGAGAATCATATGAAGCAATTTCAAAAGCTATTGATGCCGCTAAACTATCAACTGATAAACCAACATTAATTGAAATAAAAACAGTTATTGGAAAATACTCATCAGTTCAAGGAACATCAAAAGCTCATGGTTCACCATTATCACAAGACGATATAACAAATATAAAAGAAAAATTGGGTGTTAGAGATATTCCATTTACAGTATCACAAACACCAATTGATGATATGACTTATTTAATCGAAGAAAGAAATAAAGGTATTTCTGAAGACTTTGATAAGTTAGTTGAAACATTAGATGAAGAAACTAAAAAAGAATTAAATTATTTAATGGGTGAAGATAAAACAATAAGTTTAAAAGACTTAGAATACACACCACCTGAAGCAAGTGAAGAATCTCCTAGAGTAACATCAGGAAAGATTTTAAACGGAATAAGTGAATTTGTTCCATATCTATTAGGTGGTTCAGCAGACTTATTCGCTGCCAATAAAACTTACATTGAAGATGGCGGAGATTTCAGTAGTGATAACTATTCTGGAAAAAATATCTTCTTCGGAGTAAGAGAACATGCTATGGGAGCTATCTTAAATGGTATGGCTCTATGTGGATTACGTCCATATGGTTCAACATTCTTAAGTTTTAGTGATTATTTAAGACCATCAATGAGACTTGCATGTATGATGAATTTACCAGTTACATATATTTTCACACATGATTCAATCACAGTAGGTGAAGATGGACCAACTCATCAACCAGTAGAGCAATTAATCGCTTTAAGGTCAATGCCTAATATGGATGTGTTTAGACCTGCTGATATAAATGAAGTTTTAGGAGCGTATAAAACAATCTTCGAAAAAACATCATCTCCAGCAGCAATATGTCTATCTAGAAACTCACTTCCAATTATGACAACAACTAAGTCATCAGAAGTAGAAAAAGGTGGTTATATCGTCTTAGATACACCTAAAAAACCAGATGGAATTATTATTGCATCAGGAGAAGAAGTTCATACTGCAATTGAAGTGGCAGAAAGATTAAAAGTAAAAGGAATAGATATTAGAGTAGTATCAATTCCAAATCTTAATAGATTCTTAAATCAATCAGATGAATATATAGAAGAAATTCTTCCAGTAGAAGTAAGAAAAATAGTAATTGATACTTCTCCTGCATATTCATGGCATACATTAATTTATAATGAAAAATATTTAATTACACTTGAAAACTTTGGTTCAAGCGGACCAAAAAATGATGTTCTAAAGAAATATGGATTTGATCCAGATACATTAGAACAAAAAGTAGAAGAATTATTAAAATAGACAAAAATAGACCTTCGTTATTGATAACCTATTAATGGTGATATAATGAAAGTCTATTTTATTTTTGATATAAAAAAAGAATTTAAAAATTTATATAAAGGAAATGAACGAGTCTTATATAACATTCTAAAACAAATCTATCATTTAGAAAAAAATGAAGTAGAGTATGGATATAACTTATTTAATCAATTAATAAATAAAATAAATAAAAACGATCTCGATCGAAAAATATTTATTAAATATCATCAAGATATACCATATTCTAAAAGGAATCAAACTCATTATATAAATAATTTATATAAAGATGAAATTAGTAGATTAACTATAAAATCATCTTATATGAAATTAGAAGTTGAGAACAATTCAAAAGCTTTCTTTAAAATATTATCAGATTTTTCAGAAAATTATTTTGTCTGTGATTTTAAAAATTATGAATATTTCTTTTTAACTTCAACATCCCCAAAAATAAAGAAAAACTATACTTATTTATTATAAATAACTTGTTTAAATCATATATTTTATGTAAAATATAGAAGAGGAGATGAAAATATGTTAGCAGATATTTTATTATTAGTAGTAGGTCTTCTTATCGGAGCATTAGCTGGTTTCTTTGGAGCTAGATTCTTTATGAAAAAATATTTAAAAGAAAATCCTCCAATTAATGAAGAAATGATTAAAACATTAATGATGCAAATGGGAAGAAAACCTAATCAAAAACAAATTAATCAAATGATGAAAGCAATGGAAAAATTCCAATAGACTAGAAATAGTCTTTTTCTTTTGTTATAATTTATACGTGGTGATTTTATGAAAGACTTTAGAGAAAAACTATCTTTAGTGCCTAATAAACCTGGTAGTTATCAAATGAAAAATAAAGATGGTGTAATCATCTATGTAGGTAAAGCTAAAAACTTAAAAAATAGATTAAAAAGTTATTTTACTGGAACTCAAACAGGTAAAACTAGATTATTAGTAGAAGATATAGATGATTTTAATTATATTGTTACATCATCTGAATTAGAATCTCTAATCCTAGAAATAACTTTAATAAAGAAATATAATCCTAAATATAATATTTTATTAAAAGATGATAAAACATATCCGTACATAGAATTAACAAATGAAAAATATCCAACATTAAAAGTCGTTCGTAATGTTAAAAAGAAAAAAGATAAGACTCATTTATATGGACCTTATCCTAATGTAAATGCCGCTAGAAAAACAGTAAATATTATTAATAGAATTTATCCATTACGTAAATGTGATAAATTAAAAAAAGATTTATGTTTATACTATCATATTCATGAATGTCTTGGTTATTGTAAGAAACAAGTTTCGGAAGAAGAAATTAATAAAATGAAAAAAGAAATTATTTCATTCTTAAAAGGCGATGCCGACATAATAACAAAAAAGATAGAAGAAGAAATGACTATTGCTAGTGAAAATCTAAATTATGAAAAAGCCTTAGAATTAAAGAATATGTTAGATGACATCAAAGTAACTTTAAATAAACAAAAAATAGATTTAAATAAAGATTATAATTTTGATTTAATAAACTACTATAAAGATAAAAACTTCTTATCAATAGAAATATTCTTTATAAGAGATGGATTATTATTTGGAAGACATAATGAAATAATTCAAACTATAACAGATACTGAAGAAGAAGTATTAGAATACTTAATTAAGTTCTATGATAAGACATCTATCTTACCGAAAGAATTATTAATACCAGAATCTTTAGATGAAGAACTTCTAAAAGAATACTTTAATATAAAAGTATCTAAACCACAAAAAGGAAAATTAAAACAACTAATAGATTTAGCATATGAAAATGCTAAAGAACAATTAGAAAGGGAAGAAGAAATTCTAAAAAATGATGATGAAAAAAGATTAAATGCAATCAAAGAATTAAAAGAATTATTACATTTAGATAAAGTATCAAGAATGGAATCATTTGATAATTCTCATTTGTTTGGAACTTTCTATGTAGGAGGAATGGTTGTCTTTGATGATTTTCTACCTCAAAAAGATGAATATCGTAAATTTAAGATTACATCTGATGCTAAAGATGATATTTCCGCTATGAAAGAAGTCCTTTATAGACGTTATTATAAAGTTTTAATGGAAGACTTAGAAAAACCTGATTTAATCGTTATAGATGGAGGAAAAGCCCAAATAGGAGTTGCTAAAGAAATAGTAACATCTCTTGGATTAAATATTCCAATTATTGGTCTAGTTAAAGATAATAAACACCGTACAAGTGAAATTATGACTGATAACTATGAAATATTAAAAGTAGAAAAATCATCTAATTTATTCTTATTTTTAACAAAGATTCAAGATGAAGTACATAGATATGCAATTACATATCATAGAAATATTAAGTCTAAAGGAGCATTATCATCATTACTGGATGTAATACCAGGAATAGGAGAACAAAGAAAAAAAGATTTACTAAAAAGATTTGGTTCTTTAAAGAAGATGAAAGAAGCATCGTTAGAAGAATTAAAAGAAGTATTACCAGAAGAAGTAGCATCAAATGTTTATACATACTTAAAAGAAATATAGTATAATAAAAGAATAAGGAGGAATATAAAATGAATAAAAAAGGATTTACCTTAATTGAATTACTTGCCGTAATTGTAATATTAGGTATAATAAGCGGTATTGCTATAGGTGGTACACAAATTTATATGCAAAAAACAAGAGAAAAATCATACGAAGCCATGGAGTTAACACTATTCAATGGTGCTCAAAACTATATTATAGATAAAGGTGTTCTAGTACCAGAATGTCAACCAGCAGGGGCAGCTATTACAAACTGTACTAATGGATTAATAATAACATCTGATAAATTAATTCAATTAGGATATGTAAAAGAGCTAGAAGACCCAGCATCAAAGTCAAATGTTCAATGTACAGGACAAGTTAAAGTAACAAGAAGAAAAGGAACTTCAAACCAATTAGATCAATATAATTATGCAGTACATTTAGAATGTCCATCGCATGCAAATGATCGTAATTTTGAAGGATAGGATGATAATATGAGTAAAATTAAAGTAATGGATGAAATTTTAGCTAATAAGATTGCTGCTGGAGAAGTAGTTGAAAAGACTATGAATGTAGTAAAAGAATTAGTAGAAAACTCAATAGATGCTAATAGTACTGAAATATCTATTTCTTTAATAGACTCAGGAGTAAAAGAAATAACAGTATCAGATAACGGAATAGGTATGGATAGAGAAGATGCTCAAACAGCATTTTCTCGTCATGCTACATCTAAATTAAAGAAACTAGATGATTTATTCAATATTGACTCATTAGGTTTTAGAGGTGAAGCTTTACCATCAATCGCATCCGTTTCAAATGTAAGATTAAAAACATCAAACGGAGTAGAAGGAACAATAGTAACATTAGAGGGTGGTAAAAACGTAAATGTAGAACCAAGCGATCTACAACCAGGAACAACTATCACAGTATCTGATTTATTTTATAATACACCAGTACGTTTAAAGTATTTAAAGAACTTATACATAGAGCTTGCTAATATAGTAGAATATGTAAACAAAATGGCATTATCTTATCCAAATATAAAATTCACTCTATCAAATAATGATAAAGTACTTTTAACAACAGATGGTAACGGAGATCTTTTAAAAGTAATTTATCAAATATATGGAGTTGATATAACTAAAAAGATGATTCCAATCTCTGGAGAAAATGATGACTACTATGTAAGTGGTTATATATCATATCCAGAAGCCACTAAAAGTAATAGAAACTCTATCACTACACTAGTAAACGGAAGAGTAATAAAGAATAATGAATTAAACAAATTAATAGTAGAATGTTATCATACTTATATTCCAAAAGATAAATATCCTATTATTGTTTTCAATATAGATGTTGATCCAATCCTAATAGATATTAATATTCATCCAACGAAAATGGATATTAAATTCTCTAAAATGGATTCATTAAAAGAATTAGTAGAAAAACTAATAACAGAACGTCTAAAAGAATTAACATTAATACCAAACATCTCAGTAAGAGATAATTCTTCTGTATCAGAAGTAAGAACACAAATAAAAGAAGAAATTACAGAAGAAGTAAAAAAAGAACAAGATAAAAAATATGAAACTATTCAATTAGATTTTACTATTCAAGAAGAAAAGAAAGAGTATAATGAATTACCTTTTGAAGTAGAAGAAAAAGAAGAATATAGAATAAAAGAAATGATTCCAAGAGGAATAGTATATTTAACTTATATCATTGCAGAAAATGAAGATGGTATGTATGTAATAGATCAACATGCCGCTGCTGAAAGAATTAATTATGAAAAGTATCTTCACGAAATGTCTACAACAGAAGTTAATATAACTGATTTACTTGTACCAATAAAAATAGAATTACCAACAAACGAATATTTAATTATTAAAGAAAAAATTCCAATGTTAAAAGGTTTTGGTTTTGATCTAGATGAATTCGGTACAAACACATTTATAATTAGATCACATCCAACGTGGTTACCTGTTGGTTATGAAGAACAAGCAATTAAAAAGATTTTAGATATTGTTTCAGTAAATGAAGAGTTCTCAAGAGAAAAATTTATTGAAAAAGCAGCTATTACAATGGCATGTAGAATGTCTATTAAAGCTAATGATTATATATCATATGATGATCAAGTATGGTTATTAGATGCTTTAAGAAAAACTAAAAATCCATTTACATGTCCTCATGGAAGACCAACAATTATTACATATACAAAATATGATTTAGAAAAACTATTTAAACGTTCAATTGATTAGGAGTGATAATATGCAAGATATCATTGTTATCGTTGGGCCTACAGGAGTAGGAAAAACAAAACTAAGTATAGAACTTGCTAAAAAATTAGATGCAGAAATCATCAATGGTGATTCTGTCGCTATTTATAAGAATTTAGATATTGGTAGTGCTAAACCTACAGTAGAAGAAAGAGAAGATATTCCACATCATTTAATTGATATTAAAACGGTAGAAGAAGACTACTCAGTATTTGATTATCAAAAAGATGTAAGAAAATTAATAAACGAAATAACTTCTCGAAACAAAAGAGTAATAATAGTAGGAGGAACAGGTCTTTATATAAAAGCCGCTCTATATGATTATGATTTTGACGAAGGTACAACTTACAATGAATATAATGACTTATCAAATGAAGAAATTTTAAATAAAATCAAAACATATACAGATGAAGTAGATGTACACGTAAATAATCGTAAAAGATTAATAAGATTATTAAATAAATACGAAAATAATGAAACAATCACTCATAATAAAGATAAACTACTTTATCCAGTAAAAGTAATTGGACTTACAACTAACAGAGACTACTTATACGAAAGAATTAATAATAGAGTAGATAAAATGATAAATAATGGTTTATTAGATGAAATAAAGTCTTTAAAACCATATTATTTAACTTCAAGAGTATTAAATACAGGAATAGGGTACAAAGAATTTTATTCTCATCTATATGAAAATAAATCATTAGAAGAAACAATCAATGAAATAAAACAAGATTCTAGAAGATATGCTAAAAGACAATATACTTTCTTCAAACATCAATTTGATACTAAGTGGTTTGAAGTAAACTTTGAAAACTTCAATGAAACAATCAATGAAGTATATAATTACATAAAATAAAATAGAAGCCTAAGCTTCTATTTTTAATTCTTTATAAATATTTTCATCAAACTCATGTTCACCAGTATTAAAATTCTTTAAATCACGAGTACTTATTAAGAAAAATTCATGTTCTAATAAATCTAAATCAGGAATTCCAACTGTTACTGGGTCATCCCAAGTAAGATCTAAATGATACCAAGTATTATCAATCTCTACTGCATTCCATGTATGTTTTTCACTGGCAACTCTATAATTATTAATTCCAAGTTCTTCTAAGAACAACTGCATTGAATCAGTATATCCACTACATATTGCATATCCTTCAAATAAAGCGCCAATCGCTTTATCAGAGTTATAAGTAGACTTACCACTTATTTTATCAGAATCATATTTACTTTTATTAATGATATAATTATGTGCTTGTAAAATGTTATATTTAACAGTGTTATTTTCACTAAATAATTCTTTTGATAATCTTGAAACTTCTGTGTTTAATCGATTGATTTCATCTTTTGTATAATTTTTATTTAACATAATAGTAACTTTTCCAAAAGCTTCAAACTTTGTCTCAACTTGTTTAAAACTATTAAATGGGTGAGTAAAATTATTAATATGCGATAATAAATCTCTATTACTTGCAATCTCAGTTAAATCATCAATACATTCTTTATAATCATGTTTACAGAAGAAAGAAAATTCATCTTCACCACTATTAATACCAGAATAAAAATTATTATATATTTCTTGTTTTGATGATACTAAATGATTTTCAGTATTTTGTACAAACATAAAATTACTTGGTCTATAATATTCATTTCTATGAACAACTATCTTATCATGTGAATGTAAAATAGTTTCATTAAGATACTGAACTACACTTTGTTCATTATATAAAATTAATCCTAATAGAATTAACAATAATGATAAAGTAAGAAGACCACTAAATAGCTTTCGCATACTCTCACCATACCCATATATTATTCTATAATCATTATATCTTAATTTTATAAATAAGCAAATAAAAAACCAATTAATATTTAATTGGTTTACTATCTTATTCCATTGAGTTTCTCATTTTTGTTAATCTTGATTTTAAACGAGCAGCTTTGTTCTTATGAACTAATCCACTAACTACAGCTTTATCAATTCTTTGTAAAGCGATATTTAAGTTGTTACTAGCTTCTTCTTTGTTTCCGTTTGCAACTTCTTTTTCGAATTTTTTGATTGCTGTTTTCATAGCTCCACTTACTAATGAGTTAACTTCTGCTTTCTTAGCGTTTGAATGCATACGTTTTACAGCACTTTTAATATTTGGCATCTTTTTCACCTCACTTTTTGTAAACAAGTTAATTTTATCAAAAAAATAAAAAAAATGCAAATAAATTCTCTATTTTTGCAAAAAATAATACTAGGTGAGTAAAATGCATAAAATATCTTTAGAAAAATATAACTTAAGAACAGATTTAATAATTGAAAGAGAAGACATTCAAGGTACTAAAAAAGAAACAATAAAAGATGAAATTTACCAAGTAGAAAGAATAGAAGATCATAATGATAAATATGTCTCTATATCATTTGATGATATAACCGATAAAGATAATTTTAAAACAATAGAAAAAACTTTAATAAAAGAATTAAAACTAGTATTAAAAGATATAAATATAAAAAAAGAAGACTTAGTCTTAATAATAGGTCTAGGAAATTCTTTATCAACACCAGATTCACTTGGTCCCAAAACATTAGAAAACATCCTTGTAACAAGTTATTTATATAATCTAGGTGAAGTAGATATATCTTATCAAAACACTGCTATATTTAAACCAGAAGTAACCGGAACAACTGGTATTGAAACATCAACTATTATTAAATCTCTAATAGAAAAAACAAATACCAAATTAGTAATATTTATAGATGCTCTAGCATCTTCTTCTATAGATCATTTAAACAAAGTAATTCAAATAACAACAAAAGGAATCTCTCCAGGTAGTGGAGTAGGAAATAACAGGGAAGAATTAACTAAAAACACTTTAAATATTCCTGTAATCGCAATAGGAGTTCCAACTATTGTAGAAGCATCAACTATTGTAAAAGATACACTAATAAATTTAAAAAAACATATTTCCTATCAAATAGAAAATAAAGATAACATCAAAACAAAACTAACCACATACCAAGATTATTCAGAACAAGAAAATAATCTCTCAAAACAAGAAGAAAAAAACATCTTAGGAGAAATAGGTCTTCTAGATCCATCTGATCTAAAACAATTAATAGATGAAGTTCTAATCCCTATAAAATACAACTTAATGGTAACCCCAAAAGAAATAGATTTCCAAATAGATAAACTATCTCTTTTAATCGCAAATTCTCTTAATAAATCATTACATAATGACTTTAATCCGACAAAATAATATTAAATAACATAATATATTAATACTGGTGATATAATGAAAAAACTATTTCCTGTATTAATATTTTTATTTGGAATAATTATCGGTCTAATAAATATAGAAATAACAAACAAAGACTTTATAAATATCTTAGTAGATTATTCACTTCCAAAAACTAAAAAAGAATTATCATATAAACTACTTACAAGTAAACTAATAAACTATAAAGAAAATACTTTAAACTATTTAAATAAAAATCTAAGACAAAAGAAAACAATCCCAGTCATAAAAGAAGAATCAAAAGACCCTTTAATTTACATATATAATACTCATCAAACAGAAGAGTATGAAACATCAACTATCTTAGATTATTCTATTAAACCAACAGTAACAATAACAAACTATATTTTAGAAGAAATATTTAATAAGAATAAATTATATACATACGTTGAAGAATCAAATATAAAAGAAATACTAAATAAAAACTCCTGGAATTATTCATACTCTTATAAAGCAACAAGAATACTTCTAGAACAAAGAAAACAAGAATATCCAACTCTAAAGTATTTTATTGATATCCATAGAGATTCTATTACAAAAGATAAAACAACTATAAATATAAATGATAAAAGTTATGCCAAAATACTATTTTTAATAGGATTAGAAAACCCAAACTATCATGAAAATTTATCATTCACAGAAAAACTAAATAATCTCATAAATCAGAAATATCCCAATCTATCAAAAGGTATCTATAAAAAGGGTGGTCCAGGAGTAAATGGAGTATATAATCAAGACTTTTCAAAGTATTTAATTCTAGTAGAAATGGGAGGATATCAAAATACACCTATAGAAGTATTAAATTCATCTTTAGCCTTAGCAGAATGCTTTATGGAGGTAATAAATGAATATTAAACAAATAATAAAAGTACTAATAACAATTCTATTAATAATATTTATGACTTTATATCTAACAACCGCATCTAATCATCAAGAAATAGAAAATAGAAAGCAATATATTTTAACAGAAGAATCAATAAAACAATTTGAAAATGACTTAGAACAAGGAAAAGAAATAATCGCATCAAACTATCTAAAAAAAGAAAAAAATTATAATAATAAGATTTCTTCATATGCCTTAAAATTATCAAATTTAATAGAATCAACATATAAAAAAGGAATAAACAAACTATTTAAAAAATTATCAAATTTAGTAGAAGAATAACTTTATTTTCTAGAAAACTATGCTATAATAAAATAAGAATAGAATAATAGGAGTTGTAATCATGAAAAAAGAAGAACTTATTTTAATACTGCAATCACAACTAGATGATAAAAAGATTGAACTTACAAGTAAGATCCAAGAATTAGAAAATGAATACAACATCCAAACATATATCAACGACTTATTATTAATTGCTAGAAAAGATATCCACCTTCTAGCAGAATATATTTCTAAATTACAAGATCCAGAATTATTTTTATTTAAAGCTTTAGTAAGCAATTTTATCCGTTCCGAAGAAGAATTTAATAATACCCTAGTAGAATCAAAAAACTTATTTATAATGAAAAAACATAATTTTGATATCCTAGGAGTACCACAATATACTAAATCTAAAATAGCAATAGAAAACTTAGTAAGACGTTTAAATCAATATAATTTAGTAAGAGATTTTAAATATATAAATATAAATTATATAGAAGAATTAAAAGAATATTTAAATAGAGTAGAGGAAACTCTAAAATATTTTGATAATGGTAAATTAATCTCTCAAATTAAAGATATAAAAGAAATAGAATATATAATTGAGAAATCTAATCTAGATGAAG